>NZ_JBQFRS010000001.1:0-951529 GCF_056537525.1 Ruegeria sp. CE12 | reverse complement strand
CCGTAACTATAACGGTCCTAAGGTAGCGAAATTCCTTGTCGGGTAAGTTCCGACCTGCACGAATGGCGTAACGACTTCCCCGCTGTCTCCAACATCGACTCAGCGAAATTGAATTGCCTGTCAAGATGCAGGCTTCCCGCGGTTAGACGGAAAGACCCCGTGCACCTTTACTACAGCTTCGCACTGGCATCAGGATTGTGATGTGCAGGATAGGTGGTAGGCTTTGAAGCAGGAACGCAAGTACCTGTGGAGCCTCCCTTGAGATACCA
Source organism: Ruegeria sp. CE12 (assembly GCF_056537525.1). NCBI lineage: Bacteria > Pseudomonadati > Pseudomonadota > Alphaproteobacteria > Rhodobacterales > Roseobacteraceae > Ruegeria > Ruegeria sp. CE12. Next base: position 951,260 of record NZ_JBQFRS010000001.1, on the reverse strand, counting down.
CCCTTCGCACTCTTGATGTCTAACCGCGGTCCGTTATCCGGATCCGGGACCCTGCGTGGCGGGTAGTTTGACTGGGGCGGTCGCCTCCTAAAGCGTAACGGAGGCGCGCGAAGGTTGGCTCAGAGCGGTCGGAAATCGCTCGTTGAGTGCAATGGCAGAAGCCAGCCTGACTGCGAGACTGACAAGTCGAGCAGAGTCGAAAGACGGCCATAGTGATCCGGTGGTCCCGAGTGGAAGGGCCATCGCTCAACGGATAAAAGGTACGCCGGGGATAACAGGCTGATACTGCCCAAGAGTCCATATCGACGGCAGTGTTTGGCACCTCGATGTCGGCTCATCTCATCCTGGGGCTGGAGCAGGTCCCAAGGGTACGGCTGTTCGCCGTTTAAAGAGGTACGTGAGCTGGGTTTAGAACGTCGTGAGACAGTTCGGTCCCTATCTGCCGTGGGTGTAGGAGACTTGAGAGGAGTTGCCCCTAGTACGAGAGGACCGGGGTGAACGATCCACTGGTGGACCAGTTGTCGTGCCAACGGCAGTGCTGGGTAGCTATGATCGGACAGGATAACCGCTGAAGGCATCTAAGCGGGAAGCCCCCCTCAAAACAAGGTCTCCCTGAGGGCCGTGGAAGACCACCACGTCAATAGGCCGGAGATGTAAGCGCAGTAATGCGTTCAGTTGACCGGTACTAATCGCCCGACAGGCTTGATTTGATCCAGTAATGGAAAGACAAATCAAAAGCATACACTGACCTTGAGTTGGACAACGTTGATTGATGTGAAACCCCGTAAGGGGTGACATAACAACCGAGTGGCAACGCGCATTTGCACGCAAATACGCTGCCTGCCACTCGTCGCGCTTTGCACAGCAAAGCTGCGACGGGGATTTTCCTTGGTTTGGTGGTCATAGCGCAAGTGAAACACCCGGTCCCATACCGAACCCGGAAGTTAAGCACTGCCGCGCCAATGGTACTTGGGCTTAAGCCCCGGGAGAGTAGGTCACCGCCAAACCTAGAAAAATCCCCAGTCTCTCTAAAACGATGAAAAGAACACTACCCGGTCTCAAGTAGCCGAATAGGCGGTAGACCAACGCTAAGTGTCGCGGGATGGAGCAGCCCGGTAGCTCGTCAGGCTCATAACCTGAAGGTCGCAGGTTCAAATCCTGCTCCCGCAACCAGCGTCAGAAAATCTCAGTACAACACGTTCAGACTACAATTGATCCCCCGGATCAATTGCTCCACGTCTTCACATCGTCAGGCTCATAACCTGAAGCGCACAGGTTCAAATCATACTCCCGAAACCAAACTTTAAAGCCGGATATCAAACACTTAACCTCGCACAACGCGAGGTTTTTTGCGTTCACACCATCGCCGCTGCAAGCACTCCGAAGCAATAAGGAACGTATTCACCTTCTATAGTGAACGGTAAGCGTTACATGTTGCCCCTGATTGAGATCTTTCAGTAAGCGTTGCATCTGACCGCAACGTGACATTCTAAATGTTTCGAAAATAGAGTCTTGTGGTGGCGCTAGACGCCCAAATCTTTGAACATCGCCGTTTATCTAGTGGAAGAGGATGATTGGCCGCTTTTGCAGTCAAAACAGTGGTCTAGTTTTAGAGGCAAAGACTATCGTTGTAGAGACAGCAGCTGGGGCTGCATATCAGCCCATGTAACATCCAGCACTGGTCAGGCTGTTCTGTCTCAGCCAGCTTGGCTGCCTCGTTCTAAAGCTGAGGAACTCTATACCAAATGAAATGAGGTTATGTGGGGGTATCCAGCAATCGAATGGGGTTAGACGATCGCTTAAACGAAGTGGCAGAGGCCGCAGCTATCCGTTTCGGGGTGCTAAACTGCTTTCATTCAGGCAAACCGAAACAGTCAACCCACCTTCTTTCCCTTCAGACAGCTCCAAAATCGCTCCGTGATGATCGGCAATCGCTTTCACGAGCGCCAATCCCAGGCCATTTCCTTGCCTCGTACGAGATCCATCCAATGTGAACAATGGCTGTAGAACATTCACCCGATCTCTCGCAGGAATACCCGGTCCTGTGTCTGCAATAGTCAACCTGTTGCCGTCGGTCTGGATTGAAACCAGAGCGCCATCGCCTGCGTATCTTATTGAATTCTCGATAAGGTTTGACCCGAGTTGCAGCAACAACTGGCGGTCGCCGGTCACGGTTCGGCAACTTCCAAGGTTCAGCGTCAGGGATTGCCCCGCTTCTTCCACACTGTCCGTGTAGAGATCATATAGCTGCTGCGCTATCGCATTGAGGTCTATCGGCGACATATGTGATTGGTCGGTACCTGCCGACAATCGCGATATGCGCAGGATGGCATCGAACGTACGCATGACTTTATCAACCTTTGCAATCGCTTTTTCCTGCTCCGGGCCGTCCTCAATGTTGTCCAGTGCGAGGTGCAGTTCACTTAGAGGCGTCCGAAGCTCATGTGCCACATTGCGGGAAAAATCTCTCATCTGTTGGACAGAAGTTTCCAACCGGGTCGCGGCGGCATCAAAGCCGTGCATCAGGTCGTCCATGTCATCTCGTGATGACTGAGGTTGAATCCGATGGCCTAGGTTGCCAATTGCTATTTGCTCGAATGCGCTTTGGACTTGATTGATACGTCGCTGCTGAACAAGCCCGAGAAACACCCCAACAACCAGCGTCGCCATCACAGTGGCAATGGTGATCGGCCACATAATCTGGGGCAACAGATCCAAAGCATCCTCGATTTCATGAATGGGAGTGAACACCGCCAATCGATCCGGGCCTATTTCCGTGACCAGAACTCTCCACAGATCCGGATCATCTTCCCACTCATGATAGGTATCGTGATCTTCGAAGTTGTCAGAATCCACGGGTGCGAACCGACGATCGTGAAACAGTTCGGCCCGGGTTAGATTTTGAAATCCCAGTGTCTCAAAGACGACGCTTCTGACGGGGCCAAAATTCTCATCCAGGGCCGACAGATATCCAAAGGATACTCCGGAATGTGCAGCAATCAGATTGTTGAATATTGAATCGCCCGGTCCGGATGCCGTTGCCGCACTCTCGAACCTCTGCGCATTCAAAACCAGATCATCATCGATCGCATCAAAGACCTGGCGCGTAAGCTCGAATCGCAAAATGCTGCCTGCGATCAGGATGATCGCAAGAAACACCGCCGCAAGAAGCAGGGTGTTTCGCAGCGCACTCATGCGCAGGAGCTTTCTAAGCACCGAATACATAGCCTGCCCCGCGAACCGTTCTGAGCAATGCCGTATTGAAGGGTTTGTCTATCTTGTTGCGCAGTCGACTTACGTTTGTATTCACAACATTTGTTTCAGGGTCAAAGTTGATATCCCAAACTTTCTCCAAAAGCATGGAGCGTGTTAAAACGCGGCCTCTGTTACGCATAAAGACCTCGAGCAACCGGATTTCCTTGGCATGAAGCTCGATGATCTGATCACCTCGGCGGCAGGTCCGCGCGAGCAGGTCCAGTTCAAGGTCTTCGTATTTCAGTGTGGTTTCTTCGTTCGCCTGTATGGCCTGGGACCGGCGGCAAATCGCGACTATCCGTGCTGTTAGCTCGCTGATTGCAAATGGTTTTGCAAGATAGTCGTCGGCACCAGCTTCTAGCCCTTCAACGCGATCGGTTACCTCGTTCAATGCCGTAAGCATCAGCACAGGTGTTGTGTTCTTGGCAGCACGCAGTGCTTTGAGAACCGATAATCCGTCAAGTTCTGGAACCATCCGGTCAAGGATAAGCACGTCATAACTACGAGTTGTCGCTGCGAAAAGGGCATCAGGCCCGTTTTCGAAGCAATCAACAGAATGCCCGGCCTCTCCGAGGCCTTTCTCAACCCGATGGGTAATTTCCAAATTGTCTTCGAGTAGAAGCAGTTTCACCCTGATCGCACCCAAAACTAAGTTCAGGAGGCAATGTATATCACCTCCTGAAAAGTTTAGAACTTAATGATCATCATCGTGGTCATCATGTTCGAAGTCATGATCATCACCATCATCATCGTCGTCATGATCCAGTTCCTCCAGCATCGCGTGCAGTGCTTCGGGGGAGGCTGCTGAGATCGTATTGTTAGCGAGCACTTCGCCGGACACGCCGTCGATCTGAAGCATCGTGTGAGTTGTGTTGCTCTCGAGTTCGGCAACATAGACAGGGCTGTTGCCGTAGTGATCCACTTCAAGCGCGACCAGATTACCTTCTGCAGCACCGGTTGCGATTTCCATTGCCTTGGCAAACGGGACGGAGGGCGAGATCACTTTTTCTGTCCCGGCTGGTTCGGCCGAAACGAACGTGGATAGCGCCAGAAGAGACAGGCCAGATGTAGCGGCAATCGCCACTTTTTTTAGGATAGAGGAGTTCATGGTGTTTCCTTTTTGTCAGCGAGGTTCTCGGCTCGCATGACAGAAAATAGGCACCCGAAGTTTCATGCAGATTCGTTCCGGAATACGTCTGTGTTATCTTTTGGTTGTTTGCGGCAGCTCTCCGCTCGGAGCTTTTCTGCGTGGCAGGGTTCCTGATACCTGCATCTGCAGACTCGCGTTAGGACTCCGCCAAACTCAGGTTACGATGAACAATTCAGCCAGATGTTCCGATGGTCAAAGTGTCCCAATCCAGTCCGAACTTCTGCAGGTACTTTCGTAATCGATCCGCATCATTCTGAGTTTTGCGCTTTTGTCGTGACACCGCAAACAGCATCCGGCCCGCGGCACTGATGCTGGGCGCGTTCTGACAGGTGTGTATGACCTTGGCCAATTGCACCATGTCAAAGGGGTCGATATCGCTGGCGGCTTCGCCAAGTACCTTCCGCACCAACGAGAAATCGGTGTCCGTGGCAGCAGCAGACCAGCCGGTTTGCAGGTTCAGGATCTCATCCTCGACCATAGCCCGGGTGATCCGTCCGCGGGGTGCAAGGGTGCACAGGCGTTTAACCGATCCGCTAAAGTCCCTAAAATTGCCGGGCCACAAAGTGGCGGGGTTATTTGCGAATTTCAGATAGGCATCATGCGCATCTGCGTTAAAGCCAACCCGCGTGCCGAGGGCGCGTTCTGACCGGGCGAGTTCGAACATCAGATTGGCTTCGATATCTTCACGGCGCGCGCGCAGGGCAGGGAGCCTGAAGTGCCACATGTTCAGCCGCGCCAGCAGGTCCTGACGAAACTGTCCGGCAGCGGCCAGCATATGCAGATCGCGATTGGCGCCAGCAATGATCTGGAACCGGCTGGTGATTTCGTGGTCCGAACCCAGGGGGTAGAAGCGCCCGGTTTCAATGGCATGCAGTAGGACGGATTGTTCGTTCCAACCCAACTCGTCGATCTCATCCAGAAAAAGCACACCGCCATCCGCCTCTCGCAGCAATCCGCCGCGTTCTGATCCGGCCTGCCCCAGATAACTGCGCCGCTGCCCGAACAGCGTCGCCTGCGCATCGGGCCCATTCAGTGTGGCACAATTCACGTGAACCAGCCGCCCCTTGATACGGCGCCGATCAAGCTTGAGGTTGTAAATCCGTTCAGCGAGTTCCGTTTTTCCGGTACCGGTTTCGCCCAGCAACAGGATCGGCTCGTCCGAGTTGCTGGCGACCACTTCGATCCGATCGATAAGGGCATTGTACTGCCTGTTGCGCGTCTCGATTCCACCTTTCAACTGGTCACTGTATTCGCGTGATAGCTGATCGAACCGCTGCTGCAGCGCGTTGTAACGGCTGAGATCCAGATCAATGATATCGAATTTGGGTGTGTCATCGTCCGGTCCGGGCGGACCGGTCTGGATCAGTCGTGCGGGGATGTGGCGGCTTTCCGTCAACAAAAACCAGCAGATCTGTGCCACGTGGGTGCCGGTGGTCAGGTGGACGTGATATTGCTCACGATCCTCGTCAAACCCATAGCTTCGGGCAAAGTCGAACAGTTTGCCGTAGACCTCCTGAAAGTCCCATGGATCGGCCAGGTCCATTTGCTGCAGCAGAACTTCGGTTTCAGGAGACAGCTCTGCGATCTCTTGTTTGACCTGATGAGCGAGGCGATTGAATTTCCGGTCATACAGAAGTTCAAGTCGGTCGACGTCAAAATGATCATGCGAGACGAGGCTGGGCGTCGGCTTCCAGCGCCGTTTCTTGCCCATATCCAGTTGGGTGCCGAGGAATCCGATGATGACGTTCTTCATTGCTATCATTTTCTATAAGAAGCGATAATTCTGGATATTAAAACAACAACCCATAAAGCTCAAATTTGTAAATAATCATTTAAAAACAAAGCTTTGTGTCTGTATTGGATTTTTCTCCGCACAATGCCCGCGCCATGGCAAAACCTCCTCATACAAAACGAGGACAAGAAAATGGCGAACAAATCCGTGTTTGCATCGATCAAGGGCCGGTTGCTGCCAAAGGCAACTGCAAAGAACGCGCATGGCGCACCGGCATATGCTTATTCCGATGCCCATGCTCTGGCACAGGTCGCCGTGACCGGCACTTTCGGGGGCATGTTCTATCAAACGCCGCAGGAAGAGCTGGAATACGTTCTGGATGTGGCCGAGGCCGTTGAGCCAAGGTTTCTTGCGCAGACGGCGATCTATGCCCGCCAGTCGGGGTACATGAAGGATATGCCAGCGGTTCTGCTGGCCATTCTGGCCCGGCGTGACCCGGTGCTGTTCCGTTCGGCGTTTGGCCGGGTAGTGGACAACGGCAAGATGCTGCGTACTTTTGTGCAGGTGATCCGGTCGGGTCAGACGGGGCGTAAGTCTCTGGGGTCAGCACCGAAAGCCATGGTGCAGAACTGGCTGAACGCCGCGCCTGACCGGGCGTTGCTGAACGCCAATATCGGGAATGACCCGTCACTGGCCGACGTGATCAAGATGGTGCACCCGAAACCGGCCTCGGCCGAACGGGAGGCGCTGTTTGCCTGGATCGTCGGGCGGCCGTGCAATCTGGCGCGGCTGCCACAGGCCCTGCAGGACTGGATCGCGTTCCGGGAAACCGGGAAAGGTCAGATGCCGGATGTTCCGTTTCAGATGCTGACGCAGCTGAATCTGACGCCACAGCACTGGGCGCAGATCGCGCGCAAAGGCTCGTGGCAAATGGTGCGGCAGAACCTGAACACGTTTCAGCGTCACGGCGTTTTCGATGTGGCAAAGAACGTGGATCACATCGCCTCATTGCTGCGAGACCCGCAGGCCATCGCCAAGGCACGTGCTTTTCCGTACCAGTTGATGGTGGCGGCGCAAAACGTGACCGGGGATATGCCGCGCGAGATCGTGGACGCGCTGCATGATGCGATGGAAATCGCGTTGCAGAACGTGCCAAAGGTCGCGGGTCAGGTCGTCGTGTGTCCGGATGTGTCGGGCTCGATGAACGGTTCCGTAACCGGGTATCGCCCTGGGGCAACTTCGGTTGTTCGTCACGTGGATGTGGCGGCACTGGTGGCGGCGTCCTTCCAACGCGTGAACCGCGGGTCTCAGGTGCTGCCGTTCGACTTCGATGTGCGTAATGTACGTCTGCAGCCGCGCGACACGATTCTGACCAATGCCGAGCGTTTGGCCTCTCTGGCCGGTGGTGGGACAAACTGTTCCGCACCGCTGAAATGGCTGAACGAGCGTGGTCGTGCGCCGGATCTGGTGGTGTTCGTGTCCGACAACCAATCCTGGGTTGATGCCCGCGGCGGCGGGCAGGGGACCGCGATGTTGACCGAGTGGGAAGTGATCAAACGTCGCAACCCGAAGGCCAAACTGGTCTGCATCGACATCGCCCCATACGGCACCACGCAGGCGCAGACAGGCGCCGATGTGTTGAACGTGGGTGGGTTCTCGGATGCGGTCTTTGACCAGATCGCTGCCTTTGCCACCGGTCGAACCGGCCCCGATCACTGGGTCGGCGAGATCGAAAAGATCGAAATATGAAAACGGGTCAGGCGGAATGCCTGTGGGACTACAGCCTTGAACTCTGTCAGATGTCTCACAAATCACTTGTCCGCCTGACCCGACAGATAACTCCCGGCGAATGCCGATGGGCCTACAGGGTCTGCCAATTTGGGTTCACGCCCCAACGTTGCTCCTTGCAGCGAGCTCAGTGGAGAGAGCGGGTGGAGAGATTTGCTCATCACGATTTGTCGCCGGGACCTGACAACATCAGGCAGAATGCCGGTGGGACTACATCGCTGTTTACGATCCGCGCCCGTAAAGGGCGCTGTCTCACCAACTCTTGTCTGCCTGACCAGAAACGAAAGAATTACTCCGGCGAATGCCGAAGGAACTACATGGCGCAACAGGGACAGGCCGATCGGGTTCAACTCCCCTCCGTGCCGGCGCCCAGACGGCAAACGTATCTGCCCATTCAGATGCGGGGCGGGCCTCCCAATTGTTTCTTCATCCCTTGTCGCCGGGGCCTGAGTTTGAGTGAGTGAATATTATGAAGCAAGAAACCACATTCGACCCTGTAACCGGGGAACATCTGAAAGACTGGGGACATCGCCCCGGTAAACAGTTCCCAGTTCTGCTGGCGCGCGCGAATGAGATGCGGGCCGAAGGGTTCGGGCTGGTGCGGATCCGGCAGGAGCTGGAGGGTGAAATCCCGCCGGCACCGGTCACGATGGATCCGCGCCTGCCGGGCGAAGTGACCTTTCACGAAAACATCGAGGCCACTGATCCCGATGAAGAGGACAACGTCGCGAAAGTGCGTGAGACGATGACCGCCCTGATGCGGACGCCGACGATCGAAGCCGGTGCGATCATGCCCGATGCCTGTCCGGCGGGGCCGGTTGGAACGATCCCTGTGGGGGGTGTGGCCGCCGCTCGCAACGCGATCCATCCGGGGATGCATTCGGCGGATATCTGTTGTTCGGTGATGATCACGGATCTGGGCGATGCTGATCCCAAGACGGTTCTGGATGCGGCGCAATCGGTGACCCATTTCGGGCCGGGAGGACGCCCGCAAGGTCAGAGGTTCACGACCTCGTTGAAACTGCTGGATGCATTCCGTGAGAACCCGTTTCTGGACAACCCGAAATCTCTGCGCATGGCGCAGGAACATATGGGTACACAGGGTGACGGAAACCATTTTCTGTTCGTCGGTCGGTCCCGCAAAACTGGACGGACTGCGATCGTAACCCATCACGGCTCGCGTGGTCCGGGGGCGGTTCTGTACAAGAACGGCATGGTTGTGGCCGAGCGGTTCCGGAAAGAGCTGTCGCCAAAGACTGCCAAGCAGAACGCCTGGATTCCTGTGGACACCGAAGAAGGTCGGGACTACTGGGAAGCGCTGCAACTGATCCGCAAGTGGACCAAGGCCAATCATAACGCGATCCATCAGGCCACGGTCGAGGCGGCACGCGTTGGGGAAGTTGGTGAAAGGTTCTGGAACGAGCATAACTTTGTGTTCAAGCGTGGTGAGTTGTTCTTCCATGGCAAGGGCGCGACCCCCGCCTGGGGTGATTACGCCGCTGATGCCACGGGGCTGACGCTGATCCCGCTGAACATGTCCGAGCCCGTACTGGTTGTGCGTGGTAAGGACGCGGATCACGGTTTGGGGTTCAGTCCGCATGGCGCGGGGCGCAACTTCTCGCGCTCGGAACACAAGCGGCGCATGGGGTCTGTCACGCCCGAACAGATGCTGCGGGCTGAAACCGAGGGACTGGATATCCGGTTCCACGCCGGAGCGGTCGATGCGTCAGAACTGCCATCCAGTTACAAAAGCGCCGATAGCGTCGTAGCGCAGATAAAGTCGTATGATCTGGCCGAGATCGAAGACTATATCGATCCCTACGGCTGCATCATGGCCGGCGACGTTCCGCCTTTCTGGAAGAACCGAAAGAAGGGGAGGAGGTAAGGGTACTGGCGTCCGCTTCGTTGGTCAGATGCGACGATTCAGCGAGCAAATGGCCTCGCTTTTTAGCTTGAACAATTGAGCAGGGCGCGCAGTCGCTTTGCTCTTTTGTCCGACAACGGGCTCGATCAGGCTCATTTCGTCCATCTTTCGGCGGAAGGCGCTGTCGTTCAGGTTCGTTCCGAGAACAAGCTCGTATGTTCGGCGTAGTTCAGAATAGGTGAACGTCGGCGGCAAAAGGAACGCCGGAAGATTAGACCAGCTCCCCTTGGCCCGAAGCCTGTCAGTAGCTGCCGCAACAATGGCATTGTGATCAAAGGCCAAATCTCCGGGTTCGTCGACAGGCACCCACTTCAGCGCGGTTTCAGTTGGCCTCTCGCCGCGGATCAACGCGTAATAAACGACGGTCGCTGACCAACCGCGCGGGTCCCGGTCAGGGCTGGAGAACGTGCCCAACTGTTCACAGAATACACCATTTAGACCGGTTTTTTCCCGGATGATGCGTAATGCAGTAGCTTCTGTATTGGCATCTTCATCCGTATGAACGAAGCCGCCCGGTAGGGCATTGCTTCCGTAATAGGGGGCATCTCCTCGCTGCAGGATGCCGACCCAAAGCGTTTCTTCGCGCAGCTCCAGAAGCACAACATCAACAGTCAGAATGGGGGCAGGGTAAATTGTCATCCAAAATACTTGACTCATATGTCAGCAACATGCAACTTGCATTTTGCAAATTGCATGAGGAATCTACTATGTTGGATCAGTTGGACACTCCGCCCTTAGTTGTTCTGTGGCGCGTGATGGACACATGTAATCTCGCTTGTCCATTCTGCGCATATGATAAACGGTTGGCGTTCCCGCGTTCTGCGGCCTCCCCCGCAGAAGTCAGCCGCGTGGTCGGGTTGTTGGCCGGTCTGCAACAGGCCGAAGGTCGCAAAGTCATGCTGAGCTGGCTTGGCGGTGAGCCGACCCTCTGGCAGGATTTCGAAAGGATGGCTGACCGGGCGGCGAAGGCAGGGCTGGCGCAAAGCCTGACGACCAACGGCACAACGCTCGGCTCAAGCAGCTTGCGCGCGAGATTGGTGGATCAGTTCGATGAAGTGACACTTAGCGTCGATGCAATCGGTCAGCGCCACGAGGACCTGCGCGGTTGGCGCGGAGGGTTCACAAAGCTGGAGCGTTGGGTTCCGAAGCTGGTAGAGGATGCTTTGGCAAAGAACAGTGCGTTGCGTGTACGGGCAAATGTTGTGCTGATGCATGACACGCTTGGCGAATTCGAAAACCTGTGTGCCGTGCTGGCGGATTGGGGCGTTTCCCAAATCACGTTTAACCAGCTTGGGGGTCGCGACAGGCCAGAGTTCTTTCCCCAAAATCGCTTGACCGCTGATGACGTGACCAAGTTAAAGAGGGTCCTCCCAGGTCTCAGGTCAAGGTTGAAGAGCCGAGGGGTAGAGCTGCTTGGTGGTGATCCCTATGTCGGGCGGATAGCTGACTCTGCCAAAAACGTGGCGCTGAAAATCGACGATTGTCAGGTCGCCCGCAACTTCTTGTTCATAGATGAAAAGGGCAACATAGCACCCTGTGCTTTTGTCGAGGACTATTTTGGTGTCACCACGGCCGACGTGCAGAGCGTTGCGCGATTTTCAGCAATACCCGGACAGCTGTGTGCGATTCAAAAGCGCTGTCCTGCTGATGCTTGCAAGAACTGTATGAGCACACAGCAGTTTTCAAAGTTTGCAACGGAAATTGAGCTGCGAGTGTAAGGCTGCTCGGGGTGAGACTTTCAATCTGAATAAGCCGCATTTCGCTGCGCAGCGATTCAGTTGGTCATTTCCATCCGATCGCACAAATGGTCTGTACACTCCGTCCTGTCCTCTTCTAGTGTCTCGCCAAATCCGCTTCAGGGAACTCAGTAATGAAAGTCGCCACAGCCGCCTACGATCTCGATTGGCTCGACAGTTGGGCACAGTATGAGGACAAGCTTGACCGTTGGGTCTCGGAGGCGGCGGGGCAGGGGGCCGAGTTGCTGGTCTTCCCTGAATACGGCGCAATGGAATTGTCGACACTGGATGGTGCTGAAGTTGCCGGCGATCTGGAGCGTTCGATCCGTTCGGTTTCAGATCGGATGGGGGATGTACAAAACCTGCATACCCGCCTCGCGAAAGAGTACAAAACACACATTCTGGGTGCATCCGCCCCGGTTCTGGAAGGTCCCGGCCGTCCCGTAAACCGGGCTGAGCTCTACACGCCAGAGGGCGGCCAGGATCATCAGGACAAGCAGATCATGACGCGTTTCGAGCGAGAGGACTGGGACGTTGCTCCCGGCGGTCCGTTGAAATTGTTCGACACCGCACTCGGCAAAATCGGTGTGCTGATCTGCTATGACAGTGAGTTTCCCTTGCTGGGCCGCGCCCTTCAGGAGGCCGATTTGATCCTGGTGCCATCCTGCACCGAGGCGCTGTCAGGGTATTGGCGTGTGCGCATCGGCGCAATGTCACGCGCCCTTGAAAATCAATGTGTTACGGTCATGTCGTCATTAGTGGGCAGCAATGAATGGTCCGAAGCGGTGGATATGAACACCGGAACAGGTGGTATATTCGGCCCACCGGATACCGGCTTTCCTGAAACCGGCGTCCTGGCCGAAGGTCAGCTGAACAAACCGGGCTGGACCTATGCCGAGGTCGACTTGTCGGCGATTGCTCATGTCCGCGCAGATGGCCGTGTGCTGAACCGGACGCACTGGGCTGAGCAGGACAGCCGAGTCGATTCGGTCACATTGTGTCGCCTTTAGGTGATTCCACCCTTGAAATAAGGCCGAAATAGGCTCATTTAAGCGCACACACTGCAGATTCTGCAGGTGCAACGTAATGATGGAGACAACATGGCCAAGGAAGATACGCTCGAATTTCCCGGTGTCGTGAAGGAACTCCTGCCTAATGCGACGTTTCGGGTCGAGCTGGAAAACGGCCATGAGATCATCGCACATACGGCAGGCAAGATGCGTAAAAACCGCATCCGTGTTCTGGCCGGCGACAAAGTTCAGGTCGAAATGACCCCTTATGATCTGACCAAGGGTCGGATCAACTACCGCTTCAAGTAACGCCTGCCGCAATGGCGTTTATCTTAGGATCGGGCAGCCCAAGGCGGCTGGACCTGTTGGCCCAGCTTGGCGTGCAGCCCGATGCAATTCGTGCGCCTGACATCGACGAAACCCCGCTGAAAGGAGAGCTGCCGGTTCCCTATTGCAACCGCATTACGCGTGCAAAAGTGCAGGCAGTTCAGGCGGATAGCGATGACGTCACTCTGTGCGCAGATACCACAGTTGCGTTGGGTCGCCGCATTTTCGGCAAGCCCGAAAGCGCGGGCCAAGCAGCCGAATTCCTGCATGCCCTGTCAGGTCGGCGACACCGCGTAATTACTTCGGTGGCTGTGCGGCGCGGTGACAAAATACTGCAGCGCGACGTTGTTTCTCAGGTCAAGGTCAAACGGCTGTCAGATGTTGAGATCAACGCTTATCTGGCAACCGGGGATTGGCAAGGCAAAGCAGGCGCTTATGCCATTCAAGGGCCGGCCGGAGCTTTCATTCCGTGGATTTCGGGTTCGTTTACGGGCATCGTAGGACTGCCCCTGTCTGAAACCGCCGCCCTTTTGCAAGGTATCGGCTACCCCCTGTATCGTGAGGCACTATGAAGGGTCGCACCATCGTTCTTGATCACATCGACAATCGCGAAGCCGCAGCTCTGATGGTTGATGGCAAGCTGGATGATTTCCTGATTGACGGAGACGCCCCGCGATTGGGGACGATCTATCGCGCCCGGGCCGACCGCCCTGTCAAAGGACAAGGCGGGATGTTTCTGACAACACCGGATGGCCCGGCCTTTTTGCGGCAGGTAAAAGGGTTGGCTCCGGGCGCTATGCTTCTGGTTCAGGTGACAGGGTATGCTGAATCGGGAAAGGCGCTGCCGGTAACCGACCGCGTCCTATTCAAAAGCCGATTTGCGATCGTGACGCCCGATGCGCCGGGTCTGAATATCTCACGCAGCATTCGTGACGAAGATGAGCGGGACAGACTGCTAGAAATCGCACACGAGCAGATGGGCGACAGCAAGTATGGCCTGATCCTGCGCTCATGCTGTGCCGGAGAAGACGCCGAAGAGATCGCCGAAGATATCAGCGCTATGCTGGCGCAGGCGGATCAGGTTCTTTTTGACGAAAGTACCGAGCCTGAAGTGATGCTTGAGGGCGATGGCCCGCATGTGCTGGCTTGGCGCGAATGGACAGAACCCGCTGATGTTGTGACGCAATCCGGTGGTTTTGAGGACCATGGCGTCCTTGATGCGCTCGATACCGCTCGTGGAATCTCGGAACCTCTTCCCGGTGGAGGGCAATTTTACATACAACCCACCCGTGCTCTGGTTGCCGTTGATGTGAACACAGGCACAGACACTTCACTGGCTGCCGGAACAAAAGCAAACTTTGCCTGCGCCAAGCTGTTGGCCCGGGCACTGCGTGTGCGTGGATTGGGTGGCCAGATTACCTTGGATCTTGCGCCGATGCCCAAAAAAGATCGACGCGGTTTTGAATCATCGCTGCGGGCCGCATTCAAAGCGGACCCGATGGAAACGACCCTGGCTGGCTGGACACCTCTTGGCCACTTCGAGCTTCAGCGTAAACGCGGTCGAATTCCATTGTCGGAGGTGTTGAAATGAGCTGTCCGATCTGCGGCGAAGACACCGTGACAAAGTTCCGCCCGTTCTGCTCGAAACGCTGTGCCGATATCGATTTGGCCAAATGGCTGAATGGCTCCTACGCTGTGCCATCACAGCGTGAGGAGGACGTTGACAGCGAAGAATCTCTGGGTGAACAGAGCTTACAGCGCCCGCATTGAAAAAATGTAAAAAAGCCTCTGGACACTGCCTGGTGCAAGTCATAGAAGGCCTCCACCCAACGACGAAAGTCGTTCCCGTGCCCGGGTAGCTCAGGGGTAGAGCAGTGGATTGAAAATCCTCGTGTCGGTGGTTCGATTCCGCCCCCGGGCACCATTTATCAAATAAAATTAATAAGTTGGTGGCGTTGCTGCAATAGTGCCTCGTTGGTTGACCCTCGGGGCTGCATCTAATCTACTTCCCGCCTAACATCGAATGTGCTCAGAGTTCGGCGATCCCACGCCACGTGGCGCTTCATCATGTAGATCAAAAAAAGGAGTGCGAGTCTTATCCGTGGGCGTGTGTTGGTGCCCTCGTTCTTCCGCGAAAGACTGTCTCGATACTTTGATGAAGCAAGTGGATTAATTGAGTTGAGAAATGTTCGCTCTGATCTCTAGTGCATTATCGTCGGGCACGACATATCAAGCGTTCATCTGATGAATTCTGCGACTTGGTAGGTCTCTGGCTTTGATCGCATGCGACTTCATTGAACCCGCATTTCCCTTCTGTGCAAGCCTGTGCCGGAACTGCGTGAAATCCCTGCCATACAAAAGTGCCGGATCTGCCGAACTTTACGACTTTTGCCCAGAGCTCTGTGTGAGCTACAGCAAGTGAGTGAGATATATCGGTTGAATGGTGCTGCTGGAGAGAATTGAACTCTCGACCTCTCCCTTACCAAGGGAGTGCTCTACCTCTGAGCTACAGCAGCGCTGTGGCGGGTGATTAGACTCAAACGAAACAGGGTGCAAGGGTGTCTGGACGGTTTTTTTCGCCTCCTGTAGAGAAAGATCATGGCAGATAAAAATTCACCTAAAAAACACGGCAAATCCGGGGACGCACGCGAAGATCGGCTAAAGGCCGCATTGAAGGCTAACCTTGCACGGCGTAAGGCGCAGGCGAAGGCGCGCGCAACTTCTGATACCAAGCCGGATCAGGACGAGGGATAAGAGCAGATGGATTCGATTCTTGTTACGGGCAATGGCCCGCTGAATGGCCAGATTCCGATTGCAGGCGCTAAAAACGCCTGCCTGACGCTGATGCCGGCAACTTTGTTGAGCGAAGAACCGCTGACGCTGACCAATGCGCCGCGGCTGAGTGACATCAAGACCATGTCGCTGTTGCTGCAATCGCTGGGGGCCGAGGTTTCTGCGCTGCAGGACGGGCAGGTGTTGGCCATGTCCAGTCATGACCTGACGAGCCACACGGCAGACTACGAAATTGTGCGGAAGATGCGGGCGTCCAATCTTGTGCTGGGCCCGATGCTGGCGCGGCTGGGACAGGCCGTGGTTTCGCTGCCGGGCGGATGTGCCATTGGCGCGCGGCCGATGGACCTACACGTCGAAGGGCTCGAGGCTTTGGGGGCAGAGATCGAGCTGAAGGATGGTTATCTGCACGCCAAGGCTCCGGGTGGGCTCAAAGGTGCAGTGCATGAGATGCGTTTTGCCTCTGTCGGTGCGACCGAGAACATCGTTATGGCCGCAACTTTGGCAAAGGGAACTACGGTTCTGAAGAATGCCGCGCGTGAGCCTGAGATCGTCGACTTGGTGGAGTGTCTGCGCAAGATGGGTGCGCAGATTTCGGGCGAGGGAACTCCGACTATCGAAATTCAGGGCGTGGATCGTCTGCATGGCGCGACGCATCAGGTTGTGACTGATCGGATTGAGCTGGGCACCTATATGCTGGCACCCGCGATCTGCGGTGGTGAGGTTGAGTTGCTGGGCGGTCGATTGGGGCTCATTGAATCCTTTGCGGCCAAACTGGATGCTGCCGGTGTGAGTGTCGTAGAGACTGAAAAGGGCCTGAACGTGTCCCGTAAGAATGGTCGTGTGAACTCAGTCGATGTTGTCACCGAACCGTTCCCCGGATTCCCGACAGATCTGCAGGCGCAAATGATGGCACTGATGTGCACGGCTGAGGGTACCTCGGTTCTGGAGGAGCGCATCTTTGAAAACCGCTTCATGCACGCCCCCGAATTGGTGCGCATGGGCGCGAATATCGAAGTGCACGGAGGGACCGCGACTGTGACCGGTGTTGAGAACCTGAAGGGCGCCCCCGTTATGGCAACGGACCTGCGTGCTTCGGTCTCGCTGATCCTGGCCGGATTGGCGGCGGAAGGCGAGACAACAATCAGCCGGGTCTATCATCTGGACCGCGGATATGAACATGTGGTGCGCAAGCTGGAAGGCGTGGGTGCAAAAATTGAACGGATAAAGGGCTGATGACAGACGCAACCTTTGAAGAAGGGCGCGAAGCCCCCCTGAACCTTGGAGCCGAGGATGCTGATGACCTTGAGGTTATCTCGACCCTGACGCAGGACGCTGTGTTCCCGGTCACCGAGATGACATGGCGTGCCTCAGAACGTCGATTCGGGCTGTTGCTGAACCGCTTCCGCTGGGAAGACAAAGATGCCGCCGCGCGTCGCGGTCGGGCCTTTGAACGCGTGCAGTCATTGCTGGTGTTTGATTCTGTGTTGTCTGTTGCGAGTCAGGGTATCGATCGCGGCGACAAGGACACCATACTGTCGTTGATGTCTGTTGACTTCGAGGCCGGAGAAGATGGCGCTGGAGAGGTTCTGCTGACATTGGCCGGTGACGGTGCGATCCGTTTGTCGGTAGAAGCCATTGAAGTCACGCTCAAGGACGTCACGCGCCCGTATCAGGCTCCGTCCGGGCAGGCTCCGCACCACCCGGAGTAAATGCAAAACAAACGTGGCATATCGCAGGCATTTTCTGAAGTGCCCAAGGCTTTGGTGCTGCGTCGTGCATCCGTTTTTGATGTATTCGATCTGAGCCGGGTCCTGATCCGTTCGATTGCGCAGCTTTGTACGGTCGACCATCAGGGCGATCCGGAGAAAATCTCCCTTTGGACAGCCAATAAAGATCCCGCCACGATCCGCGGGTGGATAGAGGCAGGCTCGCAGATATGGCTGGCAGAAAACGGCGGACGTGTTGCCGCTGTTGGTGGATTGTTCGAAACAGGCAAGATTTCTTTGCTGTACGTTAATCCTGCACATACGGGGCAGGGTATCGGTTCTGCTTTGCTGAACCGACTCGAGCACGAACTGGCATCTGTTGGTTGCAAAGAAGCACAGTTGGAGGCCACGCGTACGGCGAGAGAATTTTATCTGGCCCGGGGCTGGCAGAACTCAGGCCAGAGCCAAGACTGGAACGGTATTCCACAGTTCCCAATGCGCAAATCGCTGCACCTGACGGACTGAGGGTTGAGGCGCCAGCGTCCCGGCGATATGACCCGTTCAAACGCTCGGAGTTGCAAATCATGCCCGTTTTCCTCGACACGACCTCCTCTGATTTCGAAACCGCCTTTCAGACGCTCTTGTCAGCCAAGCGCGAAGACAGTCCCGATGTCGATGCAGTGGTCGCCGGGATCATTGATGATGTGCGCAGCCGGGGTGATGCTGCGGTCATTGAGTTGACGGCGAAATTTGACCGGCTGGAGCTGACACCGGCAACGATGGCATTCAGCGCAGAAGAAATCTCTGATGCGGTCAGGCAGGTTTCGGATGAAGATCGCGCCGCGCTGGAACTGGCGGCGGAACGCATCCGCGCTTACCACGAAAAGCAACTGCCTTTGGATCACGAATGGACGGATGCAGCCGGTGCGACCTTGGGCTGGCGTTGGTCGGCAGTTTCTGCAGCGGGCCTTTATGTGCCGGGGGGGCTGGCGTCCTACCCCTCATCCGTATTGATGAACGCAATTCCGGCCAAGGTTGCGGGAGTTGAGCGTCTGGCGATAGCGGTTCCTACGCCGGATGGTCAGATCAATCCGCTGGTGTTGTTGGCGGCTCAGCTTTCTGGTGTGGATGAAATCTATCGCATTGGCGGTGCGCAAGCGATTGCAGCGCTGGCGTATGGCACTGAAACCATCGCTCCGGTCGACAAAATCACCGGTCCGGGCAACGCTTTTGTTGCTGCGGCCAAGCGTCGGGTTTTCGGCAAGGTCGGCATCGATATGATCGCGGGACCTTCGGAAATTCTGGTGATCGCTGACAAGGACAATGATCCGGACTGGATCGCACTGGATTTGATGAGCCAGGCCGAGCACGACGAAAGCGCGCAATCCATCTTGGTCACCGATGACGCCGCTTTTGGTGTGGCCGTCAGCGAAGCGGTCGAGAAGCGACTGCAAACGCTGCAGCGCCGGGATATCGCCGGGGCCAGCTGGCGTGATTTCGGCGCAGTCATCACCGTGCGCGACCTGGATGAAGCGACCGCACTATCCAATAGAATTGCGCCCGAACATCTGGAACTTTGCGTTGCTGACCCTGTCGCGCTGAGCAAAAAGACCGTGCATGCTGGCGCAATCTTCCTGGGCCAGTACACACCCGAAGCTATCGGTGACTATGTCGGCGGCCCCAACCATGTGCTGCCCACCGCGCGTTCGGCCCGGTTCTCATCTGGCCTCAGCGTTATGGATTTCCTGAAGCGCACCACGCTCAGCCACATGACACCCGAAGCCCTGCGCGCCATTGGTCCTGCGGCCGAAAAGCTTGCGCAATCCGAGAGCCTTGAGGCACACGGACTGTCTGTGACAGCACGGTTGAAACGCCTGAACGGTTGACCCAACGCAACAGTGAGGCGCGCAGGTGCATCTGCGCGTTGCCCATCTGAAAACGTTGATATAGGTCTGTCATGAACTGATCGGACCCTTGGAAACATGACCCGAATTTCGCACATCGAACTGGACGACCGAAATCTGCCACCTCCGACACCGGAGATCGAGCAGGAGCGCAAGGTTGCGATCTATGATCTGCTCGAAGAGAACTCGTTCGCGTTGCCGAAACGGGATGATCGCGTTGTGCCTGAGGGTCCCTATCACGTACAGCTGTCGATCCGCGACAAGCGGCTGGTTTTTGATATCGCGACTGAAGAAAGCGAAAAGGCGGCCGAGTTTCACTTGTCGCTTGGGCCGTTCAGGCAGGTGGTCAAAGACTACTTTCAAATCTGCGAAAGCTATTTCAACGCGGTGAAAACTCTGCCGCCCAGCCAGATCGAAACCATCGACATGGCGCGCCGGGGCATTCACAACGAAGGCAGTCGTGTGTTGCAGGAGCGTCTGGACGGCAAGGCCGAAATCGACACTGATACTGCGCGTCGTCTTTTCACCCTGATCTGCGTTTTGCACTTTGGAGGGTGACGCGTGAAGCCTTTGCCGCAATCGGTCCTGTTTTGTTGTGACCATAACGCGGTTCGGTCACCTATGGCCGAAGGGATCATGAAGAAATTCTATGGCACGGGCACCTATGTTCAATCTGCCGGTGTGCACAATGATCTCGAAATAGATGGCTTCAGCATTGCTGCCTGTCAGGAAATTGATGTCGAGTTGTCTCGTCACCGCTCGCGCTCGTTCGATGAGATGGAGGAATGGGGCGACGATCTGAGTTCCTTTGATCTGATCGTCGCGCTTTCGCCCGCGAGCCAGAGAAAAGCGCTGGAACTGACCCGGTTTTTTCATCTGGATGTCGATTATTGGCCAATAATGGACCCTACCGGACTGGGCGAGACACGGGATCAGAAGCTACACCACTACCGTCAGACCCGCGATCAGATCATCAAACATCTTAAGGATCGCTGGGGTGAACCTACGGAGATCGCATGAACCAGACTGTCAAAACCTATTTCGATGCCTTCAATGCCGGTGATGTTGAAGGCATGCTGGAATGCTTGTCTGATGACGTAGCCCATCACGTGAACGAGGGCCAAATTCGGACCGGTAAGGACAAGTTCGCGGAATTCTGTGCCCACATGAACCGGTGCTACAAAGAAAACCTTACGGATATTGTGGTGTTCGAGGCTGAAAACGGCACCCGCGCGGCGGCAGAGTTTATTGTGAACGGCACCTATCTGGAAACGGATGCAGGATTGCCTGAGGCGCATGGACAAACCTACCGACTGCCAGCGGGATCGTTCTTTAACCTGAAGGACGGCAAGATCACGCGGGTGACGACCTTCTACAATCTGGCGGATTGGGTAAAGCAGGTCTCCAATGGCTGAGGTCACCGACGTCCGCGCCCTGACCGGTTCCACGCTGGCAGGGGCACTGGACGACGTGGCACGTCTGCGGATCTCGGTGTTCCGCGCATGGCCCTATCTCTATGATGGGGATCTGGAATACGAACGTAAGTACCTGCAATCCTATCGTGACAGCGACAAAGCTATCGTGGTTGGCGCCTTTGATGGCGATCGTCTGATCGGTGCGTCGACAGGCGCCCCCCTGATAGACCACGCCGACGATTTCGCCGCTGCTTTCGAAGGCTCGGGGCTGGATTTGGCTGAGATATTCTATTGTGCTGAATCCGTGCTGTTGCCCGAGTATCGGGGGCAGGGTGTCGGCCACAGGTTCTTTGATCTGAGAGAAGCGCATGCGCGGAGCTTGGGTTTCGGGAAATGCGCCTTCTGTGCTGTACAGAGGCCGCAAGATCACCCAATGCGCCCCGCCAGTTATCGTCCGCTGGACGAGTTCTGGCGTGCTCGGGGATATGAGAAGCTTGTGGGTGCGGTGGCCCAGTTCTCGTGGAAAGATCTGGGTGACAAGGACGAAACGCTTAAACCTCTACAGTTCTGGATACGCGCTTTGTGAATAGAACATGATCGGCCTGGAAACATACGTGTCGTGACCTGCAATCGTTGAGCTAAACTCACACTATGCTGATCGGACAGTACTCTTGCTGTCCCTTGAAATACCGAGATGCCATAAGCCTTCACGGACCTTTGCGTGGCTTTCATTCAAAATTGATCTTAGTGACGTCCCGTCACCCAACTAGACAGGATCAGTGCAGCTAAGACATCCTCTTGTTAAACGTTAGCTTCGGTTCGTAGGGGCAGGAAGGAATTTGGGAATGATGTCATTTGGACTGCGTGAGGAAAATCGCGCACTTTTGCAACGCGTGATTGAGATGATCCGCGATGAGATCGTGCCGCTTGAGGAAGAATACCACGCGGAAATCAATAAAGGTGATCGCTGGAAGTACACGGAACGGCAGGCCGAAATTCTCGAAGGGCTGAAAGCCAAGGCCAAGGCAGCGGGTTTGTGGAACTTCTGGCTAACCGACAGTGACAAAGGGTTTGGCCTGACAACGGTGGAATACGCCTATTTTGCCGAGGAAATGGGCAAAACGCCACTTGGGGCCGAAGTGTTCAACTGCTCGGCTCCGGACACCGGCAACATGGAAGTGTTCGAACGCTACGGTACCGAGAAGATGAAAGAGCAATGGCTCAAGCCACTGCTCGATGGCCAGATCCGATCGGCCTATCTGATGACAGAGCCGGATGTTGCTTCATCTGACGCGACCAATATCTCAATGTCCTGCGTGCGGGATGGCGATGAATATGTCCTGAACGGTGAGAAATGGTGGGCTTCCGGTGCCGGTGATCCACGATGCAAAGTTTACATCGTGATGGTCAAAACTGGTGGAGACGATCTGCCGGTACACAAACGGCAATCAATGATTGTTGTGCCCGCAGATACCGCGGGGATCGAGATTCTGCGGCCTATGGAGGTCTACGGCCACGACGATGCGCCGCACGGGCACATGCATATTCGATTTACCAACGTTCGGGTTCCGGCCGAGAATATCCTGCTGGGTGAAGGCCGAGGTTTCGAGATTGCGCAGGGTCGTTTGGGGCCGGGCCGCATTCATCACTGCATGCGCGCAATCGGTCAGTCCGAAATCGCGCTGGAGCAGATGTGCAAACGCTCTCTGCAGAGAGAGGCTTTCGGAAAGAAACTTGCTCAACTGGGCGCTAATTTTGACATCATCGCTGAGTGCCGGATGGAGATTGAGATGGCCAGGCTTTTGTGCCTCAAGGCCGCTTGGTACATGGATCAAGGAGATGCGCGAGCGGCAGCGCCGTGGATCAGTCAGATCAAAGTTGTTGCCCCGCGCGTTGCGCTTAAGGTTATTGACGAATCCGTTCAGATGTTCGGAGCGCAGGGGATCAGTCAGGATACACCGCTCGCGTCGGCATGGACACACGTCCGGACATTGCGGTTGGCCGACGGGCCGGATGCTGTTCACCGTCGTCAGGTGGCACGGGCAGAACTGAAGAAATACACTCAGGAAAAGATCTGAGGTTTAGAGACAAATGATGCAACCAGACCTGAAAGAGCAGGCCTATTTTTACACCAGCACTGACGGTGCCTTTGTCGGCAACGATCCGGTGCGTGGCCCATGGTCGGCAGATCATTGTCACGCCGGGCCGGTGACGGGTCTGATTGCGCGTGCAGCCGAAACCGAAGTTGGCCCTGAGAAGATGTTGACCCGGCTGACGGTGGATTTGCTACGCCCCTTGCCGCTGGCCGGATTGAGGGTTGCGGCTGAAACCACGCGGCACACCCGGACGCTCGCCACGACGCGGGTGACGGTGCATGATCTGGATGACACGTTATGTGCGACGGCGACAACCATGCATCTGGTTCGCAAGGAACTGGGCAACGTTCCGAACGCAAGCATCAACTCGCTGGACCTTAACAATGTCGTTGATGGGCCTTTCCCAATTCGTCAGATGCGTCATGATCTGCCCGGCTTTGCGCATTTCACCGAAGTTGCATATCCTGCGGGCGGCAATCAGGGGCCGGGCCCCAAGGCGATCTGGATGCGCACACCTGCGTTGCTTGAAGGAGAGACGCCATCCCCGATTCAGGCACTGTGCCCCCTGGCGGATTGCGGCAATGGTATCTCATGGAATGCACCGCCGACTGAGATGGGGTTCATGAACACCGATCTGACGGTACATATTCACCGAGAGCCCGTCTCGGAATGGTTGGCCTCTGACTCAGTATCCCACTGGCATTCGTCGGGGATCGGGATGTCACAATCAGTGCTCTATGACACCGAAGGGCCGGTTGGGACGGCGCTGCAAACTCTGGTTCTGTTCCCGCCGGGGTAGGCCGTTGGCTGGTTTTTGCGCCATTGCAGTGAAACACGTTGCCGCCATCCCCTGTGCACCCTATCTTCCCGTCATGCGTTGGCTGACCACATTCCTGACCTGCTGTCTGCCGATTTCGGCAACCGCACACCCGCACGTCTTTATCGACACCGGGCTTGAGTTCATTGTTGACGACGCTGGTCAGTTGACCCATGTGCGCGTAACCTGGGTATATGACGAATTCTACTCGTTGCTGGTTCTGGAAGATATGAAACTGGATCAGGATGCTGATGGTGTCCTGACTGATGCCGAGGAACAGGTGCTGGCCGGTTTTGATGCTCAATGGGTCGAAGGATATAACGGCGATCTGGTTGTTCAGGCAGATGGAACCAATGTGCCACTTTCTGGCCCGATGGAGCCTCGTGCAACCACCGAAGACGGGCGGATTGTAACCACACATCTGCGCGCGGTCGAAGATGGGTTTGTCCCGGCCACCGCATTGTCAGCCAAACCTTTCGACGAGACGTATTACACTGCTTACGAGGTCACACGCCCTGTCACGGTTTCAGGACCTGACACCTGTGAGGTCGAACGCTTTGATCCGGATATCGACGGGCAACTCGCCCAGATGCAGGCCTTTTTGTTGACGTTGGATGCCGACTACGACCTCGAAGAAAATGACATCCCGCTTGTCGGCGAGAACTTTGCGACCGAGATTCGTGTTTCATGTCCAAATACCTGATTGTACCGGTTGCCCTGGCGTGTGGATTGCTGCTGTGGTTCTGGGGCAGTGGCGGGTTCGATCACCTTGCCGCATGGGCGGCGGGCGAACAGCGTGAATTCCAGAACCAGATCGCACGATCCCTGCGTGCTGCGCGGGCGGAACAGCCCGAAGCTGTTGCAACCTTATTGACGGTCTGCTTCGCCTACGGGTTTTTCCACGCAATAGGACCGGGCCACGGTAAGGTGTTGATCGGCGGCTATGGTTTGGGTCGCCGGGTCGCGTTCTGGCGTCTGTCTGCCATCAGCGTATTGTCCAGTTTGGGGCAGGCGGTGACGGCCATCGTTTTGGTCTATGCCGGGTTGTTGGTTTTCCAGATGTCTCGGGAAAGCCTTGTCGGAACAACAGAGCAGGTGATGGCACCAATCAGCTACGGCGCAATCGCAGCTATTGGTTTGTGGCTGGTCTTTCGCGCGTTGCGCAGCTTTGCAAGACGGCAGCGCAATGAGAACTCACACAACCATCATCACCATCATGAACATGATCACCACGATCATCATCACCACGACCATGAGGTCTGTTCAGATTGCGGTCATCGCCATGGTCCAACCGCCGAAGAAGTGGCTCAGGTTGGGAGTCTGCGCGAGGCACTGGTCCTGATCGCAGGTATCGCCGCCCGCCCTTGTACCGGAGCTTTGTTTGTCCTCATCCTGACATGGCAAATGGGTATCGCGATGGTGGGAATTGCGGGTGCCTTTTCTATGGCGCTGGGCACAGCATTGGTCACGACCTTGGTGGGGTGGACTTCGTTTGGATTGCGCGGAGGGCTGTTGGCATCAGCTTCGGCGACCCGTTTCGCTTCCGTGCTTGCGCCGACCATCGAATTGGTTGCCGGACTGATCATTGCAGTGATCGCGGGCGGCCTTTTGCTGCGCGCGATTTGATTCAGTCAAAAACAGCCTCGGGATACTCAACCCGCGCGAGGTAGAGGCCTTGCGGAGGGCAGACCGGGCCACAAGCTGCTCGATCAGTTGCTTCCAGCGCATGGCGTACATCTACCGGGCTCCATGCACCTGCACCGACCCGCTCCAGCGTGCCGACAAAGCTACGCACCTGATTGTGCAGGAATGACCGCGCGCGGACGTGAAAATGTACTTCGGGTCCGGAAAAGCCCTGAACCTGCTCGACACGCAATTCATCCAGTGTTTTGACCGGGCTCGCAGCCTGGCAGATGGAGGAGCGGAAAGTTGTGAAATCATGCCGTCCGATCAGCATGTCCGCCCCGGCCTGCATCGCATCCACATCCAGCCGATGATTGATCTGCCAGACCTGACCCTTGTCATGGGTTGCAGGTGCGCGACGCATCAGGATGCGGAACAGGTATTGCCGCTCGAGCGCAGAAAAGCGGGCATGCCAGTCGTCA
This sequence comes from Ruegeria sp. CE12, assembly GCF_056537525.1. NCBI lineage: Bacteria > Pseudomonadati > Pseudomonadota > Alphaproteobacteria > Rhodobacterales > Roseobacteraceae > Ruegeria > Ruegeria sp. CE12. The sequence continues at coordinate 925,502 of NZ_JBQFRS010000001.1, read as the reverse complement.
TCCACGCGCGCTGCCTTAACGATGGCGACAGGCTGCGGCTTGAGGTGATAGTTCAGCGCCTCAGACAGGCGGAACGGATCCCACTCTTTTTCAAGATCGCAATGAGCCACTTGTCCCAACGCATGAACACCCGCATCGGTACGACCGGCAGCCGCGATGGTATGCTCGCCGGGTTGAATGCGTGACAGGGCCTGTTCGATAGCGCCCTGTACGGACGGCAGCTCTTTTTGCCGTTGCCATCCGGCAAACGGTTCCCCTTGGTATTCGACTTTCAGCGCGTATCTGGGCATGAGGCGCTGGTATCGCGACACGCGGGTTCGGGCAAGGGCTGGATGGACAAAAGCTCTGGCAAGTCCTGCGACCTCTACCTATCTTGGAAAAAACGATAATTGCGGGGCGACAGATTGGTCATCTCATCACTGGCAGACAGTCTTGTGCGCGGCGTCGAATCCGTGGGCGACCGGGTATCTGAGACGCTGTTCGAGCCTGTTATCCGTCTGGGCGTCACCGGATTGGCGCGATCGGGAAAGACGGTTTTCATCACATCATTGGTCGCCAACCTGCTGGACCGCGGACGTATGACCGGGCTGGTCGCGCAGCAGGAGGGGCGGATTAACGCTGCCTATCTGCAGCCACAGCCAGACGATACAGTTCCCCGGTTCGATTTCGAATCCCATCTCTCAGACCTGACCGGACCGGAGCCGCACTGGCCGGACAGTACGCGCGCTGTGTCAGAGCTGCGTTTGTCTTTCAAGGCGCGCCCTGCTGGTTTGCTGTCAGGTCTGCAGGGGCCGCGTAAGATTCATCTGGATATCGTCGATTATCCCGGCGAATGGTTGCTTGATCTGGCATTGCTCGAGAAGTCTTACGAAGAGTGGTCGCACGAGACGCTTGCGAGGATTGAGAGACGCCCGCAGGCTGCTGAATTTCTGGCGCAGGCAAAGGCAGTCGACCTTGCAGGTCCTCATGAGGAGCCCGCAGCTCAGGCGTTAGCTGGTTTGTTCACCACCTATCTGAACGCAGCCCGTGAAGCCGGGTTCTATGATTGCACGCCAGGGCGGTTCATCTTGCCGGGCGATTTGGCCGGATCCCCAGTTTTGACATTCGCACCTCTGCCTGTCTCTGGCCCGTCGCGTCGGCGAACGCTGCAGCGAGAGATGGAACGGCGCTACGAAGCCTACAAATCGCAGGTGGTAAAACCGTTTTTTCGCGATCACTTTGCCCGGATCGATCGGCAGGTCGTTCTGGTTGATGCGCTGGGCGCGATCCACAAGGGACCACAGGCCGTAGAAGATATGCGTCGCGCCATGGCTGATATTCTGTCTGCCTTCCGACCGGGGCGGAATGCCTGGCTGAGCCAAATGCTGCTTGGCAAACGGGTTGAGCGCATTCTTTTTGCAGCCACCAAAGCTGATCACCTTCATCATCTTCAGCACCCGCGTCTGACCGCGATTATGGAGGCGTTGACGCGAGAGGCCCGTGATCGCGCCAAGTTTGCCGGGGCCGAAACTGCAGCGCTGTCGTTGGCAGCCCTTCGTGCGACCACGGAAGAAATACGCAGCCATGATGGGGTGGAATTGCCCTGCGTACGTGGCACTTTGCTGGAAAACGGAAAGAAGGCCGCTTTTTACCCGGGGGATTTACCTGAAGATCCCGCCCATCTGCTGACGCCAGCGCGTAACGGTGCCGAGGGCTGGCTGGGGGAGGACTATGGGTTTATGGCCTTCGCTCCGGCGCAGCTGACCCTTCGACCTGGGGATGGCCCGCCACATATTCGTCTGGACCGCGCTGCGCAGTTTCTGATCGGAGATCGCCTGTGACCGTTACCCTAAGACCCGCGCGCAGCACAGATGCAGGTACGACAGGCACGATCCTGCATGGGTTTGCACAAGAAAACGATTGGATGCCAAATCTCCATACCTGTGCCGAAACGATAGCGTTTTGTGGCTACATGATCGATCAGGGCTGGGTAACCGTCGCTGATGATGATGGCGATGTCGTCGGGTTTCTGTCGCTGAAAGGTTCGGAAATCCACTCGCTGTACCTGACATCCACCGCACGTCGAAAGGGGATAGGGCGACAACTGCTGAATCGTGCAAAGTCTCAGCATTCTGAATTGTCATTGTTCGCTTTTCAGGCAAACGAACCAGCCCTCCGTTTCTACAGGCAGAATGGTTTTGTCGAAATTGCGCGCAGCGATGGAGCAGACAATGATGAAAACCTGCCCGACATCAAATTTGCCTGGCGAAAAGAGGGTTTGAACGATGGCTAAAGGTCCGGTTCTGATTGATCTTGAAGATGATGCCGGGCCAGCAACGGATGTATCTGATGCGCCTCCGGTCCCTGACATAGCGCAGCCGCAAGGGCAGGCTATGCAGGCTGCAGCGCGTTTGGCAGCTCGTAAGCCTTCGGTCTTGTCGCGGTGGTTCTGGGGGCTGGCACTGGCTGTGGTCGGAGCGGCGATTTCGGTGGCGGCATGGGATTTCGCCACGTCTCTGGTTGCGCGTGCACCAGTTTTGGGATGGATCGTTACAGTATTGATTGGCGCCCTGGTTCTTGTCGGGCTGATCATTGCTTTGCGCGAATTGGCTGCAATTGGCCGCCTGTCCCGTGTGGATGGAATGCGCCGCGCCGCTGATACTGCGCTGGCAGATGCCGATCTGGGGCAAGCGCGCGCGGTCACGAACCGCCTGATCTCGTTCTACAATGGGCGTGAGGAAACCCGCTGGGGGCGGGAGCGCCTGTCCGAGCGGATGGAGGAGCAGTTCGATGCCTCCGGGCTGCTGGTATTGGCCGAAGATGAGCTGCTGGCACCATTGGACGCTGCAGCCAGCAGAGAGGTTGAGGCAGCAGCACGGCAGGTGGCCACGGTTACTGCGCTGGTGCCCCTTGCGTTGGCAGATGTCGTGACAGCCCTGGCATCTTCGCTGCGTATGATCCGCCGGATTGCGGAAATCTATGGCGGTCGCGCCGGTTTTCTGGGTAGCTGGCGTTTGACTCGGGCAGTGTTTGTTCACCTCGTTGCGACCGGGGCTGTGGCCGTTGGGGATGATCTTCTGGAACCGGTTCTTGGTGGCTCGGTCCTTAGCAAACTGTCCCGGCGTTTTGGCGAGGGCCTTGTAAACGGCGCCCTGTCTGCCCGTGTCGGAGTTGCCGCGATGGAGGTTTGTCGCCCTTTACCATTTTCCGAACGGCACAAACCATCGACCCGTGGTATGGTTAAACGTGCCTTGAGCGGGTTGTTTTCAAAGGGTTGATCTGTCGCAAGGTCCTGGCCTGCCAAACCCCGCAAAATGGGGAAGGAGCCAGCCATGACCGATCACGGACACAGCCAGCAGGAAATCACGGCGCGGATAAATGCACCGCCCGGGCGGGGTGTGTTGCGCGATGTTGTGTATGGCGGGATCGATGGATCTGTGACCACCTTTGCGATCGTCGCAGGAGTTGCCGGGGCAGGGTTGTCGCCATTCGTAATCGTTGCTCTTGGTCTGGCCAATGTGCTGGCGGACGGGTTTTCGATGGCTGCAGGCAATTACTCAGGCACTAAGGCTGAACTGGACAACATCCGACGCATCCGCGCCATTGAGGAAAGGCATATCGAGCTTTATCCCGAAGGCGAGCGGGCAGAAGTGAAGGAAATACTCGCGCAAAAAGGGCTTTCTGGCGAGGTGCTCAATGAAGCGACCGAGGCAATCACTGCCAGCCGGGAAAACTGGATTAGCCTGATGCTTGAGGGCGAATACGGATTGGGTAGCGTTGATCCCCATCCAATCAAAGCGGCGACGGCGACATTTTTTGCCTTTCTCGCGGCAGGCATGATCCCGCTCCTGCCATTCCTGCTTTCTCTGGATGGTGCCTTTATTATCTCGGCCTGGCTGACGATGGGTGTTTTCTTTGCAATCGGGGCTTTGAAAAGCCGGTGGTCTCTGTCTCCTTGGTGGCGCTCAGGGCTGGAAACTTTTTTGATTGGCGGTGCGGCAGCTTCGATCGCCTACTTGGTTGGATCGCTGTTCCATCCATGAGGGCAGTTGATGTCGCAGTTTGCGCGGTGGTGCTGGTGCGCGCGGATCAATCAGATACTGTCGTGAAAACGGATTTGAGTGGTCATGCCGCAAAAGAGATTACACGGAAAACGCGTTCTGGTTTTGGGGGCTTACGGGTTTATCGGAGCTGCAGTCACAAGGGCGCTTCAGTCTGAAGGCGCAAGCGTAACCGGCATGGTGCGCGATGCGCGAACAGGGGCAAAGGTCTTGCCGGGCGTCACGCTTGTAGAGGGTGATCTGAGGGATTTTCTGGATCCTGAGGATTGGCGATCCCGTCTGAACAACGTTGATGCGGTGGTGAATTGCGCAGGTGCGCTGCAAGACGGCGGGGTCGATGATCTTGAGATTGTGCATCACAAAGCCATCGCTGCTTTGGGGCAGGCTTGTGCCGAGTTGGGCATTTCAATTGTCCAGATTTCAGCCATCGGGGCCGAGCCTGATGCAACGACTGATTTCATGCGAACCAAGGCCGCAGGCGATGCAGCGCTCCGTATCTGTGGAGCTCCTGTATGGATACTCAAACCGGGTTTGGTAATAGGGCAGAGCGACTATGGCGGGACTGCGTTGTTAAGGATGCTGGCGGCAATCCCGCTGGTGCAGCCGATCGCTTACCCGGCAACGCCGGTTCAATGTGTTGGCATGGACGATCTGTGCGGTGCTATCACCGCGACTGTTGCAGATGAGTTGCCTCAGGGAGCCTATGATCTCGTTGAAGATGCTGAGCATCCGCTGTCCGACGTGCTCGCAGCGACGCGTCGGTGGCTGGGTTTCCCGGCGGCTCAGCTGACGGTTGGGGTGCCGGTGTGGACGACCAGCTTGGTTGCAGCCTTGGCGGATTTTCTGGGAAAACTGGGATGGCGTTCGCCCTTGCGCAGTACTGCCATGACGGTCATGGCGGATGGGGTCACGGGCGATCCGGAACCATATCGTAAGGCTGCGGGTGCATCGCTGGCTTCAATGGATGAGGTCTATAGCCGCCTGACCTGCGCGCGTGAACATCGCTTGACGGCACGCATGTCTCTGTTGATGCCTCTGGTAATCGCGGTGCTGAGCCTGTTCTGGGTGTTGTCCGGTGTCCTTGGTCTGACCGGATTAGCCCAGGCCAAATCGGTTCTTCTTGATGCAAGTTGGTCTGCCCCGTCCGCAGCGGTCAGCGTCGTGTTCTGGTCGCTTGTCGACATCGCTCTGGGTCTGGCTCTGTTGTGGCGTCCTTGGGCGGGACGGGTATGCTTTTTGCAATTCGCTGTGGCATTGTTCTATCTGTTGGCCGCGACCGTTGCCGTTCCGGCGCTTTGGGGTGACCCTCTTGGACCTCTGGTCAAGATCCTGCCAGCGATGATGTTGTCTTTGGTTGCGTGGCCGATGTTGGAGAGCAGGTAATGGACCCCGATCTGATCCTGCGCTGGCTGCATGTCATTGGTGCTTGTGTCTTGCTGGGAACGGGTGCGGGCATCGCGTTCTTTATGCTGATGGCGCATCGCAGCCGGGATCCGCGTATCATTGCGCATACAGCCGGTATCGTGGTTTTGGCTGATCTGTTGTTCACGGCGTCAGCCGTCATTCTGCAGCCGATTACCGGATTTCTGCTGGCGTGGAGGCTGGGATGGTCATTGTCCGAGGGATGGATCGCTCTGTCGCTGCTGCTTTATGTTTTTACAGGTTTGTTCTGGCTTCCAGTGGTCTGGATACAGCTGCGTTTACGTGACTATGCCCGGCGTGCAGCGGGAAATGGCGAAGAACTGCCAGATGCCTATCATCAATTGTTCCGCATCTGGTTTGCCTGCGGATTTCCCGCGTTTGTTGCAGTGTTGGCGATTATCTGGCTGATGCTGGAGCGTCCCGACATAGCCTTGTTCTGATACCGACTAGCCTACAACAAAACAAATCTAACTGGATTTCCAGACTATTACCCGGTGCCCGTTCAATGTAGGTTCAGGCCGATTATCTCCGGAGGTATTTTTTTGGAGTCCCTACTCGTCCTCATTGGCCTGATTGTTCTGGCCATACCCATTTCGATCATTGTGTTGTTGGTCGGTCAGTCCCGTTTGCGTAAACGGGTTGAACAACTCGAACATCAGCTCACGGAGATGTCGATGGGCGCGACTGAGCGAGCGCCTACTACATCACCCATGTCAGCCGCAGAGCGGGAACCTTCCGAGGAGGAAAAAGAGCAGTCGAAACCTGCACCATGGTCTGCACCAACAGCGGAGGGGATGCCTGCGGCGGTTGAGAGTGAACAAACCGACACGACCGTCGTTGAAGCCGAAGAAGAAGACAGTGGAGCGATTGTCTTTCGCGGGGATCGTATTGCGGCGCTGGGCGCTTGGCTACGCGAGAATTGGTTTTATGCGGTCTCTGCACTTTCACTGGCTCTCGCAGGTATATTCCTTGTCCAATATGGCGTGGAAAATGGCCTGCTGCCACCCACTGCCCGTGTTCTGGCCGCGCTGGCCTTTGGTGCAGCTCTGATCGTAGCAGGCGAAGTGGTACGCCGCCGGTTCGGCGACGATGAGGACTCGGCCACCGCCTATTTGCCATCGGTATTCTCGGGCGCAGGGCTTGTAACGCTGTTTGGGGGCATACTGTCCGCGCGACAGTTATATGATCTGATCGGTCCCGAAACCGCATTGCTTGGAATGGTCGTGATTGCACTGACGGGGCTGGTGCTGGGTTGGTTTCATGGCCCGCTATTGGCCGCCGTTGGTCTGATCGGAGCTTTCGCAGCACCTTTCATGGTTGGCGGCTCATCGAATGATCCTTCATGGCTTTACGGATATTTTTTCGTGATCGCCGTGCTGGGGCTGGGCATCGATACCGTCCGGCGATGGGCCTGGATTTCGATGCTTACGCTGGTTGGGTCTTACGCAACGGCCTTGCTGCTGGTCTTGTCGTCGCCATCAACTGAACCAGCATATCTGACATTTGCCACAGTTCTTGCGCTGATTACGATCGCAATTCCGGTCAGGCGGTTGATCCCCGATTACTCGGGACTGATGGTTTTGGAGACCATCCGGCGCAAGAAAGGGGGGGCTTGGCCTGAATTCCCAACCCGGCTGGCTTTTGGGGCAGTGGTTGCCAGTTCCGTGATCCTCTCGCTTCACTGGGCAGACTCGTCGTCGGAGTTCTGGCTTGGCATAGTCTTGTTCGTTGCATTGCTGTTTGCGCTGATCATCTGGGCAAAGGATGCACGCGCCCTGCAGGACCTGGTTGTGTTCCCTGCTGCGGGTCTTGTCTGGTCGGTTTTTTCACACGGGATGGACGGAGGTTCTGTTGGACGGGCATTTGCGGCGACCTACGCGGAAACCGCCGAGGCCGACTATCCGATGGTCGTTACTATCTTGGTCGCGTTGGGCGCGGTGATCACACTGCTTGCCGCATGGCGTTCCTTCATGGGCGGGCGTTATGCTGTTGTCTGGGCAGGGGGCGCTGCGGTGTTCGCGCCAGTGATGGCAATCGCGCTGGAAATCGGCTGGAACCCTGCGCAGGTGATCGGGGCCTACCCATGGGCTCTGCATGCCATTGCACTGGGCGCAGTGATGGTGGTTCTGGCCGAGCGGTTTACGCGAATTGACGGTGAATCCCGCATGCGCACAGCCTTGGTCACTCTTTCAGCTCTGTCCTGCCTGACCTTTGCCTGTGTGATTGTCCTGAGTTCGGCCGCGCTTACAGTTGCGCTTGTCGTAACGGTGGTGATCTCCGCTGCTTTGGACCGAAAATTCACACTGCCGCCGATGAGTTGGTTTATTTGGGCCGGAGTGTTTTCAATCACGGTCAGGCTGGTCCTCAACCCAGGTCTTGAGTGGGCGGATACAGCGCCGTTGTTCGAAATGACATTTGTCTATGGCGCGGCGGTTGTTGGCTTCCTGATCGCATGGTGGCTGCTGAGGCCACTCACGCGGCCGGTGGCTGTGCTGTTGCTGGAAAGCGCCGCATGGGCGACCGGTGGCATATTGCTGTCTCTGCTGCTGATGCGCTGGCTCGAGGGGTTCGGCGAAGGCGGGGCGCAGAGCAGCCCGTGGGGACTTGGGTTGCTTGCCGTGATCTGGCTGTTGCTGGCCTATGCTCAGGTTCAGAGGTTCGAGCTGGGCGGTAAGCTGAACTACGCACGCTATCTGCTTGCGGGCTTTTTCGCGGCACATGGTGTGGTGCGTTTGGCAGAGGCGCTGATCGAACAAAACCCGCTGCTCCATCTCTACGTCGATCCGGTGCTTGGCCCCCCGATCCTGAACACGCTTGCGGTGGCCTATCTGTTACCCGCGCTGGTCATCGGGCTTTCAGCGTGGCGGATTCCGTCGATGCCCTTGAGGCTGAAACAGATCAGCTACGTTGCTGCAGGCGCGCTTGCAGCATTTTGGCTGGGGCTTGCGATCCGCCATTTTTGGCAGGGGGCCGAGGGTATGTACGAGGGCAATGGTGTCACGCAGCCCGAGTTGTACACCTACACTCTGACGCTGTTGGTTATTGGCGCAATCTTGTTCTACCAGTCGCTCGCCCGTCAGTCCGATCTGATGCGCAAGGCAGGATTGGTAGTGATCGGCCTCGCCGTTGCCAAGGTGTTCCTGATTGATATCGCGGGTCTGGGCGGGCTGATCCGGGTGTTCTCGTTGCTGGCGCTTGGGCTTGCTCTGGCGGGTTTGGCATGGCTCAATCGTTGGGCCAAGCTGCGCCATTCGCCGCAGGAGGCAGAACCTCTGGACCATTAGGCAAGGGCGTCCTATAAGCGCGGCCATGTATGACCGTCTGGCCATCATTATTCGAATTATATCCCCGGCGCTCTGATATCGCGAGACGCCGGGCAAAGGTGCTTGAGAATTCGCACTGACCGCTTCGATCCAAACACGACAAGATCATCCTGAGGACGCCCCCCATGTGCGCCGACACGACCCAAACACCTGACTACAAAGACACGCTGAACCTGCCCAAAACCGAATTCCCAATGCGCGCTGGCCTGCCCAAGCGCGAGCCTGCTTGGCTGGAACGTTGGGAGAAGATCGGCGTCTACGACCGCCTGCGCGAAAAAGAGGGCAGAGTGCCCTTTACCCTGCATGATGGCCCTCCGTATGCAAACGGTCACCTGCATATCGGCCACGCACTGAACAAAACCATCAAAGACATGATCGTGCGGTCCCATCAGATGATGGGCTTTGACTCGCGTTATGTACCCGGCTGGGACTGCCACGGCCTGCCGATCGAATGGAAGATCGAAGAGCAGTACCGCAAGAAGGGCAAGAACAAGGATGAGGTGAACATCGTCGACTTCCGTCAGGAATGCCGCAAGTTCGCCGAGGGCTGGATCGACGTCCAGCGCGAAGAGTTCAAGCGTCTGGGCATCACCGGCAACTGGCCCGATCCCTATATCACCATGGACTATCACGCCGAGGCCGTGATCGCCGACGAGTTCATGAAGTTCCTGATGAACGGCACGCTCTATCAGGGCTCGAAGCCCGTGATGTGGTCGCCGATTGAAAAGACAGCTCTGGCTGAGGCCGAGGTCGAATATCACGACAAGGAAAGCTTCACCATCTGGGTGAAGTTCAAAGTCGTGAACGCCGGCGATCTGGATGATGCCTTTGTCGTGATCTGGACGACGACCCCGTGGACCATGCCGTCGAACAAGGCGGTCGTTTATGGCAAGGATATCTCCTACGGCCTGTACGAAGTCACCGGCGCACCTGAGGAATGCTGGGCCAGTGTCGGAGACAAGTTCCTGCTGGCGGACAATCTGGCCGCCGACGTGCTAGGCCGCGCCCGTCTGAACGACGACCAGTGGACCCGCGTCCGTGACGTGACCACTGATGAACTGGAAGGAGTCCAACTGACCCACCCGCTGGCTGGGGCCGAGGGTGGCAATGGCGAATGGGACGACATCCGTGACTTCCGTGCGGCTGAGTTCGTGACCGATACCGAAGGTACCGGCTTCGTTCACTGTGCGCCGTCACACGGTATGGAAGAATTCGAGCTTTACCGCGATCTGGGTATGCTGGAACAGGTCATCACCTACAATGTGATGGACGATGGCTCCTTCCGCGCCGATCTCCCGTTCTTTGGCGGCAAGTACATCCTGTCTCGCAAGGGCGGCGAGGGTGACGCGAACAAGGCGGTGATCGACAAGCTGGTCGAGGTCGGCGGGCTGCTGGCGCGTGGCAAAATCAAGCACAGCTATCCGCATTCGTGGCGCTCGAAGGCTCCAATCATTTACCGCAACACGCCACAGTGGTTTGCGTCCGTTGACCGCAAGCTGGACGACGGCATGGGTGAAATGGGCGACACCATCCGCGAACGCGCCCTGCGGTCTATCGACGAGCTGGTGAAATGGACGCCGCAGACCGGCCGTAACCGCCTGTATTCGATGATCGAAGCGCGACCGGACTGGGTCTTGTCCCGCCAACGCGCCTGGGGTGTGCCGCTGACGTGCTTTACCAAGAAGGGGGTCTTGCCCACCGATGCGGATTACCTGCTGCGCAATGAAGATCTCAATGCCCGCATCAAGGCGGCGTTCGAGAAGGACGGCGCGGATATCTGGTACACTGACGGGTTCAAAGAGAAAATCCTCGACGGCATTGCAAACCCCGAAGATTACGATCAGGTCTTCGACGTGTTGGACGTGTGGTTTGACTCGGGTTCGACACACGCCTTCGTTCTGCGCGACCGCGAGGACGGCACCGAGGATGGTATTGCTGACGTCTACATGGAAGGCACCGACCAGCACCGCGGGTGGTTCCACTCGTCGATGCTGCAAGCCTGCGGCACCAAAGGTCGTGCGCCGTACAGGAACGTTGTGACCCATGGCTTCACATTGGATGCCAAGGGCAACAAGATGTCCAAATCACTGGGCAACACCATCGTGCCGGAAGAGGTCGTCAAGCAATACGGCGCCGATATCCTGCGTCTGTGGGTGGCCCAGACCGACTATACCGCCGACCAGCGGATCGGGCCGGAGATCCTGAAAGGCACCGCCGACAGCTATCGCCGCCTTCGCAACACTATGCGGTTCATGTTGGGATCATTGGCTGATTTCACCGAGGCCGACCGCGTCGCGCCCGAGGATATGCCGCGTCTGGAACGCTGGGTGCTCAGCCGTTTGGCCGAGCTCGATGAGCAGGTGCGCAAAGGCTATGCCGCGTTCGATTTCCAGGGTGTATTCAGCGCAGTGTTCAACTTTGCAACGGTTGATCTGTCGTCCTTCTACTTCGACGTCCGTAAGGATGCGCTGTACTGCGACGGCGACAACCTGCGTCGTCGCTCGGCGCGCACCGTGTTGGACATCCTGTTCCATCGCCTGACCACTTGGCTGGCGCCGGTTCTGGTCTTCACCATGGAAGAGGTCTGGCTAGAGCGGTTCCCGGGTGACGACAGCTCGGTCCATCTGGTCGACTTCCCCGATACGCCCACCGATTGGCGCGACGCTGAACTGGAAACCAACATGGCCAAGGTACGCCGTGTTCGTCGTGCTGTGACTGCTGCGCTCGAAGTACAACGTCAGGACAAGGTCATCGGCTCCAGCCTCGAGGCGGCACCGATTGTGCATATCGAGGACGCGGAAACCCGAGACCTGCTGGCTACATTCGATGTGGATGACATGTGCATCACTTCGGGCTTGACCGTTACAGGCGATCCTGCCCCGGCTGAGGCTTTCCGCGCGCCTGAAATCGAAGGCGTCGGCGTCGTGTTCGAAAAGGCGGAAGGTGCGAAATGCCAGCGGTGCTGGAAGATCCTGCCCGATGTCGGACGACATTCGCACGAAGGCGTCTGTGGGCGCTGTGACGAAGCGCTGAGCTAAAGCAAACAAGCCCCGCCCTTTTACCAAAGGGCGGGGCTTTTCGTTGGTTGCGTCAATTCTGTCAATCTGCGAGTCTGGGCTTATGCCAATGATCGCAGTTGAAACACAGTTCGGATGTCTTGGGGTCGAAGAAACCAACGGCGCAATCACGCGTCTGGTTTGGAACGGCACGAACAAAGAGCCGGACACCCCTTTGTTGAAAGAGGCTGCTGCGCAGCTGACGGCATATGACGAAGGCCGGCTAGAGCAGTTCGATCTGCCGTATCACGTCGATGGCTCCGAATTTCAGCGCCAGGTTTGCGATCTTATGTTCGCGATCCCGTTCGGAGAGACCCGAACCTATGGCGATATTGCGAAAGAGCTAGGCCAGCCTGCCCAGCCTGTGGGGCAGGCGTGTGGTGCCAACCCGATCCCGGTCATCATTCCATGCCATCGGATTCTGGCTGCGAACAGTCTTGGTGGCTTTTCAGGGCAGGGCGGTATTGAGACCAAAGTAGCTCTTTTACGGCACGAACGCGCAGCGGGCCTGCTGATCTGATCGGTTGAATCCTGTTGCAATCCACTTGTTTGCGGCCCAACTTATATCAGATGCTGAATTTAAAGGACCGCATTGTATGACTGCCCAGACAGACCGTGCCGCCCGGAAAAAGGCGATCATTGACCGGCTTATGTCGCTTGAAGAGCAAGAACTGGCAACTGCTCAGGCGCATTATGATGCATTCTTGAAAGATGCTCAGCTTGATGACCGGGAAGGGCATGACAAGGACGACATTGCTGCATCACGCGAGAATGCGGATCTGGCTGCAGCATTTGATGCGCCGGTTCATGCCCATCACGCCAAGATCGACGTGATTGAAAACACGGATTTCAGCGTGACCGACACGGTGCAGCCCGGTGCGGTGATCAAATTCAACAACCGGCGTTTTGTGGTATGCGTATCGACCACCCGGTTTGAGGTGGACGGCAAAACCTACATGGGAATTTCAACACAAAGCCCGATTTATCTGGCTATGGTTGGTTTGAAAGAAGGTGACTACTTTACGCATAACGGGACTGAATTCGAAGTCGAAGAAGTCCTGTAGAAAGGCTCTCGGGCGCTGTCATGGTCCAGCGCCCATTGAGATTTGTCACGCGTTTCGCTGCGGGATCAGTTGCTGAGCAATGCCCGCAGACACCAGATACAGGCTGGTGATTACCAGACCCCAATGTGCCCAGCTTTCCGGATGGAAATCGACCCAGGCCGCCCAACCCGCAAAGAATGTCCATGCCAGTGCCATTGGCAGTGACAGGGTGCGCCAACGCTCGGTGCGCACCGGATGAATGAACTTGAGCGGCAGGAACATAGCGATTGCCAGTAAGGTGACCAGAATGAGGATGAACCCGAAGTTTGGCTCGAGTGCAAAGATCACAACGACAAACATGTTCCAGCATCCGGGGAAGCCTGAGAAAGAGTTATCCTTGGTCTTCATCCGTGTGTCGGCAAAATACATCGCGCTTGCAAAAGTGATGACTATGATTGCGAACCAGCCAGTCCAGCCGTCCATCAACCCGGATTTGAACAATGCATAGGCCGGGATGAACACATAGGTCAGATAGTCGATGATCAGATCCATGAGCACCCCGTCAAATTCAGGCGCGTTCTTCTTGACGTCATAATGCCGGGCCAGGGGGCCATCGATCCCGTCTACGATGAAAGATACTACGAGCCAGAGGTACATCAGGCTCCATTTTTCTTCGACGGCAGCCAGCATGGCCAACATTGCAAAAACAGCGCCGGTTGCGGTGAAAAGATGAACGGAAAGAGCTTTAAATCTGAGTGTCATGCAGGTGTCATGAACGATGCAAGCCAGAGATGCAAAGCAAAAAGCCAGTGGCTGCCGATGCGCTCGAAAATTGTTTAGGTAGTGTGGGTCTTACGCCTTCGGATGCGCGCGGTTGTAGACTTCCATCAGCCGCGCGGTATCGACTGCTGTATAGGTTTGCGTAGTTGACAGCGATGCGTGGCCCAGCAACTCTTGGATCGCCCGTAGATCCCCACCAGCCGACAGGAGATGCGTGGCAAAGCTGTGGCGCATTGCATGTGGCGTTGCCGTTGACGGCAGACCCAGTTGCATACGTGCCTTGGCCATGACGCCCTGAATGGCTCGGGGGTTTAACTGTCCACCGCGCACGCCCCGAAACAATGGCGCATCCGGTGATTGTGAATGAGGGCACAGTTGCAGGTAATGCTCGACACTGTCTTTCGCGGCTTGGATTACCGGAACAATCCGTTCCTTCCCGCCTTTTCCAAGAATGCGCAAGGTGGATGGCAGTGGTGCGTCTGCCCCCTTTAGGGACAGGGCTTCGGAAATGCGAAGGCCACATCCGTACAGCAATGTCACAACGGCGACGTCACGTGCAGCGACCCAGTCAGAAGTCGATTGCAATTCGACAGTTTCGATCATCGCGCGGGCGGCATCTTCAGCCAGCGGGCGCGGGAGTTTCTTGGTGTATTTCGGTGCGCGCGTTGACAGAACGGCTGTTGGTTCAAAACCCTCACGCTCTGCCAGCCAGCGGTAGAATGATTTGACAGCGGAGAGTTTGCGTGCCAGCGAACGCGCGCCTACACCTGTTTCGCGCTGTTGCGCCATCCAGGCCCGCATGTCTGAGACTGTGATCTGCTCCAGCGCAGCCAGCCCCTGCCGCGCACTATTATGGAGTGTCATGAACGACAGGAATTCGCTGACATCACCACGATAGGCCGTCAACGTGTTTTCCGATCGCCCCGAAAGCGCCCCCAGACTATCTAGCCAGTGCTGGAGTGCATCGCGGCACGCCGGAGAGATCAGGCTCACGACAGCCAGTGGCGCATCGAGCGTTCGAACACGCCAGCAAAAAAGGCCAGAAGATCGGTTCCCAGCTGGGGTGAGAAATGTCTGGGATCCTTGGCGCCCATGACGATCATGCCGGGCAGGCGACCTTCGCCAAGATCAAGCTTCAGGCACGCCTCGGAGCGCAGCTGGTCGGCCTTGTCGCCATAGATTCTGCGATTGGAGTGGTGTATTTCGCGCAAGGTGACATCCCGGGGTTGCCCGCTGCGATCATAGGTCAGATAGCTGTCGATGAAGCCGGGCTCTGCGACTGTAAGAACACCGCCCAGTTTGTCGACTGCGGGGTCGTCCTGAATAAGTGTGGTTTCCAGAACCAGAGTGACTTTATCGACGCGCAGTATTTCGGCGACGTCATTACCCAGCGTGCGAAGGAAATCTTCGAACTCGACGGGTTCAAGCAGACGAAGAATGGCGCGATGAACCTGATTGGTGCCTGCCAGATTTTCGTAGGCAGCTGCGATCACCGAACGATGGGTATCCTCCAGCCGATCCAGCCGGGCTTCGAGCCGCTGCATGGCGATCCCGCGCAGATCGATGATGTTGTCACCACGTGCGCGCTCATTCGCAGTTACAAGCGCCTGCATCAGGTCCTTGTCATCCAGCACTGCGTCAGGCTCAGCCAGAATCGCGGCGCGGAGATTATCCTCGAGTTTCGGGTTGCTGCTCATTTCCTGTCCGGTCTTTTTTTGTTGCGCGGTTTATAGCACGGGACACCGGATTTGACTTGGAAAAAATGCACCTGAAGCTCGAATTAGTGCAGCAATGTGGTGGTAAGGTGCTCCCGCCTGCAACTCTCTGATCAGAGATCAGATTTTGCAGTCGGGCCTAGCGCGGCGCCCAGGGCGCCACGCGGTTTCGCAGAAACTGTCGGGATCAGAGAATTTTCTGACCGGTCTTGGCCCAGTCGGCGAGGAAGGTTTCCAGACCCTTGTCAGTCAAGGGGTGATCGGCCAGCTTCTTGATGACGGCGGGCGGTGCGGTGATCACGTCGGCGCCGATACGGGCGCTGTCGGTCACGTGGTTCACGGTGCGGATCGAGGCCGCCAGGATTTCAGTTTCGAACCCATAATTGTCATAGACCTGACGGATATCGGCGATCAGGTCCATGCCATCGAGGTTGATGTCGTCGAGACGTCCGATGAAGGGTGAGATGAAAGTCGCGCCTGCCTTTGCCGCCAAAATGGCCTGATTGGTAGAAAAGCACAGGGTTACGTTGACCATCTGACCTTCGTCCGAAAGCGTCTTGCAGGTTTTAAGACCGGCCCAGGTCAGCGGCACCTTCACGGCGATGTTCGGAGCGATCTTGGCCAGTTTGCGGCCTTCGGCGATCATGTCGTCGGCTTCGGTGGCGACAACTTCGGCGGATACGGGGCCATCGACCAGATCACAGATCTCTTTAGTCACTTCCAGAATGTCGCGACCCGATTTCAGGATCAGCGAAGGGTTGGTGGTGACACCGTCTACCATGCCCAAATCGTTAAGTTCGGCGATGGCATCGATCTCGGCTGTGTCTACGAAGAATTTCATGAGGGCAGTCCTTTGATGGGTTGGCCTTGGTCGCGGATGGCTTTACCCCAAAGAGAGACTTGCTGAAACCCCCCGGCCCGAGGATATGCGTTGAGCACTCAGGAGTATTTTGACGAAGGCGAACTGGTGGCGGTTCTGACCACACAGCCTCTGGACCGGACGCTGGACTACAAAGCGCCCGAGGGTGGGTGTTTTCTGGGTGCATTCGTTGAGGTCCCGTTGGGGCCGCGTAAGGTTCTGGGTGTTGTCTGGGGACCGGGGCAAGGGGGATTTGATCTTAACAAGGCCCGGTCGGTGATCCGGGTGTTGGAAGTCGCACCGATGCGCGAAGAAATGCGCGTGTTTCTGGGCAAAGTGGCGGATTACACGCTGACGCCGATGCCCGCGATGCTGCGGCTGGCAACACGCGCACCCGGTTTGGGTGATCCGCCGTCGATGCGTAAGATCTATCGCCTTGGTAATATCGAACCAGACCGGATGACCGACGCGCGCACCCGCGTGCTTGAGGTTCTGCGCGATTATGGCGGTCTTGCCTTTACGCTGAAAGAATTGGCCGAGCAGGCCGGCGTGACCTCATCTGTCGTCAAAGGGCTGGTCAAGCTGGGTGCAGTACGGGAGGAAGACAGTCCCCGTGATCTGCCGTATCCGCATCTGGATCCGGATCTGCCAGGAAAAGAGCTGACCGAAGATCAGGCGGCCGCAGTTGCGAAGCTGCAGGAAGGCCAGCAGTCAGGGAGTTACGGAACCACACTCCTCAAGGGCGTGACAGGCTCAGGTAAGACCGAAGTATATCTGGAGGCCGTGGCCGAGGCGCTGCGCATGGAGCGACAGGCGCTGGTTCTGTTGCCTGAGATCGCGCTGACCGCGGAATTCCTCACCCGCGTCGAGGCGCGGTTTGGCGCGCGCCCGGCTGAATGGCACTCGGGCGCGACGATGACTGAACGCCGCCGGGTCTGGCGAATGGTCGGGCAGGGGGATGCGCAACTGGTCGTCGGAGCAAGATCGGCCCTGTTCCTTCCGTTTCGCAATCTGGGCTTGGTCGTGGTCGATGAGGAGCACGACACTTCTTACAAACAAGAGGATGGTGTCCAGTACAGCGCGCGCGACATGGCCGTGTTGCGTTCAGCCATCTGTGGGGGGCGGGTGGTACTGGCCAGTGCCACGCCTTCGCTGGAAAGCTGGGCCAATGCCGAGGCGGGAAAGTATGATCGGATCGATCTGACGTCACGGTTTGGAGCCGCCGTTCTGCCCGAGATGAAGCCAATCGACATGCGGGCGGAACAGATGCAGCCGGGAACATGGATTTCCCCGTCTCTGCGTCAGGCAGTGCGGCAGCGGATTGAGAAAGGCGAGCAGTCGCTGCTGTTTATCAATCGTCGCGGCTATGCGCCCGTTACCTTGTGTCGGGCTTGTGGTGAGCAGATTGCCTGTGATCACTGTGATGCGCGGATGGTCGAACACCGGTTTTTGAAACGCTTGATGTGCCACCAATGCGGTGAGACGAAGCTGATGCCCGAGGTGTGCCCATCCTGCGGGGTCGAGGGCAAGCTGGCTCCGGTCGGGCCAGGGATTGAACGTTTGGCCGAAGAGGCTGAGGCGACCTTTCCTGAAGCCAATATTGCGATGCTCAGCTCTGATCTGTTCGGATCGGCCCGGGCCCTGAAAGCCAAGATCGAAGAGATCGCCGAAGGTGAGGCAGATATCATCATCGGTACGCAGCTGGTGGCCAAAGGGCACAACTTTCCGAAACTGACACTGGTTGGCGTGATCGACGCCGATCTTAGCCTGCATGGCGCCGATTTGCGCGCGGCTGAGAGGACATTCCAACTGATGCGCCAGGTTGCTGGCCGCGCTGGGCGGGCGGATAAACCGGGGCTGGCGCTGTTACAGACATTCCAGCCGGAACATCCCGTGATCCGGGCGATTTTATCCGGGGATGAAGAAGGATTCTGGAAGGCAGAAGCTGCCGGGCGACAGGCTGCAGGCGTTCCCCCTTATGGTCGTATGGCCGGGATAGTGCTCTCGGGGCCAGAGGTTGGCCCTGTGTTCGACATCGGAAACGCCATGGCGCGCAATGATGGCCCGTTGCGCGATATCGGCGCACAGGTCTTTGGCCCGGCGCCCGCACCGATTGCCCGAATTCGCGGGAGGCACCGGGTGCGACTGCTGGTCAAAGCCCCGAAAGGCGCGCCCATTCAGGATGCTATCGCGCGCTGGATCGCGCCTTTGCGGTTGAAGGGCGATATTCGTCTGACGGTCGATATCGATCCACAAAGTTTCTACTGACTTCTGCACCAGTGCAGAGGCAATGTGCGGCGACTGCTTTCCTCTCGCCAAAACATAGAAATGGGCGTAGAGGACTCTCATGCTGAAACCAATGCCCCTATCCGAGGCGCAGAGCCTTCCGTTCTGGCGCCGACCCGTCACGCTCCTGTTCATGATGGCGCTGACTATGCCGATTGCATTCAACGGATGGAGCGCGCTGCTGAACAACTTCGTAATCGAAGTGGCAAATTTCGATGGCGCGGATATCGGCCTGCTTCACACAGTGCGGGAAATCCCCGGTTTTCTGGCTGTTGGTGTGATCGCAGTCATCATATTCGTGCGCGAGCAGGTGCTGGCGATGATCTCGCTGATGATGCTCGGCGTCGCCACAGCAGTAACGGCATGGTTCCCAAGCCTTGGTGGCCTGTTGTTTGTGACCCTCTTCAGCTCGATCGGTTTTCACTATTATGAGACGGTGAACCAGTCGCTTCAGCTGCAGTGGTTGCCCAAGGACCGCGCGCCCCAGGTGCTGGGCTGGCTGGTCGCCATGGGATCGGCAGCGACAGCTGTGGTCTATGGTTTGATCGTACTTACCTGGGACCGGTTTGATCTGTCCTATAATACGGTCTTCATGGCTGCGGGCGGAGTAACAGCCCTGCTGGCGCTGTTCTGTCTGCTCGCTTATCCGCAATTCGATTCACCGACGCCGCAGACCAAGAAACTGGTCCTGCGTAAACGTTACTGGTTGTATTACGCACTACAATTCATGGCCGGCGCCCGGCGACAGATCTTTGTTGTCTTTGCCGGTTTCATGATGGTCGAGAAGTTTGGTTTCGAAGTCCATGAACTGACCAGCCTCTACCTGATCAATTTGGTGATCAACATGGCAGCAGCGCCGATGCTGGGAAAGGCAGTTTCCGTTTTTGGCGAACGCCGGACACTGATCTTCGAGTATACCGGTCTGGCTATCGTGTTCGCAGCTTATGGCGGTATCTACTGGTTTGGCTGGGGCGTGCTGCTGGCGGCTATCCTCTATGTGATTGACCATGTTCTGTTTGCGCTGGCGCTGGCGCTGAAAACCTACTTCCAAAAGATCGCTGATCCGGCGGATATCGCGCCGACAGCAGCTGTGGCCTTCACCATCAATCACATCGCGGCGGTATTCCTGCCTGCGCTTTTGGGGTTGCTGTGGGTCGTGTCACCCGGTGCGGTGTTCGCATTGGCTGCTGCAATGGCTCTGGTGTCTCTGGCGTTGTCTCTGCTGATCCCCCGCCACCCTGAACCCGGCAACGAAACAATCCTGTCGAAATACGCGCCCGCGCCTGCAGAATAAGCGCCAGTGCTTGACCTTGGCCGCCTGTCGCCATAGGCGCTGTGACAACTTAAACAGGAGGCATCCATGCCGACATTCACAGCGCTCACCACTCTGAACGGGAAAGCCGCAGCCGAAGGCCTGGGCGAAGCGATGGAGCGTCTGGAGCCGGAACCAACCGGTGTAGGTGTGTTCGAGGTCGAGGACGGATCCGGCCTCTGGGAAGTCGGCGGCTATTTCACCGAGGCGCCTGATGAGACTGCGCTGGCTGTCTTGGCTGTGGCCTTTGAGGCCAAACCATTTGTGGTTTCCGAGCTGCCCGAGACCGACTGGGTCGCGCATGTGCGTCGAGAGTTGGCTCCGGTCGAAGCAGGCCGTTTTTTTGTGTATGGCAGCCATGACGCCGACAAGATCCCCGAAGATCGCATTCCATTGCTCATCGAGGCAGCGATGGCCTTTGGCACGGGGCATCACGGCACGACGCTTGGCTGCCTCAAGGCATTGGATCGGTTGATCGAGGACGGGTTCAGCGCGGACAAAGTCGCGGACATCGGTTGCGGGACTGCTGTGCTGGCCATGGCGGCTGCACGGGTTTGGGATGGCGAGATACTGGCCAGCGATATTGACGAAGTTGCCGTTGATGTGGCTGAGGCAAACCTGAAGGCCAACGGAATGTCTGGCGCAGTTCGGTGTGTCGAAGCAGCAGGGTTTGATCACCGGGAGTTGCAGTCATCAGCGCCGTACGACCTGATTTTTGCTAATATCCTGAAGGGGCCCTTGGTGGCTCTGTCGCCCGAAATAGCAGAGAATCTGCGAGATGGTGGGCATGCGATCCTGTCGGGAATCCTTAACGAGCAGGCTGACGAAGTTGCGTCTGTTTATTCTCAAAATGGGTTCAATCTTACTGATAGGAGTGAGATTGGTGAGTGGACGACGCTAATCTTAACGAAACAGGGCGTTACTTAGACCATTTGCAGGAGTTTTGTGGATTTTTGCCACTCTTTTGACGCATTCTCTATCTACCGTCACCTGATGAAGTCGAGGGGGGCGGTTTTCGGAGGCTGCCATGACGGGTAAACAACTGGAATTTGATCAGCGCGTTCATCGCCTGAGCAAGAAGCATCAAAAGATGAGCCGTGGGTATCGTGCGTCGATGCGCAAAGACGGCTTGGTCGTGATGAAGCCACAACGCGTAAGATCCGCGGTTCCGGCAAAGGTTCTTTTGCTGTGCCTGGTTGGGTTTTTCGCTTTCAAGGCGTTTCTCCTATCAAGCTTGGGGCCATCTGCCTATCAGTTTCGGGTGAACAGCCTGAACGAGGGAACGTCGGTTGAACAGGCCGGGGCCTGGATCATGCAAATCGATCCGGTGACCGAAGCTGTTTCAGCTCAGTTGAGTAAGGTGATGTACTAAAGCGACCTGAAAGCGGTGACGCCTCTGTTGTCCAAGGGGCATGCGATCAGGGGCTTCTAACCGCATTGTCATTACAGCAGTTAAACAAGAAACACCGCGGCCCATGGCGCGCGGTGTTCTTATTTGCCCCCGAGGGAGAACGGGGCGAGTGAGTGGTAGTCTTAGCGACGACCCTCAGCAACGATCTCAATGTCGCCGCGGCTCAGGCCGATATCTTCCAGCTCGCGGTCGGTCAGACCGTTCAGCGCGTTGCGAGTTACGCGAGCGTCATTCCATTCAACTGCGGCGTTTACTACCGATGCGAACGTTGCGCCGATACGGCCAACGAGGCCGAATGAGCCAGTGGTGGTGCGGGTGGTGTCCAGTGCAGCCATATCCTGTTTCCTTCTGGTTTGTGTTAACTTCTGATCTTGTGATCTGCCGGGCATCTAGTGATGTCGGATTTCCCGCACAAGAGCAGTTTTTGCATGTGTCCTATGCAGTTTCTGCAATGCTCTATGGGCCTGTAATCCCCTTAAATAATTGGTGAAAATGCCTTCATGAAACAGGTCGATTCCTGACTATTCGAGGTCGAAAACAGGCCACTCTGTCGCGCCTGGGATAGTTGTGTCGTTTTTTGGCGTGAGGTCAATTCGCTTGGAAAATGTTCATGTTTCGTGCTAATCGGTGAAAAAGATCAAGAAAACCCGAGCAGGCCGAGGCAAAACATGCGGATTCTGGGCATTGATCCGGGGTTGAGAACCCTGGGATGGGGCGTCATCGAATCGAATGGCAGCCGTCTGAGCCACGTCTCAAACGGTTTGTGCAAATCGGACGGGGATGATTTGGGTGAGCGGTTGCTGTCGCTGCACAATCAGATCGTCGAGGTTATTGCCGAACATTCACCCGATCAGGCAGCCATCGAACAGACTTTCGTGAACAAGGATGGGGCGGGAACGCTCAAACTGGGTCAGGCGCGTGGCGTGGCGTTGCTGACGCTGGCGCAGGCCGGACTGCCGGTCGGGGAATATGCCCCGAACCGGGTCAAGAAAACGGTCGTGGGTGTCGGGCACGCGGAAAAGGAGCAGGTTCTGCACATGGTCAAACTGCAATTGCCCGGATGTGAGCCCAAAGGGGCAGATGCCGCAGACGCTCTGGCGATTGCGATCTGTCACGCCTATTACGGAAAGACGCAACAGACGCGTTTGAAAGAGGTACGGGCATGATCGGAAAACTCACCGGAAGGCTGGACTATCGCGCAGCAGATCACGTGCTGATTGATGTCCGGGGTGTGGGATACATCGTCTATTGCTCTGACCGGACAATGGCGGCACTGCCGGGTGCGGGAGAAGGCATCTCGCTTTATACCGATATGGTTGTGCGCGAAGATCTGATGCAGCTTTACGGTTTCCTGTCGCTGGTCGAAAAGGAATGGCATCGGTTGCTGTGCTCCGTGCAGGGCGTCGGAGCCAAGGTCTCTCTGGCGATCCTGAGCGCTTTGGGTCCGGATGGTGTCAGTCGCGCCATTGCACTGGGCGACTGGGGCTCGGTGAAGGCGGCGAAAGGTGTCGGACCTAAAACTGCGCAGCGGATCGTGCTTGATCTCAAAGACAAAGCGCCAGGCGTAATGGCCATGGGTGGCACCGTAACGGATGCGATGGATGGCCCCGCGATCGAAGTTGTAGAGCCTGTCGAGGCAGCGCCTGTACCGAAGCGAACGCCCAAACCAGCCTCCGGGGCTGCTGCTGCATCAGCGGGTGCGCTGTCTGCCCTGTCCAATCTCGGTTATGGTCCGTCGGACGCAGCAGCAGCGGTTGCCGAGGCTGCCGCCAACAACCCGGATGCAGACGAAGCAGGTTTGATCCGTGCCGCCCTGCAATTGCTGGCTCCGAAAGGGTGAATGAATGGTAGACGCTGATCCCGCTCTGCGCCCCGAGCCGCTGCCGGAGGATAACGACCGCGCATTGCGCCCTCAGGGGTTGGATGAATTTATCGGTCAGGCCGAAGCCCGCGCCAATCTGCGCATCTTTATCCAATCCGCACGCCAACGGGGCGAAGCAATGGATCACACGTTGTTTCATGGCCCCCCCGGATTGGGTAAAACCACTTTGGCGCAGATCATGGCGCGCGAGCTGGGGGTGAATTTTCGCATGACCTCCGGGCCGGTTCTGGCGAAAGCGGGTGATCTGGCTGCGATCCTGACCAATCTCGAAGCACGTGATGTTCTGTTTATCGACGAAATCCACCGTCTGAACCCGGCGGTGGAAGAGGTGCTTTACCCCGCGATGGAAGATTTTGAGCTCGATCTGGTGATTGGTGAGGGACCTGCCGCGCGGACTGTACGGATCGAGTTGCAACCCTTTACGCTTGTTGGGGCAACAACGCGAATGGGCTTGCTGACCACACCCTTGCGTGACCGATTTGGTATTCCGACCCGGCTTCAGTTCTATACGGTCGACGAGCTGCACGAGATCGTCACGCGCAATGCACGTAAGTTGGGCGCGCCTGCGGACAACGACGGAGCGCGCGAAATCGCCCGCCGGTCTCGTGGCACGCCCCGAATTGCCGGACGGCTGCTGCGACGTGTCGTGGATTTCGCTATCGTCGAAGGTGATGGGCGGATTACGCGCGAACTGGCAGATGGTGCTTTGACGCGGTTGGGTGTGGATAATCTTGGGTTGGATGGCGCGGACCGACGTTACCTGACGCTGATTGCCGAAAACTACTCGGGCGGCCCTGTTGGGATTGAAACTCTTTCGGCTGCATTGTCGGAAAGCCGAGACTCGCTGGAAGAAGTTATCGAACCCTATTTGCTGCAACAGGGCCTCATACAACGCACTCCGCGCGGACGGATGCTGGCACAGAAGGCGTGGACGCATTTGGGCATGACCGCGCCCAAGCGGCAAAGCGATCTGTTTGGTTGAAGACCACAGCCAGAGAAACTATGCGTTCAGCGATAGTGATCTAATGCAGATGAAGGTTTGAGCGTGACACCAGAAGAGATCGAAGCGCTGTTCACCCGCGAAAACGGAGAATTCCTGTTCGCGCGCTGGGGTCGGCCAATCGTGCCAATCGTTTTTGGTGTCGAGGATGAGACTCTGGCAACCGTGAAAGGGGCCTTTGAAGCAGTTGTCACCTTGGCCGGTCACAAAATGGCCGAGACGGACCCGGAGCTGGGCGCTAACTGTATGGTCTTCTTTTTTCGGGACTGGCAAGAGTTGCTTGAGGTTCCCGATCTTGATCGACTGATCCCGGATCTGGCGCCATTGGTTGACCGCCTTGAAGCTGCAGACGCCAATCAATATCGCATATTCCGGTTCGAAGAAGACGGTGCCATCCGCGCAGCTTTTGTCTTTCTGAGGATGGACAAGGAACTGTCCAAGGTTCCGGCAGAGACACTGGCGCTAAGTCAGGTGGTTCAGACCGTCTTGCTGTGGTCGGACACTGCGTTCAGAACGCAATCACCACTGGCGGTGGCAGGCGACGCGACCATACTGCGCCCGGATATCGCTGCATTGATCCGTGCGGCCTATGATCCGGTTCTGCCCGGTGTGGCACATGATGCAACTCATGCGTTGCGGTTGTTTGCGCGCTTGCAGCAGCCGTAGTAAGCGACAGTCTCGTTTATGGTTTTCCCGACGCACTTTGGGTGCCGTGTTCGCGGCCTGTGCGATGGTGAAAGGCCTCAAGCAATTCGCTACCGGATTCAAAATAGGCATCTTTTCCGACAAGGCCGGTGACGCCATATCTGTCCAGTTCCGCTCGGACATCGGGTTCGACAAGTAAAAAGACCAGTTTGATGCCCTTTGACTGCAGGTATTGGTGAACGTTGCGCAAAGTGTAGCCTGCCGTGAAATCTACATCATCAATTGCCGAAGCTTCGATGCAAAACCAAGACAGCTTGTGGTCAGCACCTTGGGTAATAGTGGCAACTTCGTCAGACAGGCGCTGAGTATTTGCGTAGTATAGACTGTGGGAAAAACGATAGATGACCAGACCCGGTTCAAACTGGTTGGGGTGGTCAATCGATTTTGAATGCCATCCAGTGACCTTGTTCTCCACGATGACAGAGTTCTTGGGGTGATACCCCCGGCGCGTGTGATCAATGAGCGATAGCACCATCGCAAAAATGATACCCTGTTCAACGCCAACGAAAACGACAACGGCAGCAGTTGCGATGGCGATCCAGAATTCGGATCGGGCCTGCCTGTAAATATTGGCCAGCCCCCGTACATCGATCAGCTTCACGCCTATCAAAAACACGATGGCAGACAGTGCTGCGTTTGGCAGATAAGCAAGCGGACCGGTCAGAAACAGGATCAGGACCAGAACGATCGCGACTGTGGTAAGTTGAGCGAACTGGCTACGCCCACCTGCGCTTGCCACCATTTCGGTTTTAGTAGGGCTGCCATTGACGACGAAAGTTCCGGTAAATGCAGCGCCAAGGTTTGCAAGACCAAGCCCGACGAGGTCCGAATTCTCATCAAATTTCTCTTCGTAGCGTGCCGCATAGGCGCGGGAAGTCGCGGCGCTTTGTGCAAGGATCACCACAAAGATCGACAGTGCAGTTGGCAGCAGTTGTTTGAACAGAGACCAACTCCAGTCCACAGCCGGGATAGAAAGCGAGGGCAGGCCGCTGGGAACAGCCCCCAGAACTGCGATGCCTGCTCCGCTGAATTGAAAGGCCCAGCTGCACAGGATCACGCCCAGTATTGCGATCAGTGGGCCCGGAAACTTGCGGGACAGGCGTCGGCAGCCGGTCACCACGGTCAGCACGGCCACTGCGACAGCCAATGTTGGCCAACTGAATTGTTCGAATTGTTCGGCGACCCCCTGCAGCTTGGCTATGGTTCCGTGCGCTGAGACTTCAATACCCAGCATTCCGGGAACCTCTCCACTGGCGACTTGAATACCAACGCCTGTCAAAAAGCCGACTAGGACAGTTCTGGACAGAAAATCGGCCAAAAAACCAAGACCAATGATCCGAGCGGCGATCAGGAGTATCGCAGCCATCAGTGCCAGAAGTGAAGCCAGCGCGAGATATTCGGATGAGCCCGACACCGCCATTCCCGCCAAGGCTGAGGCGGTTATGGCCGCAGTCGCGGAATCCGCTCCGACAACCAGATGACGGGAAGATCCGAAGATGGCGAACAGTGCCATCGGTATGAGGATTGTGTAGAGGCCGGTAATTACCGGAGTACCGGCAATTTTGGTGTAACCCATGACTTCGGGGATCGCGAGGCAGGCGAAGGTGAGGCCCGCAAGGATCTCGGTCGGCAGCTTAGATCGATCGAAAGGTAAGATGCCCTGCAGAACAGGAAGCGGAAATGTGATCCCATTTCTTGTCGCTTTAGTCATTAGGTTCCCTGTTCAATGCCTCTGCATAACTTGGAACACTAGAATGCAAATGAGCAGATTTCGATACTGAGTACGGCCTCAGTGAATTTTCTGATCAATCAGGGATTGCGGGATTGCCACTGCGCGGGCATGTCTGTGGGGGCGGGGCTTAGGTCCCAAAGGACAGATTGATGAAACTGGATAGCCGGATTTGCGATGCCGCAAGATAAGTCACTAGAGAAACAGAAACATATCTTTCCGATCCGGGTCTACTACGAAGACACCGACATGGGTGGTGTCGTCTATCATGCAAATTACTTGCGCTACATCGAACGCGCCCGGTCTGACTGGGTTCGTAAGCTGGGGAATGATCAGAACGCGATGCGGGATGACGGTGTCGTCTGGGTCGTGCGCAAGCTGGAAGCGGACTATCTTGCCTCAGCCAAATTCGATGACGAATTGACTGTTGAGACCGACGTTGTCGCAATCTCGGGTGTTCGACTGACGATGGCACAGTTGGTTTTGCGGGGGGAGACGGAAATATTTCGCGCCACAGTCACGGCTGTCTGCATCAACAGCGAAGGCAAGCCAATCCGCCTTCCGGCAGAGATTCGCGCATTAATGTAACAAAACGTAGCCCAGGGGTGGTTATGTTGGCATTTCATACCGATCTGCGTTAGCGTCTGGCAAAACAAGGCCAAACGAACGGCCGTCAGGCAAAACAAAGAGCAGGTTCATGGAAGCTGAAACGCTGGTGCTGGCGCAGGAGATCGATTTCTCCATGTGGGGGCTGTTCGCCCGCGCGACATTCATCGTCAAGGTGGTCATGCTGATCCTAGTGATCGCATCCTTCTGGTCCTGGGCGATCATCATACAGAAACTCATCAACTATCGCGCGGCACGCCGTGAGGCACAGGTTTTTGATGAATCCTTCTGGTCGGGCAATCCTCTGGATGAGTTGTTCGAAGAGATTGGTTCACGCCCGGATGGAAGTTCGGAAAAGATCTTTGCGGCTGGGATGATCGAGTGGCGAAGGTCCCATCGAACTGACGGTGGACTGATCGCAGGCGCAACGGCCCGGATCGACAGATCAATGGATGTGGCCATCGCGAAAGAGGCTGAAACCCTGCAAAAAGGTCTGCCCATTCTGGCGACCGTCGGCTCCACCGCGCCGTTTATCGGCCTGTTTGGTACTGTCTGGGGCATCATGAATGCATTCATCGAGATTGCCGAGCAGCAGAACACGAACCTTGCAGTTGTGGCGCCTGGCATCGCCGAGGCGTTGCTGGCAACCGGCCTCGGCCTGTTGGCCGCGATCCCGGCCGTGATCTTCTACAACAAGCTGAGCGCCGACAGTGACCGGATCGTCGGTGGCTATGAAGCTTTTGCCGACGAGTTCGCCACTATCCTTTCTCGTCAGTTGGACAGCTGATATGGGCGCTGCGGTTCAGCAATCGTCAAACGGAAACGGGCGCAGGCGCGGTCGTCGCCGCGGTCGCGCACAGCCGATGGCGGAAATCAACGTTACGCCATTTGTTGATGTCATGTTGGTGTTGCTGATCATTTTCATGGTGGCAGCCCCCTTGCTGACTGTGGGTGTTCCGGTTGACCTGCCCAAAACCGCCGCCAGCGCATTGCCCGGGGACAATGAAGAACCCTTGACTGTCACCCTCACTGCGGATGGTCGGGTTCAGATCCAGACGACGGACGTTCTGCGCGAAGAACTGATTGGCAAGTTGCGCGCCATCGCGGCTGAGCGCAGCAGTGACCGTGTATTCCTGCGGGCGGACGGCGCTATTCCCTATGCGCAGGTGATGCAGATCATGGGTGCCCTGAATGCGGGCGGATTTTCGAATGTGGGCCTTGTTACCGATACGGGCGGGCCAACGCTGGACGAAGGTGGAGAGTGAGGCCGCGGGGTGGAAACCGGCACCAAGATCTCAGCGATTGCCCATGTGAGTCTGATCGGATGGGCGTTGTTCGGCGGTACGTTCCGGTCGGAACCGCTGCCTATGGCTGTGCAGGATGTGTCCGTGATCTCTGCTGAGCAATTCGCGGCAATGACCGCGCAGCGCGAAGCGCCTGAGGTTCCTTCGACACCTGAATCGCTGGAGCAGCCGCCTGAACCCGTTGAAGAGGTGAACGCGCCTGAGCCCACTCAGGAAGAACAACCGCGGCCCGAGCCGGTGACACCATCTGAACCCGAACCGGAACCGGTGCTGGAAACAGTCGAAGTGCCACCCGAGCCCGAAGTGGTTGAAGAGCCGCCGGTTCTGGAACAGCCAGAGCCAGAAGCGGTAGTCCTTCCCACACCTCCCGGACCCGAGGCCCAGCCCAGGCCAGCTGATCGCGTAGCACCCGAACCAATAGCCCCGCCACCACCCGAGGCCCAGATTGATGACGTGGAATCGCCACCGGTTTCTCTGGACGAAGGCGCTGAGACGCAGCAAGAACAACAGGACCAGACCGCACCCGAGGAAGCCACGGATCAGATCGTGACCGAGGCTGAGGAATCCGATGAGACGGCGCCGACAACCTCTCCCCGACCGCGCGTTCGACCCAACCGTCCTGCATCGCCCGTTGAGCCTGAAGTTGCGGAAACATCTGAGCCTGCCGCCCCGGCAGAGGCGACGTCGTCCAGTGAACAGGACGCGATTGAGGATGCGCTTTCCGAGGCTCTGCGCGATTCTGAACCTTCAGGTCCACCGTTGACCAGCGGCGAAAAGGACGCGATGCGTCTGGCCGTATCACGATGCTGGAATGTCGGATCGCTGTCGACCGACGCATTGAGTACTGTGGTGGTAGTCGGCTTCTCCCTGAACCGTGACGGAACGGTCGTGGGCGGCAGTTTGCGCCTGCTGGACAGTTCCGGCGGTTCCGCCGGTGCAGAAAAACAAGCCTTTGATGCGGCGCGCCGCGCGATCCTGCGCTGTGGTGCCAGAGGTTATGACCTGCCTGCTGACAAATATGAACATTGGCAGGATATTGAGATTACATTCAATCCCGAGAGGATGCGGATCAAATGATGAAACTTCTGACCAGCCTCTTTGTCGGTCTGACTCTGTTGTCGGCGCCGGTATATGCGCAAAGCGGACCGCTACGCCTTGAGCTCACTGAGGGCATCATCGAACCCATGCCCTTTGCGGTGCCCAGTTTCGTGCCGGACAGTCCTGCAGCAGCGCAGTATGCGACCGATATCTCGCGCGTCGTTGCCGCCGACCTGACCGGCACGGGGTTGTTCCGTGAAATCTCATCCGATGCTTTCATCAGTCGGGTCAGCAGTTTCGAAGCCCCTGTTCAATTCGCGGATTGGAAGGCGATCAATGCGCAGGCGCTGGTTACTGGTGCGGTCAATGTTTCGGGCAAACGTCTTACGGTGCGGTTCCGGATTTGGGATGTGTTTTCGGGGCAAGAGCTGGGCAATGGCCTACAGTTCGCTGGCACCACTGATGGCTGGCGTCGCATGGCACATAAGGTGGCTGACCAGGTTTATAGCCGTATCACGGGTGAAGGTGGATATTTCGACAGCCGGGTTGCCTTTGTCTCGGAAAGCGGACCCAAAGATCAGCGGCGCAAGCGGTTGGCGATCATGGATTATGATGGCGCCAATGTTCAATACCTTACCGACAGCGCCGCAATCGTTCTTGCGCCACGGTTTTCACCCACGGGTGATCGGCTGCTGTACACCAGTTATGAAAGCGGCAGGCCGCGTATCTACGCATTGGATGTCGGTCGTGTGAAGCGGCAGGAATTGAAGACGCAGGACGGCACAATGAGCTTTTCACCGCGCTTCTCGCCTGATGGCAGATCGATCGTCTATTCGTTGATTCAAGGGGGCAATACCGACCTCTGGAAGATGGATCTGGCTTCGGGTCAGAGCGTACGTCTGACCAATACGCCTGCGATTGAGACAGCACCCAGCTATTCACCGGACGGTACTCAGATCGTGTTCGAAAGCGATCGGTCCGGCACCCCACAACTGTACATCATGCCCGCCAATGGCGGTGAGGCTACACGGATCAGTTTTGGTCAGGGGCGCTATGGTACGCCGGTCTGGTCTCCGCGCGGTGACCTGATTGCGTTCACCAAACAGAACAAAGGTCGTTTCCACATCGGCGTAATGCGCACAGATGGCAGTGAGGAACGCCTGTTGACCGCCTCATTCCTGGATGAAGGTCCAACCTGGTCGCCTAATGGTCGGGTCATCATGTTCTCGCGGGAAACGCAGGGGGCAAGCGGACGGTCTTCGCTTTACTCCGTGGATATCTCGGGTCGAAATCTTCGCCCGGTTCGTACACCCGACGGGGGCAGCGATCCGGCATGGGGACCATTGCAGAATTGATCGAACCGGCAGACAGGCAAAGTTCACAACGCAACCGCGCTATGGTAGACAGTCGTCAATAAACAAACGGGACAAGAGGCAATTGTAATGAACGTATTGAGCAAATTCGCGGCGTTAGGCGCGCTGATGTTGATCGCCGCCTGTAGCAACAATGATCCTTCGGCTCTGGGCGGTGGTTCTGGTGGCAGCGGTGCAATCCAGCCGGGTTCACCAAGTGACCCGCGTTCACCTGCATATTTCCAACAGACCGTCGGCGATCGCGTGTTGTTTGCGGTCGATCAGTCCACATTGTCGCCTCAGGCGCAGACAATTCTGCAGGGCCAAGCCGAGTGGCTGCTTGCCAACACCGACTACACCGCGACGATCGAAGGCCACGCGGACGAGCAAGGCACGCGCGAGTACAACCTTGCATTGGGCGCCCGCCGCGCGAATGCGGCAAGGGAGTACCTGATTTCGCGTGGCGTTGCGGGCAATCGCATTCAGACAATCAGCTATGGCAAAGAGCGTCCGATCGAAATTTGCAGCACCGAGGAATGCTATTCCAAGAACCGTCGTGCGGTGACGGTGCTGACCGGATCAACCTTGGGGTAAGATAATGAGACTTGCAGGATGGGTTCTGGCGGCGGTGGTAACCGCCGCAGGTGTAGCGCAGGCGCAGGACCAGCAAACTTTAGCGGACATCCGGCAGGAATTGACGGTGCTGCACGTTGAAATCCAACGCCTGAAGCGCGAGTTTTCGACGACCGGCTCTCCCGCCCCAAACCTGTCTGGCAGTTCAGTACTGGAACGGGTTGACGCCATTGAGGCCGAGTTGCAACGCCTGACCCGGCAGACTGAACAGCTGAATCAGCGTATTCAAAATGTTGTCACCGACGGAACCAACCGGATTGGTGATCTGGAGTTTCGTTTGGTTGAGTTGGAAGGCGGCGATCTGAGCACCTTGGGTGAAACTTCAACATTGGGTGGTGAAGAACAGACTACGACTGTTGTTGCGCCAATAACATCCGAATCTTCTGAGGTTAGCCAGACCGAGCTTGCGGTTGGTGAACAGGCCGATTTTGATACGGCCTCGCAGGCATTATCGGATGGTGATTTCCAAACTGCAGTCAATATGTTTGCGCAGTTTGACACATCCTATCCGGGCAGCCCGCTTGCACCTCAGGCCAATCTGAAGCGTGGACAGGCATTAGAAGGTCTGGGTGACACCCGCGAAGCAGCCAAGGCGTTTCTGGCAAGCTTTACCGGGGATTCCGAAGGGCCCGTCGCACCCGAAGCGCTTTATGAGCTCGGCGCAGCGCTTGGTCGTCTGGGGCAAACCGATCAGGCATGTATTACACTGGGTGAGGTCGGTGTGCGCTTCCCCGCTTCTCCATCGGTTGCGTCTGCCACTCAGGAAATGGCATCGCTGGGCTGTTCTTGACCTCTGAAACCGACACGCTGAGGGCCGAAATCCTGCGACATCTGCCGGACCCACTGCCGCATCGCATCGGCGTGGCGGTTTCCGGCGGTAGCGATTCCATCGCACTGTTGCATCTGCTTGCTGGGATCGCCCGAACGGAAGGTTTCGAACTATATGCCGCAACAGTCGATCACGGTTTACGTGCCGAGGCTGCGGCTGAGGCCGCTGCTGTTTCAAGACTGTCAGCAGATTTGGGCGTGCCTCACGAGACTTTGAAATGGAAAGGTTGGGATGGTTCCGGCAACTTGCAGGATCAGGCCCGGCGTGCTCGATACCGATTGCTCACCGAATGGGCGCAAAGCCATGGTATCGCAACTATTGCGCTGGGCCACACAGCGGATGATCAGGCCGAAACCCTCCTGATGCGTCTGGGGCGTTCTGCCGGGGTCACGGGCTTATCGGCCATGGCCACGGTTCGTCAACAAGACGGCATCGACCTGCTGCGTCCGCTGCTCTCGATCACCCGCGCCCGGTTGCGCGACTATCTGAACGCGGCTGGTGTGACATGGATCGAAGACCCTTCGAATCGGGACACGCGCTTTGACCGGATCAAGACCCGTGAGGCTCTGACAGGTCTTGGCAACATCGGAATTACTGCTGAAACCTTATCCAGGGTAGCTGGCAACCTTGCACAAGCGCGTGATGCGCTGGAGCTGTTTGCGCAGGAATCCGCCCGCAAGATCGCCGTGGTTGAATCCGGTGATGTGTGTATCGACCTGAATGGGTTTGAAGCACTGCCTCAAGAAATCCAGCGCAGGATTCTGGTGGGAGCCATCGGCTGGATTGCACAGGGCGGATATCCCCCACGTCAGAGCGCGGTTGATCAGGTGGTTGATACGCTTTCGACAAGGCAGACGGTGTCTGTCGGGGGGTGCCTGGTGATCCCCAAAGGCAATAATGCTTGGATTTGCAGGGAACTAAACGCGGTGAAGGATCAGACAGCGCATCCGGGAGCCCCGTGGGATAGGCGCTGGGTTCTAAATGGGCCGAGCGCAGCTGAAACAAGGGTGCGGCCGCTTGGCGAATGCGGAATCTCACGCCTTGATGACTGGCGTTTGCTGGGGCGCCCCCGAGCGGCGATTCTATCCTCACCTGCGGTTTGGCGAGGGGATGAATTGCTGTCTGCACCGCTTGCCGGATACATCAATGGCTGGAGCGCAGAACTGGCCCCGCATGTGCCAGACTTTTACGCATCGTTTTTATCGCATTGAACCTGCCACAATCATCTCTATTTTAAGGAGCAACCCGGCAGATCCCCATCTGCCGAAATCTGTTGGGAGATTTTCCTTGGGCAACGCTCGTAACATCGCCTTCTGGGTTGTTCTGTTCCTGCTGATCCTTGCACTGTTCAATCTGTTCAGTGGACCGGGTGGAACGCTCCAGAGCAATGAAAAAACTTATTCCGAGTTTGTCAGCTCGGTCGAGGCCGGTGACGTCAAGAACGTCACACTCGACGGTGAACAAATTCGCTACTCCACTGATACCGGCGGCAACTATGTCACGATCAAACCTGTAGATGCAGAAGTGACCAAGCTGCTGATCGAAAAGAACATCCCTGTACGCGCAGAAAAGCAGCAGCAATCGGGCTTCCAGTCGTTCCTGATCACACTGTTGCCCTTCCTGCTGCTGATCGGTGTCTGGGTCTACTTCATGAACCGGATGCAGGGTGGTGGCAAAGGCGGCGCGATGGGCTTTGGCAAGTCCAAAGCCAAGATGCTGACCGAAAAGCATGGCCGCGTGACCTTTGATGACGTTGCCGGCATCGATGAAGCCAAGGAAGAGCTGGAAGAGATCGTGGAATTCCTGCGCAACCCGCAGAAATTCTCGCGCCTCGGTGGCAAGATTCCCAAAGGTGCGCTGCTGGTTGGCCCTCCGGGTACTGGTAAAACGCTTTTGGCTCGCGCGATTGCGGGTGAGGCGGGTGTACCGTTTTTCACCATTTCGGGTTCCGACTTTGTTGAAATGTTCGTTGGTGTTGGTGCATCCCGTGTGCGCGACATGTTCGAACAGGCCAAAAAGAACGCGCCTTGTATCGTTTTCATCGACGAGATCGACGCCGTGGGTCGTCATCGTGGTGCCGGTTATGGCGGCGGTAACGATGAACGGGAGCAGACCCTCAACCAGTTGCTGGTCGAGATGGACGGGTTCGAGGCCAACGAAGGCGTGATCATTCTGGCGGCCACCAACCGTAAAGACGTTCTGGACCCCGCGCTGCTGCGTCCGGGCCGTTTTGACCGCAACGTGACCGTTGGCAACCCCGACATCAAAGGCCGAGAGAAAATTCTGGGCGTGCACGCGCGTAAGACGCCTCTGGGCCCCGATGTCGACCTGCGCATCATTGCGCGCGGTACTCCGGGCTTCTCGGGTGCCGATCTGGCCAACCTCGTGAACGAGGCGGCGCTGATGGCCGCCCGTGTGGGACGCCGCTTTGTCACCATGGAAGATTTCGAAAACGCGAAAGACAAGGTGATGATGGGGGCCGAGCGCCGCTCGATGGTGCTGACGCAGGACCAGAAGGAAAAGACAGCCTATCACGAATCCGGCCACGCCGTTGTTGGTATGACTCTGCCGCTGTGTGATCCGGTCTACAAAGCGACGATCATTCCGCGCGGTGGTGCATTGGGTATGGTTGTCAGTCTGCCTGAGATGGATCAGCTGAACTATCACCGAGATGAGTGTGAGCAGAAGCTGGCCATGACCATGGCAGGCAAGGCGGCTGAGGTGATCAAATACGGTGAAGACCATGTGTCGAACGGTCCGGCCGGTGACATCATGCAGGCCAGCCAACTGGCGCGCGCCATGGTGATGCGCTGGGGCATGTCCGACAAGGTCGGTAACATCGACTATGCCGAAGCCCATGAAGGCTACTCGGGTAACACTGCTGGTTTCTCGGTCTCAGCACATACCAAAGAGCTGATTGAGGAAGAGGTGAAACGCCTGATCCAGCAAGGGTATGAGCAAGCGCACAAAATCCTGACCGACCACAATGAAGAGTGGGAACGTCTGGCTCAGGGCCTTTTGGAATATGAGACTCTGACCGGTGATGAGATCAAGCGCGTGATGAACGGTGACTCGCCAAACGAAGGCGATGATGAAAGCGACAGCTCGGATGAGGGCAGCGCACCAAGTGTCACGGCGATTCCCAAAACCAAGGCCAAGAAATCGCCGCCGGACGGTGGGATGGAGCCTGAACCAACCACATAATTCGAAAAGACCCGGGCCTGGACCCGGGTCTTTTTTTGTTTGGCCCTTCAATTTGCAATGGATGAGTTTAGGGTGCGACCTTGAGCAATAAGAAAGCGAGGGAGCAGCATGCCGGTTTTGCGAAAAACGGAGTTTTCAGGCGAAGTCGTCTGGCTTGGTCACGTTCCATCGGGCAGTAACATTCGCGCCAGATCCGTCGAAGAATTGCAGCTCGGATTTGCCGGAGAACAGGGTGCGCGCCACGAAGGGATCAACCGTGCCTCATGCGTTCGGGTAAAGAACCTCTACCCGCAGGGAACCGAAATCCGCAATGTGCGCCAATTATCGATTCTGTCCGCGGAAGAAATGGATGCAATCGCAGCTGACATGGGGCTTGAAACGCTTGATCCTGCATTGCTGGGTGTGAGCATCGTCGTAAGAGGGATACCTGATTTTACCTATGTGCCTCCGTCGTCGCGGCTGCAGGCTTCGGGGGGACTTACTGTCACAATTGATATGGAAAACCGCCCTTGCGTTATACCCGGCCGTGAAATCGAAAACGAAGCACCGGGGCATGGCGCAGCATTCAAGCCTGCTGCACAGGGCCGTCGTGGCGTCACCGCATGGGTTGAATGTCCCGGAAATCTGCGGGTTGGTGATACATTGTCCCTGTTTGTGCCGGATCAGCGTAGCTGGGCACCATAAGGCGCCGTCGTTTCCGATTTGAAACTGCTGAATGGCGTCTACGACGTTTCACGGCATGATTATGTCGGAATCTCTATCCATCGCAATTGTACACAACGGTATGGGTTGTCCAGCGCCGACGTTCAGCGTCGGTTTCGCACGGCATTCAATCAGGGACCCTGCCCAATGAGCTACAAATCCGACATCGAAATCGCCCGTGAGGCGAACAAAAAGCCGATCCAGGAAATCGGCGCAAAAATCGGCATCGATTCTGCAGACCTGCTGCCCTATGGCCACGACAAGGCGAAGGTCAGCCAGGACTTCATCAACTCGGTTCAGGACCGCGAAGACGGCAAGCTGATCCTCGTGACCGCGATCAACCCGACCCCGGCGGGTGAAGGTAAGACCACCACCACCGTTGGTCTGGGTGACGGCCTGAACCGCATCGGTAAAAACGCGATGATCTGTATCCGCGAAGCATCGCTGGGTCCGAATTTCGGCATGAAGGGCGGCGCTGCAGGTGGCGGTTACGCGCAGGTTGTTCCGATGGAAGAGATGAACCTGCATTTCACCGGTGACTTCCACGCCATCACCTCAGCTCACTCGCTGCTGTCGGCAATGATCGACAACCACATCTACTGGGGCAATGAGTGCGAGATCGACACCCGCCGCGTCGCATGGCGTCGTGTGGTCGACATGAACGACCGCGCCCTGCGTCAGATCACAGCTTCTCTGGGTGGTGTATCGAACGGCTTCCCGCGTGAGGCAGGTTTTGACATCACTGTGGCGTCCGAAGTCATGGCGATCCTTTGCCTGGCAAACGACCTGAAAGACCTGGAAAAGCGTTTGGGCGACATCATCGTTGCTTACCGCCGCGATAAGACACCGGTTTACTGCCGGGACATCAAGGCCGAAGGCGCGATGACCGTTCTGCTGAAGGACGCGATGCAACCGAACCTGGTGCAGACGCTGGAAAACAACCCGGCATTCGTCCACGGCGGCCCGTTCGCGAACATCGCACATGGCTGTAACTCGGTCATCGCGACCAAGACCGCACTGAAAGTTGCTGACTATGTCGTGACCGAAGCCGGTTTCGGTGCTGACCTGGGTGCCGAGAAGTTCATGAACATCAAGTGCCGTAAGGCGGGCATTGCTCCGTCTGCAGTGGTGCTGGTTGCAACCGTGCGCGCGATGAAGATGAACGGCGGCGTTGCCAAAGCCGATCTGGGTGCGGAGAACGTGGAAGCGGTTGTTAATGGTTGCGCCAACCTGGGCCGCCACATCGAGAACGTGAAATCGTTCGGTGTGCCAGTTGTTGTCGCCATCAACCACTTTGTCACCGACACCGATGCCGAAGTGCAGGCGGTCAGCGACTATTGCGGTGAGCATGGCGTTGAGGCAATTCTGTCGCGTCACTGGGAGCTGGGCTCGGAAGGGTCCGCACCGCTGGCTGAGAAAGTCGTCGAAATTGTCGAAGGTGGCAGCGCGAACTTCTCGCCGATCTACCCGGACGACATGCCGCTGTTCGAGAAAATCGAAACCATCGCCAAGCGCATCTACCGCGCCGACGAGGTTCTGGCTGACAACAAGATCCGCAACCAGCTGCGTGAGTGGGAAGAAGCTGGCTATGGCAACCTGCCGGTCTGCATGGCGAAAACCCAGTACTCGTTCTCGACCGATCCGACCCTGCGCGGTGCGCCGACCGGCCACTCGGTTCCGGTTCGCGAAGTGCGTCTGTCCGCAGGTGCCGGCTTCATCGTGGTCGTCTGCGGTGAGATCATGACCATGCCTGGTCTGCCTCGCAAACCGGCTGCGGAAACCATCTGTCTTAACGACGCAGGTGAGATCGAGGGCTTGTTCTAAGCTCCCAAATAAGACATCTCGTGGTCCGGGGATATCCCCGGGCCACAGGAGATTAAAATGCCCACTCTGATACCACCGCAAGACTGTCACTCGATGCAGGAATTGCGGCCTCAGATCGACAAGCTGGACCGCCAATTGATCGAATTGTTGGTAACGCGCGCAGGCTACATCGACCGCGCGTCTCAGCTGAAACCCGGCGAGGGGCTTCCAGCCCGCATCCCGGATCGTGTCGAAGAAGTGGTGCAGCGTGTGCGCAAGAGCTCGGATGAGTTGGGCATGGACCCCGATCTTGCCGAAAAGCTCTGGCGCATCCTTATTGACTGGTCGATTGCCCGCGAAGAACGCGTGCTCGGCCCCGACTGAAGAACCGGGCGCTTTCCGCGCCCGATCCGTTTTTTGAAAGAAGGGATCAAAGGATGGTAGCGCAGGTTATCGACGGTAAGGCCTTTGCGGCCAAGGTTCGCGCGCAGGTGGCCGATCAGGTCGCAAAGCTGAAAGAAGAAAATGGCATCACCCCCGGTCTCGCCGTGGTTCTGGTGGGGGAAGACCCGGCCAGCCAGGTTTATGTCCGCTCGAAGGGCAAGATGACCGTTGAAGTCGGCATGAACTCTTACGAGCACAAGCTGGACGTCGATACATCGGAAGAAGATCTGCTGGCCCTGATCGACAAGCTTAACAACGATCCGGCTGTGCATGGCATTCTGGTGCAGTTGCCTCTGCCCAAGCACCTGAACGAAGATCTGGTCATCAACTCGATCGACCCCTCCAAAGATGTTGATGGCTTCCACATCTCGAACGTTGGTCTGTTGGGCACCGGGCAGAAGTCGATGGTACCTTGTACCCCATTGGGCTGCCTGATGATGCTGCGTGACCACCACGGCTCGCTGTCCGGCATGGACGCAGTCGTGATCGGCCGTTCGAACATTGTGGGCAAGCCGATGGCGCAACTGCTGCTGGGTGACAGCTGCACCGTGACCATCGCGCATTCGCGCACCAAGGACCTGCCGGACGTTGTACGCCGTGCCGACATTGTCGTCGCTGCAGTTGGCCGCCCGGAAATGGTGCCTGGTGACTGGATCAAAGAAGGCGCCACTGTCATCGACGTGGGCATCAACCGCATTGAGCGTGATGGTAAGAACAAGCTGGTCGGCGATGTGGACTATGCCAGCGCGGCTGAGCGTGCAGGCGCCATTACACCTGTACCCGGCGGCGTTGGCCCAATGACCATTGCCTGCCTTCTGGCAAATACTCTGACCGCATGCTGCCGTGCAAATAGCCTGCCAGAGCCTGAAGGCCTGACTGCCTAAGACATTTCGCCGGGCAGAGTAATTCTGCCCGGCCCCCTTTAAATTTGGCTGATTGTTACCAAAATTATCCAAATTTATTGCGGTTGATCACGAATGTGACTTTATCCCATAAACGGGTTTGAATGTCTGACATATCGTGATAAACACGTTATTCCAGCCAGTTACGAAGTATAAGTGCAGGTCGCCCGAGGCATCTGGGCTGGGTTTCGGAAGACCGCTTGTTAGTTTGGTATGACGTCAAAGCTACGCAAGATACTTGCCGCGTGTAGCCCCCAGAGGGTGATCGCCGGTCTCGTATTTATCCCTCTGCTTGCCTACTCTTTTCCACCCTTCCGCGAAATGGATCTGCCATTTTCCCAACGCCTCGTTTTTTGGATCGGCGTGATGATGCTGGCGGTGGCAGCTACTTGGACCTCAAAAACACTGGTAAATGGCCACTTTGATCAGTTAGGCCGATCCATGCCAAACGTGACCTTCACGATCCTGATCCTTGCGCTCTTCACACCGTCGCTTTGGCTGCTTGCTTGGATGCTATATACGTTCAGCGGTCAGGATGCGCCGGACCTGTTGTCGGTCGGCACCTATGGGATATTGTTTAGCGCTGGATTGGTTCTGGTGAGCAGTAGCGATGTCGCCGACTCGACATCTCAGCCGGAAGAATCGATCAAACCGCGACTGACGAACCGTTTGCCAAGTGGATTTTCCGGCCAGATCTATCGGCTGACCGTGCGTGACCACAATGTGGATGTTGTGACTTCGGATGGGACATTCACCATCAGGTCTCGATTTACTGACGCCATCAATGAGATGGAGCCTGTCCCGGGGCATTGTACGCATCGATCACATTGGGTGACGGATGCTTCTATCACCGGCACCGAGCGGATGGACGGGAAGATTTTCTTGCGACTTCAGAACGGTGATCTGGTCCCCGTGAGCAGAA
This sequence comes from Ruegeria sp. CE12, assembly GCF_056537525.1. Lineage (NCBI taxonomy): Bacteria > Pseudomonadati > Pseudomonadota > Alphaproteobacteria > Rhodobacterales > Roseobacteraceae > Ruegeria > Ruegeria sp. CE12. The sequence continues at coordinate 885,200 of NZ_JBQFRS010000001.1, read as the reverse complement.
AGTACAAACCGAAATTGGTTGAGGATGGTTTGCTCTGAGCTGTCATCTTGGCATTGGCACGATCAGAGGCTGCAGTCCTGTCAGTATCGCTTTGGCGTCGGGTGCCATGATCTCGCTCAGAACCTTTTCAGAGCTGCGCAACCCACCTGTATATGTCCCATAGGCGGGTAAGATCATGCGATCGCTGTCCAGCAGGAAGGCAGGGCGCGTGATCGAGCGTCCTTTGACAAGAATGCGCGCTTTGGGGTGGTAGTGACCGGAAACCTCACCGCGATCGTGGGATTGCGTGATATGCCGGAACACCAAAGAATCGCAGGACCATTCGGACAGATGCGTTCCACCCAGCTCAACTGGTCCCGGATCATGATTGCCCTCAATCCATATCCAATGACGCCCAGCCTGAAGCGTTGAAATCTGTAGCCGTTCGTCATCAGTCAGCGAAAGAGACGCATCCAGATCGTCAAAGCTGTCGCCAAGACAAATCACTGTTCCTGCTGCAGTGTACTCAAGATCTGTCGCCAGCCGCGCAAGTGTCTCGCGGTTATCGTAAGGGGGCAGGGCGGGGCCTCCGCGCCGGACCACCCTTTCGGATTTTCCAAGATGCAGGTCTGACACACAGAGCAAATCCTGTTCCGGCCACCACAAAGCCCCTGAACCCAGCGCGCGCAGGCGCTGACCTGCAAAGGAAAACTCTAGACTGTTCATGATCCGTTCTTTGCCCGTTTGAGCAGTGTTTGCAAGAGGCAGCGTTACACTTCCGCCAAACCTGCAGTTTGCAACAGACGGGCGCTCTCTTCTGCCAATAGGCGTTCCTCAGCGGCGCCTTTGACAGGGACTTTACCGACTTCAAGGAACAGAGGTGCGGCCAGCGGTGAAACTCGATCCAGGCGCAGCAGATCGATCCGATCACCGATACGGTCGATCATGGCCTCAATCCGCCCGAAATCGACCAGCCCGCGCATCGCCTCTTCGCGCGTGATTTGCATCAGCAGGTGATCCGGATCGTATTTGAGCAAAGTGTCGTACAGGATGTCTGAGGAAAACGTTGCCTGCCGTCCGCTTTTGCGTTGCCCACCCGTATTTCGCTCGATCAAACCCGCAATCGTGGCCGAGGCGCGAAAGGTACGTTTCATCACCGCATTTCCTGCGAGCCAGTTCTCCAGACCATCGCGCAAGGCATCAATCTGAAACAGCGGGCGCGGGTCGGTCACAGCATCCAGCCCCCAGATCAGAGTGGCATAATCAGTTGCCACAAACCCTAATGGGGCCAATCCTGTTTCTTCCATCCGTTTGGTGACCAGCAAGCCCAGTGTCTGCTGGGCATTGCGACCAGCGAAACCGTAGACACACAAATGTTCTCGCCCATCGCTGGGAAAGCTCTCGATCAGCAGCCTGTCACGCTGCGGCAGCTGTGAGAGGTCACGCTGCAAGGACAGCCATTGCGCTGTATGTGGTGGCAGTTGAGGCCAGTCTGACTGTGTGAACATACGAAGGATGCGATCGCTCAATTGTGTGGAGGTGGCAAATTTCGTACCCGAAAAGGTGGCGATCTTGGGTTTCCGTTCAGCGCGTCGGCTCACCTCGACCGTCATTTCACGCAACCCTTCGTATCGTACGATCTGCCCCCCAATCAGAAACGTATCTCCGGGCGTCAGAGACGCGGCAAAGGCTTCTTCCACTTCACCCAGTGGCTTGCCCCCGCGATTTTTTTTCAGGCGCACTTTCAGCGTGTCAGTGTCCTGAATGGTGCCCATATTCATGCGGATACGCTGCGCAGCTCTGGGGTCGCGAAGTTGCCACAGTCCATCCGGACGTTGCAGAAGGCGCTGCCAGCGATCATAGGCACGCAGCGCGTAGCCACCGGTCGCACAGAAATCGAGACAGGCATCAAACTGGGGGCGATCCAGTTGCGCATAGGGTCCTGCGGACGTCATCTCGGTAAACAGAGTATCCGCATCAAATGGCCCTGAGGCTGCAGCGATCAGGATGTGTTGGCACAGGACATCGCGCGGGCCGGGGCCGCGCGCTTCTCCATCCAGCTCATGCGCCTTTGCAGCCTCTAGCGCCGCGATACATTCCACCACTTCGAAACGGTTGGCCGGGACCAGCAAGGCTTTGGATGGCGCATTATAACGATGGTTGGCTCGTCCAATGCGTTGAACCAGCCGTTTGACATTCTTTGGTGCTCCAATCTGGATCACCAGATCCACGTCGCCCCAATCGATCCCCAGGTCCAGGCTGCCGGTGCAAACTATGGCGCGCAAGTCTCCGCGAACCATAGCGGCTTCGACGCGCTCGCGCTGTTGCCGGTCAAGACTGCCGTGGTGGATGCCAATAGGCAGAGCGTCGTCGTTGGCTAGCCAGAGATTGTGAAAGAAAATTTCGGCCTGTGCGCGGGTGTTGTGAAATATCAGTGTCGTCTTGTGTTTCTTGATTTGGTCCAACACTGCGGGGATCGAATAAGCGGCACCACCACCTGACCATGGTGGCATCTCCTCGGTTTCCAGCATTGAGATATCTGGGTCCGGGCCGGGGTCGGCTTGCACAATTTCACAAGGGTCGGGATGGCGTGCCAGAAAGCGCGCGATTGCATCTGGATCCTCTACTGTTGCCGACAGTCCTACGCGTCGCAGCGCAGGGTTAAGTGATTGTAACCTTGCCAACGCCAACATCAGCTGATCACCACGTTTGCTTTCGGCCAGAGCGTGGATTTCATCCACGATCACCCTTTCAACGCCGCTGAACATACGGGCCGCATCCTCGTATGAGGTCAGCAGAGCCAGACTCTCGGGCGTGGTCAGCAGGATATGCGGTGGGTCGGCGCGTTGGCGTTTCTTTTGGGTGGCCGAGGTGTCGCCTGTTCGATCCTCGATGCGAATGGGTAAGCCAATCTCTTCTACCGGCACGCGCAGATTACGTCGGATATCTGCAGCCAGCGCCTTTAAAGGAGAGACATAAATCGTATGCAGGCCATTGTGTTTGCCATCAGCGAGTTCGGCAAGTGACGGGAGGAATCCAGCCATGGTTTTGCCCCCGCCGGTGGGGGCGATCAGCACCGTTGCCGGATTTTGCGCCCGGTCGAACATGTCTTGCTGATGGGGGTGAACGGACCAGCCTTTGGCGGCAAACCAATTGTCAATCCGGGCGGGAATCTGCGTCATGACTGCAGATTACCCGCCCGTGATCAGAATGGCAGGGGGGAAGGTGTTCCTAGTGGACGATATGTTCTTCTTTGACGAACATGTTGGCCCATGCGCGATCGATCAGGTCCGGGTTCATTTGATAGGGGATGCCCTCGAACTCGCAGATCGAGATCATCTGATCGATGAGGAAGATCGGCTGATAGTTCGCATAGATGTTGTTGATCGTCGGGTATTTGACTTTCAGCAGATGAACCAGCGCCGACTCATCCAGTGGCATGCCGCGTTTACGGGCAACCATGGCAAAGATCTTTAGGAAGTTTTCCTGATTCGGGCCATCGATCTTGATCTTGAAGAAGATCCGGCGCAGAGCCGCTTGGTCGAAAATCTCATTCGGGTGGAAGTTGGTCGAAAAGATAACCAGCGTATCGAACGGAACTTCGAACTTTTCACCCGACTGAAGGCCAAGAATATCTTTGCTTTCCTCAAGCGGAACAATCCAACGGTTGATCAGTGCCTGTGGCGGTTCTGCCTGACGACCAAGGTCGTCCACGATAAAGATGCCGCCGGTGGATTTCAGCTGTAGTGGCGCCTGATAGGTACGCGCTGTAGGGTTGTAGACCAGATCCAGCATGCTGAGCGACAGTTCACCACCGGTGACCACCGTGGGGCGCTCACATTGTACATAGCGCGTGTCAAAGCGTTTGCGGCGGCGAATGCTGTTGGGGTCATCGGCTTCCTGTTCGATCGCGGTGTGAACGATCGGGTCATAGACCGTAATCACCTGACCGGCATATTCGATGGCGCGCGGGACATAAACGTTATCTCCCAGCGCATCCCGAATACCGTTTGAAATCGAAGACTTACCGTTGCCCGGAGGGCCATACATCAGGATCGAGCGACCCGCACTGACCGCGGGACCCAGATGGTCCAGCAGACTGTCGGGCAAAACCAGATGTCCCATCGCGCCTGTCAACTGGTCACGCGTGACCTGAATGTTGCGGATCGACTGGCGTTTGACCTGTTCGCGATAGACATCCAGCGGTACCGGCATTGCGCCGAAATATTCGGACTGGCTGAGCGCGTCCAAAGCACGCGCTTTTCCGGCGTCGGTGAGTTGATAGCCCATCTCGTTACCGCTGTTGGCGTTCAGCGTACCTGTCGCCTGCAGGAGTTTCTGTTCGCGCGCCATGTCCACCAGTTCCTGGGTAACCGCGCCCGGCAAGCAAATGGCTGAGGCGATGTCAGATACAGTATCCACATTCTTGCGAAAGATTGTTTTCAGAAGAATGTCCCGCATCATCACCAGTGGAAGCCGCATTTCACCCAAGCCCTTGGGGGCAGGGGGGGCTACAACGGAGGTCGTCTGCATGTTCATGAGCGTTGCTCGTCTATCAGGTTGTCACGTCAAATGCCCCGAACAGGGGTCGCTTGCGGAAAATTTGGCGCAGCTTTGTGGCAGGACCAAGGCGCGGGCAAGGCGTACTGATGATGGTTTAGGAGCCGTAAAATATACCTAAAATCAAATAGATGGACAGGCTTCCGGCCAGGACAAACCCCATTGGGAAGCGATTACCCGTGTCCCAGCTTTTCCAATCCGGCGCGATACGGCGCAAAGCGGTGTATTTTACCAGCCGATGGGTGGTCACAGCGCCAAGAATTGACGCCGTAACGATGGCCATCAGAACCATCAGATCTCCCAGCCAGATAAAGGGCGCAGCTGATGCACAGAATTTTGCGTCACCGGCTCCCATCGCTCCCGCAGCAGTCAGGAGAATGGCAAAGAACATAACCACGGCCAGATGGAATAGCTGCCACAGATAGATGGGCAGCGAAAAGGACAATGGACCAATCTCTCCCTCAAGCCACGGTCCTGACCATGGAGGAAGTGCAAACAAACCAACAATGACAAATACCAAGGTCAGCGCTTTGACCGCATGGTTTTTAATCCGCATCTCCCGCATATCCGTGAATATCACGTAAAAGCAGATCGGCAGAACAAACGGCAAAAACCACATCGCGGCCGTTGCGGGTATTTGCATGATTTATGCTTCCTCGAGCGCGCGGAGCGAGCGAACAGCTTCGTCGAAATGCTGTGGATGAGTTGCAATTGCTTCGCGGAACAGGTTTTTGGCGGTCGTCAGGTCGCCCTGCTTTACGGCCGAAATTCCCATTGTATTCAACAGCTGTGCGCGTTCGGCTTGCGACATCGGAACCACAGGCATTGAATAGTTGCCCTGCGCGCTGCGGGCCAGAACCAGATTGTTCTTGGCCGTGAACAGCGACTTGTCCTGGCGGATTGCTTCGGTGAACAGACGCTCGGCTTCGGCATACTGGCCGCGGCTCAGCTTTGAATAGCCCCAGTTGTTCATAACGCCCGCCGGGCGCGTTGTCAGGCCGACGGCCGTTTCATAGAAGTGATCGGCGCGTTTCCAGTCTTTGCTGGAGTCCGCAACCAGTGCCTCCAGTCGATAGCGCTGGAACGTCTCATAAGTGGGGGGGACCGCATCCAGAGCGGCCTTGGCGCGCTTCCACTCGCCGCCGCGAACCAACGCATCTGCGTATTCGACTTTGTCGGCGTTGGTCGCACCCTTCATATCCAGAACACGTTTCCACGCAACCGCCGCTTCGGTGTTGCGCTTGGCACGTGTCAACGAAATGGCCAGACCACGCTGAAGGTCGATACGGTCCGGGTTTTTACTGGCAGCGCCAAGAAAATAGGTGACCGCCTCGTTGGGGTCGGCTGCGCTCAGCATCACATCGTTCAGGTTGGTTTCGTCGATGACGTTCACTTCCTGGAAAGTGCGTTCAACTTTTTCTTCTTCGGTTTCTTTCGCGCAGGCGGAAAGAACCAGCCCACACGCGACTGCTGTCGGAATCAGGAATAGTTGGCGCATTTTTTGCGTCCTTTTACTGCTCTCGCCTCTGTTACTGGGTTTTGCGAAGCACGAACGCACCGTTGCCCCGCTGTTCCAGCGTATATTCTTGTTCTTGAGGGGTATTATTAACAGGATTTTCCATTTTTGCGAGTGCTAACCGCAGATTGTCACGGATTGCGTCACTTTCGCCATTGTCCAGGGCGTAGGCCCTTTGAAAGACCTGCGACGCCTCGGGATACTGACCGGTTTCCATCAGCAACACGCCCAGATTATTCCACGCCACAGGCCAGTCAGGCTCGTCTTCCACGGCGCGACGTAAAAGCGTTTCCGCCTGGCCCAGACGCCTGAGGCCCAGATTCGCTGTCCCAAGCGAAGTCAGGATTTGAGGAGTCATCCCTTCATCCAAAGCAGCGCGGGTAAAGGACTCGAGCGCCAACTCATATTCCCCTGCGGCCATCAGCCTGTTTCCGACGGTTAGCTCGTCCGCGGCTTCGCCCTTTGGGTCGACTCCGGGAGGGAAAGGGCCGTTGTTCAGACCGGTGTCAGTGCAAGAAGCCACCATGGTTAGAACCACGGTGGCCAAGATTGGAAAGTTGCGAAACACCCTGATAAAGACTCCTGTAGCAGGCCTAACGAAGGGATTAGAGTCCCGAGTCCACCCCGCCGCCTTTTCCGAACTCCATGATGCCTTTTGCCGATGGACCGACCAGAATGATCAGAAGCGGGGGGACCGTCAGCATCATTGTGGCAAGTGTCATTTTGGTTGGCAACTTGTTCGCGGCTTCTTCGGCGCGCATCACGCGTTTGTCACGCATTTCGCCAGCATAGACCCGCAGGGCTTCGGCAATCGATGTACCAAATGCTGCCGATTGGATCATCACGGTTACAAATGCACTGACATCCTGCACCCCGCAGCGGGTTCCGAAATCACGCAGAACCGTATCTTTGTCCTTACCGGCCTTCATTTCGTATGCGACTACTTCGAATTCCTGCGCGATGTCAGGGTAAGAACTTTGCATTTCCGCCGCCACTCGAACGATCGCCTGATCCATCGACTGACCCGCTTCGACACAGACAAGCATCAGGTCAAGTGCATCCGGGAAGCCCGCCGTAATCGCCTCCTGGCGCTCCGCGACACGCCGGGTAATCCAGTATTTCGGGATGAAGTAGCCGATACCGCCCGGGATCAGAACGCGCATCGCCATCTGTTGACCAGTAAGCTCTTCTTCTCCGCTGGAGAACACTGTGATTAGCAGCACGCCGATCAACAGACCGGCAATGGCCAGGGCGAACTGGGCAAAGTGGAAGAACCGCACCGCATCTTTGGACTGATAGCCAGCCTGACGCAGCTTGAGTTGCATAGCAGACAGATCGTCTTCGTTCTGCGGCTCAAGAAAACTCGAGAATTTTTCGAGATTTTCGTTCCGCCCAGAGTTTCTGAGCTGATCCTTTTTACTCTTTTTTTCTTTTTTCGGCGCTGTATTCGAGCGCTGAAGCTTTTTCAGTGGATCTTCGGGCTGATTCAGCATCAGCGGAACAGTCACCAAGATCATGAAAAGACCTAAAACCCCGACAACGATAAGAGGTCCGAATTCACCCAGCTGATCTGTCAGCATGTCGTTTACATAGGTCAAGAATTCCATCGGTGACTCCTCAGACCTTAATGTTGGTCAGAATTTTCATAACGATCACGTTCAGTGTCAGCATGATGCCGACAAAGAAGCAGGCCGGAATGAAGTATGGTTCATCTATGACCGTGTCATAGTAGTTCGGATCCTTCACCAGGATGAATACCAGACAGACCAGCGGGAAACCGGACAGAAACTTACCGGACCATTGGGCCTCGGCGGTGATCGCTTTGACGCGTCTGAACAGACGAAAGCGCGCACGAATTACCTGAGCAAGCCCGGCCAGAATATCGGCAAGGTTACCACCGGACTGTTGTTGGATCGCGACGGCAACGGCCAAAAATCGCAAATCCTGCATGCCCAGACGTTCGGCCATATCCTTGAGAGCTTCACCCACGCTCCGGCCATATGCACATTCATCTGCAATGACGCCGAATTCCGTGCCCAAGGGATCCTGTACTTCGTTGGCAACAATCTGAACCGAAGATATGAACGGGTTACCAACGCGCAACGACCGAACCATGAGTTCCACGGCATCGGGCAATTGCTCTTCCATGAGCGCCATACGCTTTTTGGCTTTACTGTTCACCCAGGCATATACAGCGCCGATGCCGATGGCGACCGAGATAGCTCCCCGCAAAACAGTATCGGCGGTTGTGCCAATGCTCAGCCCCATGAAGGCCAGACCAGACAACAAAGCCATGATCATGATCAGTTGGCGGGGACTGAAGGCGATAGCCGCTTTCTGGGCCTTGTCAGCCAGCAACGAATAGAGCGGGATGCTCTGCGACTTCATGTGCTGCTGCATTTCCTTGCGTAGCTGTTCCAGCACCTGCTCACGGCCGACGCCCTTGTCGAGCATATCCAGCCGCCGGTTGACCCGGCTGTTCAAGCTGATCGATTTGCCAAACGCCACAAGGTAGATACCTTCGACCAGGAGCAAAACTCCGACGAAGATCACGACATAGATAAGCGCCTCTACGGGCAGTTGCATATCCGGATCTCCTACACTGTGGTGGGTTCGTAGATCGACGAGGGCAGATCAAAGCCCCACAGCCGGAACCGCTCGGAATAGTGGCTGCGTACACCTGTCGCGGTAAAGTGACCGATGATCTTGTTGTCTGGAGTCAGGCCAACGCGTTGAAAACGAAAGATTTCCTGCATGGAAATCACATCGCCTTCCATACCGGTGATCTCGGTGATCGAGGTCATCCGACGCGAGCCGTCCTGCAAACGGCTGGCCTGCACGATCAGGTTCACAGCCGATGAGATCTGGCTGCGGACCGCTTTGATTGGCATCTCGATACCGGCCATCGCGATCATGTTCTCCAGACGTGAGATACCGTCGCGGGCCGAGTTGGCGTGAATTGTGGTCATTGATCCGTCGTGGCCGGTGTTCATGGCCTGCAACATGTCGATAACCTCAGCGCCACGCGTCTCACCCACGATAATGCGGTCAGGACGCATACGAAGGGCGTTTTTCAGACAGTCGCGCGGGCTGACTTCACCTTTGCCCTCGACGTTGGGTGGACGGCTTTCCATCCGACCCACATGGGTCTGCTGCAGCTGAAGTTCCGCCGTATCCTCAATCGTCAGGATACGTTCAGCATCATCGATAAAGCTGGACAAAGCGTTTAGAGTGGTCGTTTTACCAGAACCCGTACCACCCGAAACGATAACGTTCAGACGGGTCGAGACGGCTGCCTGCAAATAAGCGGCCATTTCTTCCGTAAACGCACCAAAATTGACCAGATCGTCGATGCCAAGCTTGTCTTTTTTGAACTTACGAATGGAAACAAGCGAGCCATCAACCGCAATCGGCGGCACCATCGCGTTGAAACGCGAGCCATCTGCAAGACGGGCGTCAACATAAGGGTTTGATTCATCGACGCGACGACCCACAGCGGATACGATCTTGTCGATGATCCGCATCAGGTGCTTTTCGTCTTTAAAGGTAATGTCGCTGACTTCCAGCTTGCCGAATCGTTCGACAAAGATCTGTTGCGGGCCATTGACAAGAATATCGTTGACTGTGTCGTCGCGCAGCAATGTCTCCAGCGGACCAAGGCCGGTCACCTCGTCATAGAGTTCCTTGTTGAGCTGCGTCCGGTCTTCTCGATTCAGAACGATATTGCGTGTTTCGAGAACTTCGCTGGCAATTGCGCTGATCTCGGTCCGCAGTTCCGCCTCAGCAGCATTTTCCAGAGCCGCGAGGTTCAGGTTTTCCAAAAGCTCCCGGTGCAGCTCGATCTTGATCTCGCCCAAACGCTCTTTGCGTTTGCGTTCCCGATCGGATCCCGTCACCTCGGCAGCCTTCTTTTGCAGCGGTTTGCGAGCGATTGCGTTAGATTTTGCTGCCGCTGGCGCAGCTGCGGCATCAGGGGTTGGCGCCGGAGCGTTGGTCGCCGTTTCAACTGGCTGTCCGGCGGGCTGTTTCTTATATCGTGAAAACACTGCGGCTCCCCCTCGGGCTGATGTTAGGCTGCTTCGGCGTCACTTGTGCCCAGGCTATGCAGCGATTTCGCAAGTTTTGCGATTTCCCGACGTAGCGGGTTTTTGGCTGCTGAACTGGACAAGGGCAGACCGTGATCGCCACTTTGCATGACTGGCTTTCCGCCATCAGGCAGTTGCAGATCGATTGAAATGCCCAGGCTTTCGCCCATGCGTTTGACCCGACTTTTGCCATTCAGGTCGGTGAATTTGGGGGCTCGGTTCAAAGCAAAGCGAAGCTTGTTGAACGGCAGCTCTTCGGCTTGCAGTGCGCGTTTCAGGCGCAAAGCGTTCTGAGCGGAGCGCATGTCCAGCTCGATAAGAGCGAAATACACATGCGCAGCTTGCAAAACGGTTTCAGACCAGTGGACCAGCGTTTTGGGCATATCCACAATCACGTAATCAAAGTGGGCGCGGGCCGTATCGATCACACGCTGTACATCTTCAGGGGTGATGATATCCAGCGGCACCATATCCGACGGTGCAGTCAGCACTTCCATCTTTTCTTCGTAAGTCTGCAATGCAGTGCCGAATACTTCCTCGTCCATTGAGGCCGTATCAGACAGCATCTCGAACACCGTCTCGCGACGGGGCAGGTCAAGATATGTCGAGATGGTGCCATATTGCAGGTCCAGATCGATAAGGCATACCTTGGGGGCATCCTTGTCGGACACCGTTGCCAACTCCCAGGCCAGATTGACTGCAAATGTGGTCGAACCGACACCGCCGGCCAGACCTTGAACGACAAAAAGCGCACCTTCTTTGGAATCCCCATTCGACAAATGCACAGCGTCAGCTTGCGGTACATGCACCGGATCCGGCTTGTTCATCCGGTCTATTGCTTCCTGCAACTCGTTTTCCGGCAGAGGGTAGGGGACGAATTCGTCAGCACCTTTGCGCAGCAACTGATGCAATGACGCAGGGGTCACATCTTCGGCGATGAGGACAACCTTGATCTTCTTTTCCTTGGCCTGCGAGATGATCTCGCCCATCAGGGTCAGGTTGTCTTCGTCTTCGCCGTCAATCGCGAGGGCAACGAACTGAAGCGATTCGGCTTCGGGCTGGCTGAAGAAGGCGAGCGCTTCGGCAAAACCTAGATCCCCCCAACGCTCCCCCAGCGCAGCTTCCATGTCTTCGATCAACAGATCAAAATTCTGGACATCACGGCTGATCGTGCAGGCCAGGATGGCAGTATTTTCGTCTTGCGGCGTGGCGCTCGTCATAAACACAATCCTCGTCGTGAGAGCGCAGCAAACGAGAGAACGTCGAAAATCGCTATTCGGTCTGCTGTCGCCCTAAAGCGGTCAATTCTGGCCGCAGGTCACCCTATTGTTCGCAAATTCACTCGAAACTTGGGCGAGAATTTGGCGCAAAAGAACCAATTGTAGGGAATTGGGCGACGATGCCGCCCAATCTGGACTTATTGTCCGCCGCCGCCGCCGCCGCCGTCGCCGCCATCATCCGCTTGGATGATGCTGATGGCGGTCGCGCTTTCGACGTACTCGCGATAGATGACTTCGGCGTACTTGCCGTCCAGCACCAGCGGATGCTTGTCGAAGAAGCCTGAGACTTCGGTAACCGTGCGGCGATTCCGGCGATCCCGATCCTGCGTTGCAACAAGAGGTCTGGTCTTTCCGAAGGAAACGACAGCCTCAAGCCGCGATCGTGAAATCCCCTGCTGGGCAAAGAACGATACAACCGCCTGGGCGCGTCGCATGCCCAAGCTCTTGTTGTAGCCGGCCGAACCAACAGCGTCGGTATGCCCATATACGCGGAACCGCGCCTCGGGGAACTGTTTGATCCAGTCCGCCTGCTGCAACAGAATGCGCTGAGCTGATGCGTCCAGTTGGGCGCTGTCAAAGGCAAAGTTGATCTGGCTCGGTACCTCTGCCGCAAAGCGACGCGCCAGAATCTGTCCGTATGTCAGTTGGCCGGTCATCACCAGAGTGTTGTGATGACCCGCGTTACCGAAAGTACCCTGATCGATTTCATAGCCAGCTTCGCGAGTACAACCAGCGACAGCGACTGTAAGACCCAGTGTTAAGATCCACTTCTGCATTGGTCCTATCCTCTCAATCAATCCAGCACGTAGCCGTAGGAATTGCCAAAGCCTTGTTTGGCGACTTCCGAGGCTGCGCCGCTGCCATCGCGCGTCGTCCGTGAGACTTTGCCATTCACGAACAGATCGAATTCGCTGGGCGGTTTCACCCGATCCGTGGGTAGCGCCAGCGCTTCGCCACGTGTCGGAGATACCAGATGTGCGGTTACGATAATCATGAGTTCACTTTGCTGACGCTGATATTGAGAGCTGCGGAACAGCGACCCAAGGACCGGAACGTCACCCAGCCACGGGACCTGGTTGTTCGAGTCAGTAAAGTTGTCCTGAATCAAGCCCGCAATGGCAAAACTCTCACCATCCCGCAATTCAACGGTTGTTCTCGTGGTGCGGGTGATGAAGCTTGGAACACGGTCGCCGTTGATAGTGAATTCCGAGTTAGGATCGATGCTCGACACCACAGCACCCATTTCCAGGTTGATCACATCGCTGTCTGTAACCCGCGGCACGAACAGCAATTGCACGCCAAACGTCTTGTATTCGATGGCAACAACACCGTCATCCTGCGGAACCGGAATTGGCACCTCGCCACCTGCAAGGAACTCCGCTTCCTGCCCAGACAAGGCTGACAGATTCGGTTCCGCCAAGCTGCGAGCCAAGCCTTTGGCCTCCAGCGCCTCAAGCAACAAACGAACTTGCGTCGAACCTACACCGAAACCAAAGAGAATGGCGCCGGTATTCGTCTGTGTCAGAGGAATATTGTTGTTCAGTGCATTGTTAAGAGCGAAATTAGTGTTCAGGCCATTGAAGCCGCCCGTTACGTCGCCTCCTCTAAAGCCAAGCGAAGCTGTTAAGCTCTTTGCAACCGACCGGTTCATTTCAGCAAAGCGGACTTTCATCATTACCTGCTGTACGCCACCGACACTCATTAGATTCGATACGCGCTCAGGTGCATACCGTTCTGCCAGTTCCAGAGCTCGTGCCAATCGAGCCGAGCTGGACACAACACCCGAAAGCACGATGCCGTCATTTGCGGTCCGAACTTCGATTCGCTCATTCGGAAGAATCTGGCGAAGTCTCTCTTTAAATTCAGAGACATCCGGTGCAACGCGCACCCGGACGTTCGTGATCAGGTTACCTGCGCCATCAAACAGGGTCAGCGTGGTCAGACCGGGCGCTTTACCAAGAACATAGATTGTGCGGTCTGAAAGCGAGGAGATATCAGCGATGCCTGCGTTGGCGATGCTGAGTTCCGCGAACGGCTGTTCGCTTTCCACCACGATTGCGCGGTTCATCGGAACATCCAGCGTTTCAGCTGTTCCGTTTTTAACCACGCGAATGTTTTCTGCCCAGGCGGCATTGCCAACTGGGCTCATAACAAGTGCCATCCCCAACAGGGATGCACTAATCCAGGAACGTATTGTCATGTGACCTGCCTCTCCGATCACCACTCGATTTTTTGGGTCTTGCGCCCTATGGTGCCAAACACTGCGCGAATTCGGGATTTATTGCAATAATCAATGGTTTCCGGAATTTTCCTTATGTGGATAATGCGCAACATTCCAATAGATAAGGCCACACGATACGTGTGGCCTTTACCTGTTAACAGACTGAATTGATGTCAGTTTGTGCAGGGAATCTCTGTTGTGACTGTCTCTCCGCCGCGGCGTGTGCGGATGGTGCAGACTTTTTCCTGAACAGGCTGGACTTTCGGAGCCTCTTCTTCGATTCCCAACAGCTTTCTTTGGTCAACCTCGATCGCGGATGCGATGGTTTCATCCTGCACACCAACCAGCGCCAGAGACAGGCGTCCCGTGTTTTGGGCTTGCGCCAAAGCAGCGATCTGTTCGGGCGTCGCCGCAACGGTTACCGTACGCGCGATCGTTGTGCCGGTGACGTCGGAACCGGCGGTCTGGTCTACCGCAATCAGCTGAATGTTGGTCTGAATCAGTCGGGTTATTTCCCCGTCAGCGCCTTGAACAGCACCGCGAAGAGAACCGGTCCAGTAAACATCGACAATATCGTCCGGACGTAGGAAGCCTGAAACGCCCGATGCGACGTCAACGCTGATGGCGAATGCGCGCATGCCCTTTTCAAGACGAGAGGTCAGGCCAGCTGCTTCACCGGGTTTGGTGACCTTAACCTCCATCAAAGCTTCGTCTTTCTCCATCGTGCGTAAGACGAATCGGTCGCCGTTTGCGATTTCAGGGAACAGAATCGTCATATCGGTAAAGCTGCCTTCGGGAACAGCGGTCTCAGGCCACTCAACCAACCGGACATCTTCTTTCGTCAGCGGTTCGCCGTATTTAAGTGTGCGATTCGATACGACGACCTCGACGGTCGGAACGACATCAACCTTGGCATTGGCCAAGGCTTCCTGGGCGGCCTGCCGTTCACGCGCCAGCTGGGCCTGATACTCAGAAATATAGTTGCGGGCCATGTAGACGGCACCACCGGCCAATGCGACCCCAACGATCAGGACAAGTCCAAATACAGCACGCATTCGCGTCCCCTTGTATTACTGTTACTCTAGGCAAATCTCCACACGAGGTGCGGATTCATCTCGATTGGGTATAGATACGAATTGTGTCGAAAAGGGGGACAATCGGAGATTTTCTTCGGGTTCTCGATTAAACGGACTACAACACCGAAATAGTCTCGGGAAAGGGCGATTTACGCCCCTTCTTTAAAAGTTAGGCCGTCTGATCTCGATATTTGCGAGGGCCGAACCAGTTTGCGAATCCACGTGCTGAAAAGATGTCGAGAGACTCGCATAAGCAATTGCTCCTAGGCCCACGACAGCAGCAGTCAGGACAACCCAGTCTACAGTGACGGCACCGTCTTCGTTCGAAAGAAACTCGGCTAGATTGATCGGCATAGTTTCACCAGATTGGCAGCGATTTTATAAACAGGGGCCACGCCTTCGACGAAAGGCGCGGCCCCCAGATAGCTTGGTCAACCATTCAGCCTATAGAATAGTGCTGGAGGTTGGTGTGACTAAGATTAACTTAGTTGAAGTTCGGCGTGGTTACGGTAACACCGGTCAGCGCGCTTTCTACGCTGTCTGCCAGATCGCTGGCACCAGTACGAACCTGGTTGTATGCAACAGCAGCCAGAGCAACAACGGCAGCGGTCAGAACGACCCAGTCTACAGTTACGGCACCGTCTTCGTCTTTACGGAAGTTCTTGATGAACTTGATCATGTTTCGTCCCTCCTAAAGGATCTAACTCTAATTAACCTCGGCGTCTTGTCAGAGCTTTCTCTCTCAGTCAGCCCCCGATCGTCTCGGCATGGCACTATGATTGCTCTTCGTGCGTGGCAGGAATTGGGCCAAACAGCGAATTTTTCGCCTCAAGCTTAACTTTTTAGTCATTTATTTTATAACTAGTTGAAAAGTAATGGAAAAAAGTGTTGTGCCATTTGGCGGAACCGTGGGGGGCGATGCAAATTTACGCCAAATGAGGCGAAATCGCCCCATTTCGCTTTGTTTTTCTGGCCTTGCGGGAAGATTCGCGTATCAAATCAACCCAAAAGAAAAGATGAGGCAGGCAGAATGTATCTCCGGGACGCACTTACATGCGCCGGCGTTTTGGCGTTGCTATTCGCAACGGCGGCGCCTGTGCCCGCAGCTGATGTAGAGCCACGCGGCGTATACAAAAGAATCAAGGCTCCTAAGCCCGGCGCGCGACCGCGCGTGACTGTTCAGATCACCGAGGAAGAGCACGCGTCATCGCCATCAGCTCCCAGCACGGGAACAGAGTTGGTGGTGCCAGAAATCATTGCACGTGCAAAACCACCCGCCGATCTGCCTTTGCCAGATGCGCCAAAAAAACCTGTCGGATCATACAAGGCATTCTGGGAAACGATTTCACCTGAATTGGCAAAAGCCGGTGCTGGCCGACTCGATAGTGCTTTCCAGGCACTTTCGTCGACGGGTGTTACTTCACCGCGGTTGAAGACCCTTCAGAATATCGTACAGCAAAGAGGGGTCGACATTCTGCGCTCAACAATAGGCACCGAGGTCTCTCCGGCGCTGGTGCTTGCTGTGATTTCCGTTGAATCAGCGGGGCGCTCGGATGCTGTCAGCTCTGCAGGCGCGCAGGGGTTGATGCAGCTGATGCCAGCGACTGCTGAACGTTTCGGGGTCAAGGACAGTCTGAAGCCCGAGCAGAACATAGCCGGTGGTGTAAAGTACCTGGACTGGCTGATGGGGGAATTCGGGAACGATCCGATCCTGGTTCTGGCTGGATATAATGCCGGAGAAGGTGCGGTGCGGAAACACAGCGGTGTGCCACCCTATGCCGAAACCCGCGATTACGTTCCCAAGGTTCTGGCGGCATTTCAGGTCGCCCGAGCGCTTTGCGCCACACCACCTGAACTGATTTCTGACGGGTGCGTTTTCCAGACCCTGAATTGAAAAAGGCCCGCTCTCAGGCGGGCCTATCCATATCTACAGGATCAGTTGACGATATTGGCCTCAGTCGCAGCGCGAATCTCGTCCTCGGTCACGCCCTCTGCGATCTCGATGATTTTCAGGCCGCCCTCAACCACGTCCAGAACGCCCAGATTGGTGATGATGCGATTCACCACCTTCTTTCCGGTCAGCGGCAGGGTGCATTTCTTCAGCAGTTTGGATTTGCCGTGCTTGTTGGTGTGATCCATCACAACGATCACGCGGCCAACGCCCGCAACCAGATCCATTGCGCCGCCCATGCCTTTGACCAGCACGCCGGGAATCATCCAGTTGGCCAGATCGCCCTCTTCATCGACTTCCATCGCGCCCAGAACAGCGGCAGCGATCTTACCGCCCCGGATCATCGCAAAGGAGGTCGCGCTGTCGAAGTAAGACGTGCGAGACAGTTCGGTGATCGTTTGCTTACCGGCATTGATCAGGTCTGCGTCCTCTTCGCCCTCGAAAGGGAAGGGCCCCATGCCCAGCATGCCGTTCTCGGACTGAAGGGTGATGTCCTTGTCACCCACATAGTTCGCCACCAGCGTCGGAATACCGATGCCGAGGTTCACATACATGCCGTCTTCAAGCTCTTGCGCCGCGCGTGCGGCCATCTGATTGCGATCCCAGGGCATTATGCTTCCTCCTTCTTACGGGTGGTGCGTTGTTCGATGCGCTTTTCGTGCTGGCCCTGAATGATGCGATGCACGTAGATGCCGGGCAGGTGGATCGAGTCGGGATCCAGTGAACCGCGCGGCACGATCTCTTCAACTTCAGCGATACAGATCTTACCGCAGGTCGCAGCAGGCACGTTGAAGTTTCGCGCGGTCTTGCGGAAAATCAGGTTGCCAGTGTCGTCGGCTTTCCAGGCTTTGACGATGGCCAGATCGGCAAAGATGCCTTCTTCCAGAATGTAAGTCTCGCCATTGAAGTCTTTGTGCTCTTTACCATCGGCGATCACGGTGCCCACGCCGGTCTTGGTATAGAAGCCGGGGATGCCGGCGCCACCGGCACGCATACGCTCGGCCAGAGTGCCTTGGGGGTTGAATTCCAGCTCCAGCTCACCGCTCAGGTACTGACGCATGAATTCGGCGTTTTCGCCGACATACGAACTGATCATCTTTTTGACCTGCTTGGTCTGCAGCAGAATGCCGATCCCGAAATCGTCGACGCCGGCGTTGTTCGAGGCAAAGGTCAGGTTCTGAGCACCCGAGTCCTTGATGGCCTCAAGCAGCAGCTCGGGAATACCGCACAGGCCAAAACCGCCCGCCGCGATCATCATGCCGTCCGAGATCACTCCATCGAGCGCTTCGGTGGCATTGGCATAGACTTTCTTCATGGAAAACTCCCCCAATGACATGGTGATGGCGCAGGTTGTGCCGCCGCGTCACGGGGAAGTCAATGAAACCAAGGGGTAGGTGGTATTTCTACCTAGCCGACCGTCAAGTGGCCGCCTTTTTGGTCGTCTTCTTGGCAGCGGCCTTTTTCTTGGGGGCCGCTTTTTTCTTGGTACCCTTTTTTGCTGCGCGCTCGTTGACCAGTTCGATGGCCATTTCCTGCGTCACATCTTCTGGCTTGATGTCCTTGGGAATGGTCGCATTGACCTTTTCCCATTTCACATAAGGTCCATAGCGCCCGTCCAGAACCTGCATGGCGCCGCCATCCGGATGCTCTCCCAGCTCTTTGAGCGGTTTCGCGGCCGCCTGACCGCGTCGCCCAGGGTTGGCGCGCTTTTCAGCCAGCAATTCCACAGCCCGGTTCATGCCGATCTCAAATACATCGTTGGGGTCTTTGAGGTTGGCGTAGACCGGCTTTGCCTCTTCCGGCAGCTGATGCA
Organism: Ruegeria sp. CE12; assembly: GCF_056537525.1. Taxonomy (NCBI): domain Bacteria; kingdom Pseudomonadati; phylum Pseudomonadota; class Alphaproteobacteria; order Rhodobacterales; family Roseobacteraceae; genus Ruegeria; species Ruegeria sp. CE12. The sequence goes on along the minus strand of NZ_JBQFRS010000001.1, from coordinate 866,719 downwards.
TCAGGTAAGGCCCAAATCGCCCGAAATTAGAACTGATCATACCACCTTCGGGATGTTCACCAATCTGACGTGGCAGGCTCAGCAGAGTCACTGCCTTCTCCAGATCCATGTCGTCCTTGCTCCACCCACGAGGCAGAGAGGCACGAGGTGGTTTTTTGTTTTCAGGTGTTGGTTCACCGCGCTGAACATAGGGACCAAAGCGCCCGGATTTCAGCCAGATCTCATCCCCCGCGTCTTCGCCCAGCAGTCTTTCATCACCCTCAGCACCCTCACCTGCGATGGGTCGGGTGTATGTGCATTCCGGGTAGTTCCCGCAGCCCACGAAACCGCCGGTCCGGGATGTTTTGAGGTGCAACTGACCCACACCACACTTCGGGCAGATACGCGGATCGGACCCATCTTCTCTTGGCGGATACAACTGCGGCGCCAGCGCCTCGTCCAGCTTGTCCAACACTTCCGAGATACGCAGTTCAGACGTCTCACCAATTGCAGCTGAGAAATCGCGCCAGAACTTGCCCAGCAGATCCTTGTAATCCCGGTCGCCTGCGCTGACATCGTCCAGCTGTTCTTCCAGATTTGCGGTAAACTCGTACCCGACATATTGCCGGAAGAAGTTCAGCAGGAAGATCGTAACGATCCGGCCCTTCTCCTCAGGGATCAACCGGTTCTTGTCCTTCCGCACATATTCCCGGTCCTGAATCGTGGTCACGATCGAGGCGTAAGTTGACGGGCGACCGATTCCCAACTCTTCCATCCGCTTGACCAGTGTGGCCTCGGTGTAACGCGGTGGTGGCTGCGTGTGGTGCTGCAGCGCCAGAACGGATTCGTTCTCGGACAGAACGGCCTCTTTCGCGACCTTGTCACCAGTTTCACTGGTCGCCTTCGCGAACTGATCCCGCAATGAGGCTTTGGCAAAGCGAGCCGGATCGCCTTGCATGATCTGTGGCAGGCGTTTTTCATCCTCGTCGGCCACGTCATCTCGGCCTTCTTCGTAAACGCGCATGAACCCGTCAAACAGCACCACCTGACCCGTGGCACGCAGACCAACCTGACCATCATCGCTGCCGATTTCGACCGTTGTACGCTCCAGCCGAGCTGCAGCCATCTGGCAAGCAATCGTACGTTTCCAGATCAGGTCATACAGTTTGCGCTGATCCTCATCCGTAACCTTCAGAGCCTTTGCATCACGGGTCATATCCGTTGGGCGGATACACTCGTGCGCTTCCTGGGCGTTCTTGGCCTTGTTCTTGTAGATACGCGGGCTGTCTGGAACATATTCCGCGCCATACCGATCAGCGATGGCGTCACGCGTCGCTGCAACAGCCTCGGGCGCCATGTCGATACCGTCGGTCCGCATATAGGTAATGTAACCCGCCTCATACAGCCGCTGCGCCACCTGCATGGCGTGGCGTGCGCCCATGCCGAACTTGCGGCTGGCCTCTTGCTGCAGAGTCGAAGTCATGAATGGGGCGCTGGGATTGCGCGCCGCTGGTTTAGCCTCAACCGATGTCACGCTCAGCGCGCGGCTGCTGATAGCCTGAACCGCCAGTTCCGCCTGTGTGGCATTGGCCAGATCGTGTTTGTCCAGCTTTTTACCAGCCAGAGTGACCAGGCGTGCCTCATAGGTCTGACCGCGTGGTGTTTCGAACAGTGCTTTGACCGACCAGTACTCGACCGGTTTGAAGGCTTCGATCTCCATCTCTCGCTCGACGATCAGGCGCAGACAGACCGATTGAACGCGTCCGGCCGATTTTGCGCCCGGCAGCTTGCGCCACAGAACCGGAGACAGGTTGAAGCCCACAAGATAGTCCAGTGCGCGACGGGCCAGATAAGCCTCGACCAGAGGCATATCAACCTCGCGAGGGTTCTGCATGGCCTGTGTCACCGCCTCTTTGGTGATCGCGTTGAAAGTGACCCGGCTTACCGGAGTATCCTTCTTGATGGAACGGCGCTTGGTCAGCGCTTCCTGTAGGTGCCAACTAATCGCTTCTCCCTCGCGATCGGGGTCGGTCGCGAGGATCAGTGCGTTGTCTTCCTTAAGGGCGTCGGCGATCGCCTTTACGTGTTTGCGGCTGTCGTTGCTGACCTCCCACTTCATCGAAAATTCGTGGTCTGGATCGACAGATCCGTCCTTCGGTGGAAGGTCCCGAACGTGACCATACGAGGCCAGAACCGTGTAGTCGGGGCCAAGGTATTTATTGATTGTTTTAGCTTTGGCCGGGGATTCTACAACAACTACAGGCATTTAGTGAAAAACCTCGCTCGACGGATTTGGCGCCTTCTATGGCCGTGCAAAATGTGTGGGGCAAGGAGGAATTGTCAATGCGTTCCTTAAAATGACTGTTTTCGACCGAAATCTCAGGGGGATAATCGCCTGTTTGAATTCAATAACGACTGGGGTGCCCTCCAAATCAGGCACCTAACTTGCCAGAGACAGCAATCCACCTGCCTGCCTTTGGATTCGCCCGTCAAGTTCCAGATCGACCAGCGCAGGACCGATTTCTCCGGCTGTAGCGGCGATATCGCGGATCAATTGATCCTCGGCGATGGGCGAAGGGCCAAGTCGGGACAGAATTTCGTTATGCAACCTCTGCCCATCCTTGCCTTTCTGTGCAGTATTGGGGGTCACATCCAGGCAAAGTGTGGAGAGAGATGGCTCATTGCCGGAACCAGTCGATTGCTGTGGAAGGGCCTCAATCACATCTTGCGCCGAGCGAACCAATGTGGCTCCATCCCGGATCAGCAGATTGCACCCTGCCGCCCGCGCATCGAAAGGATGGCCGGGTACCGCAAGAACCTCTCGCCCCTGATCCAACGCATCCCGGGCAGTAATCAGGCTGCCTGATTTTGCTGCGGCTTCCACAACGACCACCGCCTGTGCCAGTCCTGAAATGATGCGATTGCGGCGTGGGAAATGCCGAGCCTGAGGTGTGACCCCCATCGGCTGTTCCGAAAGGCGCAATCCGGTCTCAAGCAGATCCTCCGCCAACTTGGCGTTTTCGGCCGGGTAGATCACATCGACACCGCCAGCCATTACCGCCACGGTTCCGGTTACCATAGTTGCAAGATGAGCCGAGGTGTCGATTCCGCGCGCCAGGCCGGAAACCACTACATAACCATGCTCCGCCAACTCCGCTGCCAATGCGCGTGCCATGCGTGACCCAAGCGAGGAACAGTTGCGTGCCCCAACCATTGCGATCATCGGGCGTTGTAGAACCGACAGGTTCCCAATCGCCCAAAGCATTGGTGGGGCATCAGGCAGATTGATCAGATTCTTTGGAAAGTCAGCGGCCCCAAGGCACAAAAGCTGCGCATTCGCAGCCTTTGCGGCCTTGAGTTCCGCCTCGATCACGCCGGGTGGGCAGATTTCATACCCTTCGATTCCGGCAGCGCGTGCCATTTCCGGCAGCGCGGCCAACGCATTCTGCGCCGAGCCATGTTCGCGCAGCAGGCGCCGGAATGTCGCCGGACCAACCTTTCGCGAACGCATCAGACGAAGCCAGGAAAACCGGTCTTCTTCCGTGGTGGGTGGGAGTGTGGGGTGATGGGAAGATAGCTGCTCTTCGGTCATCCGATGCTCCGCCTGATTGCAAAACAGGTTTACGAGATGCGGGGTTAACAGCTTGTGAATCGACGAAAATTTTAAGAAGTCTGTCTAAGAATATTCCGCAGAACTTTCGTAAGTATATGATATCTAATTATAAGTGCTTCTGCGGATCTTTAAGAGAAAATCGCATAGCGATTTCAATATTCGGTGCGGCAACAACCCGAGTTAACCTCGAGCTGTTAATGCCTGATCAGACCTGCGACTCAGGCTGCCGATCCACCAACGGTCAGGCCGTCCATCAAAACGGTAGGCTGACCAACGCCCACCGGCACCCATTGACCATCTTTGCCACAAGTGCCCATACCGGGATCCAACGCCATGTCATTGCCCAGCCCGCGGATACGTTTCAACGCCGATGGCCCGTCGCCAATCAGTGTCGCGCCCTTGACGGGGGCTCCGATCTTGCCGTTCTCGACCCGGTAAGCCTCGGTGCATGAAAACACGAACTTGCCATTTGTGATGTCGACCTGCCCACCGCCGAAGCCGACCGCCCAGATGCCATCCTTGATATCGGCCACCAGTTCAGCAGGATCGGAATCACCACCCAGCATGATAGTGTTGGTCATACGTGGCATGGGTTTGTGGGCATAGCTCTGCCGCCGCCCATTGCCGGTTGGCGAAACACCCATCAATCGCGCGTTCTGGCGGTCCTGCATGTAACCGGTCAGGATGCCGTTTTCGATCAGTACAGTGCGCGAACTTGGGGTGCCCTCGTCATCCACGGTGATCGATCCGCGACGATCCGGGATCGTGCCGTCATCAACTACTGTCACGCCTTTCGAGGCAATTTGCTGCCCCATCAGCCCAGCGAAGGCTGAGCTTCCTTTGCGATTGAAGTCACCCTCGAGGCCATGACCGATGGCCTCGTGCAGAAGAATGCCGGGCCAACCAGGGCCAAGCGCCACTTCCATCACGCCAGCAGGGGCGGGAATCGCATCAAGATTAACCAACGCGATGCGCAACGCTTCGCACGCCTTGTCCTGCCAGTCTGATGGATCAATCAGACCATCAAGACCCACACGTCCACCGCCGCCAGCGGAACCGCTTTCGCGCCGACCATTCTGTTCGACGATCACCGAGACATTCAGGCGGGTCATCGGTCTTACGTCGCGGACAAGGACACCATCGGGGCGCAGGATCTCAACTTCCTGCACCGCAGCAGCGATAGTTGCGCTGACCTGAACCACACGGGGATCGAGATCGCGCGCAAACGCATCAATCTCGCGCAGCGTATCAATCTTGACCGGGAAGCTGGCGGATTCGATCGGATCTTCGTCTGTATAAAGCCGTGTATTTGTGGCGCGCGGTGCATCGGCAAGTGTTCCGCCACCGTCCCCAACCGCCAGCCGTGCGGTTTCGGCCGCGCGCTTTAGTGAAGGGATCGAGACATCGGTCGAATGCGCATACCCTGCCACATCACCCTGAACCGTGCGCAGTCCAAATCCCTCAGAAGAGTCATAGGAAGCGGTGCGTAGACGCCCGTCATCGAAGACCAGAGACTCGGATTTACGCCGTTCAACATAAAGCTCTCCGTCCTCTGCACCCGCTGTGGCAGACTGCAGAACGGCCAGCGCTTCATCGTGGGGAAGGGCGGTTTCAAAAGGGCGAAACGGGGCTTGAGTCATCGGTTGCTGCCTTTCGGGTTTGATCCAGATCAAAAATAGCGTCTGTTTGACGCAAGCATTTTGCTTTATCTACCCGACGGAATATGGTTTTTAACGCGGCCAAAGACAACGGGAGAGGTGTGACCGATTCACGCCTTTTCGCGAGAGAAGCAAAGATCAAACGATCAGGACAGAACATGAAGAATGCTTTGATGCTTTCGGGGCTTGCCACAGCCCTCTCCAGCCTTCCCGCCATGGCTCAGGAGCTTGAGATTATTGGCAAGCCGGTCGACGGCGGCATCGGTTTCCAACCCGCCGCCACCAGCCTTGCGGATGGGATCCAGCGTCTGGACGATATGATTCTGGTGATCATCACCGCAATCTGTGTGCTCGTTGCTGGACTGCTGGTTTATTGCATCGTGCGCTACAATCAGCGCGCAAACCCGAAACCCGCTGCATTCTCGCACTACACTCCGGTCGAGATTGCATGGACCCTGGGTCCAATCCTGATTCTGGTTTTCATCGGCGCCTTCTCACTGCCGGTGCTGTTCAAGCAGCAGGAAATCCCGGAAGGTGACGTTGTGATCAAAGTCGTCGGCAACCAGTGGTACTGGACCTACGAATACGTCGATCATGACTTTGCTTTCGACAGCTATCTGCTGGGCCATCCCGCAACTCTGGACGAAGGCGCACGCCCTGCGGACGCAGATGTGACACCGTTCGTTCTGGATGATGCAATGCGCGCCAAACTGACAGACGCAGGCTACAGCGAAGATGAGTGGCTGCTGGCCACCGACACCGCAGTTGTTGTGCCTGTTGGCAAGATCGTCGTCATGCAGGTTACCGCGTCAGACGTGATCCACTCGTGGACCATCCCTTCCTTCGGCGTGAAACAGGATGGTGTACCGGGCCGCTTGGCTGAGCTGTGGTTCCAGGCCGACAAGGAAGGCATCTACTTCGGTCAGTGTTCGGAACTGTGCGGTAAGGACCACGCCTACATGCCGATCACTGTCAAAGTGGTCAGCGAAGAGGCTTACGAGCAGTGGCTGCAAGGCGCACTTGAAGAATATGCGGGTCAGCCGGCTGCCTATCAGGTTGCATCGAACTGACAGCACGTGCGGGTACCCATCCCGCGCATCAAATAAAGCAGGCTGCGCGTCTTACGCGCAGCTTTCGCCCCAAAAGGACCGGAAATGAGCGACGCAAGCATCAATGCCAGCACCGTGAACGCGCAGACCCGCGCGGACGAGGCCAGCTTTGGCGATTATTTCGCCCTGCTGAAGCCGCGTGTGATGTCGCTGGTTGTGTTCACCGCTCTGGTCGGGCTGCTGGCCGCGCCGGTTCCGGTGCACCCCTTTGTCGGATTCTGTGCCATCCTTTTCATTGCCATTGGCGGCGGTGCCTCGGGCGCGCTGAACATGTGGTGGGATGCCGATATCGACAAGGTGATGAAGCGCACCAAAGGTCGGCCGATCCCCTCTGGCAAGGTTGAGGAAGGCGAAGCGCTGGCCCTGGGTCTGGCCCTCTCCGGCATGTCCGTGATGATGCTGGCGCTGGCAACAAATATCTTTGCTGGCGCGTTCCTCGCCTTCACGATCTTTTTCTATGTCGTCATCTACACGATGTGGCTGAAACGCTCGACGCCCCAGAACATCGTGATCGGTGGCGCTGCGGGTGCATTCCCTCCGGTGATAGGATGGGTTGCCGCAACTGGCTCGATGTCGATAGAGCCGTGGCTGATGTTTGCCCTGACCTTTATGTGGACACCGCCGCATTTCTGGGCACTGGCGCTGTTCATGCGCTCGGATTACGACGATGCCGGTGTACCGATGCTGACCGTCACCCACGGTCGCAAGGCGACCCGCACTCATATTCTAGTCTACACCGTTTTGCTGGCATTGCTGGCGATCGGGACTGCATTCTCGGGTATCGGCGGGCCGGTTTATCTGGTGGTTGCTGTCGTCCTGAATGCGCTGTTCCTGCGCGGAGCATGGAAAATCTCTCGGCGCACAGAAGAGGACGCGGAAGCCGACAACTTCAAAGTCGAACGCAGCTTCTTCAAGCTGTCGCTGCTTTACCTCTTCCTGCATTTTGGCGCTATTCTGGTTGAAGCGCTTCTGAAGAACTACGGTCTGGGAGGCTGGTGATGAGCTTGCGCAAGAGCCACGAACTGCATCAGCGCCGGTTCAGCCGCAATCTTGGTGTTGGACTGACGTTGGCGGCCTTCATCGTGATCATCTTTGGTCTGACCATCGTCAAGGTTTCCGGTACCGACTTTACGGTTCCAACTTCTGAGGTGCAGAACTGATGGCGATGTCGGGTCCACAGAAAACGGTTGTGCAGCTGGTTGGTGTTGTCGTTCTGATGGGCGGCCTCGCTTGGGCGTCCGTGCCGTTCTACAACTGGTTTTGTCGGGTAACAGGTTTTGGTGGCACCACTGGCGTCGCCGAGCAGGCTCCGGATGATGTTCTGGACCAGATCGTCACCATTCGCTTTGATGCATCCAAAGCCAAGGACATGCCCTGGGAGTTCAAACCGGTCGAGCGCGAGATGAAAGTGCGCATCGGTGAAACCGGGCTGGCCTTTTATGAGGCATACAACCCGACAGACAAACCCATCGCGGGGCAGGCGTCCTACAACGTGACGCCCTATTCGGCCGGTGGATATTTCCAGAAAATTGCCTGCTTCTGCTTTGACGAGCAGGTTCTGCAACCGGGTGAACGGGTCGAAATGCCTGTCACCTTCTTCGTCGATCCGGAAATCGTCGAAGACCCCGAAGCACAGTATGTTCATACGATCACACTGTCGTATACATTCTACGAAATTGACCTGCCCGAGGGCTATGCCGCCCTTGAAGCGCAGGCAGATACAAACACGAACTAACGCCTGTAGGTGAGGGACGCTGATGGCACACGCTAAAAACCACGACTACCACATTCTGGCCCCATCAATCTGGCCATTCATCGGCGCGATTGGCGGCTTTGTGATGCTGTTCGGAGCCGTCCTCTGGATGCACGGTATCACGTCGTTCATGTTCTGGGCGGGTCTGGTGGCCGTGCTTTATACCATGTTCGCATGGTGGTCAGAGGTTGTCGCCGAAAGCCGTGCTGGTGATCATACACCAGTGGTTCGCATCGGCCTGCGCTACGGCTTCATCCTTTTCGTGATGTCCGAGGTGATGTTCTTCTTCGCGTGGTTCTGGTCGTTCTTCAAACACCGCATGTATCCGATGTACGACTATGCCGGCACCGAGTACATCCAGCCGGACATCCACGCGGTTGACCCGTTCCACCTGCCGCTGATCAACACACTGGTCCTGCTGCTGTCGGGCTGTGCAATTACCTGGGCACACCATGCGCTTGTCCACGACAATGACCGCAAGGCACTGATCAACGGTCTGGCGATCGGTATCGTACTGGGTATCGCATTTACCTTCCTGCAGGCGTTTGAATACTATGAACTGCTGGCGCATGAGGGCTGGAAATTCGGTGATGATCAGTTCTACTCGAACTTCTTCATGGCAACCGGTTTCCACGGTGCACACGTCATCATCGGGACCATTTTCCTGAGCGTCTGTTTGATCCGTGCGCTACGCGGTGACTTTACGCCCGAGAAACACGTCGGTTTCGAAGCGGCTGCATGGTACTGGCACTTTGTTGACGTCGTATGGCTGTTCCTGTTCTTCGCCGTCTACATCTGGGGTCAGGCTCCACTGATGTAACGCCGGACAGGCGATCCAATTGCAAAAGCCGCCCTTAGGGGCGGCTTTTTCTCTATCCGGGGCGCAATATTGCGCCCCATACAATTGCACGGTTGCCTTTCCGCAGGTGTAGCCCTTAACAAGACGCCGGCTCATGCAGAGCCTTCAAATGATGTAATCTGGACTCGACATGCGCCGCATTCTCTTCCTGCTGATTTTTGGTATCGCCGGTCTGGCGATCCTGGTGTCGCTGGGGGTCTGGCAGGTTCAGCGTCTGTCGTGGAAACAGGACGTATTGGCCGAGATTGAAAATCGGATATCCGCTAACCCCGTTGATTTGCCGGTAAGTGTGTCGCCCGATACCGACAAGTATTTGCCAGTTACGATCAAGGGCGAGATGGAGCCGGGTGAGATCCACGTTCTGGTCTCGGTCAAGCAGGTCGGGGCAGGGTATCGCATCATCCAGTCTTTCAGTACCGAAGACCGGACAATCCTGGTGGATCGGGGTTTTGTGCCTGTGACTGCGAAGCAGATCGAGCGCCGGACTGGTCCGATGGAGGTCACCGGTAACCTGCATTGGCCAGATGAGATCGACGGTTACACACCTGAGTCCGATATCGACGCCAACATCTGGTTCGCCCGCGACGTGCCCAATCTGGCGACGGCGTTGGGGGCCGAGCCGGTTCTGCTGATCGCGCGGTCGCAAACCGACCCCGGCATTAAGCCTTTGCCTGTCGACACGGCCGGCATCCCGAATGACCATCTGCAATATGCAATCACCTGGTTTGGTTTGGCCCTGGTTTGGGCGGCGATGACCGGGTACTTCCTGTGGCGCAGCCGCGCCCCTTCTGAGAGTGACGAGCCATGAAATACATCTCGACCCGTGGGCAGGCGCCCGAACTGACTTTTGAAGAGGCGATGCTGACAGGGTTGGCCCGCGACGGTGGCCTGTATCTGCCCGCTGAAATCCCGGTGATGTCGCAGGACGAGATCGCGGCTTTGGCCGGGTTGCCGTACGAGGAAATCGCCTTTCGGGTGATGTGGCCTTATGTCAGCGGATCGTTTGATGAGGACGAGTTCAAGGAAATCATCGCGCGCGCCTACGAGGGTTTTGGTCATGACGCCCGCGCGCCGCTGAAGCAGTTGAACGAGAACCACTTCCTGCTGGAGCTGTTCCACGGGCCCACTCTGGCCTTCAAGGACTTCGCCATGCAGCTGATCGGTCAGCTGTTCCAGGTGGCCCTCAAGCGCCGTGGCGACCGTGTGACCATCGTGGGCGCAACCAGTGGTGACACCGGATCGGCCGCCATCGAGGCATTTCGGGGTCTGGATGCCGTGGATGTATTCATCTTGTATCCGCATGGCCGAGTATCGGAAGTGCAGCGTCGCCAGATGACAACGCCAGCGGACAGCAACGTGCATGCCTTGGCCGTGGATGGCGATTTCGACGATTGTCAGGCTGCGCTGAAGGATATGTTCAACGATTTTGATTTCCGCGACGGGGTGAAGCTGGCAGGGGTGAACTCGATCAACTTTGCCCGTGTGCTGGCGCAGATCGTCTATTACTTCTCAGCCGCTGTTAGCCTTGGCGCGCCGCATCGCAAGGTCAGCTTCACAGTGCCAACCGGCAATTTCGGTGACATCTTCGCGGGCTATCTGGCCAAACGAATGGGCCTGCCTATCGATCGTCTTGTGGTCGCGACCAACCAGAACGACATTCTGCACCGCTGCCTGTCGGGTGAGGGATACTTCAAGGGCGACACCATCCCCTCGATCAGCCCGTCGATGGATATTCAGGTCAGCTCGAACTTTGAACGCGCGCTGTATTATGCCTATGGCGAGGATGGTAGCGCCGTCGCTCAGTTGATGGATGAACTGAAGAATGGTGGCTTCAACGTCAGCCAGGGCGCAATGGAAGCGCTGCGTGAGAATTTCGACTCGGGTCGCGTGTCTGAGGACGAAACGCTGGAAACGATCAAGCACACGCTCGCCCATAGCGCCGAGCTTGTTTGCCCGCACACCGCCGTTGGTATCATGGTCGCGGAAGAGCATCGCGCAGCGGACGTGCCGATGATCACTCTGGCCACGGCACACCCCGCGAAATTTCCGGCTGCGGTCGAGAAGGCGAGCGACGTACATCCGCCTCTTCCATCCCGCATGTCTGATCTGTATGAACGTCCGGAACGGGTGACCCGCATTGCCAACGATCTGGGTGCCCTTGAGGATCATATCAGAAGGCATATCGCTGAGTGACTGTCAGACAAGACCAACTGAAGAACGGGTTTCGTATCGTCAGTGAACATATGCCGGGGTTGCAATCTGCAGCCATCGGCATCTGGGTGACCGCCGGCGGGCGGCATGAGCGGATCGAGCAGAACGGTATCGCGCATTTCCTTGAGCATATGGCGTTCAAGGGAACCGAGCGTCGTTCCGCGCTGCAAATCGCCGAGGCGATTGAGGATGTGGGCGGGTATATCAACGCCTACACCTCGCGCGAGGTGACAGCCTATTATGCGCGTGTCCTGAAAGACGATGTGGCGCTGGCCATGGATGTGATCGGCGACATCGTTCTGAATCCGGTTTTCGACCCGCGCGAGATCGAGGTCGAACGCGGTGTGATCTTGCAGGAGATCGGTCAGGCCTATGACACGCCGGACGATGTAATCTTTGATTGGTTACAGGAGCAGAGCTATCACGATCAGCCCTTGGGCCGGACAATTCTGGGCCCGACCGAGCGGGTCAGTGCGTTTTCGCGAGAGGACCTCTCCGGCTTCGTAGCTGAGCATTATGGTCCCGATCAGATGATCCTGTCTGCTGCCGGTGCTGTGGATCATGATCAGCTGATGAAAATGGCTGAAGAGATGTTCGGTCATCTGCAACCACGTACAGGGCTGATCGCCGAACCTGCGCGCTTTACCGGCGGTGAAGCTCGGCAGGAGAAAGAGTTGGAGCAGGCCCATTTTGCGCTGGCCCTGGAAAGCCCCGGTTACCGTGATGATGCGATCTATACCGCGCAGATATATTCGACGGCACTGGGTGGCGGCATGTCCTCGCGGCTGTTTCAGGAGGTGCGCGAGACACGCGGGCTCTGCTATACGATCTTTGCGCAGACCGGAGCCTATGCAGACACCGGGACAACCACGATCTACGCCGGTACATCAGCGGATCAGGTCGCAGAGCTTGCCACCATCACCATTGACGAGATGAAGCGCGCGGCTGAGGACATGACCTCCGAAGAGGTTGCCCGTGCCCGTGCTCAGATGAAGGCCGGAATGCTGATGGGGCTGGAAAGCCCGTCGAACCGAGCCGAACGGTTGGCGCGACTGGTTCAGATCTGGGGCCGTGTCCCATCCCTTGAGGATACGGTGGCCAAGATTGATGCGGTCAGCACCGAGGATGTGCGCGTATTCGCTGAGCAGATGGCAATCAAAGCGCCTGCCGCTCTGGCGCTTTACGGGCCGGTCTCAGGCGCACCGACACTGGCTGAATTGCAGGAGAGGCGCGCGGCTTGATGCTGTTGGGCAGACGCAAGCTGAAACTCGAAACTGAACGGTTGAGTCTGCGACCACCCGTTCATTCCGATTTTCATGACTGGTCTGCTCTCCGGCGAGCGTCGCGTGAATACCTGACCCCGTGGGAGCCGGTTTGGGCAAAGGATCACCTGAGCCGTAAATCCTTTACCAACCGGGTCTATTGGGCACAGCGTTCGGTGGCCAGCGGTACCGCCGTTCCACTGTTTCTGTTCAGGCGCAGCGACAATGTGCTGTTAGGCGCAATTACTTTGGACAACATACGTCGCGGCCCGGCTCAGGCGGGGACGCTTGGGTATTGGACCGGGCAGTCCTTTGCTCGTCAGGGGTACATGCGCGAAGCGATTGGCGCGATGGTGCATTATGCATTTACCCGGCTGGACCTTAGCCGGATCGAAGCCGCCTGCCTTCCGGAAAACAAAGCTTCGCGCGGGTTGCTCGAAAGCTCCGGCTTCAAATACGAGGGCGTCGCGCAGTCTTACCTGCAGATCGGTGGCCGCTGGCGCACCCATGTTCTGTATGCCAGTTTGCGGTCTGATCGGCGCGGTCGGACGGATGCAGGCTGACGCCTGCGCCTGGAAACTGACACCTATCAAACAAGAAGCATGACTTGTGGCGATGTTGCGCTAAACTCTGGTCATGCGCTGGGCTGTTCTGGCATTGTTGGTGATTGCAGAAGGCGCCGTAGCGCAGGAGCGGCGGCCCAGCCACTGTATTGCCATCGCCAACGAAACTCCCGGCATTCAGTATCTTCATAAGGCTGCATGGCAGGATCCGGTGTCGGAGTTCTCCGTCCGGATCAGCTATATCTCCCATGCCTCGTTTTTGCTTCAGACACATGGCGGACTAAATGCTGTCACCGATTTCACAGGGTTCATCGGTGGGGCCGCCCTGATTCCCGATGTGGTGACCATGAACCACGCCCACAGCACCCACTGGACCGCGCATCCCGATCCTGCGATCCCTCATGTTCTGGAAGGCTGGGGAGAGTTCGGGCAAGGCATCGACCATCATCTTGATCTGGGGGAAATGCTGATCCGGAACGTTTCCACCGACATCCGGTCAGCCTATGGTGGGGTTGAGGAACGCGGCAATTCCATCTTTGTCTTCGAGGTTGAGGGGCTGTGTATCGGCCATCTGGGTCATTTGCATCACATCCCGTCGGATGAGCAATTCGCAGCGCTGGGCCGGCTGGATGTTGTCATGGCAGCGGTAGATGGCGGAACCACCATGCCTCTGCCTGAAATGATTTCAGTGCTGCGGCGCCTGAAAAGCTCGGTCATCATTCCGATGCACTGGTTTTCGGATTACTCACTGGAGCGGTTTCTGAGCGGGATACGAAACGATTTTCCGGTTGAGCGGGACGGCGTATCCGAGATTGAAGTATCGTTGCGAACACTTCCGGATCGACCCACGGTTGTCGTTCTTGAACCGCGCTATCTGATTGAGTTGGAATAAGACTTGCCGAAACTTTCTGCCTTGGGCATGGAGAGGGTATGACTTTGAACCCTGCAGATGAGTGCTTTGCCCAGCGGATCCGAACCCAACTGGGTGACGACATATTGCGCCCGGTTGAGCCGCGATATCTCGAAGAACCCCGTCGCAGATTTGCCGGGCATGTTGGCGTCCTATGCCTGCCGCGCAATGTGGAAGAAGTCGCCGCGCTGGTTCGGCTGGCATCTGATGCGAATGTGCCCGTTGTTCCTTATGGTGGCGGCACCGGGCTGGTTGGCGGGCAGGTCATGGCAGATGAACCAGCCCCTTTGGTGATCTCGCTAGAGCGTATGACAGCGATCCGGGGCGTCTATCCGACCGAGAATGTTCTGGTGGCCGAAGCTGGCGCCATTCTGGCGGACGTGCAGGTCGCAGCCGCGGCTGCAGATCGACTGTTCCCTCTTGCGCTTGCAGCGCAGGGTTCTTGCAGGATTGGCGGCAACCTCGCCACCAACGCGGGGGGCGTGAACGTTTTGCGCTATGGCAATTCCCGCGATCTGTGTCTGGGGCTCGAGGCTGTTCTGCCAAACGGGGACATCTGGCACGGGCTCAGCCGGTTGAGGAAAGACAACACTGGATATGATCTGCGCAATCTGCTGATCGGTTCTGAGGGAACGCTTGGCATCATCACGGCTGCATCTCTCAAACTGTTTCCCAGACCAACCGAAATCAGCACCGCGATCTTTCAGGTGGCCTCTCCTGATGCTGCCATTCATCTGCTGGCCCTTGCGCGGGATCAGGTGGGGGAGGGTGTCAGCACATTTGAACTGATCCACCGACAGGGGATGGACTTCTTGACCGAGGTTCTGCCTGACGTACGCCAACCGTTTGCCGAGCCACCTGAATGGAGCGTGTTGATCGAGTTGGGTTTGGCAGCCGGCCACGACCCGTCAGAGGCGCTCGAAAGCCTGTTCCAGACGGCTTTGGGTCAAGATCTGGTCAGTGATGGTGTAATTGCCCAAAGCGAAGGTCAACGTGCAGAACTCTGGGCTGTGCGTGAGCGTATACCTGAGGCTAATCGCCTGGTCGGCTCCGTATCCAGCCATGACATCTCGATCCCGATCTCGTCGATACCTGAATTCATTGAACGGGGCGCAGAGCTGGTCGCCTCGCTAGGACCTTATCGCATCAACTGCTTCGGTCACTTGGGCGATGGAAATCTGCACTACAACGTTTTCCCGCCTAAGGGGCATGACAGAGCAGATTTTGATGAGAAAAGGGCGACGGTCAAACACGCGGTTCATGACCTAGTCCATGAATTCCATGGGTCGGTCAGCGCAGAACATGGGATCGGTAGGCTCAAAGTCGATGATCTTGAGCGCTACGGGGACCCTGCCAAGCTGCAGGCGATGCGCGCCATCAAGGTAGCGCTTGACCCCAAGGGGATTATGAACCCCGGTGCGATCCTGAAGGCTTAGACACGGCCCGACAAATGCGAGCCGTGCCTGACATCCGCTTACGAAGCAGGGATGATAACTTTGTCGATCACATGGATCACGCCGTTCTTGGTTTCGATATCGGCCTGAACAACATTGGCATCGTTGACCATCACGCCCGAATCCAAATCGATGGTGATCTCACCGCCCTGCACGGTTGCAGCGGTCATGTCATCTGACAGATCGCCCGACATTACTTTGCCCGGAACCACGTGGTAGGTCAGGATGGCCACCAGTTGATCCTTGTTTTCAGGCTTCAGCAGAGTTTCTACCGTGCCTTCAGGCAATGCAGCAAAAGCTTCATCTGTTGGGGCAAAAACAGTGAATGGACCCTCACCTTTCAGGGTATCAACCAATTCAGCGGCCTGAACGGCAGCTACGAGCGTTGTAAAGCTGCCTGCCGAGACAGCAGTGTCCACAATGTCTTTTCCGTGACCGTCTGCCATTGCAGACGTGCTGAACAGAATACTAGCGACACCAGCTACAGCGATTTTGCGAAACATGACTTCATATCCCTTGTTGAATGAATGCCTCAGGTGGCATCATCAGGGGTACGGGGGCGCATCGCGACAAGATCACCTTGCGTGAAGAATGTTCCGGCTTGAAACTGGGTCATGGCGGGCTAAGCCCGCCAATTCGTAGATTTCCAATCACGAAATCGTGAAAATAAGTAGGTCAAAGGCCTTCAAATTCGCACAGGACGTGGACATCCATGCCCATATCTTCCAGCACTTTGCGACCACCCAACTCGGGCAGATCAATCACGAAGGCACAAGAGACGATTTCACCGCCAAGCCGTTCGATCAGCTTGATGCCCGCAGCAGCCGTGCCGCCAGTTGCCAACAGATCGTCAACCACCAGAATCTTCTCACCCGGTTGAATTGCGTCATCGTGGATTTCAACGATCGCCTCGCCGTATTCCAGCTTATAGTCCTGACTGATGGTTGTGCCGGGTAGTTTGCCTTTTTTGCGGATCGGCACAAACCCGACGCTTAGCTGATGCGCAATTGCCCCGCCGAGGATAAACCCGCGCGCCTCAAGACCGACCACCTTGTCGATCCGCTCACCCGCATAGGGGTGCAGCATCTGGTCAATCGCCATGCGAAACCCACGCGGGTCGGCGAACAGGGTTGTCACATCCCGGAACATGATCCCTTCATGCGGGAAGTCTACAATGGTCCGAATGTAATCCTTGACCGTTTTGTTTCTGGACATGGGTCAACCCTCTTGCGTCAAATTACGCGCGGGTGTTTGGCCCATCAGACGGGGTCATGCAAGGAAAGTTTCCTAGCTGCGATCATTTGTGGCGGTCTGGTACAGCCTTTGGCAGACCGTAATAGCGATAAAGCGCAGCTGGCAGCCACGACAGGTGCGGTTTGCGCCAGTTGCGCTGGTCGCGCAGCAGAAATGCCTGAGCAGCATGAAGGTTCATTGCCTAATTCCTTTTTTATTGTTAGGTGCTCGATATCTACAACTTCTATGCGATGTATATACAATGTATCGCGGTAAGAATCAAGGGATCGTCGGAGTAAGGGCGCGTGGGAAAGAAAGACGGTAAGGGATCTACCAAGAAAAACAGTCAGTTGGTGTTACGGCTGGATAAGGACGAACGCGACGCATTTGTCGAGCTTTGCAAGGAACTCGACACATCTGCAGCCCGGGAAATCCGGCGCTTCATCCGCGGTTTCATGAAAGAGAACGCCGAAAACTAGTGCACAGGTTGTGGCTGGCAGCGGACAGCCATTTCTTGTTCTTGAGTTGAAGGCACTCAGGCTGGCCGACGCAAAAGGGCAGTGGCCAGTCCCATTCCGATCAGGGTTAACCCTCCAAATCGCGTCAAACCGGTGATCACGCTCGGACGCCCAATCATCTGACGCAGGCGATCCGCCAGCAATGCGTAGGCCAGCGCATTCAGCCAGGCCAGACCCACAAACGTTGCAATCAGGATAAGGAACTGCGGCCCTAGCGGATCGGCAGGGCGCAGAAACTGCGGCACGAATGCGATAAAGAAGGCGATGGATTTCGGGTTCAGCGCCGTAACGGCCGCCGCATGGCCAAAGACACTTTGAGTCGTCACATCACGTCCGGTCGAAACGGTCTCCAGGCCTCCTGAGGGGGCGCTGCGCAACAGTTTGACGCCCATCCAGACCAGATAGGCCGCACCTACCCATTTCAGCGCGGTGAACAGGGTTGCCGATGCCAGAACAAGCGCACCCAACCCAAGCAGAGAGGCGGTCATGGCCAACAAATCACCCGCAGCTACACCCGAGGCCGAGGCAACGGCAACACTACGTCCCTTGGACAGGGCATAGCTGAGAACAAGCAATACCGTGGGCCCCGGTATCAACAAAAGTGCCGTAGAAGCCGCAACAAAAGCCAACCAGATATCCAAGGACATGATGCACGTGTTCCGCGATTGAAAATAGCTCGGATCAGCTAGGCTCGCGGGGCCGGGAAAGTCAACCAGACAAGGCGTCCAAAGCAGCTGTGAATAAGGTGAAAACTCCCGCCGCGAGTCGCTTTTTGCGATGTTTTATGTTAATATTCGCATTTTTTAAGAAGGAGTATTTGTTATGAAGTGGTTAGCTGCAGTGTTTGTGCTCTTTATTGCTGTCGTTGCTCAGACGGGAAACGCCAATAGCTGCCCAGAAGGGTACACAGAATGCGGAGGCAACCTGTGTTGTCCTAAGGTGCAGCAATGACCTGGTCAGGCGCACTTGACGAGTTGCGCAAACGCTCTGGATACCTGATTGCGGTGGCGATCGTTATCGCTGTTCTGGCGTTCACGGCACCGCTGGTGCTGGATGCGGATGAGGCCGATTTGCGCTATGACCGAAACAGTATCCCGGCCCATCGTCTGGATAGTCCGCGACCCGGTGATGCCTATGCATTTGATCATTCGGCCGGTGATTTCATGGCGATCAAACTGTGCCGTTTGCACATGGCTGATACGTTCCAGGCCGCACCGGTCAGGTTTGCCGGCGTCAATGAGTGGGGAAAGGGCTTCAATGATGCGATCTCGCAGGTGGGACAGTTCGTCGGAGAGAAGATTCTTCATGAGATGAACCTCGAAGGCGCGCATGTCGTGTGGGAATTCAACAAGATCTATCGCAGCGATGAGCTGAGTACCCAGCTTGAGCAGAACTGCCTTGAGCGTGTGGTCGAGCGCGTACGTATGCCTGATCAGTCGGTCTTTATCGTCGATATGGTTTACTATGCGCCGGATGAGCCCGACATGCCGAAACTGGTTCAGCTGTCCCGGTCGAGCATCATACCGATGGACTGTGGCGCAGGTTGCATGCAGCCGATGCCTAAACATGAGGTTCTCAAGATCGGTTGGCTGACGCGGATCAAGGCTGAATGGCAACTGGTACGTATCGAATAGCCGCACTCAGGCGATAAGAGGGGGCATAGCGGAGTTTGGGGTACCCGAACTCTGGGCTCGTGTTAGCAATCGCTGATTTGTAATGACTTCGCTGCTGCGTATGCGGTGGCCGGGTCAAGGATGTTCTGTGTTCATTTGAGAAATGGGACAGTTCCGGGCGGCACAGTGGATGTGGCGCATTGTGCGGGCAACCTTAAAGCTCGGATTAAGGTTGATACACCTGTCTTGAAACGCCCATATGCGGACACAAGACTATGAGGATCATTTCGCCTCAGGAGGCTCGGGTGACACAACCGCATACAACTGACAATGAACAGCAGATCCAAACCGCCCAACCATCGCGCAGTTGGTTGAAACGTGCATTGATCTCTGTGGTGGCCGTTGGCGGCGTCGCTTATGTGGCAGCCGCAGGATACATGTATCTCAATCAGCGGTCTTTGCTGTTCAAACCCTCAGGTGTTCTGCCCGAACCGGAAGCTGTTGGTTTGGCGGATGCGACTGTCCTAAAGGTTCCGATGTCTGATGGGGTTGAGCTGACCACTTGGTCCGTTCCTGCCAGCGCAGAGGGTGCACCAACGGTCCTGTTCTTTCATGGTCAAAGCGGTAATCTGGGAGACCGAGTTCAACGGCTTGAAGAGATTGTCGATAGCGGTTTCGGGGTGCTTGCCCCCAGCTATCGGGGATATCCCGGCAGTCCCGGTGAACCGTCTGAGCAGGCCCTGATCTCGGATGGTGTTGAGCTGTTTGATCTGCTCGAAACCCAGGGCGAGACTGTTATCCTGCACGGACAAAGCCTTGGCACGGGCGTCGCGACCGCAGTGGCCGAACAGCGCCCGGAAGCTGAACTCCTGGTACTCGAAGCACCCTTTACAGCGACAGTGGACGTGGCAGCCGAAAGATACCCTTGGCTGCCGGTGTCAGCGCTGATGAAAGACCACTTCGCCACCCGCGACCTTATCGATGATGTCGAGGTTCCGATCCTGATCTTTCACGGTTCCGACGATGAAACGGTTCCAGCCCACCACAGCAAGAAGCTGGCGGAACTCTCCGGCGCGAAGGCCCAGTTGTTCATGATACCGGGCGGCACACACAACGACCTGTGGTCGCACGGGTTGTGGCAGGAGGTTCGTCAGAACCTGCCAGCCAACTAAGGGCAACCCTGTCGGATGTCAGAGGATCCGCCCGGCAACCGCATCCAGCTTGGCCAGAACGGCTGGGTCGCGTTTTTCGGGTGCGGTCAGGATCGCGAATTCCAGCGCGCGGTCGCAGCCATGCGGGCAAAGTTCGCGTTCGGACCCCAGCAGTTTCGGCAGCCCCTTGACCAGTGCCCGGCCTTTCTCGGCATTCCCGGTCAGCGTGGCGATGATGGCGGTTACGTCCACTTCACCGTGATCGGGGTGCCAGCTGTCATAGTCCGTGACCATCGCTACTGAGGCATAACAAAGTTCCGCTTCGCGGGCGAGCTTCGCTTCGGGCATGTTGGTCATGCCGATCACATCGCAACCCCATTGCTCGCG
The DNA here is from genome assembly GCF_056537525.1 of Ruegeria sp. CE12. Lineage (NCBI taxonomy): Bacteria > Pseudomonadati > Pseudomonadota > Alphaproteobacteria > Rhodobacterales > Roseobacteraceae > Ruegeria > Ruegeria sp. CE12. The sequence goes on along the minus strand of NZ_JBQFRS010000001.1, from coordinate 846,446 downwards.
ATACATCTTCGACTCGGCCAGGGTTGAGAATTGCGGCCCTTCCATTGCCAGATAGGTCCCGCCGCGGTGGATCGTGATGCCAGCGGCCTTCCCCGCAGTTTCACAGGCATCGCTCAGGCGCGGGCAGGTGGGATGCGCGACACTGACATGTGCGACGCAGCCCGTACCAAAAAAGCTCTTTTCCCGCGCAAAGGTCCGGTCGATGAACTGGTCGACGATCACGAAATCGCCCGGTGCCATATGCTCGCGGAATGATCCGCAGGCCGAGACCGAGATTACATCCGTCACCCCCAGCCGTTTCAGCGCATCGATGTTGGCGCGATAGGGGACTTCGGTCGGCGAATGGACGTGCCCGCGCCCGTGGCGGGGCAGAAAGGCCATGTCGACGCCATCCAGAGAGCCGGTCAGGATCTGATCCGATGGATCGCCCCATGGTGTTTTAACACTGACCCAATCCGCATTTTCCAATCCGTCGATTTCGTAGATGCCTGATCCGCCAATGACGGCAATTTTGGTTTGGGTCACTGATCTTCTCCCCGCAGGTTGTTTGTCTTGGATATCTGCGGTTTGCGACCCGCTTTGACAAGGGTTTGCACCTATTCTTCCGCTGTTAACAATCCGCGAATGTCGGATTGGCTCCTAAAGTCCAGCCATGCCGCATCAAAACCATCCAGCGACCATGTCAGATCCTGTGATTGGCCGTGCCGATCCCGAAAGACAAAGCGATAGGCCTCACCGGTCAGCATGGCGTCGATTATGTCCTGAGCGCCTTCTCCGGCAAAGGTACAGCTGAGGCCCGTCAGGCAGCCCGGTCGGCGCGTGCGCCAGATCACGTCTTTGCCTTGGTCGATCCGGAACCCGGACGGGCTGAACAGTGTGCCGGGTTCAATTCCGAACTCGATTATATAATCTTCGGGGGCCGGTGTGATGAATACGAACTGGGCGGCAAACTTTGGACGCAACGAAAAAACATCGGCGCGCCGAATATAGCATCGTTGCCGCAACTCACCGTTTTCCTCACGCTCATCGCAGATCGAATTCCATATCCCGTATGCTTCATAGTGGGTCACACGCCAGTTCCCGGCCGTGTCATTGCCTTGTAAGTCCTGCGCAATTGCAGAAATCGGGTATAGCAAAAGTAGAATGATCCAGCGCATGTTGCAGAGTTGCTTGTGACTGCTGTGATCTTCAACTCACGTTATTGCGAGAGAGTTGGTATGCGACTAAAGCATGGCAGTGTCCCACCTAGCGCGGTAGCTCTGACAAGGGATTGCATATAAAAGGCCCCCTTCGCGCGAACAAATTAACCCACAGGACTGTCTAATGCCCCGAGCCTTGCTGGCAAGCTTTGCCAATCGCCTAGCCATACCTGACCTGCGCTGGATGCCCGACGAGGGGCTGACCATGTCGCGTCTGCGTATCGAATTGCTGTCCGGCCTGACCGTTGCTCTGGCTCTTGTGCCCGAAGCTGTTGCATTTGCCTTTGTCGCAGGGGTTCACCCGCTGGTTGGCCTTTATGCGGCATTCCTTGTGGGTCTGATCACTGCACTGATTGGTGGGCGTCCTGGTATGATTTCGGGTGCAACCGGTGCCCTTGCCGTGGTCATGGTGGCCTTGGTTGCGCAGCACGGCGTGGAATACCTGTTCGCGACAGTGGTATTGATGGGCATCCTGCAAGTGATTGCAGGCGCGATGCACTGGGGGCGCTTCATCCGTCTTGTGCCTCATCCGGTGATGCTGGGCTTTGTGAATGGTCTGGCCATTGTGATTTTCCTGGCGCAGTTGGGTCAGTTCAAAGTGCCGGGGACCATGGAAAACACCGGGCACGGCATGGGTGGCGGCGAATGGCTATCGGGCATGCAGCTCTATACCATGCTGGGCCTTGTTGCTTTGACCATGGCAGTCATCTGGGTCATGCCGCGCATCACACGTATCGTGCCTGCACCGTTGGCCGGTATCGTCGTCGTTGCCGCACTGGTCATTGGCCTCGGTTTGGATGTTCCACGCGTCGGCGATCTGGCCTCGATCGAAGGTGGGCTGCCGTCCTTTCATATCCCGATGGTTCCGCTGACATGGGAAACGTTTGAGATCATCCTGCCCTACGCCGTCATTCTGGCCGCGATCGGGTTGATCGAATCCCTGCTTACCCTGAACCTTGTGGGTGAAATCACAGGCAAGCGCGGCGGTGCCTCGCAGGAGTGTATTGCGCAGGGTGCAGCCAACGTTGTTACCGGCTTTTTCGGCGGTATGGGTGGTTGCGCGATGATCGGTCAGTCGATGATCAACGTAAAATCGGGCGGTCGTACGCGCGTTGCAGGTATCGCTGCGGCGCTGTTCCTGCTGGTCTTTATCCTGTTCGCAGCCCCCCTGATCGAGCAAATTCCGTTGGCCGCGCTGGTTGGCGTGATGTTCATGGTCGTGATCGGAACCTTTGCCTGGAACTCGTTCAACATCCTGCGCAAGGTCCCACTGATGGATGCGTTCGTCATTGTACTGGTGACCGTGGTAACCGTGATGGAGGACCTTGCAGTTGCAGTTGTGGTCGGTGTGATCGTGTCTGCGCTGGCCTATGCCTGGAACAACGCCAAGCGTATTCATGCAGTGACGCGCGAGTCCGAAACTGAAAAAGGCGCTAAGGTCTACGAGATTCAGGGCCCGTTGTTCTTTGGGTCGTCTGAAGGGTTTGTAGAACTGTTCGACGTAGCAAATGATCCGGAAACCGTGATTGTCGATTTCGCCGACAGTCGGGTTGTCGATCAATCGGCGCTGCAGGCTATCGAAAACATAGCTGGCAAATACGAGGCCGCCGGTAAGCGCGTCATGTTGCGCCACCTCAGCCGCGATTGTCACAAGCTGCTGAACAAGGCGGGTCACCTGATGGTCGATAGTGATGATGACCCGGACTATGGCCTGGCCGTGGATTACTCGGTCCGCACCGGCATTCTGGGCGGACACTGAATGAAAAAGGGCGGCCGATCAGGCCGCCCTTTTACTTTGGGGCCATCCGTTCCAGCGCATCTATGTCACCGGACAACAATGCCTCTTCGGCGTGGGCAACGCTCTCGGCCGGCCAGTCCCACCAGTTCAGCGCCTGCAATCGTTCGACAGTTTCGGGATCAAAGCGGAACCGCCTGACCTCTGCCGGATTGCCTGTGACGATGGCGTATGGGGGAATTTCGCCGCGAACGACCGATCCCGCGCCGATGATCGCCCCGTTTCCGATCCGCGCACCGGGCAGGATCATCGCGCCATAGCCGATCCAGACATCGTTCCCGATGACAGTATCCCGGCTATCAGGTTGATAACCTGCCATACGGTCCGGATCGAAAACCGGAAACGGAAAACAGGTCAGCCCGTCTGTGGCGTGATTGGCGGACGCGGTGATAAACCGTACGCCATGAGCGATCTGGCAGAACTTGCCCAGCACCAGTTTCTCTCGGGAAAAGGGAAACAGGTAGGGTGCCAGCCGGAAGGCCCAATCGTCAGGTGCATCGAAATCCGACGCGTAGCTGAAAGCGCCAGCCTGAAACTGCGGGTGATCAATAGCCTGAGACAGAAAGACGGTTCCCCGATGGTCAGAGCCATCGGGCAGGGTAATCGGATATCGGTGTGACGGATCGGGTAGGGGCATCAATCATCCGGCCTTGAAAGACTGAACAGGTCGCTGACAACCGAATAATCCCGATACCCGAGGCGGGCCAGCGGTTTGAACGAGGTGACGTCGAACTTTCCTTCGCGAATATGATCGTCGTGCAGATGCACACCGGTTACTTCGCCGAAAACAACACGGTTCGCTTCGCCCGGCAGCGTGACGATTTGGGTCAGCTTACACTCCAGCGCCGCCGGTGCGTCTTTGATCCGCGCGCAGGGGATGGTCTCACATTCAATTGGGGTCAGTCCGGCATGCTCGAACTCATCGATGTCTTTTGGCAATCCTGCTGAGCTTGCGTTCATCGCATCACGATGGGCATGGGCGACGACATTCACGCAGAACACGCCCGTGGCTTCGATATTGGCGATACTGTCCTTGCCGCCGTCCTGATCATGTTTGGTGCCGGTTGTTGCAAACATCACCTGCGGCGGGGTGTAGGCGACGCCGTTGAAAAAGGAATAAGGCGCCAGATTGTTGATCCCGTTCGCATCCCGGGTCGATATCCATCCGATGGGGCGAGGGGTGATGATGGCGTTAAAGGGATTGTGCGGCAAACCATGGCCGTCTTCGGGGCGATAGAACATCTTATCTCCAAGCGTTTGCCCAAGGCGTAACGAAGTGCTAGGGCGAATGCCAGAGATGAAAAGAGGGCCGGGGTGCAGCAGTTCGGGATAAGGCCGGAAGAGCCGGACGATTGGTGGGAGGTCGAAGCCCTCTATGACCTGTGCTTTGCCCCGGGGCGCGAAGCGCTTTCCTCATATCGTTTGCGCGATGACGTCCCACCGGTTCAGGGCCTGTCCATGGTGGCCCGTGACGGTCAGGGGATACTGGCCGGAGCAATCCGGTTCTGGCCGGTGCATGTCGGCGATCACGATGCGCTGTTGCTTGGGCCTGTCGCAGTCCACCCAACCCATCAGGGCGAAGGGCTGGGCGGCTATCTCATTCATGAAGGCGTCGAAGCGGGCCGTCGCATGGGATGGCATCGCGTGATGCTGGTGGGTGACGCGCCTTACTACGCGCGCTTTGGCTTTACCCGGTTACTAGGGGTCGAAATGCCGCCACCAACCAACCCCGAGCGTATACTGGGCATGGAACTGATCGACGGTACATGGGCTGGAATCACCGGCTCGGTCACGCGATGGAGCCGCTGACCTATTGAATCATCCCATCAAAGTGCCAATGTCTTATGCACAGGAGGGCACATATGCAGGACGTGGTTCTGATCGAAAAAGTTGATACAGAGGCTGAACTTGACCGGCTTGCTGGACATTATAGATCCGCCGGCGGGGCAGGGGTCAAACTGCTTAACAGGCTTGGCGGATCTGCAGAATCGCTGCTGGATCAACTCCCCGAGCCAGTCCGGTCGGGTCTGACCGACGCAACAGAACATGCGTTATGGGCCGCTATGCATGCGGCTGAGGGGACACGACGGGCCGTTCCGGACCAAAAGCCCTGGGTCAATACCGCCATCACAACCGCTATGGGGGCCGCTGGTGGATTGGGTGGCATGTCAACCGCGCTTGTCGAGCTGCCAGCGACGACCGCAATGCTGCTGCGTTCAATTCAAGGGGCCGCTGCCCGGGAAGGCTTTGATCCTGCAGCGGAAAACGTGAAATTCGATTGCATTCGGGTATTGTCTGCAGCGGGACCAATGTCCGAGGATGATGGCTCGGATCTGGGGTTCTATTCCGTGCGTCTGACACTGACCGGCCCCGCAATGCAGAAACTGATCGCGATGGTTGCGCCACGCTTGTCCGTTGTACTGGGGCAAAAACTGGCTGCACAGTCTGTGCCTTTGCTTGGGGCATTGGCCGGAGGTGGCACCAACTACGTCTATACCCGGTATTATCAGCAGGTTGCGCGGGTTCATTTTGGCCTGCGCCGACTGGCAATTGACGCAGATATTCCGCACCCAGAGCTTGTTCAGCGCCTGTCGCAGCGTATGCTGCACTGATATCAGCCTATCCCCTGCAACTTGGCAATAAGCGCCTCATATGGTATTTGTTGTCTATCGGACCGCAAAATAACGTAAAAATCGATCCGGCAGACAGGCAAAGATACCCAGTTGAAAGGCGTGACAGCGTGATGAACGCAAGGCTATCGCCAGATATACTCTGCAAGGCCGGGAAACTTCCCGTTGTGCCGCAGTCTGCCGCGTTGTGTTACCGGCTCATCAAGGGTCGGCCAGAGATTCTGCTGATCACCACACGTCGATCCAATCGCTGGATTATCCCCAAGGGGTGGCTGATCGATGGCCTCAGCCCATCTGAAACCGCAGGGCAGGAGGCATGGGAAGAAGCGGGCGTTATCGGTACCTGTTCCACTGAAGGTCTAGGCCGTTTCTCTTATGTGAAGCGCCATCCTGATCGAGGGTCGGTGTTGTGCCTTGTGGATGTCTTTCCGCTGCATGTGCATCGGTTGGAGACAACGTATCCCGAGTGTGGCGAACGTCGGCTCAAGTGGTTTTTGCCTAAAAAAGCAGCGCTTCGGGTTACTGATCACGATCTCGCAGAAATGTTGCGCAGATTTGATCCCCATCCGCACTGAACTGCCGCCGGAAAGACTTGATATTGCCATGTCTGTCGGTATCTATTCGGCAACCGACATATTGGATGGCAAATGATTCAATACGCCTTGAAATGCAGTGAAGGCCACAGCTTTGACAGTTGGTTCCAGTCTGCCTCAGCCTTTGACAAGCTGGCGGCAGCCGGGATGGTGACCTGTGCCATCTGCGGTTCAGCGAAGGTGGAAAAGGCAATCATGACACCTCGGGTGCGTCCTGCACGAAATGCCAAAGTTCAAACACAGGTTGCGCCACCGGAATCCAAAGAAATCAGTGTCGAGCCGACTGCCGCAGATGTCGAGAAGGTGCTGACCGAACTGCGCCGTAAAGTCGAAGAAAACTCTGACTACGTTGGCAAGAATTTCGCGAAAGAAGCGCGCAAGATGCATCTGGGCGAGTCGCCGGACCGACCGATCTATGGAGAGGCCAAGCCGGAAGAGGCGAAGGCCCTGATCGAAGATGGTGTCCCTGTTGCGCCACTGCCGTTTGTTCCCAGCAGAAAGACCAACTAAATCATGCACATCGTGATTACGGGCGCCAATCGTGGAATTGGCCGATCGCTTGCGGATCACTATCGGACTCAGGGGCATGACGTCACCGGAACCGCCCGGGATGGCAGCAGTGATCTGGCACTGGATGTGACGGATCCCGCACAGCATAGGACCGTGGCGTCGCTGCTTGAAGACCGGCCCATTGACCTGTTGATCTGCAACGCAGGCGTCTATCTGGATAAAGGGCACGACATCGATGGTTATCCGGCCGAGATGTGGGCCCAGAGTTTTGCGGCCAATGTGACGGGCGTGTTTCTGACGGTTCAGGCCCTGTTGCCCAATTTGCAGGCCAGCAAGGGCAAGATCGCGATCATGTCGTCTCAGATGGCATCGCATACACGGGCGCCGGGTGGCAGCTACATCTATCGCGCGTCAAAGGCGGCTGCGCTCAATCTGGGGCGCAATCTGGCAACGGACCTGCGTGCTGATGGGATTGCCGTTGGTATTTACCATCCCGGCTGGGTTCAGACGGACATGGGTGGTCCCGCAGCCGAGATCACGACTGATCAGGCCGTTGAAGGCCTGACTGACCGGTTTGAAGCGCTCAGCCTAGATAACTCGGGCTGTTTTGAAACCTGGGACGGCCGCGCGCACGCTTACTGAGTGTTCAGCGCCGCCTTGGGGATCTCGTAAACCTCGCCGGGATCAATGAAAATCACCAGAATATCGCCGCGGGTTTCCGAGGTGAGTTGCGACGTTGAGCTGCTCGAATCCGGTTCGCCATTGGTAAAGTAGATGTTGCGGACTTCGCCCGTAGGTAAGGCGACTGCAAGTGTTGCTGTACCATCATCGCGGCGACGCAATTCCGCGTTACAGCTCTGCAGTGGTTCACCGGCCAGCGCAGCGCATGGAACGGTTCCCAGTGCATTCTTACCGTCCGTCCCGGCCTGGGTCGCCACCTGAGCGACTGCAGGGGATGACATTAAAGCAATGGCTAAAGCAAAACGGAGCATGGGAAACCTCTTGGTCTAAGTCGTTGACGTCACGCTGGCATTGCCACCTTCCAATGTAAAGCGCACCTTTCGCGCAGCCTTGCGTTCTTTGCCCACTTGCTCTTGCGGTCCCCCTCGCATAAGAGGCACGGGACCGGAATTCCAAGGCGCGGAGACACTTGCCCCCATGCCCGTACTCGTGATGAAATTCGGCGGCACTTCAGTCGCCAATCTTGACCGCATCCGCCGTGCTGCAAAACGCATCGGTGTCGAAGTGGCAAAAGGCTATGATGTCATTGTCATCGTATCGGCCATGTCCGGCAAAACGAATGAGTTGGTCGGCTGGGTTGACGAGATTTCGCCGCTTTATGACGCCCGCGAATATGATGCGGTTGTGTCGTCCGGGGAAAACGTGACCGCCGGTCTGATGTCTCTGACCCTGCAGGAAATGGATATTCCTGCGCGCAGCTGGCAGGGCTGGCAGGTGCCTCTGATCACCAACGGTGCCCACTCGGCGGCGCGGATCGAAGAAATTCCGACCGACAATATCAATCAGAAATTCGGCGAGGGTATGCGCGTAGCGGTCGTTGCCGGTTTCCAGGGTATCAGCCCCGAAGGCCGTATCACCACGCTGGGCCGGGGTGGATCTGATACCACCGCTGTTGCCTTCGCCGCCGCCTTTGAGGCCGAGCGTTGCGACATCTATACTGACGTCGATGGTGTTTACACCACCGATCCGCGTATCTGTGAAAAGGCGCGCAAACTGGACAGAATTTCGTTCGAGGAAATGCTCGAACTGGCCTCGCTGGGGGCCAAGGTGCTGCAGACCCGCTCGGTCGAGCTGGCGATGCGCTACAAGGTGAAACTGCGCGTTCTCTCAAGCTTTGAGGAACAATCCGACGAGGCCGGTACGCTGGTTGTCGACGAGGAGGATATCATGGAATCCAATGTAGTGGCCGGTGTGGCCTATTCGCGGGACGAGGCAAAGATGACCGTTGTTTCGGTTGCGGACCGCCCCGGCATCGCCTCGATCATCTTCACCGCGCTCAGCGATGAGGGCGTGAATGTCGACATGATCGTCCAGAATATCTCGGATGAGGGTCGCACCGATATGACCTTCTCGTGCCCCACCAATCAGGTGACCCGTGCCGAACAGGCCCTGCTGGCGATCAAGGAAAAAGGCGAGCTGAACTACGCCGAACTGGTTGCGGATCAGGATGTCTGCAAGGTCTCGGTGGTCGGAATCGGCATGCGTTCGCAGTCGGGTGTTGCGGCTAAAATGTTCAAGGTGCTCTCGGATGAGGGGATCAACATCAAGGTCATTACAACCTCTGAGATAAAAATTTCCGTACTTGTGGATCGGAAATACATGGAACTTGCTGTTCAGGCACTGCATGATGCCTTTGAACTGGACAAGGCGGCCTGAGCTGATCGGCCAAAGGTCACGCCTGACACCGTAAAGCGATTGGGCGATGGCGGACGGTACGGAAACAGAATCCCGCAAGCTGCTGGGGCGGCTGCGCGAAGAGATGGCGAGCGAAGCCGCCGGTCAGGAACGTCTTGACCGGATCACGCATCTGATTGCCGACAGCATTCAGGCCGAAGTCTGCTCGATATATCTGTTCCGCGATGAAGAAACGCTCGAGCTTTGTGCAACCGAAGGTCTGTCGCCCGAAGCGGTGCACAAAACCCGTATGCGTATGGGTGAGGGGCTAGTGGGCCGCGTCGCAAACAGCGGCAAAGTGGTCAACACCGCCGATGCGCCCTCGGCCAAAGGCTTCCGATATATGCCTGAAACGGGCGAAGAACGGTTTTCTTCTTTCCTCGGTGTACCGGTGCAGCGTCTGGGCGAAAAGCTGGGCGTTCTGGTTGTGCAGTCCCGTGAAGCGCGCGAATTTTCCGCTGATGAGGTCTATGCACTGGAAGTGGTCGCTATGGTTCTGGCCGAAATGGCGGAGCTGGGTGCCTTTGTCGGTGAAGGTGCGGCCCTGTCACCCCTGCACCAGCAATCGGTTCTGCTGCGTGGTGGTCCGGCACAGGAAGGATCGGCCGAAGGTCATGTCTGGCTGCATGAACCCCGCGTGGTTGTTACCAATCCCATCGCAGACGATCCGCATCGCGAACTGGAGCGCCTGACCGAGGCGGTTGATGAATTGCGTGTGGGCGTCGATAAGATGCTGGAAATCTCTCAGGGCGGTGACAAGGAACAGCTGCAGGTTCTCGAAGCCTATCGGATGTTTGCCAATTCCAAAGGCTGGATGCGGCGGATGGAAGAAGACATTGCCCGCGGTCTGAGCGCCGAGGCGGCCGTCGAGAAAGAGCAATCGCAGGCCCGCGCGCGCATGAGCCAGGTTACCGATCCCTACCTGCGGGAACGGCTGGCTGATCTGGATGACCTGAGCAATCGGCTGTTGCGTATTTTGACCGGGCAGGGCGCAACAAACGGGGCGGATCTGCCACCTGATCCGATCCTGATTGCGCGTAATATCGGTCCGGGTGATCTGCTGGAATATGGCCGCTCTCTCAAGGGTATCGTGCTCGAGGAAGGTTCAGTTGGCAGCCACGCCACTATCGTGGCCCGCGCTCTGGCAATCCCTCTGGTGGTACATGTGGGCCGGATCACGACTGAGGCTCTGAATGGCGACCATATCCTGGTCGATGGGGATCAGGGTGTCGTTCATCTGCGTCCCGAGGAAACCGTTGTCGGTGCCTTCCGCGACAAGATCGCGATGCAGGCCAAGGCACAGGAACGTTATGCGTCGATCCGAGAAACCCCAACGATTACGCAGGACGGTGGCCAGATCAATCTGGTTATGAATGCGGGCCTGATGGCCGACCTGCCGTCGCTTGAGAATTCCGGTGCCGAAGGGGTTGGATTGTTTAGAACGGAACTGCAATTCCTGATCCGCAACCAAATGCCGAAACGGTCCGAGCTGGTCGCTCAATACAAGCGTGTCCTCGATGCTGCCCACGGCAAGCGTGTGGTATTCCGTACCTTGGATATCGGTTCGGATAAGGTTCTGCCCTACATGAAACATGTGGAGGAGCCGAACCCTGCGCTGGGCTGGCGCGCCATTCGGGTTGGGCTGGACAAGCGTGGCGTGATGCGGATGCAGTTGCAGGCATTGCTGCGGGCCGCAGATGGTCGCCCACTGACCATCATGTTCCCTTTTGTCGCGCAGGCTGAAGAATATCGCGAGGCCCGCTGGGAGGTGAACAAGACTATCGAGCGTGAAAAGCGGCTCGGCCATGTTCTGCCGGAATCGCTTGAGGTTGGCGCGATGCTGGAAACCCCGTCTCTGGCCTTTGCGCCGCAGAAATTCTTTGATGAGGTGGATTTCATCTCGGTCGGCGGCAACGACCTGAAACAGTTCTTCTTTGCGGCAGATCGTGAGAATGAACTGGTGCGCCGTCGCTATGATACGTTGAACGTCAGCTTCCTCAGCTTCATCGAACGGATTGTCGAACGCTGCAATATCTCGGACACGCCGCTCAGTTTCTGCGGCGAGGATGCGGGCCGCCCGGTTGAGGCGCTCTGCCTTGCGGCGATGGGTATCCGGACCCTGTCCATGCGCCCGGCCTCGATTGGCCCGGTCAAAAGCCTGCTGTTGCGATCGAATTTGCAGGAGGTGCGCAAGATCATCGCAGATGCCCGCCATCGCGGGGAACAATCGGTACGCCCGTCTGTTATGGAATGGCTCCGTAATCAGGGATGAGGCGCTGTAAGCCCGAAACTGGCGCATCCGGCAAATCCATGCTTGATTTTTGGGACGGGTCTTTCTATTGAAACGACAAATGTTAGCGATAACATTATCTGTATCCGCGCGTCTCACTTCTGCGCCAAACGCCATGTTAAGCTGATTGCGGTGAACTCGAAAGGAACCTTGCAATGGTCTCACGCGTAATTCCGGTACATCCGTTCGACCTTGTGTTGTTCGGTGCGACCGGCGATCTGGCGCAACGCAAGATCCTGCCAGGCCTCTATCACCGGTTCGAAGTCGGGCAGATGCCGGAAGACGCGCGCATCATCGCGACAGCGCGGTCTGAAATGGATGATGACGGGTTTCGCGAACAGGTTCGTGCCTCAATGAAGGAGTTCGCGCCAGAGTTTTCACCCGAGGTTCTGGATCGCTTTCTGACCCATGTGGAATATGTGCCGGTCGATGCGTTGGGCGATAGCGGATGGAAAGCACTCGGAAAGTCGCTCCGCCCCGATGTTGTTCGCGCCTTTTACCTGTCCGTAGGCCCAAGCCTGTTCCCCGGAATAGCGAAACGTTTGCACGATGAGGGGCTTGCGACATCTGACAGCCGGATCGTCGTCGAAAAGCCCTTTGGTCATGATCTTGCATCTGCAAAGGCGCTGAACGAAGGTCTGCGCGCGTGTTTCGATGAACATCAGATTTACCGGATCGACCATTATCTGGGAAAAGAGACAGTTCAGAACCTGATGGCGTTGCGCTTTGCCAATTCACTGTTCGAGCCGCTCTGGAATTCCACCCATATCGACCACGTCCAGATAACCGTGGCCGAAACTGTGGGCGTCGAGGGGCGCGGGGCCTATTACGATCAATCCGGCGCGATGCGGGATATGATCCAGAACCATCTTGTCCAGCTTTTGTGTCTGACGGCCATGGAGCCGCCCTCGAAGTTCTCACCAAATGCGGTTCGGGATGAAAAGGTCAAAGTCATCGAAGCGTTGGAGCCGGTTGCACCCACCGATATCGCGCGCGGTCAGTATCGCACGGACAAGGGTGGCGACGGCTATCTGGATCACGTAGGCAACCCTGCCAGTCGCACCGAAAGCTATATTGCGCTAAAGGTTCATCTGGGGAACTGGCGCTGGGCGGGTGTCCCGTTTTACCTACGTACCGGAAAACGCCTTCGCGCCCGTGAATCCGAGATCGCGGTGTTCTTCCGCGATCCGCCACATACGATTTTTCCCAATGTTGGTCCTCTGCACGGCAACGTGCTGGTGATCCGGCTTCAGCCTGACGAAGGCATCACCCTGCGCACAACCATCAAAGAGCCGGGGCAAGGTGGGTTCCGCTTGTCCGACGTGGCCTTGGACATGAGCTTTGCTGATGCATTGGGTGACGAGTCCAAATCGCCGGACGCCTATGAGCGTCTGGTCATGGACGTGATCCGCGGTGATCAGACCCTGTTCATGCGCGGGGATGAGGCCGAAGCGGCGTGGGCCTGGGTTGATCCCATCATTCAGGATTGGGAAGAGCGGGGCGATCGCCCTTCGCGCTATGATCAGGGTAGTTCCGGACCCGAAGAAGCATTGATGCTGATGCATCGCGACGGGCGCCGCTGGCGCCAGATCGGAGGTTGAGATGGTTCACAACGTCATCACCGATGTCACACAAAGGATCATCGATCGCAGCGCGCCATTGCGCTCGGTTCATCTTGAACGGATGGAGCAGGCGCGTTCAGCCGGGCCAGCGCGCGGTCATCTGTCCTGCAGCGGTCAGGCCCATGCCTATGCAGGCGCAGGCGATGACCAGCAATCATTGGCCACGGGCCACGCCGGAAATCTGGGCATTGTCACCGCCTACAACGACATGCTTTCGGCGCATCAGCCTTTTGAGCGCTACCCCGAACTGATCCGTCAGGCCGCGCGTGTCGCAGGTGGCACGGCACAGGTGGCGGGCGGAGTTCCTGCAATGTGTGACGGCGTCACACAGGGCGCAGCAGGCATGGAATTGTCGCTGTTTTCGCGTGATGTGATCGCGCTGGCTGCGGCTGTTTCACTCAGCCACAACACCTATGATGCCGCCGTTTTCCTTGGCGTCTGTGACAAAATCGTTCCCGGTCTGGTCATCGCGGCACAAAGCTTTGGGCATCTGCCTTCCGTCTTTCTGCCCGCAGGTCCGATGACCAGTGGATTGCCAAACGACGAAAAGGCCAAGGTTCGCCAGCAATTCGCTGCCGGAGAAGTCGGGCGCGAAGAACTGATGGCCGCTGAAATGGCTGCATACCACGGCCCCGGGACCTGCACCTTTTATGGCACTGCCAACACAAACCAGATGCTGATGGAGTTTATGGGGCTGCACTTGCCGGGATCCAGCTTCATCAACCCGAATACGCCTCTGCGTGATGCGCTGACCGAGGAAGGCGCACGCCGCGCCCTGTCCCTCAGCGCGCTGGGGAATAACTATACCCCGGTTTTCCAAATCCTCGATGAACGTGCCTTTGTGAACGGGATCGTCGGTTTGATGGCGACAGGCGGTTCAACCAATCTGCTGATCCACCTGATCGCAATGGCCCGCGCGGGTGGTATCGTGCTGGACTGGCAGGATTTTTCCGACATCTCGGCTGTGGTTCCGCTAGTGGCACGGGTCTACCCGAATGGTCTGGCCGACGTGAACCACTTCCACGCGGCGGGTGGCCTTGGTTATTGCATCGGAACGTTGCTCGAAGATGGTCTGCTGCACCCCGATACCCTGACTGTCGCGGGGCGTGGTCTTCAGCACTACACTCAGGAACCCAAGCTGATCGATGGGCAACTGGTCTGGCAAGAAGGTGCGGGCCACAGCCTGAACGAAAAGATCGTTCGCCCCGCCAATGACCCCTTCCAGCCCACAGGCGGTTTGTCGCGTCTGACCGGCAATCTGGGTACCGCGGTTATGAAGGTTTCTGCTGTGGCCCCGGAACATCAGGTGGTCGAGGCCCCCGTGCGGGTGTTTCACGATCAGGATGAGGTCAAGACAGCATTCAAGGCCGGAGAGTTCACGGATGACGTCATTGTTGTTGTCCGGTTTCAGGGGCCAAAGGCCAACGGGATGCCCGAGCTGCACTCTCTGACTCCGATCCTGTCGATACTGCAGGGCAGGGGACAAAAGGTGGCGCTGGTCACCGATGGACGCATGTCTGGCGCTTCGGGCAAAGTTCCTGCTGCGATTCATGTCTGCCCCGAAGCGCTTGAGGGTGGCCCGATTGCCTGCCTTCGGGATGGCGACATGCTTCGGGTCAATGCAGTTACCGGCGAGCTGGAAATCCTGACGGAGGGTGTTCTGGACCGGACACCCATCACGGCTGATCTGTCTGCTCATCAACACGGCGTCGGGCGTGAGTTGTTCGCCGCATTCCGCAACACTGTCGGCCCGGCTGATGCCGGTGCAAGCATATTCGGAGCCTGAGCCATGACATCCAAGTCCCAACGTACCCGCGAAATCTGCGCGCTCGCGCCCATTGTCCCGGTTCTGGTCGTCGATGACGCGGCGCAGGCGCGTCCTCTGGCCGAGGCACTGGTCGCGGGTGGCCTGCCTGCGCTTGAGGTGACGTTGCGTACACCGGCCGCGCTGGACGCGATCCGTGCCATGGCCGAAGTGCCCGGCGGGGTTGTTGGTGCCGGCACTCTGGTCACACCCGAAGACGTTCGTGCCGCCAAAGAGGCTGGCGCACAGTTTGGCGTATCCCCCGGCGCAACAGATGCCCTGATCGCAGCCTGCGAGGCCGAAGGCTTGCCGCTGCTTCCCGGTGCGGCCACCGCAAGCGAAGCCATGGCGCTGCTCGAAAAGGGCTATGACATGCTCAAGTTCTTCCCGGCCGAGGCCTCGGGAGGTGCATCCGCTTTGAAGGCCATCGGCGCACCATTGCCGCAGATCAAATTCTGCCCGACTGGTGGCGTATCTACGTCAAATGCCCATGATTACCTGTCTCTGTCTAATGTCGTCTGCGCGGGCGGCAGCTGGGTTGCGCCCAAACAGATGGTTTCTGGCGGAGATTGGTCGGGTATCGAAACACTTGCGCGCGAGGCTGCCTCTCTGATGGATTGACGTCGCGAAAGCCCACGCTAGGGTAGGCGTGAATTCGTACAGGTCGATCTCATGACAAGCAAAATTTCTCTCGCGCACGGGCGCGATTATCTCGCCATTCCCGGACCTTCTGTCATACCCGATGCGGTGTTGCAGGCGATGCATCGTCCATCCCCCAATATTTATGCGGGTGAACTGGTCGAAATGATGCCCGCCCTGACCGAAGACCTGCGCCGGGTGGCCGGTACACGTCATGATGTGGCGATCTATATTGCCAACGGCCATGGTGCGTGGGAAGGAGCGCTGTCCAACGTCATTGCGCCGGGTGACACCATTCTAGCTCCGGCTTCAGGCCGCTTTACCCATGGCTGGGCCGAAATGGCCCGTGCGATCGGTGCCGAGGTTGAACTCATCGATTTCGGGACATCTTCCCCTTGGGATTTCGACCGGATTGCCGAGGCGTTGAAGGCTGACACAGACCATCGGATCAAGGGTGTTCTGGCAGTGCATGTCGATACCTCAAGCTCGATCCGAAACGACATTCCAGCTCTGCGCGATTTGCTGGATGGACTGGACCACCCGGCTTTGCTGATGGCGGATTGCATTGCTTCGCTGGGCTGCGACCGGTTCGAAATGGATGCCTGGGGCGTGGATGTCATGGTCGCGGCCTGCCAGAAGGGTCTGATGGTCCCGGCGGGCGTTTCTTTTGTGTTTTTCAACGATAAGGCAAAGGCCAAACGTGCCTTGATGCCTCGTGTCTCGGGTTATTGGGACTGGCAACCGCGTGCTGAGCCGGACTGGTTCTATCAGTATTTTGGCGGCACTGCCCCGACCCACCATATCTATGGTCTGCGCGCCGCGCTGGACATGATCCATACCGAAGGGTTGGAACATGTCTGGGCGCGTCACGAGCGACTGGCCGAGGCGGTCTGGGCTGCCTGTGAAACATGGGCCGAAGGCGGTGCGCTGCATCTCAACGTCTCAGATCGCGCGCATCGCAGCCGCGCGGTCACTGCGCTGCGCCTGACCGAAGGACGGGGCACACCACTGCGCGACTATACGGAATCCAACCTGGGCCTCACGCTGGGCATCGGTCTGGGTATGGCGTGTGAGGATTCCTATTTCCGCTTGGGCCACATGGGTCATCTCAACGGCCAGATGGTGATGGGTATGCTGGGGGGTGTCGAAACGGCGATGGCTGCCCTGAACATCCCGCGCGGAGCCGGAGCGCTGGAGGCCGCGGCAGCCGCACTGTCCGATACAGATTAGATTTGGCTGTTTGCCGTCGACAATGCCTTGGGCAGTGCGGCGGCAAAGGCCTGCAGATCGGCGGTCTCACCGCAGCTTACCCTGATACAGCGGTTTTGGGGGGCGGCGAATGGCATACGGACGAAAATGCCCTGATCCACCAGCGCATTCAGCACAGCCTTTGCAAATTCTCCGTCGCGCCCACAATCAATCGCGACAAAGTTGGTGGCCGAGGGCAGGGGGACCAGCCCGTTATCGCGTGCGATCTGCCCAATTGTCTCGCGTGCCTTAGTGATCCTTTCCTGAACTTGCGTCAGCCACTCGTTGTCTTGCAGGGCAGCCAATGCCCCGGCTTGTGCCGCGCGGTTCATACCGAAATGGTTGCGAACCTTGTTGAAGGACGCGATCAGTTTGGCGGCACCAATGGCATATCCCACCCGTGCGCCAGCCATGCCATACCCTTTGGAAAACGTCCGCATCCGGATCACACGCGGATCATCTGCCGCCAAAGGCGCGGCTGTCCCTTCCGGCGCACATTCCACATAGGCTTCGTCCAGTACCAGCAGGCAGTCTTCGGGTAGCGCCTCCATTGCCGCAACGATTTCTTTGCCAGAATGCCAACTGCCCATCGGATTGTCAGGATTGGCCAAATAAACCAGTTTGGCATTTACCTCACCCGCCTTGGCGAACAAGGCGGCAGGGTCCTCGTGATCACCAGTATAGGGCACCTTGTGCAAAACCCCACCAAACCCGGCCACGTGGTAGTTGAAGGTTGGGTAGGCGCCGTCCGAGGTCACGACTGCATCGCCCGGGCCAACTATCAGACGCACAAGATAGCCCAGTAGACCGTCAATCCCCTCACCAACAACGATATTCTCGGAGTTTACTCGATGATGAGCCGCCAATTCATGACGCAGATCAAAGTTCTCGGGGTCGCCATACATCCAAAGATCACCCGCTGCCTGTCGCATCGCCTCGATTGCGCGCGGGGAAGGGCCAAATATGCTTTCATTTGCCCCCAGACGTGCAGCAAAGGGCGCGCCGCGCTGACGCTCCTGCGTTTCGGGGCCTACAAATGGCACGGTCGCGGGCAGGGATTGGGCAAGCGGGGTGTATCGGGGACCAGTCATGCGCGCAGATAATCGTAAGCCTGCGGTCGGGGCAAGCCTTGCTCTGGCGCAGCATCCCCTGCAGGGTGCACCTAAACGTTGCAGGAGGTGTCATGCGCTATTTTCTGATCCTGGTTCTTGTCGGGCTTGCCTATCTGATATTCTGGCCTGTCCCGGTCGCACCAGTTGCGTATGAACCACCTGAACCGCCGGGTTTCACAGGTGATTTCGAAGAGAACAGGCATCTGGACGGGCTTGAGCTCATCACTCTGCCAGAAGGTGAGATCGGCCCCGAAGATCTGGCCGTCCTCTCGGATGGTGCGATCTACACCACAAGCTTGTCTGGTATTCTCTACCGCATCGACGGGGATAAACCGGTTGAGGTCGACCGGTTGGGCGGTCGCCCATTAGGTCTGAAGGCGGGACCGGACGGGGCGCTCTACATCGCCGACAGTTTCCGAGGCCTGATGCGGTGGACCGGGCCGGGTACTTTGGAGGCCGTCGTATCGGAAATTGACGGTGCCCCGGTGATCTATGCCAACCAACTGGACGTCGCGCAGGATGGGACGGTCTATTTTTCGAATTCCTCGGATCGTTTTGATCCCGAAACCATGGGCGGAACCAAACCGACCTCGGTTCTTACGATCTGGGAGCAATCCGATACCGGTTATGTTGCCAGACACGCACCGAATGGTACGACCGAGAAAATTGCCGAAGGTTTCGTCTATACCAACGGCGTAGCACTGTCGCCGGATGAGGACTTTCTGCTTATTGCCGAAACGGGGCGGGCGAGAGTCCACAAGCTCTGGCTGAAAGGCCCCCGGGCGGGTGAGACCGAAGTGCTGCTCGATAATCTGCCCGGCTATCCTGACAATCTCGAGGCACAGGGGGATGGCACTTACTGGGTGGCCTTCGCCAGCCCGCGTGTGCCGTCCGAAGCGCTCATGCCCTATCCGTTCCTGCGCAAAGTGATCTGGCGACTGGGGCCGATGGTGCGACCAGCCCCAATCCACCGTGGGATGATCGTGCAGTTCGATGGTCAGGGAAACATCCTGCGGACCCTGCAGGATCCGGATGGCCGACTGGGGATCACGACCGGTGGCAAAATCGTAGATGACCAGTTTTACGTCATGACGCTCGATTCACCATGGTTCGGCCGGATGCCAGTATCACAGATGCCCTGACGTCGCTGTGGAACTGTGTAGGCCTTTCGGGGCATTGTCTTGAAAAGCAGGATTGGGAGGCTCGTATGGCGCGCGTATCTGTCGAATACAAAGACCACATTGCTCATGTCACGCTGACCCGGGGCGACAAGATGAATGCGCTGGACGATGCGATGGTCAAGGCGATCCTGTCTGCCGGGCAGGAGGTCGCGGCCTCGGATGCCCGCGCCGTTGTCCTGTCAGGTGAAGGCAAAAGCTTCTGTGCCGGTCTCGACATGGGGAGCTTTGCCAAGATGGCTCATATGGATCCGACCGAATGGCTTATGACCCGCAGCCATGAAGACGCCAATGAGATGCAGGAACTTGCCATGGTCTGGCGTCGCGTTCCGGTGCCGGTGATCTGCGCCATACAGGGGGTCGCCTATGGTGGCGGTCTGCAGATTGCCCTGGGTGCGGATGTCCGCATCGCACATCCCGAGGCCAAGCTGGCGGTTATGGAAATGAAATGGGGCATCATCCCGGATATGGGGGGCATGGCCCTGCTGCCGCAACTCGTCCGATCGGATGTATTGCGCCTGCTGACCTACACTGCTCGCCCGATTGGTGCCCCACAAGCGGCAGACTGGGGGCTGGTAACGAAACTGTCGGACGATCCTCTGACCGAAGCACTGGCGCTGGCTGAAGACATCGCAGGCAAAAGTCCATCAGCGATCCGTGCAGCCAAACGGCTGATTGAAGTGGCCGAAAGCAAGTCTCGTGCCGAGGTTTTGTTGGAAGAATCCGCCGAACAGGTGGAACTGATTGGCAAACCGGATCAGATCGAGGTCATCGCGGCCCAGATGCAAGGCCGAAAGCCGGAATTCAAATGATCACCGCATAAAGGCCCTGCGGGCATCGCGGGCCATATTATACTGCATCTCCAGGTCCGCGATGCGCGCCATTGCGGCCTTGCGTTCAACCGGGTCTGTCAGTGTGGGATAGGCCTTTCGTGCTGCGTCCAGCTCTTTCTTAATCCCGAACTCCTCGGGCAGAACACCGGCTTGCGCCATGATCCGGTGTCCGGCTGAAAGGGCCGGGTCAGTCTGCGCCTCGGTTGAACGGTCTGGCAGGGGTTGGCCTTCACCATCCAGCCCCTCCAGCTGTCCTTCGGCCTGCGCCTTTTTGATTTGGCGCTCTACCAGTTTTCCAAGTGATCCAAGCATGGCCGAACTATACTCCACCCCGGGTGCAGGCGAAAGCGCTCACCGCGCCCGCTTGGTAACCAGATACGCAATTCCGCCTGCCGCCAAGCCCCAGACCGCCGCGCCCAAGCCAAATACGGTGATGCCCGAGGCGGTGATCGCAAAGGTCAGGATTGCAGCCTCTCGTTCGGCAGGAACCTCGAGCGCGGCAAAGGTCGCGTTTGCCATGACGCCGATCAGGGCAATACCCGTCAATGTCCCCATCAACATCGGATCGGCATGGGCTGCGAATCCGGTAATCGCCACCGCAAAGACGCCGAAAACGCAGTAGAACATACCTGCCATGACCGCCGACCAATATCGCTGGTTCGGGTCTGGATGGCTGTCTTCGTTCGAGCACATCGCTGCAGTGATGGCGGCAAGACAGGTGGCGGGTGCTCCGAACGGCGCGGATAAGATGCTGGCACTTCCAACGGCCGAGAACAGCCTGCCGGCGAGCGGCGAGTAGCCAAAGCTGCGCATCACCGCGATACCGGGGATGTTCTGTGTTGCCATAGTGACGATGAACAGTGGGATGCCGATCCCCACTGCCGAAGCGACCGAGAAGGTTGGCATGGTCCAGACAGGAGCAGCCACCAGATGCTCGGGCCGGACCGAGCTGTCGCCCGAATTCAGAACAACGACGATTGCCGCCGCAATAACCGCAGCAGGAACTGCGATCAGCCGGTTGATCCGCCCCGCAACAAACCAAGTCAGGATGACGGGCAGCGCCTGCCATGGCAGCTCAACTGCCGCCTTGAACGGAATGATACACAACGGCAGCAGAACCCCGCCCAGCATGGCTTGCGCCAGTGTGGTTGGTATTGCTGCCGCCAACCGTCCCAGCGGTCGCCAAAGGCCTGCCAGAACGGTCAGCGCTCCGGCGCACAGGAAGGCACCTACCGCACCCGAGAATCCTGTGGCTGGTGTCGCCGAAACTGCAAGCAACGCCGCCCCAGGCGTGGACCAGGCCACGCTGATCGGCTGCTTGTACCAAAGGCTGAGAAAGATCGCCGCCAGCCCCATCGCCACTGCAGCCATCATTAACCCGGATGCGGATTCAGCTGCCGAGGCACCCATGGCAGCGAGGCCTTGCAGCACGATCGGGAAAGAGCTGAAAAAGCCGACCACGGCCACCACAAGGCCGGTTGAAATCGTCTGCACTGGGGGAAGGGGACGTGCCATCACTGCCTCAAGATCATTTGAGGAATTGCTAACAACCACAAGCCGCTGGGAACAAGGGGAAAAGCCGTTGGGTAAATGAAAACCCCGCTGGGCTGGGCTCAGCGGGGTTCAAAGCGTTCGATTTTGAAGAAGGGTCAGGCGATTTCCGCCAGTCGGGCCAGCGCCTCGTCCAGTTTCGCTTCTTCTTCTTCGCGGGCTGCAAGGTTGGCTTTGGCTTCGGCAACCACCTCTTCCGGAGCCGAGGCAACAAATTTGGGGTTGTTCAGGCGCCCGCGCAGACCGCCCAGTTCCTTGGCCAGCTTGCCCTTGGCTTTTTCCAGCCGTTCCTTTTCCGCGCCGATGTCGATGATGTCGGCTAGCGGCAGGCCGAAGGACGCGCCGGGGGCGGCAATCGAGATGGTGCCCTTAGGCAGTTCATCCGCCTTGGTCAGGCTATCGATCCGTGCAAGGCGCTTGATCAGCGCTTCGTTGCGGTCCCAAGCGGCTTGGCCGTTGGCGTCGATCTCAGTCACCAGCATCGGCACATAGAGGCCTGCAGGAACGCGCATTTGAGCACGTGCCGAACGGGTGTTTTCGATGACCGAGATTACCCAGTTCATCTCACGATCCGCATCCGCGTCGATCAGGTCAGCAGCGGCGTAGGTCGGCCAGTCGGCGTGGACGACCATCTTGGCGCGGCTACCGGTCAGGCCCCACAGCTCTTCGGTGATGAAGGGCATGATCGGGTGCAGCAGGACCATGCACTGATCCAGAACCCAGCGCATGGTGGCTCGGGTCTCGGCCTGTGCCTCGGCGTCATTACCCTGCAGCAATGGCTTGGACAGTTCCACGTACCAGTCGCAGACCTTGCCCCAGACAAAGGCATAAAGCCCGTTCGCCGCGTCGTTGAAGCGATAGCTCTCCAGCGCCGCGTCGACCTCTTCGCGCACGCGGGCGGTTTCACCGATGATCCAGCGGTTCACGGCGGCTTTGGGCCTCAGGTCGGCCACGTCCAGCTGCGGCACGGCGTCAGTGAAGACCTCATTCATCTCGGCAAAACGCACGGCGTTCCACAGTTTGGTGCCGAAGTTGCGGTAGCCGGTGATACGCTCCTTGGACAGTTTCAGCACGCCACCAATTGCCGCCATCGAGGCGTTGGTAAAGCGCAGCGCATCGGCGCCGAACTCGTCCACGATCTCCAGCGGGTCGATGACGTTGCCGGTGGTCTTGGACATCTTCTTGCCCTTCTCGTCGCGGACGAGCTGGTGCAGGTAGACGGTGTGGAACGGGATTTCGTTCACCACGGCCAGCTGCATCATCATCATCCGGGCGACCCAGAAGAACAGGATGTCGAAGCCGGTGATGAGAACGTCCGTGGGGAAGTAGCGTTCCAGCTCCTCAGTCTGCTCGGGCCAGCCCAGAGTGCCGATGGGCCAGAGGCCAGACGAGAACCAAGTGTCGAGGACGTCGGGGTCGCGCTCGAGGATTACGAAACTTGTCTTTCCGAAGTTGTCCTTAAGCTCTGCGTGCCAATTGTAGGCATCGGTATGACTCTCAGCGACATCGAGGACTTCATCAACGCCGTAGTAATCTCTAGCAAGCTTGGCCGCTTCCTCTTTCGTCGCTGCGCAGAATGGAACCAGTTCGCCATCATAGTCGAACCCATCGAACGTCGTGTTTTCCGGCTTCAGTGACGGCCCATACCAAACCGGAATCTGATGCCCCCACCACAGCTGGCGCGAGATGCACCAGGGCTCGATGTTTTCCAGCCAGTGGTAATAGGTTTTCTCGCCCGACTCGGGGATGATCTTGACCGTGCCGTCCTTGACCGCGTCCAGCGCGGGGCCGACAACCTTTTCGGCGTCCACAAACCACTGGTCCGTGAACATCGGCTCAATGACGACTTTCGAGCGGTCGCCGAAGGGCTGCATGATCGGTTTGCTCTCAACCAGCGGCACCAGCTTGTCCGCGCCTTCGTGATCGGGCTTCAGAGCGGTCGATCCCAGACGTGGATCATCCGCGCGGGTCATCACGGCCAGACCGTCAGCAGTGATCTCTTCAACCACCTTCGCACGTGCCTCGAACCGGTCGAGCCCGCGCAGGTGGTCGGGGATCAGGTTGATCGCGTCGATCTCATTCTCGGTAAATTCTTCGCCGCGCGCGTATTCCTGTGCCTTGTCAGCTTCTTCCGCGTAAGGTGCACCATCGGCCCGCATCGCACCTTTGGTATCCATCAGGCGGTACATCGGAATGCCACCACGCTTGGCGACCATATTGTCGTTGAAGTCGTGCGCGCCGGTGATCTTCACTGCGCCCGAGCCGAAATCGGGATCAGGGTAGTCATCAGTGATGATCGGAATCTGGCGGCGATGCTCTTTCGGGCCAACCGGGATTTCGCAGAGCTTGCCAACGATGGGAGCGTACCGCTCATCCGAGGGGTGAACCGCAACCGCGCCGTCGCCCAGCATGGTTTCAGGGCGGGTCGTAGCGATCGAGATGTAATCGCGCTCTTCCTCGAGGATGACGTTCCCGTCTTCGTCTTTTTCGACGTAGGTATAGGTCTCGCCACCGGCCAGCGGGTATTTGAAGTGCCACATGTGACCCGCAACTTCGATATTCTCGACTTCGAGGTCCGAGATCGCGGTTTCAAAATGCGGGTCCCAGTTGACCAGACGCTTGCCGCGATAGATCAGGCCCTTTTCGTACATGTCGACGAAGACCTTGATGACCGCGTCGTGGAAGTTCGGCGAGTTCTCATGGCCGGTACGCGGGTCGCGCGGCGCACCTGCCATGGTGAAGGCATTGCGCGACCAGTCGCAGGACGAGCCAAGACGTTTCAGCTGCTCGATAATCGTACCGCCGTATTCGCCTTTCCATTCCCAGACCTTGTCCAGAAACGCCTCACGCCCCAACTCGCGCCGGCCGGGCTGCTGGGTGGCGGCCAGCATTTTCTCGACCTGCATCTGCGTGGCGATACCGGCATGGTCCTGACCGGGCTGCCAAAGCGTGTCGAACCCGCGCATACGGTGCCAGCGGGTCAGGATGTCCTGCAGCGTGTTGTTGAACGCATGGCCCACATGCAGCGCGCCCGTCACGTTCGGCGGCGGGATCATGATGGTAAAGCTTTCGTCGCGCGATTTGTTCGCGCCTGCCTTAAAGGCTCCGGCCTCTTCCCAGGCCTTGTAGATGCGGGCCTCGGCCTCGGCCGCGTTGAATGTCTTTTCCATCGCCATGGGGTGCGTCCTGCGTCATCAATCTCGGGTCAGCGCCTGCAATAGCGAATGCGTAAGGGAAGGGGAAGGGTCTGCGCGGCTGTTTAACCCGCCTTTGGTGGTGCAGGTTCATACAGATGCAGGGTCTCGGTCGCGCCCTGGGCCAGTGCCTTGGTCTGATCGGCCCGGATACGCGCATGCAGATCCAACGCGTTGGCAGCGAACAACCCGGTCGGCTCCGGGATGTGAACAAAGTTCCCGACCCGGTCCTCACCCCGCGCCAGAATGGCATAATCGCGATCAGCTACCTTTTGCTGTGCGTTTGGATTTAGGTATCGGATCGCCAGACCTATGCGCCGGTCTTCCGACACGTTTGGCCCCGAGCCATGGATGGTCAGGCCGTGATGCAATGACATCTGACCCGGCTGCAGTTCGATATGGGTTTTGTCCTTTTCGGCTACCTCAACCGCAATCTCTTGCCCACGTGACAGAAGGTTGTTGTCCGAGAAAGTGTCGGTATGCGGCAGGATCGGGTTCTTGTGACTGCCCCTGACAAAATCCATGCATCCACTCTCGACCGTCGCAGGTGACAGTGCGATCCACGCCGTTACCTGATCCGGTGTCTCACCCATGCCCCAATAGGTCAGATCCTGATGCATGCTGACCACCTGCTTGGTGTGCGGCTCTTTGATGAACAGTTCCGCCGACCACAACAGCAGGTCAGGTCCCAGAACCCCCTCAACCACATCCAGCACCCGCGCATCCAGCGCTATGCGTGTCACCAGCGGCATCACCACATGCGCGTTCACGCGTTTGTACATGTTCAGGGGCAGCGGCAGGTCAGCCTCGCGCCAGTCACGCTCGATCTCTTCCAGTTCGGAGCGCAGATCAGCTGCTTCCGAGTTGTTGAACACAGGTATCGGAAAGACAAAGCCGCTTTCCCAGTAATCATCGATCTGCTCTGGTGTCAGGCGACCGTTCGTCAGGGCAATTGGGTTTGTCATGATATCTCCATCAGGCTGAACCACATCTCCAGACTACGAAGCACATTCCGGATCTGGCATTGCTTTTTGCGACACGCAGGTCGCCTCACGTCCATGTTCAGGGCTCTGGACATCAATTGGCAGAAAGCTAGTGTCGCGACGGTGGGCAGACAGAGGATCAGGCAATGGAAAAATTCGGCAAAAGCCAATCGGTCAAACGGACCGAGGATCAGCGGTTTCTGACCGGGCAGGGACAATACATAGATGACGCGACCCCCGGGAATGCGCTGCACGCAGTGTTTTTTCGCAGCCCGGTTGCCCATGGCGAAATCACCTCGCTTGATCTGGATGCCGCGCGTGAGGCTGATGGAGTGCACCTGGTCCTGACAATCGATGATCTGACCGATGCAGGCTTTGATACAGAAATGAGTGCAACGGTCGTGCCCAACCGCGATGGGTCCTCGGGTGCTGCACCCGCGCGACACATGCTGGCCAAGGGTCGCGTGCGTTTCGTGGGTGAACCGGTGGCGGTGGTGATCGCAGACACGCCGGAACAAGCCCATGATGCAGTTGAGCTGGTCTGGATGGACACGGATGATCTGCCCGCCAAGCTGGATCTTCAAGCCGGGGGGGAAACCCTGCATCCCGAGGCACCGGATAATCGCGCCTTTGACTGGGGCATGGGGGATGAGGCTGCAACCGAAGCCGCCTTTCAAGCTGCTGCACGCACGATTTCCCTGAACGTTCATGACAATCGGGTCATCGTGAACTCGATTGAGCCACGAGGCTGTCAGGCCAGTATGAGCGATGGTCGCCTGCACTTCTCATATGGGGGGCAGGGCGTTTGGGGGATGAAGGCGCAGCTGGCCCAGAAGCTCAGGCTTGATGCGGAATCCATTCGTGTAACCACCCCGGATGTCGGTGGTGGTTTTGGTATGAAGGCCATGCCCTATCCCGAATACTTCTCGATTGCCGCGGCCGCGATGAAGCTGGACCGAACCGTGCACTGGATGTCGGGCCGGACCGAGGCGATGCTGTCCGATCACCATGGCCGCGATCTGACCTCGCTGGCCGAGCTGGCCTTTGACGAAAACAATCGCATTACCGCCTACCGGGTGCACAGCAAGGTCAATCTGGGGGCTTACAACAGTCACTTCGGGCAGGCGATCCAGACCAACCTTTTCAGCAAGGTTCTGATGGGGGTCTACGAAGTTCAAACCACCTATCTGCGGGTTGAGGGGTTTTACACCAACACCACGCAGGTCGACGCCTATCGAGGTGCGGGCCGTCCCGAGGCAATCTATGTGCTGGAACGCGTCATAGACCGCGCGGCGCGCGAACTGGGCGTCGATCCATGGGAACTGCGGCGCAGAAACTTCATACGCCCAGGCGCGTTCCCTTATTCGACAGCAACCGGTGAGACCTATGATGTGGGCGATTTCAATATGGTCCTCTCGCGTGCTGGCGACCAGACACAGGGCTTTGCCGGACGCAAAGCTAAGGACGCCGAACGTGGCCTGATCCGCGGGCAGGGGCTTTGTTACTATATCGAAAGCATTTTGGGTGATCCTTCCGAAGGTGCAAAGGTCGAGTTTTGCGAGGACGGGACCGTGAACCTTTATGTGGGGACACAATCAAACGGGCAAGGGCATGAGACTGTCTATGCACAGTTTCTGTCGGATCAGACCGGGATTCCTGCGGATCGGATCAATGTTGTTCAGGGCGATTCCGACCGGCTGGCGCAAGGGGGCGGAACCGGCGGATCACGTTCGGTCACCACGCAAAGCAATGCAACGCTGGTCACGGTCGATACGATGGTTGCCGCATTCACGCCGTATCTTGCTGATAAGATGGGGGTCGAGGAAAGCGATGTGATCTTCGACCATGAAACCTTTCGCGCGCCGGGTTCCAACCTGACGCCGACCCTAATCGAAGCGGCTGATATGGCGCGTGCTGATGGCCGTACCGACCTTTTGCAGCATGAAGCCCGAGCAACGCTTGAGGCACGCAGCTATCCGAATGGCGCCCATGTTGCCGAGGTCGTGATCGATTCTTACACCGGTGTCGTGACCGTTGACCGCTACACTGTGGTTGATGATTTCGGCAACCTTATCAACCCGATGCTGGCCGAAGGGCAGGTGCATGGCGGGGTAGTTCAGGGCATCGGGCAGGCGCTGAATGAACACGTTGTCCACGATGCCGAAGGACAACTGCTCACGGCAACGTTCATGGATTACGCCTTGCCCCGCGCAGCAGACGTACCCATGATTAAGTTTACCTCGGCGCCGGTTCCGTCAACGGCCAACCCGATGGGCATGAAAGGCTGTGGCGAGGCAGGCACCGTGGGCGCGCTGGCCGCTGTGGCAAATGCGGTGCAGGATGCGCTCTGGGATCATGGGGTGCGGCAGGCGGATATGCCTTTCACACCTCACAAAGTATGGGAATTGCTGACGCATGGTTCTGTCGCGGCTGAGTAAAAAGGTTCTGGGATGGCTCGGACGTCCCTTACGGTCCGAGCACTCTGCCGAGACGCGCCACCGCGAACCGATCAGCCATGTCATCATCCTTGATGGCACCATGTCCACGCTGGAGCAGGGCTATGAAACCCATGCCGGGCAGACCTATCGCCTTTGCTGCGAAATGGGCAGCAGCGTGTCGGTGTTCTACGAGGCGGGCGTGCAGTGGGAGAACTGGAAATCCTCGCTGGATGTGATGATGGGGCGCGGGATCAATCGCCAGATCCGTCGTGCCTATGGCTATCTCGCATCGCGCTACAAACCCGGAGACCGGATTTATTTCATCGGCTATTCGCGGGGCGCTTACGGTGTGCGCAGCCTTGCTGGCGTACTCGACATGATCGGCCTTCTCAAAGCTGAACACGCGACCGAACGTAATATCAAACAAGCTTACCGCCATTACGAATGCAATCCAGGCGGTGCGGCTGCACGCGATTTTCGTCGCAATTTCTGCCACGAAGAAGTGGCGATCGAAATGGTGGGTGTCTGGGACACCGTCAAAGCGTTGGGTCTGCGCCTGCCATTGCTCTGGCGCTGGGCCGAGGAACGCCATGCATTCCATAACCACCGCTTGGGACCATCGATCCGCCACGGCTACCACGCCATGGCATTGGACGAGACGCGCGAAGTGTACGAGCCCGTGCTGTGGACATGTACGCCCGAATTCAAGGGCCATGTCGATCAGGTCTGGTTCCGCGGCACCCATGGTGATGTCGGCGGCCAGTTGAACGGCTATGAAGAGGCCCGGCCCCTCAGCAACATTTCACTGGTCTGGATGCTGGACAAAGCCGAATTGCACGGTCTGCCCCTGCCTGAAGGCTGGCGAGACCGTTTCCCCACCGATCCCAACGCAACATCGGTCGGAACATGGCGCGGCTGGGGCAAGATTTTCCTACTGCGCAAGCATCGGAAAGTGGGGCGAGACAGATCAGAACGGCTGCATGTCTCGGTCTCACCTGACGATTTGCCGGGCTGGGTGCCGATGCCGGACCTACCTTCGCATCCTGCGCAGTAGGGGTCAGGACAGGTCGTAAGGGCCGACGAACCTTATTCCCGGAAAGCTCGCTGTCTCAATCGCTTGCTTTATCCGGTCGGAAACAAAGATAAGGTTGTGAACTTCTGCCGTGCAAAATACGTCATGCGAACCCACAATGGCTTGTTGAAAAACAAAATGCCATTCAGCGGGTGGGATTGTCTGGTCGTAATATCCTAGGCCATTCAGAGGAGGAATCACACGGTTTGGATCGAGTGCATGAAGCCGAACGCTGGGAAAAAACCAGAAAAAATCGCGCTTCTCAGGTTGGCCATCGCGATCGAGTATCTTCAAAGGTTCGAATTGATGTACCCCCGGATCAAACTTCTCGACCAAGTCACGAAACGCGCCCGAGCAAATTTGAGCCAATCGAACATCCTTAAAGTCTTCGATTGGTTGCGTTCCTGCTCCACTCCGTTTGGCTCTGGTAGGTAAAAAGTCTGTCTTCACCCGTCGCCCGGACTGATAGTAATCTGCGCGCATAAGCGGCTTGCGGCCAATATCGACCGACATATCTTCCAAGGTGTTCTTGTCCCAATCGCCATTCAGAAAGTCGATGTCAACGGAGTAGGTGCCAGTAGACTCAGTTGCTAACATCCAGATCATTGTCGTGCTTTCAGTCTAGTCAAATCGGGTTGTATTTTGGCTGCTTCTGCACGCTTCAAACGCTGCTTCTATGTCCTGCCTAAGGGACCGGGTCAGCGACAGTTCCGGCAACGTATCTAGCATAAAGAAATCGGCTTCGCTGGTTTCCTCTCCAGCCACCGGTTCATCAGATCCGGTCTCATCACACAGAAAAAACAGCTTATAGAAATCCCGTGCGTCTGCCGGGTAGGGATGCCGCGCCTTATGGCGAAGTGCATAGAGATGCCGCGCCCGTACGCGTAGCCCGGCCTCCTCCAGAACTTCACGCTCGATGTTTTCTGCCGGAGAGCTGCCGATATCCGCAAAGCCACCGGGCATTGCCCATTTCCCGTCACTGCGCTCGCGCACCAGCAGGATCCGCTCATTACGGATAATCGCACCGCGAATATCGATGCTGGGCGTGGCATATCCTGCCGCGTGTTTGGAAATCAGACCGTCGATACGCGACAGCGGAACTTGCCCCAGATCGGCCAGCATGGCGCGGGCCATATCCGCGATCTCGTCGTATCGTTCGCGATCAAACGGGTCTTTGGTAAAGTGCTGGCCGGTTTCGGCCAGCGCCAGCAATCGTTTCGCCCGGGCAAGCCAGGTATCCTCCATCGCTGTCGGATCCTGGCGCACAGGTCTTACCGCCGCCGGTCGCGGCGCGAGCTCATGGGCTGGAAAGCCACGCCCACATGCGCTTCGCAATAGGGCTTGCCCTGTTCAACGGGCAGGCCGCAGAACCAGAAATCCTCGGTCGCGGGGTCGCCCACGGGCCATTTGCAGGTTTTCTCGGTCAGTTCCATCAAGGTCAGCTTCTTGGCTTTCTTTTCGACCTCATTCACCTTGGCCAGCGCCTCGGGGCTGATTTCATTGGCCGAAGGCTGCGGCGGCAGGGGCTGACCGGCCGGAATAATCTGGCGACGTGGCGGTGTTGCCGGTTTCGCCTCGGCAGCCGGTGCCGGGGTCGGGCGGGCCGGTTCGGTTTTTGGTGCGGGCTTGGGCTTGGCCTCGGCCTTTGGTGCGGGTGCCGGTTTTTCTTTGGGTTCCGCCTTGGCCGGACTTGCGCCGGTTGCGCGGTTCGACAGGCCCAGACGGTGCACCTTGCCGATCACCGCGTTGCGGGTCACACCGCCCAGTTCCTTGGCGATCTGGCTTGCCGACTGGCCTTCGCCCCACATTTTCTTTAGCAGTTCTACGCGCTCGTCAGTCCAGGACATCGTCAGCCTTTCAAAAAGCGGGAAAGCGGCCCCGGATTCGGGCCGCCTTCGGAATTCGTCTCAGCCCCCTATTCTAATCACTGCGGCCCGAGTTACAAGCTATCTTCGAATCAGTTGGGGGCAGAGCATGCAGAATCTTACAGATCAGGACACGCGCCGTTTTGGTGTGGTCAACTGGATGGGGCTGTATACGCTTGCGCAACGAGAAACTCTGCGGTTTCTGACTGTGTGGACGCAGACGCTTTTGGCGCCGCTTGTGACCGCCGGATTGTTCCTGCTGATCTTCAATATCGCCGTTGGTCCGGGCAGACCGGATGTAATGGGCGTGCCTTTTCTGACCTTCCTGGCACCCGGGATCATGATGATGACGGTGATCCAGAACGCTTTTGCCAACACCTCTTCCTCGATGGTGATTGCCAAGGTACAGGGCAATATCGTGGATACGCTGATGCCGCCGTTGTCGCCGCTGGAGATTCTGCTGGGCTATCTGGCGGGGGGTGTCGCTCGCGGAGTGCTCATCGCGTTTGTCGTTGCTGCGGCGCTGGCCTTGGTGCTTGGGTTGGTGCCTGTAAATCCGCTGATTGCCTTGCTCTTCGTGATCCTTGGCGGGGCGTTTATGGGTGCGCTGGGCCTGTTCGCCGGCATCTTTGCCAACAAGTTCGATCAGATGGCAGCGATCACCAACTTCATCGTCACGCCGCTGGCTTTCCTGTCCGGCACTTTCTACTCGGTTGACGCTTTGCCGCCGCTGTTGAACCGGATCAGCCACGTCAATCCGGTGTTCTACCTGATCGACGGGCTGCGGTATGGCATGATCGGCGTATCCGACAGCTCGCCCTATCTGGGCCTTGTCGTCTGCTCGGCAGCGACCCTGTTGATCTGCGCACTGACCTGGCAGATGTTGCGGACCGGGTACCGTCTCAAGGCCTAGGCCGGTTCTGCCAGTGATCCCGGCTGCAGTGGCACCCGGGGTCGACCCAGACGAGGGTGCAGCCGCGCTGCTACGGCCCATGCGCCAAACAGGGCAAACCCACCCGCGGCAAAGACACCTGCAACCGGAGTGACCAACAAGACCAGCGAGGCAACTCCCGGGGTCAGAATGCCCGAGACATCGCGGTAGCTGGAATAGATGGCTGACATTTCAGTCCGTTCCGACGGTTTGACCGCCATCAGGAAGGGCAGACCCGCGCAGATATCCAATACGATCAACCAGACCGATCCAAAGACCAGCGCCGCGACCGATGCTACAGGCCAGCTGGAAATGAAACCAGCGGCAAGGAAGCACGCGGCACAGGCCGCAAATCCGACCCGTACAGCCGAACGCAGCGAACGCCCCTGCACCCACCGCAAGATCAGCGGGGCAACGAACAGCATCGCATTAGTGACCGACAGCAGAATGCCGCCCAGCTGTTCCCCCAGACCGTTCTCGATAGCGAAGATCGGCAGATACACCACGTAGATCCACCAACCGCAGGACCGGATCATCGCAAACAGGTAACCAGCAACCAGCCGGGGCTGAGCAAAGAAACGGGGCAGAAACGCCAGCGGGTTCTTGGCTTGCCCGCGTGCCTTGGTGATCAGCTTTCCGTTGCCCAACCGCATCGCCCAGAACATGATCAGCATGGCTGTTGCTGCAACGGCGCTAATGACAAAGGGGGCGGGGGCCCAGACCTCCATCAGCAATACACCGGCCATCGGGCCTGCGGTCCAACCTAAGGCACTGTAGAACATGCGGCTGGTTTCGCAGCGGCCCAGTTCGATTTTGCTGATGTAGTCCAGCACATAAGCGTTAAAGCAGATGAAAGTCACAACCGCAGCCACGGTGTTCAGCGCAAGCGCGCCGACGACCGCCTCGGGGCTGCCTTCGATCGCCAACAGGGCACCGGCAATGAACATGACGCAGCCGGCGGAATAGGCCCATCTGCGCGGTACGAAACGGATTAGAAAAGGCACCATCAGCCCGGCTGCCAGCGAAACGATCCCAACCAGAAAATACAGGAATGAGACGGATGAGGCGTCGCCAAGTGCCCGGTACATGACCAGTGGAAAGACGGATATCAGGATGCCGCGGACAATGGCTTCGAATCCGGCAAGGATGCCGAAATCACGAACAGACGGGGCTGGGGCATGGCGAACCCATTCGGGAATACGACGTTCATGCATGGCGCAATCTCTCTAATCAACTGTGCCCAAATTGCGCCTTTCGATTTTTGATTCATGAGGGATTGCGACATGGGGGTCGCCCGCAGACATTCCGTAGGAAATTATTTGTTAGCTGCTTCTGGCGCGTGCCTCGCGCCAGACCAGGATCAGCGCACCGGTCAGGATGATGCTTGATCCGATGACGCTCACGATATCGGGCACAACCTCGAACACTGCAAAGTCATAGAATGCCGCGAAGATCAGCGTGGCATAGCTGATCGGTGCCACAAACGAAGCATCTGCCCGCGCCATGCCATTGACAAAACAGGCCTGCGCACAGGCCATCAGGACACCGATCCCCGCCAATGCGGCCCATTGTTCGGGCGTCGGAGGTTCCCAGACGGTCATCACCGCGACAGTGGCTATCGTCAGTCCCATCGAGTTGTTAACCAGCAGAATCTGGATGGGGATTTCCTTGCCCGAAAGCTTTTTGATAAAGATCAACTCCATCCCGATCACCGCAGCAGCCGACAGCGCCAGCAGGGCAGCAGGCTGAAAGCTTTCAGGTGTTGGGCGCAACAGGATAAGTGCACCTGTCAAGGCAACAGCCGCCGCCAGCCAGCGCCACGGACCAACACCTTCTTTCAGCAGCGGGATCGCCAGAACCATGGCAAACACCGGGTTCAGAAACGAAATCGCGGTCGCATCCGCGATAGGGATATAGGCGACCGAGGCAAACATCAGAGTGATTCCGGTCCAGCCAAAGGTCGTCCGCCCAATGTGCAGGCCCCAATGCGGCCGTCGCAGGGGCGGTCGCAGGATGGCTACGGCGCTGATGATTACCAGAAAGGCAAACATGAACCGGCCATGGCTGATCTGCATCGGATGCAGCGCCGGACCCAACGTATCCGTGCCTAGCGCCTTGGCCAGCAGCGTGGTGCCTGCAATCAATGCGCTTGCCGCAAAGATCAGAATGGCGGCCAGCGCCGGATTATGGCTCTTGGGAACGAACATGCGTAAGCGGTGCGGCAGCCGATGCCAAATGGCAAGCCGGAAATGCAAAACCGCATCAGAATTCCGGTACTACAGGATTTTGGGTTTTCAGATCGCATTCCTGTCGCTATACGGCGTCCCATGATCAAACACGCACATATCCTGCGCCTCCGACGCCGACGCTTTTTCGCGTAACCGGCCCGTTTGATCCCTTTGTGCTGTCCAAATCAGCGCAAATCCCACCAAATTAGTTGACGAACCCGGCCTCAGTGTATCAGTCACTGGGCTCAACCTATCGAAAAGGATGATCCGATGATCCCGTCCGTTTTGCCGACCTATAATCGTGCGCCCCTCAGCTTTGTGAAGGGCGAAGGCGCCTGGCTGACCGAGGCGGACGGGCGACGTTTCCTCGATCTGGGAGCGGGCATCGCCGTGAACGCGCTGGGCCATGCACATCCGGCACTGGTCAACGCGCTGACCGAACAGGCGCATGCGCTGTGGCATGTCTCGAACCTCTACCAGATTCCGCAGCAACAGGCGCTGGCCGACAAGCTGGTCGAACATACCTTCGCCGACACCGTGTTCTTTACCAACTCGGGTACCGAAGCATGCGAGTTGGCCGTAAAAATGGCCCGCAAGTATTTCTATGACAAAGGCCAGCCCGAGCGGGTCGAAATCATCACCTTCGACGGTTCGTTCCACGGCCGGTCCTCTGCTGGTATTGCGGCGGCCGGGTCTGAGAAGATGACCAAAGGCTTCGGTCCACTGTTGCCCGGCTTCGTGCATGTGATGTTCGGTGATCTGGACGGCGTGACCAATGTGATCACCGACAAGACCGCCGCCATCATGATCGAACCCATTCAGGGTGAGGGCGGTATTCGCCCTGTGCCTGATGCGGAGCTCAAGGCGCTGCGTCAGATCTGTGATGACAACGGCCTGCTGCTGATCCTGGACGAAGTACAATGTGGTGTCGGCCGGACCGGCAAGCTGTTTGCGTATGAATGGGCAGGTATCACACCTGACATCATGATGGTCGCCAAAGGCATCGGTGGTGGCTTCCCGCTGGGTGCCGTTCTTGCAACCGAAGATGCAGCTTCTGGCATGACAGCTGGCACGCATGGCTCCACCTATGGCGGCAACCCGCTGGGCTGCGCGGTGGGGTGCGCCGTGCTGGATCAGGTGGCAACCCCTGCCTTCCTTGAGGGTGTGAACCGCAAGGCTGGCTTGTTGCGTCAGAAACTCGAGGGACTGGTTGCCGATCATCCCGAAGTGTTCGAAGAGGTTCGCGGCTCGGGCCTGATGCTGGGCATCAAGTGCAAGGCCACCAATATCGACGTCGTAAATGCCGGTTATGATAACGAGGTTATCACCGTTCCTGCCGCTGATAACGTGATCCGCCTGCTGCCTCCGCTCACGCTGACCGAAGACGACATCGCGCAGGCCATGATCCGCCTCGAAAAAGCGGCCAAACAGGTCGAGGTCAACCTCGCCACCGCCTGATCCTAGTCTTTCCAAAATACTCCGGGGGTCCGGGGGCGGCGCCCCCAGCTCTCGACAGCTAAAAGTGACAGTGAAATGAACCACTTCCTCGATATACACAAAACCGATGCTGCCGATCTGCGGGGCATGATCGATCAGGCCGCGGCGATGAAGCAGGCGCGCCTTGGTCGCCCCAAGGCAGCCCCTGATGACGAACAGCCGCTGGCAGGTCGCATGGTTGCCCTGATCTTTGAAAAACCATCCACCCGAACCCGCGTGTCTTTCGACGTGGGCGTGCGTCAGATGGGCGGTCAGACCATGGTTCTGTCCGGCAAGGATATGCAGCTGGGCCATGGCGAGACTATCGCGGATACCGCGCGCGTCCTGTCGCGCTATGTCGACATGATCATGATCCGGACCTTTGACGAGACCATCCTGACCGAGATGTCGGAATACTCCGATGTTCCCGTCATCAACGGCCTGACTGATCGCACCCACCCCTGCCAGATCATGGCAGATGTTCAGACTTATGAAGAACATCGCGGTCCGATCGCGGGCAAAAAGGTAGTCTGGACCGGCGACGGCAACAATGTCTGCGCCTCATTCTTGCATGCGGCAGGCCAGTTCGGCTTTGACCTGACCTTCACCGGCCCGGCCCAGTTCGATCCCGAAGAAGAGTTCATGGGGCTGGCGCGGCAGAAAGGTTCGAAAATCGTGGTCGAGCGTGACCCGTACAAAGCCGTAGAAGGCGCTGATCTGGTGGTTGCCGATACCTGGGTCTCGATGCACGATTCCCAGTCGGCCAAGGAACGCCGCCATAACCTGCTGCGTCCGTATCAGGTGAATGCCGAGCTGATGTCTCACGCCAAACCTGACGCGCTGTTCATGCACTGCCTGCCTGCGCACCGCGAGGAAGAGGCTACTTCTGAAGTCATGGATGGTCCGAATTCGGTCATCTTTGATGAGGCTGAAAACCGGCTGCACGCCCAAAAGGCGGTCATGCGCTGGTGTCTGGGCGTGTAAAACTGTCATCGGGCGGGTCCTTGTGGTCCGCCCTCACTTTCCGGAGCAATCCATGCCTCACGTGACCCTTGAATTTTCCGAAGGTCTTGAACAGACCCATGACTTTCAGGCGATCTGCAATGACCTCTTCACCGTTTTGGCTGCACATGAAGAGTTCGACGCCGACGCGTTGAAAATTCGGGCCACCCCTGTCGCGTTCTACCGGATTGGGACCGATCGTCAGACATTCGTCCACGCCACGCT
Organism: Ruegeria sp. CE12; assembly: GCF_056537525.1. Taxonomy (NCBI): domain Bacteria; kingdom Pseudomonadati; phylum Pseudomonadota; class Alphaproteobacteria; order Rhodobacterales; family Roseobacteraceae; genus Ruegeria; species Ruegeria sp. CE12. The sequence continues at coordinate 809,613 of NZ_JBQFRS010000001.1, read as the reverse complement.
GCTGTTGATGCAGGGCCGCAGCGAATCCACGCGCGCCGCGCTCAACGCTCTGATCCTCGATGCGCTGGCCTCGGCCTTGCCTGGGGTCGGCAGCATCACGGTGCAAGAGGTCCAAATGAATCGAACCACCTACGCAAAGCGCCTGTCACGCTGACGACCGGTTCTGCCGCCGACCTAGGTTCTTTCTGTTATCCCTGTGCGCTGCCCGGGGGAACAAGTGGCTGAAGGTAATGATCAAACAGGATTTGCAAGGCCACAGGCTGGGCACCGCCAAACTCTGAAAACGGGTAATCAAAGCTGTTGATGAAAAACAGCACGGTGCCGACATAACCCGCATAGATCGTCAGCAAGATCATGTTGCCAAACACCGGCGGGAAAGCCAGAAATGACGCGGCAATTGCGGAAATCCCGACAAAAGTGATGACCCAGAATGCCGGATTGACGTCGGTCAGGGCCACGATCTCACGCGTACTGCGCTCATCCCCAACCTCGGAAATTTGTGTCAGCATCCGATTGCGCAACCACCTCTGCCTATCATCCGGGGCGGGCAGGTTCAGGATGGAATCGTAAAGCTTTGCCCAGAGTTGATCCGCATTGGGGCTGAGCTGTTTGTTTACATCCAGCAAGGGCCATTCGACCTCAATCACCTCATGTACATACAATGCAATGTCTCGCTGCAGTTCGGTTGCTTCCGGGCCGCCATACTGCTTCAGGTCGTGAAACACGCTTTCAAGCTTGTTTGCCTCACGTCCGATTGTCTGGTTCAGCTTGTTCAGGTTGGACAACTCCTGAGAAAACACCAGCGCCAGCATCAGGCCCAACAGTGCAGCCATGCGAAATGCGGTGGATGATGCCAGATCCTGCGATTCCAACACCCGGTGTTCACCAAGCACGTAGCGCATCAGAAAATAGCTGCCGAAGGTCAGCGCGAATGTGCCACCGACAAAGAGAATACTGCTGAAGATCAAGGGTAATACGCCCGGTTGGTTGTCTTGCTTCCGGCGACCTTAGCCAGCAGGCGCAATCAGGGAAAGAGATTTTGCGTTCTGATAAGATGTTTATTTTAAGGACGTTCTGGCAATAACCCCATCGTGCTACAACTGAAGCCAGTCAGGACAGTACAGCGAAGGTCATCGCGATCCGCACCCGATCTGTGCGTGCGCGCACTTTATGAGATCCCGGCTCGCATTATCTGTGAATTCATGAATTCAAACCCCGGATCGAGATGGAGAGATCAGTCATGAGCTGGAACCCGAGTCAAAACAGCGCCCTCGACACGCTAATCATCCCACGAGCCCGCGATATCGGCGGTTTCGAGGTGCGACGTGCGCTGCCCTCTCTTCAGCGTCAGCTTGTCGGTCCCTTCATCTTCTTCGATCAGATGGGGCCGGCCGAGTTCATTACCGAAGGCGGCATCGACGTTCGTCCGCACCCCCATATCGGCCTCGGCACCGTAACCTATTTGTATCAGGGCGAGTTCGAGCATCGTGACAGCCTTGGCACGCATCAGATGATCTATCCAGGTGAGGTCAACTGGATGGTGGCTGGCCGGGGCGTGACTCATTCCGAACGCACCAGTGACGAAACCCGCAGCAAGCGCCACAGCTTGTTTGGCATCCAGACCTGGCTTGCGCTGCCCGAGGCGCACGAAGACATGGCGCCTGAGTTTGAGCATCACAAACAGGGGGCCTTGCCACATATTCAGGATGCAGGCGTCAGCGCGCGTCTGATCCTTGGATCTGCGTATGGAGAAACCAGCCCGGTTTCGATGCTGTCCGAGACTTTTTATCTGGATGTGCAGCTTGAACCCGGTGCCTCGTTCCCATTGCCCGACGATCATGAGGACCGTGGTGTCTACGTCACTCAGGGTTCAGTTGAGGTTGCTGGCGACAATTTTGATGCGGGTCATATGATGATTTTCCGCCCCGGTGACCATCTGTCAGTCAAGGCTGGCCCTGAGGGCGCGCGCCTGATGCTGCTGGGTGGCGCGACACTGAATGAAGAGCGGTATATCTGGTGGAACTTCGTATCTTCCTCGAAGGAAAAGATCGAAAACGCGACCCGTGAATGGAAAACCGCCGACTGGGCCAACGGTGCGTTTCATCTGCCCCCCGGTGACGATCAGGAATTCATCCCGATCTCGGCCGAACTTGAGCGTACCCGCCCGCGACTGGCGCGCTGACGTCAGCTCTGCGACGTCACGGTAAGCTTGCCTGTATGAGCGGTCCCGGCAATCCTCTTCCGAAAGGGGAGGGCGACCATGAAACTTGTCATCGCGGGTGCGGGCAGCATTGGCTGCTATTGCGGTGCTCTGCTCGCGGATGCAGGGCATCGGGTCACGCTGCTGGGTCGCGCCCGCGTACTCGATCCAATACGTGAGCAAGATCTGACGGTAAGCGATTTCTCGGGTCTGAGAACCACAGTTCCGGCCGATGGTCTGGTGCTGACCGAAGACCCCGCCTGTCTGGCGGATGCCGATGTTATCATCGTGACGGTCAAAACCGGCGCAACGGCTGAGATGGCCAAGCTGATCTCTGACCATGCGCCCAAGTCGGCACCTGTCTTGTCGTGGCAGAATGGAATGGAGAACGCCCGCACATTGCGCTCGGTGTTGCCAGATCGTGATGTCCTTGCAGGCATGGTGCCATTCAACGTGGTGCCAACCGATGCGGCGACCTACCACCGCGCAACCTCGGGTGATATCGTTATTCAGAACGGGCCGGGTGCGCTGGCTGATCAGCTGAACAGCCCCAGCCTGCCAGTTACCGAAAGCAACGATATCGAGGCGGTGCAGTGGGGTAAGCTTGTCATCAACCTTAACAATGCGCTCAATGCACTGTCCGGTCTAACCCTGCGCGAACAGCTTATGCATCGCAACTGGCGTCGTCTCATGGCGGATCAGATGACCGAAGCTTTGGGGGTTCTCAAGGCTGCAGGGCATCCTGTCGCCTCAACCACGCCGCTGCCTGCATGGATGACGCCACATATCCTGCGTCTGCCTACGCCCCTGTTTAGTCGTATCGCTGCCCGGATGCTGACCATTGATCCAAATGCACGTTTGTCGATGGCCTATGACTTGATGGCAGGCCGTCCGACCGAAATCGACAGTCTGCAAGGTGAAATCACCCGGATCGGTGCTGAAGTGAATGTACCGACCCCGATCTGCGCGCACGTTTCGGAATCGATCAAAAAGACGCCTCAGCAGCCGCTGACCCCAGATCAGATTCTGTCGAAGGTCGCCAGCTGAGACCGACCGATTGTTTAGGTGAATGCCGTCAGCAACCAGAAGATCGCAGCTGACATGACTGCCGCTGCCGGAACTGTGATCACCCAGGCCGCGACAATAGTCATGAAGTGAGACCGCCGGACCAGCTTGCGCCTCTGGTGTTCTTCGCGGGCCAGCCGCAGGTCAGCCGGGCGCTGACGGTTCGACTTTTTCCAACGCTGATCGGCGTGCCATTCGCGATAGAAACCAACGCCAAAGACCGCACCCACAGCGATATGGGTCGAGCTGACGGGCAGCCCCAGCCAGCTGGCAACGATCACGGTAATAGCTGCTGACAAAGCCACACAGAAGGCTCGCATCGGGTTCAGCTTGGTGATCTGACTGCCGACCATCCGGATCAGCTTGGGTCCGAACAGGAACAGGCCAAAGGAAATGCCGAAGGCGCCGATGATCATGACCCATGTCGGGATCGCCACCTTGGCGGCGAAATCACCGAATTCGGCCACATGGACGATGGCGGCAAGCGGACCAACCGCGTTGGCCACATCATTGGCGCCATGCGCAAAACTCAGGAATGTGGCCGAGATCACCAGCGGCAGGCCAAACAGGGTTTTCAGGGATCGGGTGCGGTTCTCCAGCCCTTCTGACTTGCGCCGAACCCATGGCACGGTAATGGCCCAGGCCAATGCGCCCGATGCAAAACCGATCAGGATCGCGATTTCCAGATCAACTTTCACGATCCGCTTCAGGCCCTTGACCGCCAGATAGGTGGCAAACGCCCCTGCCATAACGGCCACAAGGATCGGAACCCAGCGGCGTGCAGCGGCGATCTTGTCGTCCTGATACTGGATTTTGGCCTTGATCAACGCCAGAAACAGGGCTGCGATTACGCCGCCCAAAACCGGTGATATGACCCAGCTGGCCGCAATCGCGCTCATGGTTCCCCAACTGACCGCGCTAAAGCCGGCTGCTGCGATACCCGCGCCCATAACTCCACCGACTACCGAATGGGTTGTCGATACCGGTGCACCGATCCAAGTCGCCAGATTGACCCACATCGCAGAAGAGATCAGTGCCGCCATCATCGCCCAGATGAAGACTTCGCTGTTCTGAACCGACATCGGGTCGATAATGCCCTTTGAGATGGTCGAAACCACGTCTCCACCTGCCAGCAACGCGCCCGCGCTTTCCGCAACGGCGGCAATCGCGATCGCTCCGGCCATGGTCAGCGCATTCGCCCCCACTGCCGGGCCCATGTTGTTGGCCACATCATTTGCGCCGATATTGATCGCCATATAGGCGCCGAATGCGGCGGCGGCGATAACGATCATGCTGCCGTCGGCATGCCCGAACAGCACAGCGGCTGACAACCCAGCCAGAGCAATAAAGGCCAGCGCAATACCAGGCGCTAGCATCGGACGTGCCACATAGGCGTTAGCGCGTTCAACGCTTGTGATGCGCTGAAGATCGCGGTCCAGAGCCTGCCAGCGGGATTTGGTTTGTGTATCGGACATCGGTCTGCGGGTCAGTTGTTTCGGCGCCAGCGCGCTATATGGTTATGCGGCCGGGAGCAAGTGCGATGTCATAAAATTGTAGTGATGCTGTTACATCTGAAGCAGCAGATCACGCAGCTCCGGCTCCTGAACCCGTTCGGCCGCAACGTCAGGAGAAACCCAGACCCGCTCGCGCTGATGCGCCTCGGGATATTTGTCGGACAACTCGGCGACACGAACGTGATAGACGCTGGTCAGAACCGGTTCAGCCGTCCCATCCTTGAGCACTTTGTCGTAGGTGTAGTGACCCATCGGCTCTTTTTCCGCATCGGCGACCCGAACACCGGCCTCTTCCCAGGCCTCTTGCAGGGCTGTTTCCGATCCATCCAGACCGTCAATTGGCCAGCCTTTGGGGATGATCCAGCGCCCGGTGTCCCGGCTGGTGATCAGCAGAACATCGTCACGATCCCCGGCTTTTCGCGTGCACAAAGCTGCAAACTGCACCCGCCGGGGGCGCAGGAATAGCGGTCTTGCGACCTCATCCCATATTTTACGCAGCTTTTTCGCCATAATCTGTCGTCAGTTCACGCGTATGTTCCAAAGTTCATGTCACATAACAATGAACAACGTATTTCTCAAGTTTCGTGTTGGAAATCGCAGTTTTTCGCCCGAATTTTGTTACATATATTCAAATATGTGGGAAAATCCCACGTCTAAAGTGTGTTGTGGGTGGGCTTTTCAGCCCGTGTCAGTCGCGTCTGCGTTTGGCCCGCAATGTCGGGTCTGCCTGAGTTGGGTCTTCGGGCCAGGGGTGTTTGGGGTACTGCGCCCGCATATCCTTGCGCACATCCGCGTAAGAACCTGCCCAGAAACCGGGCAGGTCGCGGGTTATCTGAATGGGCCGCTGCGCTGGTGAAAGCAAGGTGATTTTAAGAGGCTCACCGCCGACCACAGGGTGTTTGGACACACCAAACAGCTCCTGCAACCGAACCGAGATTTCGGGCACGGCCTTGCCGTAATCAATCGGCAGCTTGCGCCCCAGCGGGGTCACGAAAGAGGCCGGAGCCCGACGATCGAGCTCCTGCATCTGCTCCCAGCTCAAGCGAGTCTGCAATGCTGGCAACAGGTCGAACCGTTTCCAGTCCTCTGCATTGCGGACACCGGACAGCATCGGCAGCAGCCAGTCCTCAAGCTCTGACGTTAAGCCTTCAATCGAGAAATCGGGCAGTTCTATCCCATCGGCTCGCATCAGTTCGACCCGCGCGGCCAGACGCGCAGCAGCGCCGTCCAGCCTCAGGCCCAAATCCCGTACACCATCCAGCATGGCCCGCGCTATCGCTTCATCCGGCACGTCTTTCCAGATGCGATCATCCAGCGTGATCGCTCCGAACCGCTGTTGCCTGCGCGCGATCACCCTGCGTTCGCGTTTGGACCATTCACAGCTTTCGACCCATTCGATCTGATCGGCGAACAGGTCACGAATTTCACTTTCCGGGATTTGTACGGCCATCCGCAATCTCGCCTCTCGCGGATTACCATCAGTGTCGAGCGCCACCAGATAGGGCGCTCCGGCCAACGTATCGCCGCTGTCCATCACGACACCTTTTCCACCGGACAACACGAAACGCGGAACATCCCCCTTGCGGCGCTGGCCAATGCGATCCGGATAAGCCAGCGCGGCCATGGAGGCCGGGCTGAGATCGTTCCGTACCTGTCCAGCTTGTGCTTTCAGTCGCTTGGATTCCTGCTTGATCCGATCCACAACTGCGGGGTTGGCCTGCCATGGCCGGTTTTTCCGAAAGGCGCGCATGTCCCGAACCGCTTCCAGCCTCAGGTTCAGATCCACAGGCGCGCCCTTTAGCGGATCCCGCTCGGCCATCAGGGCAGCCAGCTGCGCTGCATCCGTGCCAGCTGTAACCAGCATATGGCCCAGTCGTGGGTGCAAGGGCAGCGCAGCCAATGCCCGCCCATGATCCGAAATTCTACCTTTGTCATCCAGCGCCCCCAGCATGCCCAGCAGCGATCGCGCCTCGGCCATCGAGCCTTCGGGCGGGGCGGTCAGAAAGGCCAGATCACCCGCATCGGCACCCCACAGAGCCAACTCCAGAGCCAGCCCGGTCAGGTCCGCGGCTTCGATCTCGGCCGGAGGAAACGCCGCCATCGCGCCTTCCTCACCCTTGGACCACAGCCGATAGCACAGCCCCTCGGCCACGCGCCCGGCGCGTCCGGCGCGCTGGGTTGCTTCGGCCCGTGTCACCCGTTCGGTCACTAGCCGCGACATGCCGGACCCCGGATCGAACCTGGCGCGCCGGGCCTGTCCCATATCCACAACCACACGGATGTCAGGAATTGTCAGCGAGGTTTCGGCAATCGAAGTCGCCAGCACCACCTTGCGCCCATCTTTGGCAGGCGCAATCGCTACGCGCTGGGCGGCAAAGGGCAGGGCGCCGAATAGCGGGCGCACCGCGCATCCATCGGGCAATCGCCCGGTCAGGGCCGTCTCAGCCCGCCGTATCTCACCCTCTCCGGGCAGAAACACCAGTATGCCCCCGCCAATGTTGCGCGTCTCGCGCTCGGCCTGAACCACCAGATCAACCAGCGCATCCAGCCGCCGCGCCTGTATGCCCAGCGGTCGGTCAAGCCAGCGCGTCTCAACCGGATAGCTGCGTCCTTCCGAGGTCACCAGAGGGGCATTCATCAACTTCCCCACCGGTTCGGCATCCAGTGTGGCCGACATCGCCAGCAGGATCAGATCGTCCCGCAGCGCACCGGCCACCTCAAGGCACAAGGCCAGACCCAGATCCGCGTTCAGCGATCGTTCGTGGAATTCATCAAAGATCACTGCGCCGACACCCGGCAAGTCCGGATCTGACTGCAGCATTCGGGTCAGAATTCCCTCGGTCACAACCTCGATGCGCGTGGACTTGGAAACCTTTGCCTCACCCCTCACGCGATAACCGACTGTCTCGCCCGCGCGCTCTCCCAAGGTTTCGGCCATCCGTTCGGCCGCCGCGCGCGCCGCCAGTCTGCGCGGCTCCAGCATCACGATCTTGCCCTCGCACAGACCGGCCTGCAGCATTTCCAGCGGAACCCGCGTGGTTTTGCCCGCGCCCGGCGGGGCCTGCAGTACCGCGCGGCCATGGCTGCGCAGGGCGTCCAGCAATTCGGGAGTGGCGTCATCAATGGGCAGGCGTGTCGTCATTCGGCCCTTATCGGTGATCACGCCTGTGGCGTCCAGCGAAGGCTACTTTCGCACGACAACGGCAGGGCCATAGATCGTCTTCGCCTCGACCCGCATTGCCCGCATGATGTCACCTGAACGCGCGTAGGTTACCAGAACCGGAAAGCGGCTGCCCTGCCGCAGATCACCGGGTGGATATCCGGCAACCCGCGTGAAGTACCCGCTGCACTGCACCATATCACCGGAATTGCTGCGCCGTGTCAGGGCGATTTCAGTGAGCCGTTCGCCGTCAAAGATCTTCTGGCGCAAAGTACACAGCTCGGCCTCGCGCTGATCACGCAAAACCATGAAGATCGCCGTCAGAGGATCGACAGCCCCGCGTTGCTGTGCATCGGTCACGGAATGATCGCTGACTTCGCCAACCTTCGGCCCACTCGCGCGCGCAATCCCTCGGGAATAGTCCAGCCGTACCCGCGATTCCCGCTGACCGGTGTCCATGTCCTCGACATATCTTTTGGGCTGAAACTGCGCGCCTTTGCGTCGGCCGGTGACCTCCAGAATAAAGCGCACCCGCTTGATTGTGCCCGCAAGCCCCGTTGTTCCCAACCGGCCTGTCACGGCGTAGCGCGTCTGGTTGATATCGGAACTCAAGGCCATTTCGCCCACCTTTACCCCAAGGGCGCGCAACGCAAACTGGCTCTGATTGACCTCTGCAAGACCGGCAATCGGAAGCATGGCGAGTATCAACGGAAACACACGTATTAAAACAAATGACATTGGATAAAATTCCTCGTCGGTCCGGGCTGGACAAATCGGTTCTGGGGGCGGCAAGTAGTCATGCCGTTAAGATTGGGGGCAGTATGCACATAGACAGCCAGGGTGACAGGATTTTGAACGGGGATCGGCGGGCACTGGCCCGAGCGATCACGCTGGTCGAAAGTAAACGCGCCGATCACCGCGAACAGGCTGCGCAGTTACTTGACCAATTGGCGGGCAGTGGCCGCCAGTCGCTGCGGATTGGTCTTTCAGGAACCCCAGGCGTGGGTAAATCCACGTTTATCGAGAGCTTTGGCATGATGCTGACAGGGCAGGGGCTGCGCGTCGCGGTTCTGGCTGTCGATCCCAGTTCGGCCCGCTCGGGCGGCTCGATCCTCGGTGACAAAACCCGGATGGAGCGTCTGAGCCGCGAGAAGAACGCCTTTATCCGCCCTTCCCCCAGCCAAAGCCATCTGGGCGGCGTCGCCCGTCGCACGCGCGAGGCCATCGCGCTGTGCGAGGCCGCGGGATTTGACGTGGTGCTGATAGAAACTGTGGGCGTGGGGCAGTCTGAAACCGTTGTGTCCGAAATGTCCGACCTGTTCCTGTTGCTACTGGCACCCGCGGGCGGGGATGAGCTGCAAGGGGTCAAGCGTGGTATCATGGAAATGGCCGACATGATCCTTGTGAACAAGGCCGACGGTGATCTGAAGGCCACGGCGACCCGCACCTGCGCCGACTATGCCGGGGCACTGCGTCTGTTGCGCAAGCGGCCACAGGATCCTGAGAGTTTTCCCAAGGCCATGACCGTTTCAGCGGTTGAGGAACATGGGCTGGAACAGGCGTGGGAAGAGATGCAGGCCTTGATCGAGTGGCGCCGCAACAATGGTCATTGGGATGCAAATCGCGCCACTCAGGCTCGGTTCTGGTTTGATCAGGAGGTGCGCCATGCCCTGCTAGCCAGACTGGAAACGCCAGCTGCCCGTGCCGAGATGGATCGCCTTGGCACCGAGGTCGGTTCAGGCAACCTCAGCCCGTCTGCCGCTGCGGATCACATGCTGAGCATCCTCGCAACAGATTGAATTCGCACGACTGTCAGAGGTAGTTCGTTCGCTCAGAAACATGTATTCTGTATATGTGTTCAATTTTTGGTTGCTCAGATTGCCCGGTTAATTGCGTTTGCTCGGGTGGTTTGAGCGCAGCCGATGCTAACGGAAACTGCCGACAATGCCCAACATCACCGGGACAAATGGCGCTGACAATATTGATGTCACCGATGACAACGGGACACTGAACGGTACCCCGCAGGGGACGCCGATTGATGATATTCGGGCCCGTGGCGGGGCCGACCAGATCAATGTGACCAACAGCACCATTTCAGGCAGCGTTCGTGGCAATGCCGGAAATGATGACATAACTGTTTCCGACAGTTCCATTGGCGGGCAACTCAATGCGGGGCGGGATGACGATACAGTCAATGTTCAGGGCTCAAGTATCGGCAACATCCGGTTGGGACGTGGCAACGATACCCTCAATTTCAGCAGCACAAACGTGTCCGGAGATGTTCGGGGTGGTAATGGAACCGATGTACTTAACCTACCCGAAGGCACGGTAGTCAATGACAGCACATTTGGCACCTTCACGGTTGTCGCCGGAACCAGCTATTCCCTTTCCGGGGGCACCTTTACCCTGCCATCAGGGATCACCGTTACCTACAGCACCTTTGAAACAGGTACCGGCTTTGTCTGCTTTACCCGTGATACTCTGATCTTATCAGAACGCGGTCCGGTTCGCGTGCAGGATCTGCGCACCGGCGATATGGTCCCGACCAAAGGTCATGGGATGCAACCCCTCCGTTGGATCGGTCGCCGCCGCTTTGACACCGGTTCGCTTGAAGATAATGCCAAGCGCCGCCCGGTTCGTATCCTTGCCGGGGCGCTGGGCGGTGGTTTGCCAGAACGTGACTTGCTGGTGTCGCGCCAGCACAGGATGCTGGTGCAGTCCAAGATTGCCGAACGTATGTTCGGAGCGTCCGATGTGCTGATCCCGGCGATCAAGCTGATTGCGCTGCCAGGAATCTTTGTCGATGAGACGGTCGAAAGTGTTGAGTACTTCCACCTGCTTTTCGATCGTCACGAAATCGTCTTTGCCGAAGGCGCCCCTAGCGAGAGCCTTTATACCGGGCCGGAAGCGCTCAAATCCCTGAGCTCTGAAGCGCGGCGTGAGATCTTTGATATCTTCCCGGAACTGGCCGAGATGAACTATGCGCCCAATCCGGCCAGCTATATTCCCAAGAATCGCCAGCAGGCGCAGCTGGTCGCGCGGCACCTGAAGAACAACAAGCCGCTGTTGCAGGCGATCTGAGGGCATTTGGTACGCTCATAGCCTTGCTTCATGTGTTCTCGGTTATGTAGAACTAAGCCGACGGCAGGGAATCTGAAATCCCGGCAAAAGATTTCGCCCCGCCCGTCTTGACCCTCCGTGCGATTCCCACTACACGCATCCAACCAGTTTTCGGGCGCGACTTCGGGTTGCGCCCCTTGTGATTTGGCCGAGGGCGTTATGCCCGGCCACCAGAAACAAAGGAAGAAACCATGTCGCGCCGTTGCGAACTGACCGGAAAAGGCCCGATGACTGGCAACAATGTCAGCCACGCCAAAAACAGAACTCGTCGTCGTTTCCTGCCCAACCTGAACGACGTTACACTGCAGTCGGAAACACTGGGTCGTGGCGTCAAGCTGCGCATCTCGGCAGCTGCTCTGCGCTCGGTTGACCACCGTGGTGGTCTGGACGCGTTCCTGGCGAAAGCCAAGGATGATGAACTGTCCGCGAACGCACTGAAAGTGAAAAAAGAAATCGCCAAAGCACAAGCTTCGGCATAACGCTTTTTCACAGCGAAATTTCGAACCCCTGTTCCTGATGGAGCAGGGGTTTTTCTTTGTACGTATCGGTCTTCAGGGGGTCTGCAGCCTGAATTTCTGAAACCCGGCATCATCATATGTGACCATACCCTCGGAAACGGCACCAAGCCGCCGCAGGGCGCCCAGATTGCGCCGGGTTGGTGGCAGCAGAAAGGTTACCGAGGATATGCGCGGATCATTACGGGCAAATTCCAGTGCCTTTCGTGTGATGGCATTCCCCAGCCCAAACGAATCTGCAGTCAGAACCAGCCCGTAATCCCAGTCTTTGCCTTCTCGTTGGAATCCGCCCCAGCCGACATAGTCCCGCCTGTGAAGGATAGCCCAGTGCCCCAATCCGTCGCGTTTCCAGTACATTTCTTTGGCTGTGACAAAGCTCTGCACCTGAGCTGAATCCCAGGGCGATGTCATCAGTGGCAGATGTGTCGCCACGCGAGGATCAGACATGTGCTTCATGATTCTGTCCTGGGAAATCTCAGGCAATCGTACAAATTGAATGTCGCTTGAATCGATAGGTTTCATGGCCATGACTTAGCTGATTTCGGCGTCACTGCCAGCCAGTCTGGCATAAATCCAAAGTTGGTGGATCAGGGTGAATTATTCCAAACTGTGAATAATAAGGGGTGCTACAGTGATATTGTTCACATACGATATGCTGAATTTGAATTATGTCTAATCTTATTCAGAATCGGAGGCCATATTCATGCCTGTAAGACTTACTGAAATTCTGGCAATTCCCTCGAAAATTTTGGTCGAGGCAGTCAGAACCTGCACCGTTATCCAGCGAAGGGTAAATCGGCTGCATACAAGTATGACGATAGATCCGACCAACAGATCGGGCCTTGATAACCGGTAACAAAATCTGCCGGATACTGAATAACCAGACGGGGAATACGGCGCGGTTGGCCAAACTGTCTCAGCACGCCGATTGCACTTGAAGCCCCGTCTGGCCTGGGCCTATACCATTGGTCGAAATGGTATCGATGCTTCGGAAATCACTGCCTTTTGTATTGTCTTTGCTTTTGGTTCTGACCGGGCAGAGCGTTGCAGCGTCACGTGGTGTGGATGCTGCCGTCGGGCAGATGGTTCTGTGCACGGGCGAAGGCCCTGTTGTCGTCTACATGGACGAAAACGGCCAGCCGACCAAACCGCCTCATTTCTGTCCTGAATTTGCTCTGACTTTGCTGGGCGCTATTGCGGTTGCACAACCCGGGCTACCTGAGGCTCCGGATCGGGTACTGCCTTCTCCCGCGCATCGGGTTGAAAGCCTGATCGCCGCGCCGCGGCCTTCACAACCTGCTCGGGCACCTCCCTTTTCTGTCTGAACTCCTCTCAATCTGTCAGACAATTCAAAAGGAGAAGGCAAATGACCTTCAAATCCACTCTGCTCGCCGCGCTGGCCTCTGCAACACTTGCCACCGCCGCTTTTGCTGAAGAAACGATCAAAATCGGCGACGCCTATGCCCGGTCTTCGGGGAAAACAGCCAAGGCGGGCGCAGCTTTCATGATGATCGAAAACACTGGCGACACCGATGATCGTCTGATTGGTGTGTCGTCCGATGCTGCCGGTCGTGTTGAGCTTCATACTCACATGATCGACGACAACGGCGTCGCGAAGATGATGCATGTCGAAGAAGGCTTTGCCATTCCGGCAGGTGAAACGCACATGCTGCAGCGTGGCGGTGACCACGTCATGTTCATGGGGCTGTCGCAGCCTTTTGAACAGGGTGCGATGGTTCCGGTGACTCTGGTCTTTGAAAACGCTGGTGAAATCGAGGTTGAGATCCCCGTCGATCTCGAGCGTCAGGACAGCGGTGCCCACGGCGGGCATTCGAACTGAGGCAACGCCTGTCTTCAGGCCGCAATGCGGCTCTATTCATGCGTCAGGCCGGGCAATGCCCGGCCTGTTTTCGTCTGGATGTGTAGGTGTCAGATCGGGGCTGTCTAGCGGTTGATGACGCGCATTCCAACACGGTCTCCAGCTGACTTGAAACGCGCAGCCATGAAGAACATGACCGCAGCAAAGGCCAACGCCGAGAACGCAATCGCCCAACCCAGTGCGACGAGCCCGCTTCCCGGCCAGAACATCAGTACCAGCCCGATGATAAGCGCCACGATGCCTGAATTCCGCACGGTCGCGCGTTCCGGGTCCGAGGTATGCATTTGTCCAATCGCGATAAGTGAGCCGATCCCGATGATAAGCGCCCAGGCGCCCAGCAGGAAAAATGTGATCCTGGCAACACCTTCCGGCCAGATCAGCAGCACCAGTCCGATCAGAACTGCACCGATCCCGATACCCCCGACAAGCCCCCGGCGACCAAAGCCCATCAGTGTAAGCGCACCGTCCAGAACCAGAAGGGCACCAACCAGACGCAACAGCAACGAAATGCTGCCCGTGGGCCAGAACAGCGCCGCAATCCCGACCAGAGCCGCCAATATCCCGCGCAACAGGAAGGTCCACCACAGATTGGCCAGATTTTCGCTGAGCGCATCCCGGCCCGCCATGCTGCCATCATCGACGATTTCGCCGTCTTGGGTTTCGTTTTCAGTCATGGGTCTCCCCCAGCTTGTTGAGTTCTCAGCATAAACGAGAAATTGGTGAAATGTCTTCTACCTTCGCGAGGGGCCGCTTCTATCGGCGACCCAGCAGCTTGGCGACCCATTGTGGAACAGTTTCGGTTGCCGGACCAAAGCGGGTTTCGTCAAAGCTGGACACACCTGCAGACGGTTCCAGATTCAGCTCGATGGTGCGCGCGCCGGATGCGATTGCCTCATGCACAAAGGCTGCCGCTGGGTAAACCTGACCCGATGTGCCGATCGCGGCAAAGATGGATGCTTCGGCCAGATGGTCATAAATTTCGTCCATGCGATAGGGCATCTCACCAAACCACACCACGTCCGGCCGGGCGGTTGGTGCGGCGCAAGCCGGGCAGGGCTCGCCTACAGCCATTTCCGGAGGGGCAGTCCATCGGTGTCCGCACGCAGCACAAAGCGCCCCGGCCAGAATACCGTGCATGTGGATTACATCACTGGCACCTCCGGCTTCGTGCAGGCCATCCACGTTCTGGGTGACTATAATGACCTCACCCGGCCAGTCCTGTTGCAGGCGTGCCAACGCGACATGAGCGGCGTTTGGCTCTGCCTTTGCAGCCTGTACCCGACGGGCATTGTAAAAAGCGTGCACCAGTGCCGGATCGCGCGTAAAACCCTCGGGCGTGGCGACATCCTCGATCCGGTGTTGCGCCCACAGGCCACCCTCATCGCGGAAAGTACCCAGACCGCTTTCCGCCGAAATTCCGGCTCCGGTCAGAATGACGATCTTTTCCATTTCACCTCCGCGCGATAAACCATGCCCATGACCCACCGTATCCTCTTTGTCTGTCTGGGCAATATCTGCCGTTCACCCGCTGCCGAGGGCGTCTTTCGCGCCCGCGCACCGCAATTCGAAACTGACAGTGCGGGAACCTCGGGCTGGCATATCGGGGATCCGCCCTATGGCCCGATGCAAGAGGCCGCGCGTGCCCGCGGGCTGGACATCTCGGACTTGCGCGCCCGCCAGTTCACCGCCGCTGACTTTGATCGGTTTGATCTGATCATCGGGATGGATGCCAACAATATCTCGGATATCGAGGCGCTGCGCCCGTTCGGCAATGAAACCCCTGTGCGGCTGCTGACTGATTTCGCACCTCAGGCCGGTGCCGACCACGTGCCTGACCCGTACTACACACGGGATTTCGACGGGGCGCTGGATCTGATCGAAGAGACAGTCGCGGGCCTGAACGCCCATTTGCAGAGCTAGTCCTCAATCACCTTCAGCTGCCCGCTCAGCCAGGGCAATTGCGCGACTGCCGGATCTATGATCTGGCTCTGCATCAGGCGCCTCATCATCCCGGCAACCTCGCGCGGCACCTGATCGGACCAGTCCGACTGGGTGAAGAGTGAGATCATGCGTGAGCTTTCGCCAAACGGGGCAGGGTAGGCCGTCAGGCCCTCATGAAAGCGCGCCGCGCGCATATATCCCAACGGCGTCGTAATGGCCCAGCCCAGACCACGTGCCACCATCGCCATCAGGGCCAGATGCGAGCCGATCTCGAACCGCTCCTCGAACTCCATCTGATTGCGTGCCAGATGGCTTTCGATCTGTCGGCTGATCAGCTGTTCCCTTGCATAGCGCAGGAATGGCAGGTTCTGCAGCGCATCGTCAACGTCATCCGCTGTTTTGGGGGCCACCAGAATGAATGGGTCCTGAACCAGCGGGTACTCCACCACACCTTCCAGCACCTCGCCGCTATGGGCCGAAACTGCCAGATGCAAACGCTGTTCTTCAAGTGCCTGAAACAGATCGAGACTAGACAGAGTGATCAGCTTGAATTTCGACCGTGTCAGACTGTCGGCCAACAGAGTCGCCAGCCGCGGTGTCAGGTCATTGTCGAAATCATCGATCAGGCCGATCGAAAGCGTGGTCAGATGGCCCAGATCCATGACGGTCAGTTCGCTTTGCGCCAATTGCAACTCGCCCAGAACCGCCTCGGCCCGGGCCAGAAAGCTGCGCCCGGCCTGCGTCAGCCGCATCGGTCGCCGACCGTGATCCACCAGATCGGTGCCTAATGCCTTTTCCAGATTGCGCAATTGCTGGCTGACCGAGGGCTGGCTGAGCCCCGTGATCTCGGCGGCCTGCGCCACCGATCCCGTCCGCGCCAAGGCTTCGAACACCTCGAGCCCGCGCAGGGTCAGCCCTTTCATAACCATGCAACTTCCCTTTCGCTGCGCCATTTCTGAGGCGCAGCGGGGGTCAGGTCAAGTATTCAGAATGGGTTAGCTGCAGATCGCCTGTGCCATCTGGCCAAAGGCCTGATACCGATCCCACAATGCATCATCACGCGCGGTCTTTGACATCTTAAGCTCTTGCGCCTGATGGGGGTCGGTGAACCACTTGGCCACGGTCCTTTGGTCACTGCGGGTCAGGGCCTGGTCCGCGACGCGCTGAATGCAACTGCACCGAGACCGTGTTGCTGCCGACCGGTCCGATGCCAGACACGCCCGTTTGATCTGTGCAGCCTCGCTTGGTACCGTAGCCACCGCCGTCAACGACGTTGCGCAAAATGCTATTAAGAGGAACTGTTTCATGCTCAAGCCTCGTGTTTGCCTGCCCGGACGGGTCTGATGCCCCTCTCGGCTTGCGGCAGAGTATTGTGCAAGTTGCGATGCGGATCAATCACTTGGTTCGAAAAAGTGATTGTACGAGTCTGAAATGTCGCGTTTGGTGCAGCGAACAATTTGGTTCAATTGATTGAGAAAAGACCAATGCTCCGGAAATACGGTCGTACATTTCATCTGCCCCAGTCACCGGGCGCGACTAGTGATGATAAAATCATGTCCGATGTTGCTGCTCTGCTCAACGCAGCAGAAGTCGTCTTTACAGAAAAAATGGATGGTGAAAACACAACTATTCATTGCGATGGCTGTCACCCACGGAGTTTGGATGCGCGTTATCACCCATCTCGTGATTGGATCAAAGCATTCGCAGCAGGTATCTCGCCCCTGCTGTCACCGGATGAACGTATTGTTGGAGAGTACTTGTTTGCCCGGCATTCCATCGCCTATTCCCGGCTGCCAACGTATTTTCTGGGTTTTGCCTATATAAAAGGGAATGTGGTGCAATCTTGGGACGCAACCTTGTTGCGGTTCGCTGAACTCGGCATCACACCTGTGCCGGTTCTGTTTCGGGGACGGTTTTCGGAGAAGTCCGTCACTGATGTAATCAGCAATCTGGACATGTCGACACAAGAAGGATTTGTCGTAAGAACCACCGCAGCGTACGCGGAAGAAGCTATGCCAACCCATCTGGCCAAATACGTCCGTGAGGGCCACGTGCAAAGTGAAACGCATTGGATGAACGCCCAGTTGGTGAAGAATGGACTGCGCTGACAGTTAAGCCGTAACTTTCAATGTCAACGGCCATGAAGTCGGATTGTTGGCCCGTCCGGTGAACCCTACAAATAAAGGGTTTCGGATCGTGCGGTCCCACCTTGACCAGCGCCCGTTTTCGAACCATATCCCGACGCTATGACAGACCTCGCTCATATCCGCAATTTCTCCATCGTCGCGCATATCGACCATGGCAAATCCACCCTTGCTGACCGGCTCATCCAGGAGACCGGAACGGTCAAGGATCGCGACATGAAGGAACAGCTGCTCGACAGCATGGATATCGAGCGCGAGCGTGGCATCACCATCAAGGCCAACACGGTTCGCATCGACTATACCGCCGATAATGGCGAGAAATACGTGCTGAACCTGATCGACACTCCCGGCCACGTGGACTTTGCCTATGAGGTCAGCCGCTCCATGCGCGCGGTCGAGGGCTCGCTGCTGGTCGTCGACTCCACCCAAGGGGTCGAGGCGCAGACGCTGGCGAATGTGTATCAGGCCATCGACGCTGATCATGAGATCGTACCGGTGTTGAACAAGATCGACCTCCCCGCGTCGGATTGTGACCGCGTGGCCGAACAGATTGAGGATGTGATCGGTATCGACGCAACCGAAGCCATTCAGGTCAGCGCCAAGACGGGGCAGGGCATCCACGAGACGCTCGAGGCCATCGTGCAGCAACTGCCCGCGCCGCAGGGCAATCTGGACGCGCCGCTCAAGGCGATGCTGGTCGACTCGTGGTACGACGCCTATCTCGGCGTCATCGTTCTGGTCCGCATCATGGACGGCACGCTGAAAAAGGGCATGCGGGTCAAGTTCATGTCGAACGGCACCCTGCACCATGTCGACCGCGTTGGCGTTTTCCGCCCCGAGATGGAGATGGTCGACAGCCTCGGCCCCGGTGAGATCGGCTTCCTGACCGCTTCGATCAAACAGGTCCGCGACACCCGCGTTGGTGACACCATCACCAATGACCGCAACGGGACCGAAGACGCGCTGGACGGCTTCAAACCCGCGCAGCCGGTGGTTTTCTGTGGTCTTTTCCCGGTGGACTCGGCCGAATTCGAAGACCTGCGGGATGCGATCGATAAACTGGCGCTCAACGACGCCAGCTTCAGCTTTGAAATGGAAACCTCGGCCGCGCTGGGCTTTGGATTCCGTTGCGGCTTCCTAGGCCTGCTGCACCTAGAAGTCATCCGAGACCGCATCGAACGCGAATATGATATCGAGCTCATCACCACCGCCCCGTCGGTGATCTATCACGTCTACATGAAAGACGGCGAGATGATCGAGCTGCACAACCCCGCCGACATGCCCGACCCGTCCAAAGTCGACCATATCGAGGAGCCGCGCATCAAGGCGACTATCCTTGTGCCTGACGAATACCTCGGTGACGTGCTGAAACTGTGTCAGGACCGCCGCGGCATTCAGCTGGACCTGACCTATGCGGGTAGCCGCGCCATGGTCGTCTATGACCTGCCGCTGAACGAGGTCGTCTTTGACTTCTACGACCGCCTGAAATCGGTGACCAAGGGCTATGCGTCGTTTGACTACCAAATGACCGGCTATACCGAGGATAATCTGGTTAAGATGTCGGTGCTGGTGAATGACGAACCGGTCGACGCGCTGTCGACCATGGTTCACCGCGACCGGGCCGAGATGCGGGGCCGGGCGATGTGCGAAAAGCTCAAGGATCTGATCCCGCGCCACATGTTCAAAATCCCGATCCAGGCCGCCATCGGAGGCAAGGTCATCGCCCGCGAGACCCTCTCGGCGCTGCGCAAGGACGTTACCGCGAAATGCTACGGAGGCGACGCCACGCGGAAGCGCAAACTGTTGGACAAGCAGAAGGCGGGTAAGAAAAAGATGCGCCAGTTCGGGAAGGTCGATATCCCGCAGGAGGCGTTTATTTCTGCATTGAAGATGGACAGCTAAGGCTGTCCATCTTCAAGTGGTTGGCTACGAAATCTAATGTCACTCGCGACCTGATTAATTCTCGACTACACGTTGTATCGCCGGCCCAATCTGGCGTTTGCGGGAAACTACGTCCTCTGCTTCTAGCATGTCATTCGCGACCTCTCCGCCGAACGCGGCAAGAACAAGGTCCTTGTCGGTGGAATCTCCCCAAAGCATGTAGGATTTCTGATCGCGGGTATCGACAATCGCAAAGACCAGGTGGTCCAGACCGCTTGAATTCTTTTGCATTTCGATTGCGGTTTTTAGTTCTTGCCGGCGGTCGATCAACTGCTGCGCTGTTAAAGTCTCAGCAACCCCGATGCCGACATTCTTACCGCCATACACGAAATCCTTGTAATCCAGCAGAACGATATCTTTAGCCGACAGCGCGCTCAGGTCGGATTTCGCCAGCAGCATGTCTTCAGCAAAGGCATCGACATCATCAATCCCAGCCTGCCGTGCCAGTTCCTGCACATAATGGCGATCATAATCCGTGGTGGTTGGCAATGTCAGGTTGACGGTGTCGGAAAGGATTGCGGCCAGCCCAATGCAGGATAGAGAGGTGGGAAATTCAACGCCAAGCATCTGCGCCTGATCGGCTAGTATTGTTGCTGTTGATCCCCAAGGTCGTATCTCGATGCTGATGGCCTCTGACAAGTTGACGGGCGATCCACCAAGCGCGTGGTGGTCGATTAGAGCGACGATGTTTTCAGGGTCAACGCTGGACGGAAGCTGCGTGCTTTGATTGAAGTCCACTAGCCCCACGCTCATGCCCGAGAAATCATCGATAGCAACCGGTTCAATTGCACCGCACTGTTCGATTGCGAACTGGGATTCAGGGTTAACTGGGCCGGGAACTCCCGGTTGCCCTCCATAAATATGGGCTGCAAGTAAACTGGCACCAACCGAGTCTGTGTCCGGATTGATATGCCCGGTCCAGACCAGACCTTCTACGTTTTCCAGATTTCTTTGCAGATGGTCCAAAGCGGCCCCTTGCGACCCGTCGGATTGCGCCCATGATGCGCTGGCGGCAAAGCAGGATGCCGCGATTGCGGTGGCGCGAATGTGACTGATTAGAACTGGCTTTGAATGTGTGCCGGAATAGGATTGGCTCGCTTTCGTAAACTCCATAAGAGACCTCCGTCTGTTCACCGATTGCAAGATCTGTCTGTGTTTGAGACATGCGTTGTGCACGGCAAGTTTGATCAGTTACAAAGGGTTACGTAAGTTTTGCCACACAAGCTTCGCATTAAGCCAACATGAACATTTCTTAAGGGTAGTTTTGGGCGCTTCAGTTAAGAAGCTAGGAAGCCAAACCGAGCGCATTGTCTGATGTTGTATAAAGCTTTTAAGGTATTTCTGGACGTCAAACAGAATACCCTCCACTACCCCAATCGAGTAACTTGGAACTAAGATGATTTTTCTGAATCGCGCGCTTTTCTAAGTGCAGGTGTTGTTCGGCCAAGCGGTCTTTTTTGGGTTGGGTTTGCTGATCTTCAAGTTTGTGTCGAACCCTTCGCTGCCTGAAACGGCTTATATGGTCAGGGCGCTGCACTACGCTAGTCAGAAGAAATCTACCGACGTGGAATTTCTAGACGGCCAAGAAGCCCACAATTTTTCAACCTTTGGGTAGCCAGTCGCAATGTAGTCGTAAGGATCGAACCTACTGTGAGAAAGTTTACCTCTGATCCCAAATTTGAGTTCATCCTCGCCTGCCTTCTGATAGTTGCAACCGTTGCCTATCGGTGGGCATATTACGAACCTTGGTACTTCGCAGACAGCATATTTGTCGTTGTAGGAATTGGTGCTTGCTATTTCTACTATAGATGGCAACGAAAGAAGTAGGCGGGCTTTTGACCCAATATCGGGAGTTTCTACTTAAGCCCAACCTAAACCAATCATGAAGTTTCCCTTAGGTAACTTGTAAGCATCCAACCTCCTCCCAATCTGTAGGCCACAGCAGAGATGTTCGCTTTCGAACCTCAAAGGGTCGTATTCAGGAGGAGATCCCCATGACCAGATACATGACTGCCGGAGCAGCCGCTCTGGCCACGTCCCTCGCCCTCGGAACCGCAGCACTGGCCGATACTACACCGGACCTGCGCGGCACATGGGTCGGGTCTTACACGACCGTCCAGCCCAGCCATTACTACAAGGGCGATCAGCCCCGTTTCAATCAGGCCGAATGGATGCTCGACGTCCAGATGCAGGAAGACAATGTCTTCTGGGGGCCCAGCAAGTGGCGTCGGGATGGCGATACCGAATGGAATGAATATGAGGCCACCGGAACCATCAGCCTCGATGGCTCGGGTTCGATCGGCATCATTGAAACCTCACCGCTGGTGATCGGCGCGAATGCGTTGATCGATGCACGGTACGAAGATGGCAAGATTTTTGCCGATTTCCGTAGCCTGCGTAACGGAACGACCTACAGCACCGTTCTGGAACGTCAGGTGAACTGAAGCGTTTCCGGCCCGGGCGATTGTAGGGGGTAAGTACCGCTGCTGCGATTGTGAATGCAGCGGAGGTTAGTAGGTTGCCACGCGCGGGTCGGAACGCTTCTCAAAAACGGAACCATCGTCTCCACAGGGAGGAGACGGGCCGGGCGGCCAGTTCGCCGCCCGCGACAGGATCCAGACCGCCACGTGCTAACATGCGGCGTTCCTCGGCACGGGTCATCTGGATTTCGCGGACCTTCAGCGCGGCTTCGCGCGCGGTGACATAGCTGCCGTCCGGCCCCGGTTCCATTCCCGGAATGTTTCGTCCCCGCGACCACATTCCGCGAATGCCGCTCAGGGGATGTTTCCAACCGATCTCATCGTCGTCCTGCAGATGCCAGATCCGCTCGACCTCGGTTACCGAGACCAGCGCGGCCATTGGTTTGCCATGTCGGGTCAGAATGATCACCTGACGCGGGTCCTGTGCGCGGGTGACCAGCTCTCCCAGATGGGCGCGGGCGTGGGAAATTGTGCAGCGCATCGGCGAATCTCCGTTTGTACGATTCGAAAGATCTGGGGTCTGAGCTTTGTACAAATCCTGCAATTTCTGCCTAAACGACCGTGCGGGGGCCTTTGCAGGCGCAGAAAGCGTCCGAAATCCGGTCGATCCTTCATGTCCGGACTTTTCCGCCTTCAACCCTGCGAAGTTTCGCATGTTCTGGAGTTATCCACATGGCTTTCCCTGTGGATACCAACAGGTTATCCCCGTCTAATTTTCATGCTGCAGTGCTATTTTCTTGTCGGATCGGGGGTGCGGGTGCAACAGTCTGATCACCGCCAAGGTTCTTAGGAACCACGGTGGGACGCAAAGGCCAGGGGGCCAGAGCAGGGAGGGCAGGTCCTACGGATTTGTGTTTTACTGCAAGGGCTTACCGGTGGGTGATCAGCCGATGTCGGGTCTCGTACCCATGCCGGGTGATCAACTTCTCAGAAGGTCAATGCGTGCTGCGAAGTACCCTCGCGTACAACGTGGCGGCTGCGGTCCTCCCGGGATCGGAGCAACTGGATCGGGACGTCCCTCGGGCGTGTCGACCCGGCAAGGCGTCAGGGGCATCCGTATGGGTGCATGCAAAGACCGCGTCTGCGCACCTGACGCCTTTTCCTTTTGCCGGACCCCGGTTTCATACAGGCTACCACTCACCACCCTGAAAAAGGGAACGGGGTTCTTTCGCTTGCGCAAAAGAACCCCGTAGTAGCGTCAGATGATGCAATGCCGCGTCTATGCACCTGTAATTTTGATTGTAGCTCGGCTCAGACCTTGCATCAACCATATATTGGGGTTGTGCGCGGCATTCTCACAATATGCAGAAAGTGGTCAGAGATTTTCCTGAACGTCAGTCGCTGCGCCCTGGATGGCATCGCCTGCTTTCTCGATATCTTTGCCAGCGCCTTTTGCGGTTTCGCAAGCGGTGAGGGCAAACAGGCTCAGACCAATCAGAAGTGTGCGGATCATAGGTATCTCCTTGGCTACTCAGTCATTTTGTCGGTAGCACCTTTCTGAGGCCCGGGCCAGCGTTTTGAGCGTTTTTGATCCCTTGGTATCTTGAGAAGGTGTTGGAAACTCGAACCGAATAGACGTGCCATTGCGCTGCAAACTGACACGCTCCTCATCGATACCGCACCCAAAAGGTGTGAATGCAGGGGGTTTTCAAGTGATCTCTTTGATTGCTGAACGCCAATCCGGAACGGCTCTGCCAGCTGGTTTGATCAACAGCCCTCAGGGTTGTGCTTAGCTAGAGCGGTTTGCAGCGTTCTTAACAACGCCAATCACTACCAGTCCTCGTCAGGATTTGTCGTCGCTGCAAAACAGCTCGTAAACCACTTCGAGCATGCGGCGGGGGCGATCATCGGTCAGACGATAGTAGATAGCCTTGCCTTCGCGGCGCGGTGTCACGAGCCCTTCAAGGCGGAGGCGGGACAATTGTTGGGAAACTGCAGCCTGGCGGGCAGACAGAAGCTCTTCCAGCTCAGTCACGGATTTCTCACCCGAAACCAAATGACACAGGATCATTAAACGACCTTCATGACTGATCGCTTTGAGGAAATTCGATGCGCGCGTCGCATTGTCGACCATTCGGTCGAGGTCTTCTGAAGTCATGTCCTGGGACAGCTGGGGAAGTGCCATCTAGATTGTTTTCCTTTCGGGCCCGGCATGCGGGCTATTGTTCCCTTACGTAAGTTTCGCTGAAGGCGAGCCATTTCAGTACATGTTTCGAACATGTATTTCTATATGTATGGATCAAAATAGCGTGATGGATAACGGGGAAAATGCCGGAATATGACTCCCTAGTGCGTCTATGCGGCATTCGGCTGGCGGATTTTAGCGGTCGAAGTGACGCTCAGTAGTTCAGCTGTCCGTGCTCCCCATTCGCCACGAATCCTACATTAGCGAAGCGATGTCTGCTGCACCCCTTGCGGCCCCCCGGTGCCGATACTAAGACTCATGTAACTATTCTTCGGGTAGTGTCCCGATCCATTGCAAAGCAGGCAGGTTCCGAATGTTCGATCCAGTTGACACCTATATGAATACGCTCGTTCCCATGGTCGTCGAGCAGACCAGCCGGGGTGAGCGGGCTTACGACATTTTCTCGCGCCTGTTGAAGGAGCGGATCATTTTCATCAATGGCCCGATCCACGACGGAATGAGCCATCTGGTTGTTGCCCAGTTGCTGCATCTTGAGGCGGAAAACCCGAACAAGGAAATCTCGATCTACATCAACTCGCCCGGCGGCGTGGTGACCAGCGGTTTGTCGATTTACGACACAATGCAGTACATCAAGCCGAAATGTTCGACGTTAGTGATCGGTCAGGCGGCATCGATGGGATCAGTTCTGCTGGCCGGTGGCGAGAAGGGCATGCGCTTTTCACTGCCCAACAGCCGTATCATGGTGCACCAGCCCAGCGGCGGGTATCAGGGTCAGGCCAGCGATATCATGATCCATGCTGCTGAAACGCAGAAACTCAAGGATCGCCTGTATGATATCTATGTGCGTCATACCGGACAGACCAAAAAGGCTGTTGAAAAAGCTCTGGATCGTGACAATTTCATGAGCCCGGAAGAAGCGAAAGAGTGGGGTCACATCGACGAAATCGTCGAGAACCGCGCTAAGATGGATGTTGAAGAAAGCTAAGATCAAAACCTCGCGCGTGTAGTGCGAGGTGTGATTTTGAGATTGTAGCTGCCACAGTGCTGGCCTAAGCTGCATGAACAGGCGCAAGCGCGACGCAGCGGCGCGCAGGGATGGAGCCCGAAAGGTAGATCATGGCGACGAATTCAGGCGGTGACAGCAAGAACACGCTCTACTGCAGTTTCTGCGGCAAGAGTCAGCATGAGGTGCGTAAACTGATTGCGGGCCCGACGGTGTTCATCTGTGACGAATGCGTCGAACTGTGCATGGACATCATTCGCGAAGAAACCAAGGCCAGTGGCCTTAAATCTTCGGATGGTGTGCCGACACCAAAAGACATCTGCGAAGTTCTGGATGACTATGTTATCGGTCAGGCCACTGCCAAGCGGGTTCTGTCGGTTGCGGTTCACAACCATTACAAGCGCCTTAATCATGCTCAGAAAGCGGGCAGCGATATTGAGTTGGCCAAGTCCAACATCCTGCTGATCGGTCCGACCGGTTGCGGTAAGACGCTGCTTGCGCAGACTTTGGCGCGCATTCTGGATGTTCCGTTTACCATGGCGGACGCGACCACACTGACCGAAGCCGGTTACGTGGGCGAGGATGTTGAGAACATCATCCTCAAACTGCTTCAGGCCAGCGAGTACAATGTCGAGCGCGCGCAGCGCGGCATCGTCTATATCGACGAGGTCGACAAGATCACGCGCAAGTCCGAAAACCCTTCGATCACCCGTGATGTCTCGGGTGAGGGTGTTCAGCAAGCGCTGCTGAAACTGATGGAAGGCACCGTTGCCAGCGTTCCACCCCAGGGTGGCCGCAAGCATCCGCAGCAGGAATTCCTGCAGGTTGATACAACGAATATCCTGTTCATCTGTGGTGGTGCGTTCGCCGGGCTGGATAAGATTATCGCACAACGTGGCAAAGGCTCGGCCATGGGCTTTGGTGCCGACGTTCGTGACAATGATGACCGCGGTGTTGGTGAGATCTTCAAGGACCTCGAGCCCGAGGATCTGCTAAAGTTTGGTTTGATCCCGGAATTTGTTGGTCGTCTGCCGGTTCTGGCGACGCTGGAGGATCTGGATGAGGACGCACTCGTTACCATCCTGACCAAGCCCAAGAACGCGCTGGTTAAGCAATACCAGCGTCTGTTCGAGCTTGAAGATGCCGAGCTGGCCTTTACTGATGATGCGCTGAAGGCGATCGCGAAGAAGGCCATTGAGCGCAAAACCGGTGCACGCGGGTTGCGCTCAATCCTCGAAGACATCCTGCTGGACACGATGTTCGAACTTCCGGGCCTGAAAAACGTGACCGAGGTGGTGGTGAACGAAGAGGCGGTGACCTCGGAATCGCAACCGCTCATCATTTATGCGGATGCCGGCCCCGAATCGGCGTCTGCTGGCTGAACTCAGAGAGTTTCCGAATTTACACGGCGCGGTATCATCCGCGCCGTTTTCATATGAGGGCACAATGACAATCAAGCGTATTTCTTCAGGTGGTGAGTTTGAGGCGAAGGTCGGATATTGCCGGGCTGTCGTCGCGGGTGGCTGGGTGCACGTTGCCGGTACCGTCGGTCAGGGTGACGGCGCGGCCGAGCAGTGTCGGTCAGCGTTGGCTGTCATAGAAAAGGCCCTGACGGATGCTGGCGCGTCTTTTGCCGATGTGGTGCGCGTCACTTACATGCTGCCGGACCGTGCCGAGTTCGAGCCTTGCTGGCCCATTCTGGCTGAAACCTTTGGTGAGAACCCGCCAGCGGCGACGATGATCGAATGTGGTCTGATCGATCCAAAGTACCGGATCGAAATCGAAGTGACTGCAATCTTGCCGGAATAAGGGCTGCGGCCCTGCTGACACTGGACCTTGGTCGGCCTTTGGTCCATATCTTCAGGAGCATAACTGCCGGAGGCGCCAATGGGAATCCTGAACACTCTTTTACGAGCTGTGACTTGGTGGAACGGGGCGACCCTGAACACCCAGATTTTCACCGCGCGCAAGGGTATCAAGGTTGGCGAAGATGATCAGGGCAACGTGTTTTACCACAACGCCGATGACAGCAAGCGCTGGGTCATTTTCAATGGCGAAGCCGAAGCAAGCCGGATTGATCCGGACTGGCACGGTTGGCTGCATCGCACCTGGGATGAACCTCCGACAGAAAAACCGTTAAAGCACAAATCCTGGGAGCTGCCGCATCAGGAAAACCTGACCGGCACCGCATTGGCCTATACGCCGGCGGGTTCTCTGCGCCGACCGGACCCGGTTGAGCGCAAGGATTATGAGGCCTGGAGCCCTGAATAGGCGAGGCGAGCAATGTCTACCCACAACATGACCGAAGTTCTTGTCGGCGGAGCCGTGCTGGCTTGCGCCGTTGCGTTTGGCGTCTATGCCAGCCAGTCCACGGGCCTGTCTCAGAACCGGGCCGGGTATGAACTGGGCGCATCGTTCCGTTCGCTGGAAGGTGTCGGGATCGGCACCGACGTGCGGTTGGCAGGTGTGAAGATCGGGACCGTTACGAACGTTGCGCTCAATCCCGAGACATACCGTGCTGATACGACCTTTTCGGTCGCTGACGGTATCCAGATTCCAGATGACAGCGCCATCGTCATTTCCTCGGAAGGTCTGCTGGGCGGTAACTTCGTTGAGGTCATGCCGGGTGGATCGCCGTTCTATTTTGAGCCCGGAGACGAGGTGGAGGATACTCAAGGTGCGGTCAGCCTGATCTCGCTGTTGGTCAAGTTTGTTGCCGGGGACAGTAGCGAATGATGCGGGCTGCTATTTTTGCATTGCTGCTGGCCGGTACGGGTGCTGCTGCTCAGCAAAAGGTGGAATCCGGCCCGGGCGCGATGCTGCGTGGGCTGGATAAGGTCAGCGGGCAGACCGTTGATGTCGAACTGCAGAGCGGCCAGACAGAGGCCATATTCGGGCTGGATGTTGCCCTTGGGGATTGTCGATACCCCGCGGATAACCCGACTGGGGATGCCTTCGCCTATCTGACAATCTGGGAAAGTGGCAAATCAGAGCAGCTGTTCGATGGCTGGATGATTGCGACCTCTCCCGCGCTGAATGCACTGGATCACGCGCGTTATGACGTCTGGGTGATCCGCTGTATCACGCCATCCGCCGACTGAGCGATTGCGGCAGTAAAATCTGCGCTGGCGTTAATCGCTTCTTCAAGCTCTCGGCGATACTGGCTGCGTGGGATTTCGATCGCGCCCAATGATGCCAGATGCGCAGTCAGAAACTGTGTGTCAAACAATCGGAACCCGGTTTGGCGCAGACGGTCCACCAGATAGGCCAATGCAACCTTCGATGCGTCTGTGCGGCGTGAGAACATGCTTTCCCCAAAGAAAGCCGCCCCCAGCACAACGCCATAGACGCCACCAACTAGCTGATTTTCCTCCCAGACTTCGAGAGAATGCGCGTGGCCGGATTGATGAAGGTCCAGATACAAGCCGCGTAACTCGGCGTTGATCCATGTGTCTGTACGATCTGCACAGCCATCAACGACACCTGCAAAGTGTTGGTCGATTGACACCTCAAACCCGCTGTTGCGAATTCTGCGCGCAAGGCTGCGTGAGATGTGAAATCCATCCAGCGGGAAGACACCACGAAATTTTGGATCGACCCAGAAAAGCTCAGGGTCGTCACGATGTTCTGCCATCGGAAAAATGCCGATGGAATACCCATGAAGAAGGAGTTCGGGTGAAAGGCTCATGCAGAATACCCGAAGGTCGAAGAGCGTTCGCTCTTCGACCTTACAGATTTATTGGGCCATGTTCTCCGCAAGCCAGTGCTCCAGCCAGTGGATGTTGTAATCCCCGCTGTGGATGTCTGGTTCCTGCAGCAGAGCGTGGAACAAAGGCACGGTCGTATCGATGCCATCCACGATCAATTCACCCAAAGCACGGTTCAGGCGTGCCAGCGCCTCATCCCGGTCGCGGCCCTGCACGATCAGTTTGGCAATCAGCGAGTCATAGTAGGGTGGAATGGAATAGCCATCATAGAGTGCTGAATCCATCCGTACGCCAAGACCGCCAGGTGCGTGATAGGCAGAAATCTTGCCCGGGCAGGGCGAGAAGTTTGGCAGTTTCTCGGCATTGATCCGAACTTCGATGGCGTGCCCATTGATTTCCAGATCGTCCTGACCGAACGACATCGGTTCGCCCGCTGCGACGCGAATTTGCTCGCGCACCAGATCGACACCAAAGATGCCTTCAGTTACCGGGTGTTCCACCTGCAGACGCGTGTTCATCTCGATGAAATAGAACTCACCGTTTTCGTACAGGAATTCGATGGTGCCTGCGCCGATATAGTTGATCTTGGCAACCGCGTCGGCACAGATCTTACCGATCTTGGCGCGCTCTTCCGGGGTGATGCTGGGGCCGGGGGCCTCTTCGAACACCTTCTGGTGACGACGCTGCAACGAGCAGTCGCGTTCGCCCAGGTGGACCGCCTTGCCTTTGCCATCACCGAAGACCTGAATCTCGATATGACGCGGTGTGGTCAGATACTTCTCGATATAGACCTCGTCATTGCCAAAGGCGGCTTTGCCTTCGGCGCGTGCGGTCATGAACGCACTTTCCATTTCATCAGCGCTTTGCGCGACTTTCATGCCGCGACCGCCGCCACCAGCGGTGGCTTTGATGATGACGGGATAACCGAATTCTTCACCGATTTTCTTGGCTGCAGCCAGATCTGGAACACCACCGTCCGAACCCGGGACACAGGGAACACCCAGTTCCTTCATCGTGTCCTTGGCTGTGATCTTGTCGCCCATGACGCGGATATGTTCTGCGGTGGGGCCGATGAAGGTGATGCCGTGATCTTCGACGATCTGCACGAATTCGGCATTTTCAGACAAAAAGCCATAACCGGGGTGGATCGCTTGCGCGCCTGTGATCTCACAGGCCGAAATGATCGCGGGTACCGACAGATAGCTCTGCGGGCTGGGTGCCGGGCCGATGCAGACCGATTCGTCGGCCATGCGTACATGCATCGCGTCGCTGTCGGCGGTCGAATGCACGGCAACCGTCGCAATACCCATCTCGCGCGCGGCGCGGATCACACGCAGGGCGATCTCGCCTCGGTTGGCAATCAGGATCTTGTCGAACATGGGCCCGCCTTACTCGATGATAACCAGAGGGGTGCCGAATTCGACGGCGTCACCATCGCTGACCAGAATACGCTTGATGGTACCCGATTTGGGTGCGTGGATATGGTTCATGGTCTTCATCGCTTCGACGATCAACAGCGTGTCGCCTTCGGATACAGATGCGCCAACTGTGATAAAGGCGGGTGCGCCCGGCTCGGGCTGCATGTAGACAGTGCCAACCATGGGTGAGGTTACTGCGCCCGGATGGCTTGCCGGATCTTCCGCTGCAGCGGGTGCTTCGGCCGGGGCGGGCGCTGCAGCGGGTGCTGCGGCTGCAGGTGCGGCAGCGGCTGGAACGGCCACCTGAACCGGAGCAGCTACGGCTTGGTTCATCCGGCTGACACGAACGTTCAGGCTGTCTTCTTCGCCATATTCACGTTTGACCTGCAGTTCGGTCAGGTCGTTTTCGCGCAGCAGTTCGGCCAAGGCCTTGATGAACGCCACATCCGCTTCGTGTTTGGTATCTGTCATGAGTGTCCTCGACGGTTCCCCTTTGGCCCGTCTGTTTTTGCGGGCTTGGTCTAATTACGCAGCGTTATAAGCCATGCAGTCGGCCATGAAAAGCGCAGTCTCAGCCTGTCAAATGGGGGTTTTTGCGTACATTGCGAGAGGCAAGCGGGATCAGAGTGGCATCCCCGACAATTTCGCCACCAGTTCGGGCAGTTTTCGGGCGCCAAACTTCTCCAGCAATCGGGCCCGATAAGCCTCGACTGTGCGATAGCTCAGGCCAAGTTCAGCCCCGATTTCCTTTGCGGACAACCCTCTGCACGACATGATCGCCACTTCTCGCTCACGCTGTGTAAGCTCTACTAACGGGCGCTCTTCGGAGATGTCGGAAAAGCTCCAGATGCCGTGGCGGAAAGGATCGTCCGGTGTCAGTGACCGTCCGCGTGCCCGACACCAGAACAGATCGCCATTCCGGCGTCGCATGACCCGCTCGTCCGTATAATAGCCCGTGTCTCGCATCACCTGCAGGCTGCGCGCGCCGATGCGTTCCCAATCCGCAACTGACGGATAGAGGTGCAACAATGGCATATTGCGATACTCTTCCTCACTGCCGCCAAAGGTACGGGCAAACTGCAAATTGCAGCGCCGGATGATCCGGTTCTCAAGCTCAACGAGCCCGATCGGGGCGTATTCAAAGGCTGGATCGCTCATATACCTATGGTGACGCGTATTGGGGCAGAATTGAAGGGGCGAAACTCTCAATCACTTGGCTGAATGATGGGCTCTTGAGTGATATTAAACCGGAAAAGTAGTAAATCCTGTAAATGTGCTTTGAAAATAGGACTGCAACCAATAACAATTAAACAACTATTCTGAAAAATCGTGTGCCCGGCCGAAAAGCGGGCGACGCCACCTTAGGGAAAGTTGTGCCTTTGCGCGACACACTGACAGGAAGCCGAATACGGGAAAGACGACAGATTTCCGGTCTGCGTCAGGCGGAACTTGCGCGCCGGGTTGGTATTTCGGCGTCATACCTGAACCTGATCGAACATAATCGTCGGCGGATTGGGGGTAAGCTACTGGTCGATATCGCTTCGGCGTTGTCGGTCGAACCTTCGTTGCTAACACAAGGGATCGAGGCCACCTTGATCGCGGCGCTGCGCGAGGCGGCTGCAGATGCAGTTGGACAAACGGCCGAACTGGATGCGCTGGATGAGTTTGCGGGGCGTTTCCCCGGCTGGGCAGGTGTCTTGTCGCAGATGCATCGCCGTGTCGTGTCTTTGGAGCGCACGGTTGAGACCCTGTCAGATCGATTGACCCATGACCCGCATCTGGCGGCCTCGATGCACGAGGTGCTTTCGACCGCCGCCGCAATCCGATCGACCGCTGCGATTCTGGCCGAGCCCGAAGAGATTGATGCAGAATGGCGGGATCGATTCCACCGCAACATTCACCAAGATGCTGAACGTCTGGCCGAAAGCTCCAAGGCACTGGTTGCCTATCTGGATGAAAGCGAAGATGAGCCTGACCGCCGTGGGATGCCGCTGGAAGAGGTCGAGGCGTTCTTTGCCGAGCGAGAATACCATTTCCCGGAAATCGAAGAAGGTGCGGCAGCCGATTCGTTTCCGTTGGATGGTCTGGACACATCCGCTGCTAAATCCGTGGCGCAGAGCCTGTTGGCGACCTATGCCGCTGACGCGCGTGCAATTCCGCTGGAGAGACTTCGGGAAGAGTTGGGCGGTGCTGAGCCGGATCCGATGGGGCTTGCGGCGCGATTTTCTGTAGATCTTGCGACAGTGCTGCGTCGGTTGGCATTTGTTCCGAAAAGCCTTCTGCCACGGGCGGCGGGTCTGGCAATTTGTGATGCGTCCGGCAGTATCCTGTTTTATAAACCTGTACCTGGATTTGCATTACCCCGGCATGGAGAAGGCTGTCCATTATGGCCGTTGTTTACTGCTCTCAATCGGCCGCTGGTCCCTGTCCGGAAAAGGATCGTTCAGCTGGGCCGGACCGCGGCCGAGTTCGATTGCTATGCGATTGCCTGGCCTCAGCCTGCACAGTCATTTGATCAGGACCCCGTTTATCACTCGGCAATGCTGGTGCTGTCGGTCGAAGATCCGTCGCCAGATGTCGAAGCGAAGGCTCAGGTTGGGACCAGCTGTCGCATCTGCCCCAGAAACGCATGTGAATCACGGCGTGAGCCGTCGATTCTTAGCGAAGTTTTTTGACAGTTTCCTGACAGAACGATTAATCTGACAGCGATGGATGGCCGCGCGTTTGATCGGCCATGGGGAGGAACTGCAAATATGAGCCGTAAGGTTCTGTTGATCGAGGACGAGCCAAACATTACCGAGGCGATCCGATTTCTGCTGACTCGTGAGGGTTGGCAGGTCGAGACCCATGCCGAAGGCGTGGATGCTGTTCAGGTGATTGTAGCTGAGAATCCGGACCTTGTTATTCTCGATGTTATGCTGCCGGGTAAGAGTGGCATGGACATCCTGCGTGACCTTCGGGAACTTGAGGGGATGAAGGGCCTGCCTGTGTTGATGCTTACGGCAAGGGGGCAATCCCGAGATCGGGAAATGGCGGAGCAGGCTGGTGTCAGCCGGTTTATGACCAAACCATTTTCCAATACCGAAGTTCTGACTGCTGTGCGCGATCTGCACGCACAAGCCTCGCGGTCATGACGTCGGAGGATAATGCACATCAATCAACGGCGACAAGACCGTCGCTCTTCCTGGAACGTCAGAGTTATCGTCGACGCAGATTGTCTGATGCTGCGAGATTGCTGCCATTTCTGGGTGCCGCTCTGATCGGGCTCCCCTTGCTCTGGCCAGATGGCAGCGCAGGAGAAGACGCAGTGCCGCTTTCCTCCGCCATCCTTTACATCTTTGGTTGTTGGGGTGCCCTCATCCTGATCAGTATGTTCTTCGGCTTCGTGGCCAAGCGTTTTGCAGCACGTGAGGATACGGAGACGGACGAATGGCGACATTAAACGTCCTGATACTCGTCTGCCTTGGCTACGTTGTACTGTTGTTCGGCGTGGCATTCGCCGCCGACCGGATGGCGGTTGCTGGACGTGGGAAATGGCTGCGATCGCCATTGATCTACACTCTGTCCCTGTCGATCTATTGCACAGCTTGGACATTTTATGGCGCGGTTGGCAACGCCGCCCGTTCGGGACTGGAGTTCGTCACCATCTATCTGGGACCGACGCTGGTTATGATCAGTTGGTGGTGGGGGCTACGTAAACTTGTTCGCGTAGGGCGCAGCCAACGCGTGACTTCAATCGCCGACCTGATTTCGTCCCGTTATGGTAAGTCGAATACTCTGGCGATTTGTGTGACCATTCTGGCTGTGTTGGGCGGTACGCCTTACATCGCGCTGCAATTGCAATCGATTACGCTCTCTTTCTCGATATTTGCCGAAGCGGATTCGTCTGGTCTCTATCGAGAGGGATCGAGTGTTTTCTGGGTGGCTGCCGGCCTGGCGGTCTTTGCCATTCTGTTCGGTACACGAAATCTGGACGTAAATGAGCGTCACCACGGCGTTGTGACGGCCATTGCTCTGGAATCTGTGGTCAAGCTGTTTGCGCTGCTGGCAGTCGGCATATTTGTCGTCTGGGGGATAGCTGGCGGCGTTGGTCCGATGATGGACCGTATTGATGCCTCTGAGATCGGTCAGTGGAACGTTGATGCGGGCCGCTGGACCACAATAACCTTCCTGTCTGCAGCGGCCTTTGTCTGCCTGCCGCGAATGTTTCAGGTGATGGTTGTCGAAAACGATGATGAGGGGCACCTGAGAACGGCAGCCTGGGCCTTTCCGCTGTATCTGCTGCTGATGAGCCTGTTTGTTGTACCTATTGCTGTCATCGGGCTGGACCTGATGCCCGAGGGATCAAACCCGGATCTGTTTGTTCTGACGGTGCCGCTGTCTCAGGGCAATGAATGGCTCGCCATGCTCTCGTTCATCGGGGGTTTTTCATCGGCTACATCGATGGTCATTGTGACGGCTATGGCGCTTTCAACCATGGTCTCCAACCATGTTGTCATGCCGATCTGGCTGAGTACTCAGGAAGGATCGGGTTCAGTTTCCGGTGACGTTCGCAACATCGTTCTGATGGCGCGCCGGGTATCGATCGCTGTCATCATGGGATTGGGCTACTTCTATTTCCACCTCTCCGGAGGGGGGGCAGCGCTAGCCTCCATCGGGCTTGTTGCCTTTGCAGGGATTTCCCAGATTCTGCCAGCACTTGTAGGTGGTTTATTCTGGCGTGGGGCGACGCGAACCGGTGCTCTGATCGGATTAAGTGTCGGGTTCTTTCTTTGGATTTACACGCTGCTGTTGCCCGGAATGGGCGGGGGGGTGATGCCTGCCTCGGTCCTTGAAAACGGTCCATTTGGCTGGGGATGGCTCAGGCCGCAAGCGCTGTTCGGGATCGATGGGATTGACCCGATGGTACATACGATCATGTGGTCGCTGACCCTGAACACCATCGCCTTTTGCGTGGCATCCCTGCTGAGCTTTCCCAGCCCGCTGGAGCGGTTGCAAGGCGCTCAATTCGTGAATGTCTTTGACCATTCGGTTGCCCCTCAGGGATGGACCGGGTCCGTTGGCCAAAGCGAAGATCTGATGATCATGACACAGCGAATTCTTGGCACGATTCCCGCGCAGGTGTTCTTTCAGGCCGAGGCGTTGAAACAGGGCGGTCGGGGGCGATTGCCCGAACCTACGCCGGGTTTTCTGGTGCGTCTTGAACGTGAGTTGAGCGGTTCTGTCGGAGCGGCCACCGCTCATGCAATGGTCGGGCAGATCGTAGGGGGATCTTCGGTTTCGGTCGAAGATCTGCTGGCGGTGGCTGATGAATCGGCGCAACTGCTGGAATACTCAGGTCAGATGGAGGCAAAATCTGCCGAACTTAGCCGCACGGCGCGTCAGTTGCGTGAGGCGAATGAAAAACTCACGCAAATCTCGATGCAAAAGGATGCCTTTCTTGGTCAGGTGAGCCACGAATTGCGCACCCCGATGACCTCAATCCGGGCATTTTCGGAGATCATGCGCGATACCGAAGAGCTGAGTGCCGAGGAAAAGACGCGCTATGCGGCGATCATCCATGACGAGGCTTTGCGTTTGACACGATTGCTGGATGATCTGCTGGACCTCAGTGTTCTGGAAAGCGGGCAGGTCAGTTTGAACTTGGGCGACAGTACGTTGCGGTCTGTTCTGGATCGCGCCATTTCTACCGCGCTTGCCGGAACAGATCGCAAGCTCGAGATACGGCGCAGCCTGACCTCTGAACGCATACCGCTGCAAACCGATCTGGATCGCCTTGGTCAGGTTTTCATCAATCTGATTTCGAACGCGCAGAAGTACTGTGATGCGCCCGATCCTGTTCTTACAATTTCTGCGCACGATGTTGGGGGGCAGGTCGTGATCGACTTCATCGACAATGGCAGTGGAATTCCACCCGAGGCACAATCGATGGTGTTCGAAAAATTCGCGCGTGTAGGCTTCGACAAAGCCGGGGGCGCGGGTCTGGGCCTGGCCATCTGTCGTGAGATCATGCAGCGCCTCGGCGGCGAAATCAGCTATTTACCGGGGCAGGCGGGGGCCGCATTCCGGGTCAGCCTGCCATTGGCGCACAAGCAAGCCGCGCAGTGATCGCGATTTAAAGGTATTGGTAACCGTCGCCGGGTTAGACCGGGTATCAGGCGATAAATAGATAGCGGTTCGGTGCCATGGCAAATGATGTCAGCGCAGCTTTGGCGCGTAAACTTGTGGTTGGGCAAGCTGATGCCGAGGATAAACCTCGCCCTATCCTGCGAGCTCTGCGGTTGGCATTGGCTCGGGCAGCAATTGAAACCATTCAGCTGCCACTGTCCGTCATCGGGGCCAAACAAACCACCAAGCCCTCGGACGCGCTAAGCCAGTCTCTGACCGATGCTTGGTTGCTGCTCGCGTTTACCAACAAAGATGGACGGACAGCTGCGGTCTGTCTGGACACCAGCTGTGTTTCAGCGATCCTGCAAATGCAGACCATAGGCGAAATACTATCAGGCTCGCCCCCGGATCGTGTATTCACCGATACGGATGCGGCCATGGTTGCACCACTCATTGAAAGTGTGTTGACCCAGGTTCCGGATCTAATTGACGCCCCGGCCGATAGTGAATGCTTCGACGGATACGAATTCTTGTCCCGAGCTGAAGATGTTCGATCGCTGTCCCTTGCGCTTGTCGAGGATGAGTATCGTGTCTTCGACCTGACCGTTGATCTCGGGGGTGGAGTTCGTCAGGGCCAGCTAAGTATGTTCATACCGGAACAGCCAGCAATTGTACCCGAAGAAGAAGCAGAGGCTACTGAGGCTGGGCCTGTTCTGGAAATGGCAACGGGCGTGATGAGGGCTGAGCTGAACGCAGTTATGTGTCGTTTGTCATTGCCTCTGTCTGATCTTTCAGATCTGGACGTGGGCAATGTTCTTCCTCTGACCGGAGCGAGGCTGGATCGCATCGACGTTTTGACGATCGAGCGAACACGGGCAGCTGTCGGGCGCCTTGGGCAATGCGGCGGGATGCGGGCAATTCGGGTGAATGAGGAATTGGGCATTCCAGTGATTGCCGGGCCAGATGCGCCTGAATTCATTGAAAGCAGAACCAGACAAGCACAGCCCGAAGAGAGAGAGGCTGATCAGCCGAAGATGACAGTGCTAGACCCGTTGGACGCAAGCGCTTTGCTACCAATGGATCACGACCCGCTCTCCTCGAATCCGGACGAGATCGCGGCTGAGATTTCGCAGTTGGCTGGGTTGACCGGTCTTCAGGGCGATCAGGACCAGAAATTCTGATCAGGTGTTCGAATTGCGAATCTGATCAAGGGCAGGGCGCAGGCCTTCCAGCGCGTATCCGGCCTTGCTGGTCGCGTCGAGAATATCGTCGGTGCTCATCCTGTCGCACTGCCCCAAAGCCCAGACAACGGAACAGCGAGTACCCGAGGCGCAATAGGCCAACACCGGTCCCGTGCAGCTTTCAGCCAAATCGCGCTGTAAGGCGACGTTTTCGGCAGTCATGGTCTGATGCGTGAGTTCCAGAACTTCGTACTCCATGCCTGCTGCGCGAACGGCATCGCCGATCGCATCGGATTGCATGTCTGAAGGGACCTCTACATTGGGACGGTTGCAGATCACCTTGGCAAAACCTGCCTCGGCGATGGCTTGCACGTCTTCCACCGTGATCTGGGGTGAGACGGCATAGCGGGGGGTAATCTGACGAATCTCCATGGCAAATCCTTAGGTCGCGTTTGCAATCCTGTCCAGTTGTGCGCCGACTTTAGGAGCCGCAAACATGCCTGCCATCATGGCAATGAGAAAGACCAGCCCCCCAAACCCGCCATAACTGAGCGAGGCCATTGCCGGACCGGGGCACAAACCTGCTAATCCCCAGCCCATGCCAAACAGCACGGATCCGAAGATCAACCGCCTGTCCAGCTCGGGTTTTGGCGGCACTGGAAAGTTGCCGCCAGACAGTGGTTTCCTGCTTTGCGTTAGGCGCCAGGCAATCAGCATAGGTAGGATTGCACCACCCATCACAAAAGCGAGTGTTGGGTCCCAGTTGCCAAACACATCCAGCCAGCCCTGAACCTTGGTCGTGTCAGTCATCCCTGAAACCAACAAGCCAGTACCAAAAAGCGATCCGGCAATAAGCGCGATCAGAACACGCATCAGATCAGCCCCCAGACATGGCGGAACAAGACAAGCGTGATCCCACCGGCCAGAATGTAAAACACGGTAGCAACCATACCGCGTAGCGAGAATCTTGATATGCCACAGACACCATGCCCCGAGGTGCATCCATTCGCGATACGCGTGCCAACGCCGACCAGCAAACCGGCGATAATCACAACCGCCAGATCGCTGGTCAAATGGGTTGCTGCCTGAGGGGCGATCAAGGGTTTCAATAGCAATGGCATGACGATCACACCGGCAATGAAAGCCAGTCGTTCCTTCGCTTCGCTTTTGCCACTGCCGTCAACCAGCCCGCCGAGAATGCCGCTTGCCCCCATAATTCGTCCGTTTCCCAGCAGATAAACCGCTGCGCCAAGTCCAATCAGCAGACCGCCAATCAAACCCCATATCCATTCCGGATTCATGCTGAGATGTCTCCTTATCTAAGGCCGTAGGTGCATCAAATTTTGTTGATGGGCAGCTTCAGGAAAACATCGCCTTCCTCATCGGCAGGGGGCATTTGACCAGCGCGCATGTTGACTTGTAGCGAAGGCAGGATCAGTCGTGGCATGCCCAATGTTGCATCGCGGGCATCGCGCATCTCGGTAAACTCTTCGATGCTGCGTCCCTGGCCGATGTGAACATTCAATGCTTTCTGCTCACCAACGGTGGTTTCCCACGCGTACTCATTCCGCCCCGGTGCCTTGTAGTCATGTCCGACATAGATCCGGGTTTCGTCCGGCAGCGATAGGATTTTTTGGATCGATTCATACAGCATTGTCGAAGAACCACCCGGGAAGTCACATCTGGCAGTTCCAAAGTCTGGCATGAAGAGAGTGTCTCCTACAAAGGCCGCATCACCCAGAACATAAGTCAGACAGGCCGGAGTGTGCCCCGGAGTGTGCAGGACATCGCCCCGCATCTGGCCGATGTGAAAGCTGTCTCCTTCAGAGAACAGCGCATCAAACTGGCTGCCATCGCGCTGGAATTCCGTACCTTCGTTGAACACTTTGCCAAAGGTATCCTGCACAACGACAATATTCTTACCGATGCCGATTTTCCCGCCAAGTTTTTGCTGAAGATAGGGTGCTGCTGACAAATGGTCGGCATGCACATGGCTTTCCAGTATCCATTCGACCTTAAGGTTATTTGCGGTCACATACTCGATGATCTGATCGGCAGATCCTGTGTCTGTGCGACCCGAGGCATGGTCAAAATCCAACACGCTGTCGATGATTGCGCAGGCCGCGCCTTCGGGTTCCTGAACCACGTAAGACACCGTGTTTGTCTGCTCGTCAAAAAAGGCCTTTACGATTGGTGTCACGTGCTCCTCCTGTGCTTCTTACTTTTCATATAGTGATAGCGGAATGTGACACAACTGCCAATTCACGACTTGATGTCTGTCAAGGCAGCCAAAGTTAAATCCGCGTAATAAGTATGCATCCTGCAGAGCCTCGCCCGAAATCGCAAAATAGCTGAGCGGATTTCCGCAGGCATTCATTAAGTCTCAAGTTGGTCTTAATGCCGTTACCTATATCTGGCAGACTGGTGCTAAGTGGGAGGATGCAAAATGACTGCACAAGATCTCTACACAGAAGTCGAGCGGCTTGAAAAAAAGCTTAACGGCGCATGTCTGGACACCCGGTTGGCCCTTCAACCGAATGTCAGCAGAATAGTCGATCAGATGCGGGCGAAACGTATGCAGATACCGTCACGCTTGCGCAGGCTGGACGCGGCTTTGTTTGAAGACGCGGTTGAAGCGCGCTTTGACAACATGCCGGTCTGACCGGTTGGTCATCCAAAGGATATCCCGAGGATGACCATCATCAGTCCGATGACGGATAAAAACAGTGATGCAAGGTTCCAGGGCAGTACAGCCTGAACCGCTGCGCGCAATTCATCATCCGACAGGCCTGCCTTGCGCGCTTTCATCACGCGCAGGATACACCATACCAGTCCAAGCATTCCGGCCAATGACAGGGCAGCTCCGCCCCAGATGATGATGTCGAACATAGCTTTCCACATATGTCTCTTGTTTCACGACCGCGCTTAGCGGATCACCGCTGCTGGCACAAGCCTGACAGCCCAAAGTGCGCTTGCGGCCAGAGCGGCAGCAATGTATCCGGCTTACTGCCCGAAACCTTGCGGATTATTTTAGCCTTTGGGAGAGACGCATATGGAAGACATCACCGAAGATCAGGCCGCCGCCAACTATCGAGTCACAGCAGGCGAACTGCGCCAGTTCATCGAACGGTTCGAGCGTCTGGAAGCCGAAAAGAAGGACATCGCGGAACAGCAAAAGGAAGTGATGGCCGAGGCGAAAGCCCGCGGTTACGACACCAAGGTGATGCGTAAGGTGGTTGCTCTGAGAAAGCGCGACAAAGACGATATCGCCGAAGAAGAAGCGGTTCTGGAAATGTATAAGGAAGCGCTGGGCATGTAAGCCTTGCCGAGGAGGTCTCAAAGCGCCTCCTCGGGCTTCGAAAGAACAGTTGGCACGCATTGGTGATGTGCCAGATTTACCAAGCACCACTCGGACACGGCGGCCATTGCATCGCCGTTTCCGATTGGTGGGATCAATTTCCCCCATACTTGCTCGAGATCGACTTGCAACGCCAGAACGCCCTGTGACGCAACTTCAGGCTTTCTTCACCTTGCCAGGCCGGTTGATCTGGGGTGGCGAATCAATTCGCTTGTGTTGCTCAGGCTATAACCGCGGATGTTCACGCGATGTCGGGCAGTCGGCCTATAGCGCCTTAGGCACATCTCTCGCATGAGCGCGCAATTCCCCGCTCGCATTACGTATAATAAAGCCGGGTTTTGGATGGTTCGTTGCGCAAGTAGCCCTTCTGACCGGTAGCTGGTTGCACGGCTGACACCAGAAAATTCTGTCTACAGCAAGATCAGGTTAAATTGGGGCTTGCGGTCTCTTCCCATAGTGATTAATCGGACGCCAGCGCCCCTATAGCTCAGCTGGTAGAGCAACTGATTTGTAATCAGTAGGTCCGCGGTTCGAGTCCGTGTGGGGGCACCACTTCCCGAAGTTTAGTGTACTTTCCAGTCATCAAAAAACTTGTTTTGTCGGGTCATGGCAACTCTAGTCGGTGCTGATTTAGGCATATCACCCGTATCCGCACTTGCTGATGCAGAAGCAGATAATCGTTTTAAAAGCGTAAGCTTATGGTGTTGACGCTAAGGGTAAATGATTCGCTTTGTTGGGTTTAATTCGGTACTTCGCAAAGGGTGTTTGCACTCCCAAGTATTGATACCAATATTGATATGTGAGGAGGTTAGATCTTTGAGAGCGCATATCGGGAAATATGCATGATTCAGGTTGACATGCGGTTGATCTAAGTATCACTTTGATTTGACACACAGGCAACAATCTCGTGATTGCTGCAATTACGTCTCTTTTCCGCCGAATTTATCGTTGATACACAGGCCTTGTAATTGGTGGGGTGTTGAAAGGTATGAGTGGGCAGATGAGTACCGGTTTAAACGGTCGTATAGCAGTTTCCTGGAATCAAACAGAACTTGACGGGCTTGAGGCAGCGCCACTTGCCCTCGTAGCTGTTGGATCCGCCTGGTCATGGCGTGGTAAAGCTGTACAGCTTTCTGCCGCAGAGACCATGGGTTTGGTGCAAACGGCCCACTCTGTGGCACCGTTATTGACCTCGGGCATCGACATGCTTTCGGCGATTGGCCCCGTAATCGGTTCGGTTGCGACCATCGAGTTTTCGAATGGCTCTCAGCAATTCTCGGCAGAACTCATCAGAGTTGAGGGAAGCGATTCCCCGGTGTTGATTTTTGAGAACGGTTGTCCTGAACGGGATCAGGAGTTCTGGGTGAGCAGTGTTTCCGCGCAAACTGACCTGGCTGATTTTGATCGGGAGGTCGATCAGACAGTTGTGGCGTTTCCCGGCGCTCGTTCAGAAGAGAAACGTGAGTCGACATCTACTCCTCACGTTGTTTACGCAGCAGAATAAAGTGGCAAGCAGGGCTCTGCGGCCATCGCGGGATTTTTCCTGCAGGGTGGCCTCAGTATGTTGACTCTGACAATTCCCAAGATATAAGCGCGACTTCATTGGTGTTGGTGGCCCCCGCAAGGGGATGCCTGTCATGGGGGAAACCTCAAGAGGACAACGCCCTTCATAGTGGCCCGCCGGGCCTCGACCTAAACGAAGGAGATCAGCCGTGACCAAACGCACGTCTGCCAAGTACAAAATCGACCGCCGGATGGGCGAAAACATCTGGGGCCGTCCGAAATCCCCGATCAACCGTCGTGAATATGGCCCCGGCCAGCACGGTCAGCGCCGCAAGGGCAAACTGTCGGACTTCGGTTTGCAGCTGCGCGCCAAGCAGAAGCTGAAAGGCTACTACGGCGACCTGACCGAGAAGCAGTTCCGCCGCATCTACGCCGAAGCTGAGCGTGTAAAAGGCGACACCGGTGAAAACCTGATCGGTCTGCTGGAGCGCCGCCTGGACGCTGTTGTTTACCGCGCCAAGTTTGTACCAACCGTGTTTGCTGCACGTCAGTTCGTGAACCACGGCCACGTCAAAGTGAACGGCAAGCGGGTCAATATCCCGTCCTACCGCGTCAAAGAAGGCGACGTCATCGAAGTACGTGACAAATCCAAGCAACTGGCTGTTGTTCTGGAAGCTGTTGCTCTGGCTGAGCGTGATGTTCCTGACTACATCGACGCCGACCACTCGAAAATGACCGCGACTTTCGTTCGTGCACCGGGCCTGAGCGATGTGCCTTATCCGGTCATGATGGAACCGAACCTGGTCGTCGAATTCTACGCGAAGAACTAATCTTCGCCGAAGCGATCCAAGTTTCAGAGCCGCGCCCAAAAGCGCGGCTCTTTCTTTATTTACCCAAGCAGGATTATGTCGGACGACCCGATATTGCGGCGCAGAGCGTGAACATCACTCAGCGCCGGGTCATTGATCCATCCCAAGGCGGACTCGCGATCTGGAAATGAAAGAACGGCGGCAACGTCCGGCAGGTCTGGCGCGCCATCCAAAGCGGTAGGCTCTGCTGACGCGGTTTCGACCTTACCGCCATGGCGGGCCAGCGCATCCCCGGCTTTTTCACGATAGGCGGCCAGAGCATCGGGGTTTTTTACTGTCAATTTGGCGTAGGCATAAATCATCAATCTACTCCTTGGTTGTGCAGGTAAAACCTAAGTTGGAAAGGATTTTGCGAAAACGCGTGCAATTGCAGTTGGCTTGTGCATAAACGCATGCATGACGATAAACTGGGATGACTATCGAACCGTGCTGGCCGTGGTGCGCGCGCGCACCTTGACCGCGGCATCAGAGCGGCTT
Source organism: Ruegeria sp. CE12 (assembly GCF_056537525.1). Taxonomy (NCBI): domain Bacteria; kingdom Pseudomonadati; phylum Pseudomonadota; class Alphaproteobacteria; order Rhodobacterales; family Roseobacteraceae; genus Ruegeria; species Ruegeria sp. CE12. Next base: position 765,884 of record NZ_JBQFRS010000001.1, on the reverse strand, counting down.
GGTGTAAACTACACCACCGTTGCCCGCCGTATTGCACGCGTGGAAACCGCCACCGGGGAGGTGTTGTTTGAACGTTTGCCAGATGGTTACCGCCCCACCGAGGCCGGGCATCTGGTGGCGCAGCATGCGGCAAGCATGGAAGGTGCTGAGCACGCCATGCTCAGGGGGTTATCCGGTCAGGATACGCGTCTGGAAGGGGAGCTGACCCTGACAGCACCTCAGCTTTTGATTGCGCATGTACTTTCACCGGTTCTGGACGCGTTCTCGGCGCAACATCCCGGTGTTAAGCTCAGAGTACGGGCTGACAATGAGATTGTGGACCTGAACAGGCGCGAAGCAGACATAGCCATCCGTATCAGTCGCAATCCGGGTGATACCCTGAAGGGACTGCGCTTGGCTGAACAATTCTCGGCTTACTACGCTTCACCAGAACTTATGCAGCGTGTGTCGGACGCCCCGCATGGGCCGGTGGATTGGTTGGTTTATGAAAAACAGCCAGACCTGCCTGAGGAGGTGATGCAGACACACCCCGGCTCGCGTATTCGAATGCGATTTGACGATATGGTTGCCATGTCGTCCGCCGCGCAGGCGGGGTTAGGTGCTGTAAGGATGCCGATGTTTCTGGGGCGGTCACTGCCTAGTCTCGTTCAACTCCCGACACTTTCACCGCAACCTTATGCGGATATCTGGGTGGTGGCCCATCCAGATGTGTGGCCGTCGGCCAAATTGAAGGCCTTTCGTTCCATCGCAGTTCCGCACTTTCGTAAGCTGCGCCCGCTGTTCACGGCCTGATCAGATCGGCAGCGGCCGGCCTTCGGCAATTGCCTCCATGGCAAAGTATGAGGTCACGCTGTCCAGTTCGACCTTTTCGATAAGTCTCTGATAGACCTTGTCGTAAGAGGCCATGTCTTCGGTCACGACTTTCAGCTGATAGTCGTAGTCTCCGCCAATGCGATGAAAATCGACCACCTCAGGGATGGTCAGGACATGGCTGCGAAACGCCTGAAGCCACTCCGCTGAATGATGCCTTGTACGCAGCATCACAAAGACAACTAGATTAAGCCCCAGCTTTTCCCGTGCAATCCGCGCGGAAGACCCCTGTAGAACGCCGTCGTCGTTCAACACCTTGAGGCGCCTCCAGCAAGCATTCTGGGACAAGCCAACCCGATCCGCCAGCTCGCGCTGCGAGAGGGTCGCGTCCTTTTGCAGTTCTTTCAGGATGAGGGTGTCAATATGATCTATTTTATGGGCCATATCTAATCATATGACACAAATCTGGGGAAATACAGGCAAAGAATGGTGAAGTTTCTGCATTCCGGATCAATCACATTGGTTATGCAATATGGAGCCTATGTTATGACCCTGTCCAAGTTTCGTGCAGATATCCAATCCACCACTCACAATTCCACGCTGCGCGATGGGCTGATCGGTGAGGGTGTCCTCATCCCTGGTCTGCATAGGGACGTACCGCTTGTCTATGCGGATTACGTCGCTTCGGGCCGCGCTATGCGGCAGGTCGAAGATTTTATCGCCCAAGATGTGCTGCCGTTCTATGCGAACAGCCATACCGAGGCCTCCTATTGCGGTTCCTACATGACACGGCTTCGTCGCGAAGCGCGTGCGGAAATAGCCCGCATTGTTGGCGCGAGGGGAGAGGACGCGGTGATCTTTACCGGGTCCGGAGCCACTGCTGGGCTTAATCGGCTGGTCAGCTTACTGGGAGTGGAAGAGGCTGACCGGCCGATTATCCTGATCGGTCCATACGAGCATCACTCGAACATTCTGCCCTGGCGGGAAAGCAAGGCGCAGGTGATCGAAATTCCCGAAGCGCCCGCTGGCGGGCCTGATCTGGCAGTGTTGGAACAAACACTGGCCGACAATGCAGGGTCTGATCTGATCATTGGTTCTTTCTCGGCTGCGTCGAACGTGACGGGTATCATCACCGATCCCGATCCGGTCACGCGTCTTCTGAAGGCACATGGGGCGCTGGCCGTTTGGGACTATGCAGGCGGCGGCCCTTACCTGCCGATGAATATGGGTCCAGAAGATGCTCGCAAGGATGCCATTGTCGTCTCACCCCACAAGTTTCCCGGCGGTCCGGGTGCATCAGGTGTATTGGTGGTCAATGAGCGCGCCGTTCAGCGTACATGTCCCAGCTGGCCGGGTGGCGGTACCGTAAGTTTCGTGTCCCCGTGGCGGCATGACTACAACGAAGATCTGGCGACGCGGGAAGAGGCCGGTACACCCAATGTAATTGGCGATATCCGGGCTGCGCTTGCCTTTATCATCAAGGATGTTGTCGGAACTGATGAGATCGGAAGACGAGAGGTTCTGTATAACAAACTGGCTCTGGATGGTTGGCGTGACAACCCGAACCTGACGCTGCTGGGGGCGGATAATCCGCATCGTCTGCCGATCTTTTCATTCCTTGTTCGGGATAACTCGGGGCAGCCGGTTCATCAGCAGCTGTTTACCCGCATGCTCAGCGACATCTACGGCATTCAGGCCCGTGGCGGATGTGCCTGCGCCGGCCCCTATGCCCATCGTCTGCTGGATATTGACCGCGAGACTTCCGAGCAGTTGCATGCGGCGTTGTCAGCAGGCGAAGAGATGAAGAAACCCGGCTGGGTGCGTCTGAATTTCTCATATCTGATGAGCGAGGAGACGGTTCAGTTCATCATCGACAGCGTTAATGACCTGTCGCACCGGACCGAGGAATTCGCACCCTATTACAACGCCGACCCGGCGACAGCGCGCTTCAAAGCCGCCTGAGGGAATTGCCGCTTTTCTCAAGGCGTTGAGAAATGTATGAGGGGCGCAATCAAGGAGCCCCTTATGAACCAGATCATTCCGCAACCCGGCATCATGGACATCGCTCTGTATCAGGGTGGCAAGTCCCATGTCGAAGGCGTGGCGAATGTCATCAAGCTCAGCTCGAACGAAAACCCGTTCGGACCCAGCCCCAAAGCGATCGAGGCCGTGCGTGACAGCGCGACCACCCTGCATCGCTATCCAAGCACCGATCACTATTCTTTGCGCGCAGCCATTGGTGAGCGTCACGGGCTGGATGCTGGCCGGATCATCTGTGGCGTGGGCAGCGACGAGGTTCTGCAATTCGTGGCGCAGGCTTATGCCGGTCCGGGTGATGAGGTGATCTATACCGAGCACGGGTTTTCCATGTACCCGATCATCGCTCGTATGGCGGGGGCGACCCCTGTCATGGTCGATGAGAAGGATCGCAAGGTTGATGTCGATGCAATCCTTGCGGCCGTGACCGGGCAAACGAAGATCGTCTTTGTCACCAATCCGGGCAATCCGACCTCAACCATGATTTCGGATGCCGAGCTTACACGTCTGGCAGAGAAGCTTCCTGAAGATTGCCTGATGGTAATCGACGGAGCCTATGCCGAATTCGTGGATGGTTTTGATGGTGGGGCATCACTGGTGGATCGTTTTGAGAACGTCATCATGACCCGAACCTTCTCCAAGATTTATGGGCTGGGCGGGATGCGTGTCGGCTGGGGTTATGCGCACCAGTCGATTATCGATGTGCTGAACCGGGTGCGCCAACCCTTCAACCTGTCTTTGACTGCGTTGGCTGCGGCTGAAGCAGCGATACGCGACGTGGAGTATGTTGAGTTCTGCCGGTCCGAAAACGCGCGTCTGCGCACGTGGTTGTCCGAAAAACTGGCAGAGATCGGCGTGCCATCTGACGTATCGAATACAAATTTCATCCTTGCCCGCTTCTCGGATCTGGCCGAGGCCGAGGCCTGTGATGCCTATCTGCAATCTCAGGGTTTGATTGTACGCAAGGTTGCGGGCTACAACCTGCCGAACGCCCTGCGGATTACCGTAGGCGACGAAGAAGCCTGCCGCCGCGTGCTTGCGGCCATTACCGCGTTCAAAGGGGGCGCCGCATGAGCCAGATTTATGACCGGGTGGCGCTGATCGGCTTGGGTCTGATTGCCTCGTCGATGTTTTGGGCCATCAAACGCGCGGGTCTTGCAGGCGAGGTGACGGGATATGCCCGTTCCGAAGACACCCGTGAAACCGCGCGGCGCATCGGACTGTGTGATCGCGTCTGTGACACTGCACAAGAGGCGGTCGAAGGCGCTGACCTCGTGGTGCTTTGTGTGCCTGTTGGTGCGATGGGGCCGGTGGCGCAGGATATTGCTCCGGTGCTGAAACCGGGCGCAACTGTCACGGATGTCGGCTCAGTCAAGCGTCACGTGATCGAAGCTGTCGGGCCGTACATCCCCGACGGCGTGCATTTTGTTCCCGCTCACCCTCTGGCTGGAACCGAGCATTCTGGTCCGGAATCCGGATTTGCCGAGCTCTTTGACAATCGCTGGTGCCTGTTGGTTCCGGTTAAGGGATCCGATCCCGACGCCGTCGCACAACTGCGAGCGCTTTGGGAAGGCATGGGCGCAAATGTCGATGAGATGGACGCTGACCACCACGATTTGGTTTTGGCGGTGACGTCGCATGCACCACACTTGATCGCTTATACGATGGTGGGTGTTGCGGATGATTTGCGGCGGGTGACAGATACTGAGGTGATTAAATATTCTGCCGCCGGTTTCCGTGATTTTACTCGGATCGCGGCCTCGGACCCGACAATGTGGCGTGATGTGTTCCTGACGAACAAGGACGCAACGCTTGAGATTCTGGGCCGTTTCACTGAAGAGCTCTTTGCCCTGCAGCGCGCCATCCGTACCGGCGATGGAGAGCAGCTGTTCGATTACTTCACCCGTACCCGGGCCATCCGGCGCGGCATCATTGATGCCGGTCAGGATACGGATGCCCCGGATTTTGGACGAGGAAAGGCCACGACATGAGGCTTGTTCGAGGCGGTTTTCTGATCTGTTTTGCAGCGTTGTCGCCAGTCACGGCTGGTGCGAAACCCCTCGAAACCTCTTTGGTTCCTGTTGCGCGTCCAATTGCTGAAACGAACAATGTGACTGCGATGCCGGCGCTACTTCTGGCCAGTGCAGCGCCGATTGCAGCGATTCCAAAAATACAGCCTAAGCTGAGGCCTGAGTCTCCTCAGGTGATGGCCGCTGCGGCACGACCTGCGGATCTGCCTCTGCTCAGCCCTGATGTATCTCTGAAACCATATCTGCGCCCTGAGTCGCTTGAGCAGGAGATACTCTTCAAGAAAAGAAAGCTCCGCAAGAACTCAGTATGCGGTGATATCGCAATTCAGGGCAAACCTGTCGGGAAAGTGCCGGGTAAGATCAAGGCCTGCGGCATCAAGGATGCCGTGCAGATTACATCGGTATCCGGAGTGAGGCTAAGCCGCCCGTCGACCATGGATTGCGGCACCGCCATCGCGTTGAACAACTGGGTCGACAAATCGGTCAAACCCACCTTCAAACGCCGTGGCCCGATTGTTGAGCTGCAGGTTGCGGCCCATTATGCCTGCCGCACCCGGAACAATCGCAAGGGCGCGCGAGTTTCTGAACACGGCAAGGGTCGGGCCATTGATATCTCGGGCTTTAAAATGGCGGATGGCGAGGTCGTGACAGTCCTCAATGGCTGGCGCAAGAATCCCTCGCAAAAGCAATTGATCAAAGTGTGGCGTGGTGCATGTGGGCCGTTCGGTACTGTGCTGGGGCCCAACTCGGACCGCTACCACCGGGACCATTTCCATCTGGATACAGCCCGTTATCGCAGCGGCCCGTACTGCCGCTAGCGCAGTATCAACCGCGGTGCAGGGCCCAATGGCAACGGGCCCAACGCCACGAACCCGTCGCGGAAGTTCAGCTGCAAATCCAGTGAGTTAGGATTGCCGCCCAGACCTGCCAGCAGCTTCAGCGCGCGGGTGACCGGATCAACTGCCTGATCGGGCAGGGCGCCTGCGGCATTGGCCATCGCGATCATGTCACGCCAGTTCTCAGCTTTGACGGCGATCTCACCCGTCGGAATTCCCTGTTCGTCAACGTTCAATTCTCCAGCAGCGAACAGGCGCAGTTCACCCCATTTGACTTCGGCAAGCCCGAGATCGATGGCGACAGGCTGCGGGCGGCGTTGTTCCAGCGCACTCCGATCCCACGGCTTGTCAAATGTAACCGTCATGTCCAATTCCAGCGTCTCGAAGGATTGTGGAAGCGAGGTGGCGGTCCGCATAAGGCCGCGAAGGTCTTCACCCGGTGTGAACCCATCAATGGTCGCCGTGACGGCATAAATCTCGGGCGTTTCACTTTGCGCCATGATCAGGCCAAGTGTGTCACCCGCTGCTGAGGTCTCATTTTCCCGCGAAATGGTCCATGGTCCTGCGGTAAGCGCCATCTTTTCCAACTCCAACGCGACCCCCGGCTGCAATTGCAGCTCCGCCTGTAGCTCGCTGGCCTGAATGGTCGCCGTTTCATCGAAGTAAGACAGGCGCTGCGGCGTATCGGCAAAACGCAACACCTGACGCCCGGGCCAGATTGCAGGGCTTTGGAATTCGATCCAATCCGCGCTCCATGCTGTGCCATTGACAGGATCGGCCAGTGCCGGATTATCCAGCCGTGTCATGTGGTGGGTCGGATATCCTGCCGTACCCACATCCGAGAAATCGGCCTGCCAGCCCAGTTGCTGCTGCTTGTCGAACCAACTGGTGACCGCGCTGCGCAGCCCGTAACCAGCGACGAACCAATAGGCGCTCCAGATAATCGTCAAAAAGATAAGAACTCGTATGAGACCGCGCATGAGAATAATGGCCCTTTTTCCTGCCTCGGAATTGATGTTTATAGGCGCAAACGGGCAAGGACCAGTGCAATGACAATGTGGGTATTCGGATATGGATCGCTGCTGTGGAATCCCGGATTTCCCGTGGCGCGCAGCGAACGCGCTACTTTGCATGGATATGCCCGCTCATTCTGCATGAGTTCGATCCACCATCGCGGAACCGAAGACAAGCCAGGCCTTGTGTTGGCGCTGGATGAGCAACGCGATGCGAATTGTACCGGTTTGGCCTTGGCCGTCGAAGCCGGACATGAAGAGCGTACGCTGGACGAGCTGCGCGAACGAGAGTTGATTTCTTCGGCCTATGTCGAGCGTATGCTGGACGTTGATCTGGACAATGGACAGGTCGTAAATGCCGTGACTTACGTGATTGATCCGCATCACGTTCAGTATTGCGGCGGTATGCCTTTGGAAGAGCAAGCAAATATCATCGCCCATGCGGTGGGTGGACGCGGCCCGAACACCGAATATCTGTACAATACGGCTGAACATCTGGCCGAAATCGGACTACGCGATCCTGATCTTGAGTGGTTGTCGCAACGGGTCCGCAGTCTTACTGCATAAACCCTTGGCCTAGCGACTGTTAATTCGGTAGGTTTGCCTCAGAGCAGGCAATACCAGGAATGACGCGCATGGCGCAGGCACAGCAGGGCGCGAGACCGCAATTCTCGCATCCCATTCGTCAGATCGTGATGATGTTGATCGCAATTGGCTTGTCGGGCCTTGGGGTCTTTATGGCGCTGCCTTATGTGCTGCCCGTCTTTTACGCGAATCCCTACCTGAACGGTTTCATCCTGCTGGTCTTCGTCATCGGCGTCTTCGCATGTTTCTATCAGGTGACCCAACTGATCGGATCGGTTCGCTGGATCGAAGCGTTTGTCGGCGGTGTTGAAAGAGATGACACTAGCCCGCCGCAGTTGCTGGCACCGCTCGCATCTCTGCTCCGCTCGCGCGGGGCGCGTTCGCAAATCAGCTCGACCTCTACCCGATCGATTCTGGATTCGGTCGCCGAACGGATCGAGGAAGAGCGTGAGATCACGAGATACATCACGAACGTTCTGATCTACCTTGGCCTTTTGGGCACCTTCTTTGGTCTGGCCACAACGGTTCCAGCCATTGTTGACACGATCCGTAGCCTGAACCCACAGGAAGGTGAGGAAGGGCTGGCGGTATTCAACCGTCTGATGACAGGGCTTGAAGCCCAGCTGCAAGGTATGGGCGTGGCCTTTGGATCGTCACTGCTGGGTCTTGCCGGATCGCTGATTGTTGGTTTGCTCGAGCTGTTTGCAGGACATGGACAGAACCGCTTCTATCGCGAGCTTGAGGAATGGCTGTCGACGATCACCCGCGTCGGATTTTCTTCGGGCGATGAAGGTGGTGCTGAACTGGCGGTTTTGACGCCGGTTCTGGATGCGATGTCCGAACAGATGGATGCGCTGCAGGATCTGTTCTCGGCGCAGGAGGAGGAAAGAGCGGAGGTTTCTTCCAAGCTGGGACAGTTGGTGAACGTTATTGGCGATATGAACCAACGTCAGTCAGAAGGCGAAGGCGTGACAGCGGCGCTCGAAAGGGTAGCGCTGAGTCAGGACGCCCTGCTGGATCACATGCGCGAACATGGTGCAGGCGAAGGGATCGATGCTGAAAGCCGGATGCGCCTGCGTTCCATGGACGTTCAGCTGCTGCGTATTCTCGAAGAGATTTCTGCAGGGCGACAGGACAGCATGAATGAATTGCGCAAGGATTTCGAACTGCTGGTCAAGGCGCTGACCCTGCCACGCGGTGCCGTTCGCACGACGTCCGAGGGAGAGTAACGGATGGCACTGTCCCGGCGTACCGGTCAACGTTTTCAGGGCTCTGTCTGGCCCGGATTCGTGGATGCGATGACGGGTCTTCTGATGGTGCTGACCTTTGTGCTGACCATCTTCATGGTGGTTCAGTTCGTGCTGCGCGAAACGATTTCCGGACAAGAGGATGAACTGACCGCCTTGTCTGACGAGGTTTCGGCCCTTGCAGCGGCCCTCGGTCTGGAAGAACGCGAAAACAGCCGGCTGCAAGCCCGGCTCGGGGCGTTGAACACGACGCTTTCTCAGGCTGAAAGCGATCTGACGCAGGCGCAGGCTCTGATCTCGTCACTTACAGCAGAGCGAGACAGGCAGGCTGTCGCGCTGGATGAGGCGCAGCTTCGCATTACGGATTTTGAGGCGCAGGTCGCCGCGTTGCTGGCGGATCAGGAACGTGCACTTGGCGATATCGCAGCCCTCGAAACACAGCGCGAGCAGCTTCTGAGCGAACAAGAGGCTCTGAATCTTGCCTTGGCTCAAAGCCGGGATGAGATTGATGCTCAGGCCGAAGCCGCACGCCTTGCTGCCGCTCGGCGCGAGGCACTGGAGGCTCTGGTTGCTGATCTTGAACAAAGCGGTGAAGACCGTGCAGCCCAGATTACGGCACTTGAACAACAGCTCAGCGATGAAGAGGCCGCAAGGCTGGCCGAGGCTGCCGCAGCCGAAAACCTGCGCAACAGATTGCAGGATGCCGATGCCGAGTTGACCGCTATGACGCTGGCGTTGGAAGCTCAGCGTAAAGAGGCCGAGGAAACCCTGACCCTGCTGGCTGCTGCACAAGCGGCCCGGGCCGAGCTTGAGCGTCAGTTTGGAGCGCTGGATAACGAAGAGCTGCAGGCGCAGCTGAGGGCGGCGCTGGAAGCGCAGACACAGGCACAGCTTGAGGCGCAATCTCAGAGAACACTGGCCGAAGAACGCGAAGCGCTTCTGGCTGTTGCACGCGAGGCAATCTCTGCCGAAAAGGCAATCTCGGCAAAGGCGCAACGCGAAACGGCTCTGCTGAACCAGCAGATCGCAGCATTGCGTGGCCAACTAGGATCGCTGCAAGCGCTGTTGGATGACTACAAGGATCGCAATGCTGCGGCTGAGGTTCAGATCCAGACGCTTGGACAGGACCTGAATGCTGCGCTGGCTCGCGCTGCATCCGAGGAACGCCGACGCCGCCTGTTGGAAGAGGCCGAACGTATTCGCCTGGAGGCGGAAGCCGAAGCACTGGCGGGGCAGAATCTGGAACTGACTGCTCAGGCCGAAGATCTGCAACGTTATCGGTCCGAGTTCTTTGGTCGACTTCGGGATGTTCTGGGCAATCAGGAAGGTGTCCGTATCGAAGGCGACCGGTTCGTGTTTTCATCCGAGGTCCTGTTTGATACAGGCTCGGCTGTTTTGTCCTCGGAAGGGCGGCAGGAGGTCGCGAAGGTCGCTGAAATCCTGCGCAGCGTTGCTGCCGAAATCCCCGAGGGTTTGAACTGGGTGATCCGGGTCGATGGTCATACGGACAACGTTCCTCTGGCCGGTTCCGGCCGCTATCGCGACAATTGGGAATTGAGCCAGGGCCGCGCCTTGTCCGTTGTGCGCTATATGGTCGACGCGCTGGGAATCCCGCCAAATCGGCTTGCTGCGAACGGTTTTGGTGAGTTCCAGCCCGTCAACCCGGCGGACACGCCGGAGGCACGGGCGCAAAACCGGCGGATCGAGCTGAAACTCACCGAAAGATAACGTCAGAACTCGCTAACCAATGCGTGGGTCGGTCAGCGCCGCCCGAAGCGAAAACTCTTGTCTGGTGAACCGGCAAAGCACCGGGGTATGACCGGATATTCCTCGGTCAGAAAGTAGGCGTAGGTTCCCTCCGGATACTCGGGAGAAGTGGTGAATGCGCCATTGCACTCGTCCAGAATTCCGAGCCCGGGAACATAGGCAAAATCCTCGTTGAAAGTGCCATCGTACTTGCCGTCGGGTGCGCGACCCCCTGGACGGTTGCCGCTTTTCAAACGATAAGACGACGTCATTTCCGTCACCTTACCGTTCACAACGCCTGTCATTGCGTAAATCGGGAAACCGTCTGCGGCAAACCCGATCAGTGGAGAGTGCCTGTCCGGTGAATAGTCCAGAAGTTCAATGAAACCCGTCGGAATGCCGTGGTAATGGTACTTCCCGTTTGGTTGAACATGCGCATGGTTCTCATCAAGCCCCAGCGCGATTGCGCCGCCCAATGCGTTGTAGGACCAACCCGATCTGGGATCACCGTGCCAAAACTCGGCTGCCAGCGGGTCGAACACTACACCGTTCAGTGACACGCCAAAGTTCCAGCCCAGTTCAAGCGACGTGACTGTCCCCTTGGGCTTTGGGTTGGCCGGTACCTTCAAGCTTACATTCTGCGCGGAAATACTGTGTGGGTTACCTCGGTTGGGAAAGCGCCCGACAAGGTGGTCGGGAATTCCATTTGCCGAGACGCGGAGAGCTTTGCGGGTCTCGGAAATCTCAGAAGTACTGGCGCCTGGATCGACAGTGGCAGCCACTAAATTCAGGGGCCGGGTTTTCGTTTCGTCGTGATATCGAAATCTGTGTTGAGCGGTGGCAATGGCTGCGATGGTCGACAGGGTGAAAGCAGCACTCCAAATAGCGACGGTCTTGGTCATCAAATTCCCTTTCGCGTTTCAAACGTATCTATGAAACGCGAGGGGAGAACGATTCCGTCGAAATAAGTGTCCTGCGCTCGCGCAAATGCATAATTGCCCGGTTACAGAGTAACTGCACGATCAGATTTGCAAGGACATCATTTGTGTCAGTCTTCTGCCAGTAGTGGAGGGTGGGGGGCTGCACTTTGGTGCCGACCAGGGCTTTGGGTATCTGCATTAACTCGGCTTAGTTCAAGGCTGCTCGGACCAGACCAAACAAGGCTTGCTCGCAAAACCTTCGGACCGAATTGAACCACACTAAGCGGCTTTGACAAATGCCAAATCCTAATTTGAAAAAATGATCGGAACCGACCGGAATGTTGACCCGCATAAGGTGAAATGTACGCGCGGAATTCCTATCTATTACCTGGGGTTAATCGGAGCAGAACGTGACGGACAAGAAGGCAGAGATACACAATTCAGTGGATGAGGCGTTGCGCGCCCCATATCAACGTGTGACTTTTTGCCAGTCCCAACGAGGTACCCGGTTTTGGCTAAAACGCATTGAGCGTTTTGCGCCGCACCTCTGGTTGGTCAAGGGCAAGCCTGAACAGGCGTTTGACCGAGATCGGCGGGCTCATCGTTTTCTCTGGACTCGCGGCGCGGCTGTACCGAGGATATTAGCGGAAGGCCCGGATTTTATGGCGGTCGAAGACGCCGGCACCAGCCTGACCAAGCTTTGTAAGAAAGCAAACGTTACGACCGCGGACAAACTCAAAGCATGCCGCGCCGCTGGGCAGGCCTTGGCGCGTTTACATTCGGCAAATCTGGCACATGGGCGCCCGGCCTTTCGAGATATGTGTTGGAGCGGGCGCCAGATTCGGTTCATAGATTTTGAGTATTTTGTGCCCACCAAGGCTGGGCGGTTTCGCAAAGCACGTGATGTCGGCATTGCGATCCTGTCTGCCCTGTCTCAGGGGGTTAATGGGCCGCGCTATGCGCACAGCATCCTGTCGGCCTATATCGCGGCACAGGGCAGCCAATCACAGCAGTTACCGGTGCCTTGCCCGGTGCGAAACAGTCAGCCACGCATCCGCTAATGTCGTCGGGTTCTCTGGCCCAAACCCGCCCTTAGTTCCGCCATGCAATCATGCTGTTGGCCTCAGACAAAAAAACCCGCCTTGATAGGCGGGTTTTCCGTTTGAAACGTTGCGCAATCAATCTGCGGTAAGCAATGGCGGCTTGTCGCCAGGAATACGCGGCTGATCGGGGCCGAGAATTTCCAGGTTCAACTCGCCTTTCAGCACAGACACGCGGACCACACCGCCTTTGGCCAGTTTGCCGAACAGGAGCTCCTCGGCCAGAGGCTTCTTGATGTGTTCCTGAATGACACGCCCCAGTGGACGCGCGCCCATCTTGTCGTCATAGCCTTTGTCAGCCAGCCACTCGGCAGCCTTTGGCGTCAGGTCGATGGTCACATTACGATCCAGCAATTGTGCTTCAAGCTGCAGTACGAATTTCTCGACCACCTGCAGGATGACCTCTTTCGGTAGCGGCGCGAACGAGATCACGGCGTCCAGACGGTTACGGAATTCCGGCGTGAACATGCGTTCGATGGCGGCGGTATCCTCACCTTCGCGGCGATCACGGGCAAAGCCGATGGCGGCCTTGGCTTGTTCCTGTGCGCCTGCGTTCGAGGTCATGATCAGCACCACGTTGCGGAAATTCACCGTGCGGCCGTTGTGATCGGTCAGCTCACCATGGTCCATCACCTGCAAGAGGATGTTGAACACATCAGGGTGCGCTTTCTCGATCTCATCCAGCAGCAGCACACAATGCGGGTGCTGGTCGACACCATCGGTCAGCAGACCGCCCTGATCAAACCCGACATAACCCGGAGGTGCACCGATCAGACGGGAAACCGCGTGCTTCTCCATGTACTCTGACATATCAAAGCGTAGCAGTTCCACACCCAGCGTATCCGCCAACTGTTTCGCCACCTCGGTTTTACCCACACCGGTCGGACCGGCGAACAGGTAGTTGCCGATTGGCTTTTCAGGCTCTCGCAGACCGGCACGGGCCAATTTGATCGCGCTGGACAGCGCTTCAATGGCCTCATCCTGACCAAACACCACCCGTTTAAGTGAGGCTTCGAGATCTTTCAGAACCTCGGCATCGTCCTTGGTGACGTTCTTGGGTGGAATGCGCGCGATCTTGGCAACGACGGCCTCGATCTCTTTCACACCGATGGTCTTGCGGCGCTTGCTTTCTGCGACCAAATGCTGTGCGGCACCGGCCTCGTCAATCACGTCGATCGCCTTGTCCGGCAGCTTGCGGTCGTTGATATAGCGCGCGGCCAACTCCACGGCGGTCTTGATCGCATCTGCAGTGTATTTGATCTCGTGATGCTCTTCGAAATACGGTTTGAGACCGCGCAGGATTTTCACGCTGTCCTCGACCGAAGGCTCATTCACGTCGATCTTCTGGAACCGGCGGCTGAGCGCGCGGTCTTTCTCAAAGTGCTGACGGAACTCTTTGTAAGTGGTCGAACCCATTGTGCGCAGCTTACCGCCCTGCAGGGCAGGTTTCAGCAGGTTCGACGCATCCATTGCGCCACCGGAAGTGGCACCTGCACCGATTACGGTGTGGATTTCGTCGATGAACAGCACCGCATCCGGGTGATCCTCAAGTTCGGTCACCACCGCTTTCAGGCGCTCTTCAAAGTCACCGCGATAGCGGGTGCCAGCCAGCAAGGCGCCCATGTCCAGCGAGTAGATCGTGGTGTTGGACAGCACATCGGGTGCTTCACCGGCCACGATCTTGTGGGCCAAACCCTCGGCAATCGCAGTCTTGCCAACACCGGGATCACCCACCAGCAGCGGGTTGTTCTTGCGGCGGCGGCACAGAACCTGGATGCAGCGCTCGACTTCCGAGGCGCGACCGATCAGCGGATCAACGTCACCTGCGCGCGACTTGGCGTTCAGGTCCACGCAGTACTTACCGAGGGCGCTCTCTTTCTGTTCGGATTCGCTCGCGGCAGGTTGCGCTTCGTCCTCAACCTGGTCGGCACCCGTCACAGGGCGGTTTTCGCCATAGGCCGGATCTTTCGCCACTCCATGCGCAATGAAATTCACCGCGTCATAGCGGGTCATATCCTGTTCCTGCAGGAAATAGGCCGCATTGCTTTCCCGCTCGGCAAAGATTGCCACCAGAACGTTGGCGCCGGTGACTTCAGTACGACCTGAGCTTTGAACATGGATTGCTGCGCGCTGAATGACCCGCTGGAAGGCAGCGGTTGGAACCGCTTCAGAGCCGTCGATATCGGTGACCAGATTTGACAGGTCCTCATCGATGAACTCAACCAATGTACTGCGTAGTTCGTCCAGGTCGACACTGCAGGCTTTCATGACGCGGATCGCATCCGGCTCTTCCAGCAGCGCAAGCAGCAGATGCTCAAGCGTTGCGAATTCATGACGCCTTTCATTCGCTGCCGCCAGGGCCGCGTGAATGGCTTGTTCTAATGTGCTCGAGAATGAAGGCACGCGGGTGCTCCTCTGTATTGGGCCGGAAGGGGGTCGAGTATCGGCAGGATCCCCATCCCAACCATGTCCTCATACTATTAGAGTTTGGTTGATCGCGCCCCGGCTTCAAGGGTTTTCTTTCACTTGACAGTCACATTTCCCGTGACCGTGGCCGTGAGGAGCGTCAAATAAGCCCTAAAACCGGTCTTTTCTAGACCGGATTTCTGCAAATACGTCTGCAGGGTCCGCGCCCTCCATTCCCAAATACGCCAGAATCGCCGGGTCAGCGGCACGCAAAAACGGGTTTGTCGACTTTTCCAGGGCCAGTAATGACGGCACGGTCGCTTCTCCGGCAGCGCGTGCGCGATCGATATTGGCGACACGTTTTTTAAGGTCGGGGTTGTCGGGATCGACCGTGACGGCAAATCTGGCGTTGGATTGCGTGTACTCGTGACCTGAACAGACTAGCGTATCATCCGGCAGGGCAGCGAGTTTGCTGAGCGAGGCCCACATCTGTGCGGCATCTCCTTCGAACAAGCGTCCGCATCCCAACGCCATCAGGCTGTCGGCCGTAAACACGACGCTGCTTTTGGGCATATAGTATGCAACGTGACCGACAGTGTGGCCCGAAACATCCAGCACTTCGACTGGTTCACCACCAACCTCGAATGTATCGCCCTCGGAAACTTGCAAGTCTAAAGGAGGCAGACGATGCGCGTCTGCCGCCGCCCCGACAACTTTTGCAGGGTGTTTCTCCAGTATGGGGGCTAGACCATCGACATGATCCCAATGGTGATGCGTCAGCAGAACATGGCTCAGTTGCCAACCACGCTCTGCAAGGGCCGCTAGAATCGGCCCGGCTTCGGGGGCATCAATTAGTGCGGTTTCGCCGCTGGTGGCGTCATGGGCCAGAAAGGCGTAATTGTCGCTGAGGCAAGGAATTGTGACGATCTCAAGAGGCATGGCCTTTTGCCCTTTCGTTGCTAGACTGCGCCCAGCTAAGCCGATTGACCGGGTGTCCGCAATGCATCTTGATGTGCAGGATCTGAGGAACTTTTACTACCGCAGCACGCTGGGGCGTGCGGCGCAGGCTGCCATTCGCGGTCGGTTGATCGATTTGTGGCCCGAAGCCAAAGGTCAGACGGTCGCTGGTTTTGGTTTTGCGGTCCCATTGTTGCGTCCATATCTGGCTGATGCCCGTCGGGTGATTGGCCTGATGCCCGGCCCGCAGGGGGTAATGCCCTGGCCCGCAGGTATGCCCAACGTTTCTGTCCTGACCGAAGAGACGATGTGGCCGATTGAAACCGGGCATGTAGACAAGCTGGTCGTCATGCACGGGCTGGAGAATTCAGAAAGACCAAGCCAGTTGCTTGATGAGTGCTGGCGCGTTCTGGGGCCGGGAGGCAAGGCTATGTTCATCGTGCCAAACCGGGGTGGCCTCTGGTCCCGGTCTGACCGGACACCCTTTGGCTTTGGTCATCCCTATACTGCCAGTCAGCTAGAGAAGCAGCTCAAAGCGCATCACTTCGTGCCCGAGAACCATTGTTCCGCGCTCTATATGCCGCCGTCATTCCGCCGGTTCTGGCTGAAATCCGGAAACCTGATTGAGAGAACAGGCCAGCGCATTCCGTCTGTGATGGCAGGTGGCGTGTTGATGGTCGAGGTGAGTAAACTCATCCGGCCTCCCAGTGGCACCGTGACCAAGGACACCGAAAAACGCCCGATCAAAGCGCTGGATGGGTTGCTAAAGCCTGCCTGATCTCTTTGTGCCCCGGAGCGGTATTGCGGCGGCCAAAAATGCGGGAAAAAGGTCACAGGAATCGCAAAAACCTGCAAGTTGGTAACATTTTTCAACCGGATCGGCTGATAAAAAGGGTCGCACTCAACTTAAGTGCATGAATTTAAACAGATTGTGGATAAATCCGTCACCACTATAATATGTTGCGAGCTGGGTTCGGCTCTGCTAGACCCCCGGTGATTTTGATCCCCGACCGTCTGGCCGGGGTTTCTTCACGCCCCCGGGGTAGCTGCCGCAACGCGAATTCGGGGCCCAAAATATCGGAAGGGTGGACGTGTCCGAACCAGCTTCGATTTCCACAGGCATCGCCGAGCGCTATGCCACTGCGATCTTTGAGATCGCAAAAGAGAATAATGACCTTTCAGGTCTGGAAACCGGCATCAATGATCTGGCAGCAGCTCTGGGCGAAAGCGCCGACTTGCGCGACCTGATCGCCTCGCCGCTGGTTTCACGCTCCGAACAGGAAGCAGCGATTACCGCGATTGCCGACAAGATGGGTCTGCACACCATCCTGCGCAACACGCTGGGCCTGATGGCTGAGAAACGCCGCCTGTTTGTTATTCCGCAACTGATTCAGGTCCTGCGTGATATGCTGGCGGATGAGCGCGGTGAAGTGACCGCGGATGTTGCGTCGGCCAAGGCGCTGACCAAAACTCAGATGGAAAAACTGTCCAAGACGCTGTCCGAGCGTGTGGGCAAGACCGTAACAATCAATGCGACCGTTGATGAAAGCCTCATCGGCGGTCTTGTCGTTAAAGTGGGCTCGAAAATGATCGACAGTTCGATCCGTTCGAAGCTGAACTCCCTACAGAATGCAATGAAAGAGGTCGGATAAATGGGAATCCAAGCTGCAGAGATTTCTGCAATCCTGAAGGACCAGATCAAGAATTTTGGTCAGGAAGCCGAAGTGGCCGAGATCGGCCGCGTGCTGAGCGTCGGTGACGGGATTGCCCGTGTATACGGCCTGGACAACGTGCAAGCCGGTGAGATGGTCGAATTCCCCGGTGGCATCATGGGCATGGCGCTGAACCTGGAAAGCGACAACGTCGGTGTCGTTATCTTCGGTTCCGACCGTGACATCAAAGAAGGTGACACTGTTAAGCGCACCAACTCGATCGTGGACGTTCCGATCGGTGACGAGCTGCTGGGCCGCGTTGTAGACGGTCTGGGCAACCCGCTGGACGGCAAAGGCCCGATCAACGCAACCAAGCGTGGTGTTGCAGACGTTAAAGCGCCGGGCATCATCCCGCGTAAATCGGTTCATGAGCCGATGGCAACCGGCCTGAAATCGGTTGACGCGATGATCCCGATCGGCCGCGGCCAGCGTGAGCTGATCATTGGTGACCGTCAGACCGGTAAAACCGCCGTTGCTCTGGACGCGATCCTGAACCAGAAAGTTTACAACGAAGCAGCAGGCGACGACGAGTCGAAGAAGCTGTACTGCGTGTACGTTGCGATCGGTCAAAAGCGTTCGACCGTTGCTCAGCTGGTGAAGAAACTGGAAGAATCCGGTGCGATTGATTACTCGATCGTTGTGGCCGCAACCGCGTCCGACCCGGCCCCGATGCAGTTCCTGGCACCCTACGCCGCAACCGCGATGGCCGAATACTTCCGTGACAATGGCCGCCACGCACTGATCATCTATGATGACCTTTCGAAACAGGCTGTTTCGTATCGTCAGATGTCGCTGCTGCTGCGCCGTCCGCCCGGACGTGAAGCCTATCCTGGTGACGTTTTCTACCTCCACTCCCGTCTGCTGGAGCGTTCGGCGAAGCTGAACGAAGACTTCGGTGCGGGCTCGCTGACCGCTCTGCCGGTTATCGAAACTCAGGGTGGTGACGTTTCGGCGTTTATTCCGACTAACGTGATCTCGATCACCGACGGTCAGATCTTCCTGGAAACCGAACTGTTCTATCAGGGCATCCGTCCTGCTGTGAACACCGGTCTGTCGGTTTCGCGTGTGGGCTCTTCGGCCCAGACCAACTCGATGAAGTCGGTTGCGGGTCCGGTTAAACTGGAACTGGCTCAGTACCGCGAAATGGCTGCGTTTGCGCAGTTCGGTTCCGACCTTGACGCCGCAACCCAGCAGCTGCTGAACCGCGGTGCGCGTCTGACCGAACTGATGAAACAGCCGCAGTACTCGCCGCTGACCAACGCTGAAATCGTCTGCGTCATCTTCGCCGGCACCAACGGTTACCTCGACAAGATCGACGTGTCCGATGTTGGCCGTTACGAAGCTGGCCTGCTGGCGCACCTGCGTGGCAAGCACGCGGATCTGCTTCAGTGGATCACGGACGAAGATCCCAAGATCAAGGGTGACGCTTCCGACAAGATCAAGGCTGCGCTGGACGAATACGCCGCAACCTTCGCTTAAGGGAGAGGCGGGCATATGCCAAATCTTAAGGACCTTAAAAACAGGATCGAGTCGGTCAAATCGACCCGCAAGATCACCAAGGCCATGCAGATGGTCGCGGCTGCAAAACTTCGCCGCGCCCAGGAATCTGCCGAAGCCTCGCGTCCCTATGCCGAGCGGTTCAATGCCGTGATGGCGGGGCTGGCGGCTTCGGTCGGGGGCAGCGACAGCGCCCCCAAGCTGCTCCGTGGTACGGGCAGTGACGATGTCCATCTGCTGGTTGTCATGACAGCTGAACGCGGCCTTTGTGGCGGCTTCAACTCGAACATCGCCAAGCTGGCCCGTGTCAAAGCGGAAGAGCTGCGCCTGAAGGGCAAGACAGTCAAGGTTTTGACCGTCGGCAAGAAGGGCCGCGACGCGCTCAAGCGTGATTTTGGCGATCTGTTCGTTGGACATATCGACCTGAGTGAGGTCAAGCGCATCGGTTACACCAACGCGCAGGACATCGCGAAGGACATCCTGTCCCGCTTTGACGGGGGTGAGTTCGACGTTGCCACGATCTTCTACTCGAAGTTCGTAAACGTTGTGACCCAGATTCCGACGGCACAGCAGGTCATCCCAGCCTCGTTTGAGGAAACCGAGGGTGACGACAGCGGTGCGGTATTCGACTACGAGCCCAGCGAAGAGGCCATTCTGGCCGACCTGCTGCCTAAGGGGGTTGCGACCGCGATCTTCTCGGCTCTGCTCGAAAATGGAGCGTCTGAACAGGGTGCACGGATGTCCGCAATGGACAACGCGACGCGCAACGCGGGTGAGATGATCGACAAGCTGACGATCCAGTTCAACCGTTCGCGTCAGGCCGTGATCACCAACGAGCTGATTGAAATTATTTCCGGCGCCGAAGCGCTGTAAGAAAACCGGAGACGAAACATGGCGAATGCAAAAGGCAAAGTCACACAGATCATCGGGGCCGTCGTCGACGTGCACTTCGAAGATCAGCTGCCTGAAATTCTGAACGCGCTGGAAACCACCAACAACGGCAAACGTCTGGTGTTGGAAGTTGCTCAGCACCTGGGTGAAAACACTGTCCGCACCATCGCGATGGACGCGACCGAAGGTCTGGTCCGTGGCGAGGAAGTAACCGACACAGGCGCACCGATTTCGGTTCCGGTTGGCAATGCTACTCTGGGCCGTATCCTGAACGTTGTCGGCGAGCCGATCGACGAAAAGGGCGACGTTGTTGCATCTGAAACCCGCGCAATCCACCAGCCCGCACCTGCGTTCGACGAACAGTCGACCGAGTCGGAAATCCTGGTGACCGGCATCAAGGTTGTTGACTTGCTGGCCCCTTACGCCAAAGGCGGTAAGATCGGCCTGTTCGGCGGCGCCGGCGTTGGTAAAACCGTTCTGATCATGGAACTGATCAACAACATCGCAAAAGTGCACTCGGGCTTCTCGGTGTTCGCGGGTGTTGGTGAACGTACCCGTGAAGGGAACGACCTGTACCACGAGATGATCGAATCGAACGTTATTAAGCCGGACAACCTGTCGGAATCGCAGGTGGCCCTGGTTTACGGTCAGATGAACGAACCTCCGGGAGCACGTGCACGTGTAGCTCTGACCGGTCTGACACTGGCCGAGCAGTTCCGCGACCAGTCCGGTACCGACGTTCTGTTCTTCGTCGACAACATCTTCCGCTTTACGCAGGCGGGTTCCGAAGTTTCGGCTCTGCTGGGTCGTATTCCTTCGGCGGTGGGTTACCAGCCGACACTGGCCACCGACATGGGTGCCCTGCAGGAACGCATCACCTCGACCAAGTCGGGCTCGATCACCTCGGTTCAGGCGATCTACGTGCCTGCGGACGACCTTACCGACCCTGCGCCAGCAACCTCGTTCGCGCACTTGGACGCGACCACCGTTCTAAACCGTGCGATCTCGGAAAAGGGTATCTACCCTGCGGTTGACCCGCTTGACTCGACTTCGCGTCTGCTCGACCCGGCCATCGTTGGTGAAGAGCACTACAAGGTTGCGACCGACGTTCAGCAGATCCTCCAGCGCTACAAGTCGCTGCAGGACATCATCGCCATCCTCGGCATGGACGAACTGTCGGAAGAGGACAAACTGACAGTGGCACGTGCCCGTAAGATCGAGCGCTTCCTGTCGCAGCCGTTCGACGTGGCCGAAGTCTTCACCGGTTCGCCGGGCGTTCAGGTTCCTCTGGATGTGACCATCGCGTCGTTTAAAGCAGTTGTCGCTGGCGAATACGATCACCTGCCCGAAGCGGCCTTCCTGATGGTTGGCGGCATCGAAGAAGTGATCGCCAAAGCGGAGAAGATGGCCGCAGAAGCCGCCTAAGGAGCACATCTGATGGCAAACACGATGCAATTCGACCTCGTCAGCCCAGAGCGGAGCCTTGCTTCGCTCGCGGTCACCGCGGTCCAGATTCCCGGCGCGGACGGGGACATGACGGCAATGCCCGATCATGCCCCCACAATTACCACGCTGCGACCGGGCATCCTGAAGGTCGAAGCACCCGAAGGGTCCAGCGAGTACCTGGTCACCGGTGGGTTTGCTCAGATCAACGGCGATGGCCTGTCGGTTCTGGCCGAAAAGGCCATTCCGGTAGCCGAAGTGACCCGGTCGCATCTGGACGACCTGATCGCTGAGGCCCGCGCTTCGCACGAGGCGGCAAAGACTGGCGATGATCAAACCATCGTCGACGATGCTGCCAAGCTGCTGGCCGACATGGAAGCCCTTGGGACGCACATGAGCCTGTAAGGCTCCGTGACTTTCTGATCATTATGAACGGCTCCGCCAGGCGGGGCCGTTTTTTTATTCGTGATTTTCCTGCTGGGGCAGGCTAAGGCTTTTATATTCAAGTACAAAGATCACAGAATGAAAACTTTTCGGACCCATCCAATCGGCATCGACCAAGGCGAAGTATTGTTGTTCTCGGAGTTTTCCGATGGTGGCAGCATGTGGACTGGTCAGGGACCGCGCGAAAGGCGCAAATCAGTTAGGTTCAGTCAGCCGTTCCGGTCGCCTCCGGTTTTACAGATTGGTGTCTCCCTCTGGGATGTGGATACCTCGTCGGCGTTGCGTGCCGAAGTGAAAGCCGAGGACATCACGGCTGAGGGCTTCAACGCTGTATTCCGTACATGGTCCGACACCCGCATCGCCCGCATTCGTGCCGCATGGACCGCGATCGGGGAAGTGGCGCACGAGGATGACTGGGATATTTCCTGAACGTACCTGTTTTGGCCTGCAAGCTATGTCGACGCGGGGCCATACCACGCATGCTCTGGTTCACTCGCGCCAGTGAGTGACCGATTTGCCGCCCAAAGCTGCGTTCCCAGATCGAAATGCCACCATTCATATGCATAATTCGTGAATCCAGCACTGCACATCGCCCAGTATAACAGTCGACGATTTTGCAGAGCCTCCTGATCGCTGAGCGACAATTGTTCCGGATCGCCATCCACCGAACAAAGGATTTCTTCGAAATAGGTGGTGTGCGTAATGTCCGAGGGATCATCGAAAATTCCGCCGAAGAAGAGGTGTTCCTTAGTATCTTTGTTTCGCAACGTCAGATCGATCGCGCCTCCGGTGATGTGCGTTGGCCAAGTGCGTGCGTCATCAGGATCAAAGCTGCGGGGGTCCGAACAATACCGGCCCGCAAAGGCGATACATTCCTCATCTGCCGGGGCGATCAATGACCTGCGCGCCCGGGCAACAAAAAAGTCCCAAAGTTCCTGCTGGACCGAGAGCGGGCGAAATCCATTCAGCGCATAAATCTCAATGCCCAGATTGGTGAGCTCTTCATTGATATCCGCAAGCCGTTCAGCCAGAGATTTGCGTACTCGCACACTTGGGTCCGAAGTGGCAAAACAACGCCGGTAGGGCGTGTTCAGGCCGTCCCTGCGGGCGTAGAAATTGAAACTTGGTATCTCGTAGTCAGCCAGATCGACCAGAGGCTCCTGAGCGCGCCGATCACTTTGATCCACAGGGAACTCTCGATAGTCCAAAGCTGTAGGAGGGTTTGTGGTTACGGGGATCGGACGTTCTCGAAACGTGGAGTATTCCAGCAACAACCTGTCCTTTTTGGCTACGGAGCGAAATTCAAAACGCATGCAACGACATTGGATCATTGCAAACATTAAACGGGTCGCAGTCAAGAAGGTTGGGAAGGCGGCCATCTGCAGTTATCGTCGCGCAGTTGACCGGAAAGGAAACCGGGCGGCCTCAGCAGGCCGCCCGTTTTGGATTACTTCGCGTGATACAGCGACTCGTAGATCGGTGTCAGCGTCTTGTCTTCGAAGAGCGAGGAAACACTTGTGCCGTTCCAGATATTCAGGATCGCCTGTGTGAAGATCGGTGCTGTTGGCACGATGCGGATATTCGATGCCTTTGCGATTTCAGGCGTCGGTTGGATGGTGTCGGACAGAACGAGCGACTTCATGACCGAGTTGGTCACTCGCTCAACAGCAGGGCCGCTCATGACACCGTGGGTGATGTACGAGTGAACTTCCTTGGCACCGTTATCCATCAGAACCTGCGCAGCTTTGCAGAGTGTTCCAGCGGTGTCGCAGATGTCGTCGACGATCAGGCAGATCTTGTCTTTCACATCACCGATTACTGTCATCTCAGCAACTTCACCCGCCTTTTCGCGGCGTTTGTCGACGATGGACAAAGGTGCACCGATCCGCTTGGCCAGCTCACGGGCGCGGGCGACGCCACCTACATCCGGCGAAACCACCATGATTTCATCCATCTGTTCCTTGAACTGGTTTTTCACGTCCAGAGCAAAGATCGGCGAGGCATAGAGGTTGTCCACGGGCATATCGAAGAAGCCCTGAATTTGGGCGGCGTGCAGGTCCATGGTCAGGATGCGTTCGATCCCCGCGCCGGTCAGCATATTGGCGACCAGCTTGGCGCTGATCGGTGTGCGGGCCTTGGTGCGGCGGTCCTGACGGGCGTAGCCAAAGTAAGGAATGACTGCGGTGATACGCTGTGCTGATGAGCGGCGCAGTGCGTCAGCGATGATCAGCAGCTCCATCAGATTGTCGTTGGCCGGGTTCGAGGTCGGCTGGATGATGAACATATCCTCGCCGCGAACGTTTTCGAAGACCTCGACAAAGATCTCACCGTCGTTGAAGCGTTCGACACGTGCGTCGACCAGACCCTGGTCAACGCCGCGATGCAGGCTCATTCGGCGGGCAATGGTTTCGGCAAGAGGAAGATTGGCGTTCCCAGCGATTAGCTTGGGTTCGTGAAGTGTCGGCATCGGCTGAAAATCCCCGGGCAGCAATGGCAATGTGACAGATTCGTGATGTTGACACCGCTTAGCATGGCCTTACCGTCCCGCAAAGATAACGTAGCGGAGAAAGTGCACATGGCCGACATTGACTACTTTTTTGCGACACTGTCGCCTTATTCTTATCTCGCAGGCACGCGACTCGAGGAAGTTGCAGCGAAACATGGTGCAACGATCGCCTACAAACCCTTGGATATTATCGCACTGTTCGGCCGTACCGGGGGAACGCCGCCCAAAGACAGGCACATTTCCCGCATAGAATACCGGGCGCAGGAACTGCTGCGCCAATCCCGCAATCTGGGAATGGATTTCAATCTGCAGCCCGCGCACTGGCCAACAAATGCCGCGCCGTCATCATATGCAATCATTGCCGCCATTCAGGACGGTTCAGGCGATGTGGGTAAGCTGTGCCACTCGATCCTGCGGGCCTGCTGGGCCGAGGATAAAGACATCGCGCAGGATGATGTCATCCGGGATTGCCTGACGCAGGCGGGATTTGATCCCAAACTGGCTGACAGCGGCCTGTTGCTGGGCGCCGAAACCTACGCAGCAAATCTTGAAGAGGCGGTGGATCGCGGTGTGTTTGGTGCGCCGTTCTATATCACGCCGGATGGTCAGCGGTTCTGGGGGCAGGATCGGCTGGATGATCTGGACCGGCATCTGGCGGAGACCAAGGGGTGAAGGACGAAGCCTCATCGTCGCAAGCGACTTTCGTCCGGCAACTGGGAGAGGGGGAGCGCAAAGTGCTCGCCCTGCACTGCACCATAGCCCATTCAAGGGCCTGGGCAGGATTGGCCGCCACGCTGAAGGATGAGGCGACACTGATTGCACCGGACATGCTGTTTCACGGGCAAAGCCCGGACTGGGATGGTGAGGGCGATGTCTTTGATGCTGTGACAAGACAAGCTCTGGATCAACTGACCGAGCCCATGGATGTCATCGGACATTCGTTCGGCGGGATGATCGCATTGCGGCTTGCTGTCGAATATCCCGAGCTGGTGCGCAGTGCCGTCCTAATCGAACCCGTGTTTTTCGCCGTCGTGAAACACGATGCGCCACATCTGGTTCAGGATCATGACCGCGAAGCTCAGCCCTATCTGACTGCGCTGGCCGCAAAGGACTACAGGCTCGCTGCACGGTTGTTCAATCGGATGTGGACTTTGGATGACGGCCCCTGTTGGCCGGATTTACCCGAACGAACACGGGCAGCGATGGAGCGGGGTATCCAACTGGTCGCCCCGGTTGAGGATGTATTGTTTGATGACCGGCTTGGTTTGTTGAAAGCCGGTCAACTGGATCGCGCGACGATGCCAGTCCTGCTTTTGCGGGGATCACGGACACAGCCCACGATTCATGTGATCAACACCGGACTTCAGAACCGTCTGCCATCTGCATCAGACCGAGTGATAGATGGGGCAGGGCACATGCTGCCCATATCCCATCCACACGAAACGGCTGAACAGATACTCAGGTTTTGGGGTGCAAAAGAGAATACCCGGTCAGAATAGGCTCAGAGCAGCGAAATGAATTGGTCGATCTGATCTTCGCCGATCGACCAGTCACACACCAGTCGGCAGGCCAGCATTTCATCTTCGTCTTCGCCTTCCAGCTCAGCGCCCCACAGATGATAGACCGCACCGGCGTCGTGCAAGGCGCGGTGTTTGCTGCGCGGGAAGCTGGCGAAAATCATGTTGGCTTGGGGCTCGTGCAAGAACTCAGCACCTGCTGCACGCAGGCCATCGGCGAGGCGGGCGCAGTTGGCATTGGCCTGACGCGCTGACCTCAGCCACAGATCGTCCTGCAGATAGGCCGCCATTTGCGCCGACAGATAGCGGTGTTTGGAAAACAGATGTGCCCCGCGTTTACGGCGCAGCTCGAACTCCCAGGCTTTGCTCTCGTCAAAAAAGACTACCGCTTCGACCCCCATCAGACCGTTCTTGGTGCCGCCAAAGCTGACGGCATCTACACCGGCCTTCCACGTCATTTCAGCAGGTGAGCAATTCAGCGCGACCATCGCATTGGTGAAACGTGCACCGTCCAGATGCACAGGCAGCCCATATTCCTTGGCGACGCCGCACAGTGCCTGCAGTTCGCCCAGCGAATAAACCGACCCACGCTCGGTCACCTGCGTGATCGAAACCGGACCACGCTGAGGGCCGTGAACGCCACGGGTTTCTTCGGCAAGAATCGACCCGCGCAGGGCTTCGGGCGTCATCTTGTCCTCACCCGGAACCAGCGTCAGCTTGGCACCGCTGTAGAATTCCGGCGCGTTGCATTCATCCTCGTGGATATGTGCAACCGGTGAGCAGAATACGGTTTCCCATGGCTTTGTCAGCGTGGCCAGAGCCAATGAGTTTGCAGCAGTTCCCGTGGCGACAAGATAGACTGCTGCCCCCGGCGCTTCGAAAATACCGCGGATCTGATCGCGCACTTCGTTCATCAACGTGTCTGCGCCATAGGCCATCTGATAGCCTTGATTGGCCTCGGTCAGCGCGGCCAGAACTTCCGGATGAACCGGTCCGGAATTGTCAGAGGCGAAATGCATCAGATAGGCTCCTCAATTATGTATTCTTCCCACTCGTCCTCGGGAGTTTCGAACTCCGAGACGGTGCGTCCCTGAACCGATACGCCGGCGGCATGGACGCTGTTCGGCGTACCAGACAGCAACGGGTGCCAGTCGTAAAGGGGTTTGCCTTCCCAAAGCAGCCGATAGGCGCAGGTTTGGGGCAGCCAGTAGGCGTGTTCATCAATATTGTCCGGCGTCATTACGATGCATTCCGGAACAAACTGATGCCTGATTTCGTACTGCGTGCAACGGCAGGATTCATCATCCAGCAAGCGGCAGGCAACGCAGGTCAGGGCAACCTCGCCGCTGTCCTCATCCTCCAACTTGTTCAGGCAACATTTGCCGCAACCGTCGCACAAAGCTTCCCATTCGCGCTTGTTCAGCTTGCGCATGGGTTTGCGTTCCCAGAAACGCGGCGACAGGCCTGCGCGTTCAATCGGGTCCTTGCTCATAGTTCGGCCAGAATATCGCGCGCCTGACTGCAATCCGAATCCATCTGGGCAACCAGCCCATCCAGCCCATCAAATTTCATCTCGGGGCGCAAGTAATCGACGAGACCAACAGATAGGGTAGAGCCATAAAGATCGCCGGAAAAATCGAACAGAAATGTTTCGATATTGGGGATTTCGCCATTAAACATCGGCCGGGTCCCGACCGAGGCCGCACCGTGATAGCTGCCTTTGTGCGGTCCATCCAGAACGTCGACCAGAACGGCATAGACCCCGAATTTTGGCGGGTGCAGCCCTTCGATCGACATGTTGGCCGTGGGAAAGCCCAACTCTCGCCCGCGCTGCTCTCCTCCTATTACTTCGCCTTCGATCCGGTGCCAGTGCCCCAGCATTGCAGCCGCGTCGCGTGGACGACCTTCGGTCAGTGCTGTGCGAATAGCAGTTGATGACACAATGTTTTCCGATCTTTCCATCAAGGGGGCGATTGTGACATCAAAGCCCATTTCGCGCCCGAACCGTTCCATATCCTGGGCTGTCCCACTGCGACCCTTGCCGAAACAGAAATCGGCCCCGACCACGACATGTGCCAACCCCAGACCGTCGCAGATGACGTTTCGGGCAAAGTCCTCGGGCGACAACCCGGCCAGAGCAGCGTTGAACGGCAATTCGTATAGTTTCTGAACGCCCAGTTTCTCAAGCCGGTGGGCGCGGGCATTGCCGCGCATCAGGCGAAATGGCGGGGCGTCGGGTGCGAAGTATTCGCGTGGGTGAGGCTCGAATGTGAGCACGCCCAACGGCGCATCCGGTGCTTCATTGCGGGCAAGGTCAATCACCGATTGATGGCCGATATGAACGCCATCAAAATTACCGATCGCAACACTGGCGCCTCGGTCTTCTGGCTCAACAAACTGGAAATCCCGAATGATCTGCATTCCGTTTGCCTAGCGGGACTGGGGGCCGGGTTCAAGCACCTGATTCAGTCAATAACGCGCTCTGGGTGCAGCATCTTCTGTCCGAAACCGCCGGACCCAGTCCTGATTGGTGCTGTCCGCCAGTTTTGCGGTTGGTGTGGCCACTGCATGCGCGACGCTGGGATCAAGATCCAGAGCAGTAAGCACTCTTGCAAGTTCGCCATTGGGATCTCGGGAAAGCTGATCATAATGAATGGTCACAGGATTAATGCCCTCTTGTGCAAACCAATCCAGCCATCTCGCGTCTAACACCTCGAACTCATGCTTACATCGCTCAAGCTCACCCCGGTTGTAGACGGGTTCAGCTGGAGGAGAGAGGCGCTCCATCTCACTGCCATCCGAGTTTTTGTGCCACAGCCCGGTCTGGCTTGCCTTCACGAATGAGACTGCCTGACCAAGCTTGTCGCTGCGGGTCAGGTGAATGAACATGGGCTTGCCAAACTGGGCCTGAAACCGCGCCACATCGGTTGATTGATCGGGATGCAACTTCCCGAGTTGTTCCAGAAAGAACTCCAAACTCTTTCCCTGCATTCGCAATCCGAACACGTCCGAGCCAGCCCGCCCTTTTGCATGCGCTGCCCGAAAGACAGCAACCCGCGCTGCATCAACATTGGGATAGTCGCCGATCTCAAGCTCATAACTTTCCAGCCAGTCTTCAAGGCTGGGCGAATGGAAGTAGGATTCAGGTTTGCCGGCAATGCCTGTCGCCTCGAGCAGTTTGCACAGCAAAGTACTGCCGCTGCGCGGGCTGCTGCAGATCATGTAAGAGCGGTAGGCGGCCATGGCAGATACGGAAATCGTTTCGAATGAAGAATTTTGATGCGCAAGTTCTACGACAATTCGACCGATTGCAAAGCCTGCCAACAAAAAAAGGCGCCGTGACCGGCGCCCTCTGAACATGGAAGATAGGCAGAGGTTCAGTCGAACTTTCTGGACGGCGCCAGAACCATTGCCTCACCAATCAGGACCTTTTTGCCGTCAACGGCGCAGTGGCAGTCCAGTTTCACCCGGCGCTTGGCAAAGTCGATATCGATCACTTTAACCTCGGCGTAGACCATATCTCCGGGACGAACGGGTGCCAGAAACTTCAGGGACTGGCCCATATAGACAGTTCCGTGACCGGGAAGCTGTTCGCCGATAACTGCCGAGATCAGACCGGCCGTCAGCATACCGTGTGCGATACGGCCCTCGAAAATCGTGTCGCGCGCATAGTCATCATCCAGATGCACAGGGTTCCGGTCGGTTGAAACCTGAGCAAACATCTCAATGTCTTCGTCCGTCACCACTTTGCGCAGGTGCCGGGTCATGCCCATTTCGATGTCTTCGATGCAGATCGTTCCGCGCGGAAGATTGTCCAACATGTCGCCCTCACTCAATGATGGCCCGGAAACAAAAAATCACCCATGGCCGCAGGTTGGCAACTTTATTACTTTGCAGGCGCAGAAAATCAAGCCCCTTTTTGACTAACGCAAGCGGCCGATCGAGTAGGTTGGGTTGATTTTTTCCTTTTCAATATAGCTGCTTAGAGCATCGGAGTCAGGCTGGTACGACGTTTTTGTCTCGGATGCAGCCAGACCGCCGGTGATAAACAGGGAATCAATGCCCTCACCCATGCCGCCTGCGATGTCGGTATGAGGGCCATCGCCAATGGCCAGAATGTCGGAATCTGCGACATCCACCCCAAGGGCGTGCAACCGCCGCCGGGCCAGATCGTAGATTGGCGGGTGGGGTTTCCCGAAATACAGACTCTCACCGCCCATTTCAGTATAGAGCTTGGCCAGCGCACCCGCGCACCATTCCCGAATTTCACCGCGATCAACCACAATATCGGGGTTCGCGCAGAGCAGCTTGAGACCTTTTTGCTTGGCATAAAGAAAATCAGGACGGTTCACTGACGGGTCAGCCATCGGATCGAACGGGCCGCAGCACACAATGCCTTCGGCCTCATCCAGTGGCACACGTTCGACGTGCAGCGGGTGATCCAGCAGTTTCAGAGGTTCAAAGAAACCGGCGTCGCGTTCCCATTCCCCCATGAAATAGACCTTTTCGCCCACTTCACCGCGGAACATCGCAGACCGGGCTGAATCTCCACTGGTGGCAATGGTGTCATAGGAATCTGCCGGGACGTTGAAATGCGTCAACTGTTCGGCAACACCCGCCCGCGGTTTGGGAGAGTTGGTAACCAGAACCACTTTGCCACCGCGCTCACGATAGGCTTTCAGCGCTTCGACAGCTTCGGGATAGGCGGTGATGCCGTTGTGGACGCAGCCCCACAGATCGACGAACAGTGCCTTGTAGCGGTCGGAGATCTCGGCAAGCGAGGTGACGATCTGGGTCATGAGGGCCTCTGGGTCAGAAATCGGAGTTGCGACAGCTATGGCAAAGCTTTTGCGCCTTGACCATCCCGCATCGCACATAAGCTGCTGCTAGTTGTCTTCAGTGATCTCTTCTACATCAGGTGCCTGTTGCACGTTCTCGGTGCCCAGAATGATCTGAGCGCCGATGCGTGTCTGATACCGGATGATTGCAAGGTAACCCGGGCCAAGCTCGGCCTGAAGCACGTCGACCAAGGGGTTTTCACGCAGCTGTTCGGGTAACAAACCGGCGACAGACGAGACTTTGAATTGAGCTTCGGCCGGAAGGTCGACGATCAGCCAGACTTCGGCCTGCTTCCGCTTTGCGTTGACGTCTATGCGGATGATCTCTACCGAAACCGGATCGGCCCAATCCCGAATGGCCTGCGCCACTTCGGCTTCGGTGCGGGTTTCCAGATAGCGATTGTAGGTCGATTTCCCCAACTGAATGACCACAACGGCCAGAAAGGCAAGCGTCACGAATACGCTTGCCGTGAAGTTGAGCTTGCGCCTGCCTTTGCCAAACGCGACCGATCGGGCAGCGTAAACGATGTATACGGCACAGGCAGACAGGATGATCGCACCAAGGTTTGTTGCAAACAGCAGACCGGCCTCATAGGCCTCGGCCGGCTCGCGGAAATACAGCAGAATTCCCGATGCCGAAAGCGGCGGAACCAGCGAGACACCGATCGCCGCGCCGGGCAATAAGCTAAGCTCGGACCGGTTGATCTGAACATAGGCCCCGGCGACACCCGCGGCCAAAGCAACGATCAGGTCCTCAGTTCCCGGGTCGGTGCGCGCCAGAACCTGATCAGGGATCAGAACGCCCCGCGGAACGTCGGCCGCATACACCATGAACCACGCCATGAGAACGCACAGAACCGCGGCGCAGCACACGATCAGCGCTAGGGTCAACGCGCGTTTCAGCCAACCCATCACCATCGCAGCCGCAACGCCCAGAATGGGTGTCATCAGGGGCGCAACCAGCATCGCAGCAATCACCACGGCTCCGGAATTGCGCAGCATACCCATCGTGGCAATCACAACGGACAGCGTCAGAAGCATGGAAAAGCGGCGCCAATAGGCGGCTTTGTCCTTGCCTTCAAATCGCAGGATATCCCGCGTGGTGCTGAAACTTCGTACGCTCATGCTGTTGTCTGGTCCAATTCATCGAAGGGCCTACAACATCAGCTTAGCAATGGATGTCTAACGCGCAAATCCTTAGTCGCAATGAAAAAAGGCGCCCGATTGGACGCCTCTTAGTTTGGTTTGGCAGTCAATCAGACCTTCAGGTTCGGGATGATCTGCTTTTTGCGGCTCATGACGCCGGGCAGGATCACAGCGTCACCATCAACGGTCGCACCAAAGCTCTTCTCAGCAACGCCTTTGACCAGATCGTTCGGAACCAGCAGGGTGGCCTCTTCGTTCAGGATATCGACGACAAACAGCAGAACCTGATCAACGCCGTCTTCCTTGGCAACGTCAACCATCGAGCTCGCCAGGCTGGCTTTGCGGTCCAGAACAACGCCCGGCGCGGTGGTTTCCAGAACCGAGACGCGGAACTTGGTGCCATCGACTTCGTATTCCTTGCTGTCCATGCGGATCAGTTCCGCGTCCGAGAACGAGGACACGTCTGATTTCGCCGCGAACATGTCGGCTGCATAGGCCGAAACGTCCAGCCCCAGATCAGCTGCCAGCTTTTCGGCCACGGCGCGGTCATGCGCGGTGGTTGTGGGTGAGCGGAACTCCAGCGTGTCGGACAGGATGCAGGTCAGTGCAGCGCCTTTGATGGCTTCGGGCATCTTTGCGGCGTCGTCACCCATCAGGTCAACCATGATGGTTGCGGTACAGGCCAGTGGGCGCACGGTGATGTCGATCGGGCCTTTGGTTTCCAGACCGCCGACCAGCTTGTGGTGGTCGATGATGGCGCGGATATCGGCGCTGTTGATGCTGGCGGGCAGCTCGGCCGGGTTGTTGGTGTCGACGATGACAACCGGTGCATCCTCGGATACGTCCTCGATGATTTGCGGCTTGGGCAGGTCCCACCGCTGCAGCATGAACGCCGCTTCGGTATTGGGCTCACCCAACAGCACGGCCTCGGCCTTTTCACCTTTGACTTCGTTCAGGTACCAGGCCCACAGGATGGGCGAACCGGTCGAGTCTGTATCGGGGGATTTGTGACCAAATACTTGGATTGTCATATCAGCGTCCTGAGGATTGGAAATTTGCGCGCCTTATAGGGCGGCCAATCCCGCTTGTCACCCTGCAGCAGCCCGTCTGCGACGGTTGGTCTGAGGCCTGCCGGTTCCTGCTAGAACGGAGCACGCGTCAGGGTGTACCCGGCCTGCTGCAACTGGTTCAGCAGCCCGTATTCATCGCTCAGATGCCCGGCGCCAACCGCAATCACGGTGGTCTGGTCCTTGATGTCCAGAATCTGCTCCATCCAGTTAGCGTTGCGCTGCACCAGCAACTGGTCTTCAAAGCCTTTCCATTCGGCATCGAATTCCTCCGGTGTCAGGCCGGATGCCTCAAGCCCCTGAAGCTTGGCAAGCTGCAGGATTTCGGCGTGCTTTTCTTCGAGA
Source organism: Ruegeria sp. CE12 (assembly GCF_056537525.1). Classification (NCBI taxonomy): domain Bacteria; kingdom Pseudomonadati; phylum Pseudomonadota; class Alphaproteobacteria; order Rhodobacterales; family Roseobacteraceae; genus Ruegeria; species Ruegeria sp. CE12. The sequence goes on along the minus strand of NZ_JBQFRS010000001.1, from coordinate 732,791 downwards.
TATGCGTTGGCCATCGTGATCAGATGATCGTCCCCGGCCTGCAGCGCACCGGCTAGCCGAACCAGCGATTGTACCTGCTCTTCGATCGGGTGGCTGTCGAACATGTTCATCACGTCCTCAACGCGTTCCAGCGAGTATTGGGGGATGCCTTTCGCCTCAGCCAGTTCGGAGAGGCGCTTGTCCATGCCGCGATCCGCGTCGGGGGTGGTCATCAGGCAGGGTGGCAAGCCCAGCATCATGCTCAAAAACCATGGGCGCATCTTGGCTGCCATCCAGTCCGGAATTCCGCGCTCAGCGAGTGCTGCGGAAAATACGGCCCAGTCCTCTTCGCCCATCAGATCGATCAGAGTTGGCCCGGAGGTGATCAGCACAGGGCTGAAGTCCTTTTCAAGGTCCTTCTGGAACGCCTCCATCTGATCTTGCGTGATCTCGAAATAGAACGCGTCAGCTTCGCTCAGTGCGGGCGACAGGCGTTCGATCACCTCTCCCATCCGCTCATCATTGGTGTGCAGGGTGCCGATCAGATGCAGGACCGTATCCCCCTTGCGGGCGATCCAATGGTTGCCTTCGGGAAACAGGATTCGGCTCACGGCTTCATCCAGTTGCTGGTGTTGTTCGGCTGTCATATCCAGCCGAAGATCGCGCCCTTCGCAGGCTGCATGTGCAGACAGAGGCAGCAATAGGCAGAGGAAAAAGCTGAACAGGCGCATCGGTTCCATCCCGGCAGTGTGATTATTGGCTCAGGGACAGTGTTGCCTTGCTGCGTTAGCAGGTGCAACCATTTGATTTCGAAGTTTTGCCCGTGACATCTGGCATTCCCGGCCAAACTGCCTAGCATGGCTGAATGGACCGCGAACAGGATCTCTACCCACCCGTCAAAGCGCTGCTGGAGCGTCAGGGCTATGCCGTGAAAGGTGAAGTGGGCGCAGCCGACATCGTCGCGCTGCGTGAGGGGGAGGATCCCGTGATCGTTGAGCTGAAGCTGCGGTTCTCGCTGGCCCTTTTTCATCAGGCCATAGCGCGGCTGAAGATGACGGATCAGGTGTATATTGCGGTGTGTAAGCCCACGGGAAAAACTGCACGGCGCGCGCTGCGGGACAATCTCGCCCTGTGTCGCCGTCTGGGTCTGGGGCTGATCACGGTTCGGCAAGATGGCAGGGTTGAGGTGCAATGTGACCCCGGTCCTTATGCGCCGCGTAAGTCCAATATCCGCAAAGCCAGACTCTTGCGCGAATTTGACCGGCTGCAAGGCGATCCCAATTCTGGTGGTGCGACCCGGCACGGAATTGTCACAGCCTATCGTCAGGATGCTCTGAAATGCGCGGCACATCTGGCGGAATGCGGTGCGGCCAAAGGGGCCGACGTGGCCAGGGCCACTGGCGTTGCAGCGGCGACGCGCCTGATGCGTGACAATCACTACGGATGGTTCGATAAGGTCGAAAAAGGTGTCTATGCCTTGTCAGAGACCGGGACCGAAGGCCTGAAACACTGGGCCTACAGTTGGGAAGAAACCAACTGATCCTGCCAAAGCCATCAGGCGGATCAAAAAAGTTCAGCCGATATTGTTGACTCGCTCTGACCGACCCCCTAGCTATGCGTCGTTATCACTCTCTACCCTTGAGTGCTAACGCCTCGCCAGACGGCGAGGGGAGGATAGATAAACTTTGAGCCCAAGGAGCTGCAAAGATGGCATTGAAACCGCTTCATGACCGTGTGCTGGTTCGCCGTACCGAAAGCGAAGAGAAAACCGCAGGCGGCCTGATCATTCCTGACAGTGCAAAAGAAAAGCCCAGCGAAGGCGAAGTCGTTGCAACCGGCGAAGGCGCACGCAAGGACAGCGGCGAACTGATCGCAATGGCTGTTAAAGCTGGCGACAAGATCCTGTTCGGCAAATGGTCGGGCACCGAGGTCAACGTCGGCGGCGAAGAGCTGCTGATGATGAAAGAAAGCGACATCATGGGGATCATCGAGTAAGCCCACGCGCTTCTCTGATCCTCATTCCAATACATTTTCTCAAGGAGAAACGACATGGCTGCAAAGGACGTCAAGTTCGACACCGATGCCCGTAACCGCATGCTGGCAGGTGTGAACATCCTGGCCGATGCTGTTAAAGTGACCCTGGGCCCCAAAGGCCGCAACGTGGTTCTGGACAAATCCTTCGGCGCACCGCGCATCACCAAAGACGGTGTTTCGGTTGCCAAGGAAATCGAACTGGAAGACAAGTTCGAAAACATGGGCGCGCAGATGGTGAAAGAAGTCGCCAGCCGCACCAATGACGAAGCCGGCGACGGCACCACCACCGCAACCGTTCTGGCTCAAGCCATCGTTCGCGAAGGTCTGAAGCAGGTTGCAGCTGGCCTGAACCCGATGGACCTGAAGCGCGGCATCGACCTGGCGACTGCCAAGGTTGTTGAAGGTATCAAAGACGCCTCGCGTGAAGTCAAAGACTCGGCAGAAGTTGCTCAGGTTGGCACCATCTCGGCCAACGGCGAAGCCGAAATCGGCCAGCAGATCGCAGACGCGATGCAGAAGGTTGGCAACGAAGGCGTTATCACCGTCGAAGAAAACAAAGGTCTGGAAACCGAGACCGATGTTGTCGAAGGTATGCAGTTCGACCGTGGGTACCTGTCGCCTTACTTCGTCACCAACGCAGACAAGATGATTGCAGAACTCGACGACTGCATGATCCTGCTGCACGAAAAGAAACTGTCCTCGCTGCAGCCGATGGTTCCGCTGCTCGAGCAGGTGATCCAGTCGCAAAAGCCGCTGCTGATCATTGCTGAGGACGTTGAAGGCGAAGCGCTGGCAACTCTGGTTGTCAACAAACTGCGCGGCGGTCTGAAAATTGCTGCTGTCAAAGCACCGGGCTTCGGCGATCGCCGTAAAGCCATGCTGCAGGACATCGCAATCCTGACCGGCGGTCAGGTCATCAGCGAAGATCTGGGCATGAAGCTCGAGTCCGTCACCATGGACATGCTGGGCACCGCCAAGAAAATCGAAATCACCAAAGACGAAACCACCATCGTCGACGGTGCTGGCGAGAAAGCCGAGATCGAGGCACGTGTTGCTCAGATCCGCACTCAGATCGAAGAAACCTCGTCGGACTACGACCGTGAGAAGCTGCAAGAGCGCGTTGCCAAACTGGCAGGCGGTGTTGCTGTTATCCGCGTCGGCGGCATGACCGAAGTTGAAGTGAAAGAGCGTAAGGACCGTGTGGACGATGCTCTGAACGCAACACGCGCTGCTGTTCAGGAAGGCGTTGTTGTCGGCGGTGGTGTTGCTCTGGTTCAGGCCGGTAAAGCACTGGAATCGCTGGAAGGCGCAAACGCTGATCAAAGCGCAGGCATCAACATCGTTCGTAAGGCAATCGAAGCGCCGCTGCGCCAGATCGCCGAGAACGCGGGTGTTGACGGTGCGGTTGTTGCAGGCAAGGTCCGTGAGTCCACTGACGCTGCATTTGGCTTCAACGCACAGACCGAAGAATATGGCGACATGTTCTCGTTCGGCGTGATCGACCCGGCCAAAGTTGTCCGTACCGCTCTGGAAGACGCGGCATCGGTTGCTGGCCTGCTGGTTACCACCGAAGCAATGGTTGCTGACAAGCCGCAGAAAGACACACCTGCTGCAGGCGGCATGCCCGACATGGGCGGCATGGGCGGCATGATGTAAGCACGTCGAGTTCACACACCAGCGAATTCTGACGTACCCGACAGGCGCTTGGCCAGCAGGCCAAGCTGCCGAAAGGGGCCGCACTGAGAAATAAGAACGGGGTCGCCTTTGGGCGGCCCCGTTTCCTTTTGCAGCTTATGCCCGCAGGAAAGTGAGTGTCCAAAACTCTGTTAAACCGCTATCCGGTTGATATGAGACTATTCCTGCTGACCACCCTGACCATGTGCGCCTTTGCGGCAAATTCGATATTGAACCGTCTGGCGGTCGACAGCGCGGCCAGCGATCCGGCCAGTTTTGCTGTGGTCCGGGTATTGTCCGGGGCCTTGGTTCTTTCACTTCTTGTCCTTATGCGTGGCACGCAACTGCCATTGCGGAACAGGCGAAGGATCATCGGGGCAGGGGCGCTATCGCTCTATATGATCGGGTTTTCGGTGGCCTATCTGACACTGGATGCAGGTCTTGGCGCGCTGATCCTGTTTGGTGTGGTCCAGATCACCATGTTTGCGGCGAATACCGCATTCGGCGCGGTCCCTACCGCCCGGCAAATGCTTGGTGCTGCCATAGCGCTTGCGGGCCTCGCCTTTGTGTTGTGGCCATCGGGTGCGCTGCAGGTCGACCTTACAGGGGCCGCCTTGATGACCGCCGCCGGAGTTGGCTGGGCAGCTTATTCGCTGGCCGGACGCTCCGAGCCGGATGCCTTGGCCGGGACAGCTGCAAACTTCGTAGTGGCTTTGCCGGTTACCGCTTTGGCTCTGCTATGGTTTGGTGCTGGATGGCAGATCAACGCTGTTGGGTATCTGCTTGCAATCCTGTCGGGTGCGGTCACATCCGGGATGGGTTACGCCCTGTGGTACCGGGTTCTGCCGCAGCTTGCTCCGGCTGCAGCGGCGGTTGTTCAACTCAGCGTCCCGATCATTGCGATCATTGCCGGAGTGATCCTGCTGGGCGAATCTGCAAGCCTGAAACTGATGGTCGGAGCAATGCTGGTGCTGGGCGGTATCGCACTGGCCGTGGTGCGGTTGAAGCGCCGCTAGGGGTTCCAACCGCGCAAGATAGGCCTTATCTGGCTGGCATGAGGTTTCTGGTCGCAATATTCCTGTTCCTGACACCCGCTGTTGCCAGCGCCAAATGCGTTGTGCTTTTGCATGGGCTTGCGCGCACCGAAGCCTCGTTCTCTGTCATGGAGCAGTTGTTCCGGGTTCACGACTACAATGTCGTACGGCCGGGGTACCCTTCGACGGATCTGCCGATCCCGGATCTGGCCAATCAGACCCTGCCGGATGCATTCGCCGCATGTGGTGATGACAAGGTCAATATCGTGGCTCACTCGATGGGGGGTATCCTGTTGCGCTATTGGCTGCAGGACAACCACCCCGAGAACCTCGGCCGCGTCGTCATGTTGGGCCCGCCGAACCAGGGCAGTCAGCTGGTCGACGAACTAGGTGACTGGGAGGTGTTTGGCCTGTTGCACGGACCGGCGGGTCTTGCGTTAGGCACAGGACCAGAAGGTCTGCCACGCCGCCTGCCGCCGGTAGATTTCGAGCTGGGCATTATTGCAGGCGAGAATTCCCTGAACCCGATTTGGTCATCCCTGATTGATGGCACGGATGACGGCAAGGTGTCGGTCGCAACAACCAAGGTCGAGGGCATGGCTGATCATATCGTCCTGCCGGTGACCCATACATTCATGATGAACAACCCGCGTGTCATGGCGCAGGCGTTACACTTTATCGAGTACGGTCAGTTTGACCCGCAGATCACTTGGCTTGATGGGGTCATGGACATAATAGACGAGATCTGCATCGGGCAGGATTGCTCGGAACCAGAGTCGGAACCTACGCGATGACATCACTTGAACTGACATTCACGGGCGCGGATGTCCTGCTGCCCGCTGAAGGCGTTGTGCCTGCAGAACTCAGCATCGGCGACGGGCTTGTTCAACAGGATCGAACCGGGCGTCAGGTTGATCTGTCGGGATACATCGTTCTGCCCGGAATCATCGATCTGCACGGGGACGGGTTTGAGCGCCATATCGCGCCGCGCCGCGGAGCAATGAAGCAAATGGCCGAAGGCATCCTTTCGGTCGAGGCCGAGCTGGCGGCAAACGGAATTACGACAGCCGTGCTGGCCCAGTTTCATAGCTGGGAAGGCGGCGTACGGGGACCAGAATTTGCGGCGCAGGTTTTTGATGCCATCGCGTCTGTCAAAAGCAGCACAGTGACCGATCTGATCCCGCAATTGCGGTTCGAAACCCACATGCTCGAGGATTATGCAGATCTGCCAGGCCGCATCGCCGAATGGCAGGTGCCCTACGTCGTTTTCAACGACCATCTGCCGCATGACCGTCTGGCCGAAGGCCGCAAACCGCCACGCCTGACGGGGCAGGCGCTCAAGGCGGGGCGCAATCCGGACGCTCATTTTGATATGCTGCTGAACATGCATGCGAGAAAAGAAGAGGTCCCGGGTGCGCTTGACGCTTTGTGCGCAGAACTGCGTCAACAAGGTATCCGGCTGGGCAGTCACGACGATGCCACCGCAGAAACAAGGGCATGGTGGCGTGATCGGGGCGTTTCGATCTCTGAATTCCCTGAAACGCTCGACGCGGCCGAGGCGGCGCGTTCGAACGGCGATCACATCATTCTCGGGTCACCCAACGTGGTTCGCGGTGGTTCGCACAAGGGAAATGTCAGTGCGTTGGACCTGATCACGATGGGGCTGTGTGATGCACTGGCCTCGGACTATCACTATCCCAGCCCGCGTCGTGCCGCGCTGATGGTGGCCAAAACCGGGTTGCTTGATCTGGCTGGGGCCTGGGCTTTGGTGTCTGAAGGCCCTGCAAGAGTGCTGGGCCTGGATGATCGTGGCACTTTTGTACCCGGTAAACGCGCCGATCTGGTGATCCTGGATGCCGAAACCCATCGGGTTGCGGCAACTGTTGCAGCGGGTCGTATCAGCCATATGTCCGGTGACATCGCGACGCGATTCATTGGCTGAAACCGGGGTCGTTCAGCGAACGACCCGGTTGAAATGCCCCATCTTGCGACCAGCCTTGACCTCGGCCTTGCCATAGAGATGCAGGGCCACGTCCCGCTCGCGAGCGAGTTCCGGCACCCGGTCCATATCGTGTCCGATCAGGTTTTCCATCACCACGTCTGAATGACGCTGCCCATCCCCGAGCGGCCAGCCTGCAACAGCGCGGATATGCTGTTCAAACTGATCGACGGCACAGCCATTCTGGGTCCAGTGCCCCGAGTTGTGAACCCGCGGTGCGATTTCATTCACGATCAGACCCTGCGGCGTTACAAACAGCTCAACCCCCATCACACCGACATAATCGAGCGCATTAAGGATATTTGCCGCCAACAGGATCGCGTCGGTCCGTTGTGCAGGGGGCAGGCGGGCAGGGACTGTGGTGGTGTGCAGGATACCGTCACGGTGCACATTCTCGCCCGGATCGAAACAGGCAACCTGCCCATCCAGACCGCGCGCAGCGATGATCGACACCTCATGCGAGAAATCCACGAACCCTTCAAGAATAGCCGGAGCCCCTGCCATATCAGCCAATGCCGTCTCGGCGTCTTCAGACGCGTGCAGCCTTGCCTGTCCTTTGCCGTCATAGCCAAAGCGACGGGTCTTGAGGATCGCAGGCGTGCCGATTTCTTTGATCGCCGCGTTCAGGCTATCCAGATCGGTAATGTCAGCGAAAGGCGCCGTATTCAGACCCAGCCCCTGCAGAAACGTCTTTTCGGTCAACCTGTCCTGACTGACCCGCAGCGCTTCGCGTCCCGGTCGGATGGGGCAATGCGCCTCGAGCAGATCCAGAGCCTCGGTCGGAATGTTCTCGAATTCATAGGTGATGACGTCCACGGATTTCGCAAAAGCCGTCAGAGCGGCTTCGTCATCGTAGGCGGCGGTGGTAACGCGATCTGCAACCTGACCTGCGGGCGGGTTTGCACCGGGTTCATAGATATGGGTGGTAAACCCCAGACGTGAGGCTGCTACTGAAAGCATCCGGCCTAACTGACCACCGCCCAGAATTCCGATTACTGCCCCGGGGGCGAGCGCCTCAGTCATTGCTTGGCTCCTCGGGGATCGAGGCCGAGAGCGCCTCGCGCCATGCATCCAGCCGTTCAGCCAGCGCCTCATCCTGCAGGGCAAGAATACCCGCAGCCATCAGGCCCGCATTTGCACCACCTGCGGAACCGATTGCCATGGTCGCCACAGGAAAGCCCTTGGGCATCTGAACAATTGAATACAGCGAGTCGACACCCGACAGCGCCCGTGTCTGCACTGGTACACCGACCACGGGAACCCGCGTTTTGGACGCCATCATACCGGGAAGGTGCGCCGCACCGCCCGCACCGGCGATAATAACCTGTAATCCGCGCTCAACAGCGGTCTTTCCGTAATCCCAAAGCCGGTCAGGTGTTCTGTGGGCCGAGACAATCCGCGCCTCATAAGCCACGCCCAGATCATCCAGAATATCTGCTGCTTCTTTCATCGTGGGCCAGTCCGACTGGCTGCCCATGATGATCCCCACCTTCACATCGCTCATCCGCTTACGTCCCTGCCTTCGGAAAGAGCGCGCACTATAGCCAAATCCGCCTGTCAGGCAATGCGGTACGCGCGCCTCAGGCGATGATATCGGGGGTCAGGCGGTCTTCGATCAGACGTATGATGTCCTTCAGGCGCAGTTTCTGCTTTTTCAGACGTTTTACGGTCAGCTGATCGGCTGTGCCCTTGGCCTGCAGCGCTTCGATGGCTTCATCGAGATCACGGTGCTGACGACGAAAAACCTCCAGCTCAACCCGCAGAACTTCATCGGTTTTCATCGAAAGGTCGGTGGGTGCGTTCATGGACGACTCAGTATTCTGGTGGTGCGTTCCACACAGAATAGTGTGTTCCGGTGAATCCGCCTAGACCTTGTGGACATCCTGGTTTCTTCCCATATTCTGTTATGTACGGTTGCCGCTACGGGGCCGCACAACACGTCGCTTTGACAATGAAGGACGATAATAACGTGTCGAAACTTACTCTTGGCTCATACCCGCATCTTTTGGGGTTCGAGCAGTTGGAACGCCTTCTTGAACGGTCTGCAAAGGCCGGAAATGAAGGGTATCCGCCCTATAATATCGAACAGACCTCGGATTTTTCCTACCGCATCACACTGGCCGTGGCCGGTTTTGCTGAAGAGGACCTGTCGATCACGATCGAGGATCGCCAACTGGTAATCCGGGGCCGTCAACGCGACGATAGTGAGGGACGTGTGTTCCTTCACCGGGGCATCGCCGCACGCCAGTTTCAGCGCATGTTCGTGCTGGCAGATGGTGTCGAAGTGGGCGAGGCGATTATGGAAAACGGTCTGCTGCATGTCGACCTGACCCGCGCCGTGCCCGAAACCGTGGTGCAAACGATCAACATAAGAAAGGGGTAAGGCATGAATACACCGATTGAGATCAACACCGAAGGCGACCGGATCGTATATGTGAAGGCTGTCTACGTGGCCGACCTGCCTCAGGATCTGCAGGATCAGGCCGGAGATCTGGACCAGCTTTATGCTGTCCACGACTCCGATGGTCAGCAACTTGCATTGGTATCTGACCGCAAGCTGGCCTTTGTGCTGGCGCGACAGCACGATCTGTCGCCGGTGGCCGTTCACTGAACGGCCCCAGACTTTCTGAAAATACGTGACATCCGCCGCTACAGCGGTGAAACATGCGAACCGGCAGGGCGCGCCCCTGACGCGACGAAGTGCATATGGGAGATGCGGCATGAGCTGGTTCGACTTTGACTGGGTGGATGCCTTTAGTGACCGGGCATTCGGAGGTAACGGCTGCGCTGTTGTCCACGGCGGGGCCATATTGACGGTGGATGTCTGCACCGCCTATGTCCGCGAAACATCGCTGGTGGAGTGCACGTTTACCGGCCCATCGGATGTCGCGGATATTCGTGTCCGCTACTTCCTCGCCAGCCGCGAAATTCCCTTTGCTGGTCATCCCACGATTGCCACGGTGGCCGCCATGCGGTCGCGCGGCCTGTTCAAAGGGGATGAACTGACGCTTGAAACCGGGGCAGGGATCGTCGCAATCCGTCTGATCGGAGATGAGATCGAAATGACGCAGGTTGCCCCGCAATTCGGGGTCCATGTGCCTATTGATCTGGTGGCCTCGGCAATCAGTCTGCCTGTAGATGCGATCATCTCGCCGCCGCAACTGGTCTCGACCGGGCTGCCCTTCTGCGTCACCGTTCTGCGTGACCATCAGGCCCTGCGCGCCGCACATCTGGTCGAAGGGCCGCTGCGCAAGGTGGCAGAGGCGGCCGGCTATTCGGGATCAGACATGGCCGAACCCTTTCTGGTGACTTTGCAGGGTGCGACCGAGGCAGGCGATACCTTCTCACGCCTGTTGCTCGCCCCGCCCAGCCCGCCCGAAGACCCGTTCACCGGATCAGCGACTGGCGCGATGGCTGCCTATCTGTGGAAATATGGCCTGATGCAAAAGGACAGCTTTACAGCGGAACAGGGCCACGACATGGGGCGCCCCGGGCAGGCTACGGTCACGCGCGTGGGTCCGACTGAGGCCATGACCGGCATCAAGGTTGCCGGAAAGGGCCATGTCCTGATGCGCGGGCAAGTCGATCTGCCACAAATGGTTTAGCACTTGTTTGCGCCGGTAGGCTGAGACAATCGCCAGAGCGAGTCTCTATGGCACGAACTCGCCGTTTTGCAACAAAAATGCCCCCAGAATCTGGAGGCATTCTTGATGGTTTTACAGGGCGTTAGCCCGCGATCAGACCCATGCTTTCCAGTTTCAAAAGAACCTGGTGGGCGCAGTTGTCGACTTCGACATTCTCAGTTTCGACACGCAACTCCGGGCTCTCGGGCACATCGTAAGGGTCTGAGATTCCGGTGAACTCCTTGATCTTGCCCTCACGCGCCAGTTTGTACAGGCCCTTCCGGTCCCGGCGTTCGCATTCTTCGATGCTGGTGGCAACATGGACCTCACAGAAGGCACCGAAAGATTCGATGTCTTCGCGAACGGCGCGACGTGTGGTTGCATAGGGCGCGATCGGGGCGCAGATGGCGATGCCGCCGTTCTTGGTGATCTCGCTGGCAACATAACCGATGCGGCGGATGTTCAGGTCACGGTGCTCTTTCGAAAAGCCCAGCTCGGATGACAGGTTTTTACGCACGATGTCACCATCCAGCAGTGTGACCGGTCGCCCGCCCATTTCCATCAGCTTGACCATAAGCGCGTTTGCGATTGTCGATTTGCCCGAACCCGAAAAACCGGTGAAGAACACGGTAAAGCCCTGCTGGCTGCGCGGCGGCCGTGTCTTGCGCAGTTCGGCGACAACCTCGGGAAAGCTGAACCAGTCCGGTATCTCCAGACCTTCGGCCAGACGGCGACGCAGTTCTGTGCCCGAAATGTTCAGGATCGTGACGTTGTCCTTGTCCAGAATCTCGTCGTTCGGCTCGTACTGCGCGCGTTCCTGCACATAGACCATGTGCTTGAAATCGACCATCTCGACGCCGATTTCATCCTGGTATTTGCGGAACAGATCCTGCGCATCGTAGGGGCCATAGAAATCCTCACCAGCCGAGTTCTTGCCCGGGCCGGCGTGATCGCGGCCTACGATGAAATGCGTGCAACCGTGGTTGGCACGGATCAAGCCATGCCAGACGGCCTCGCGCGGGCCTGCCATACGCATGGCCAGATTCAGCAGCGACATCGAGGTGGTCGAAGCCGGATACTTGTCCAGCACCGCCTCGTAGCAACGCACGCGGGTGAAGTGATCCACATCGCCCGGCTTGGTCATGCCGACGACCGGGTGGATCAACAGGTTGGCCTGCGCTTCTTTCGCAGCGCGGAAAGTCAGTTCCTGATGCGCACGGTGCAGCGGGTTGCGGGTTTGGAAGGCGACGATGCGGCGCCAGCCCACCTTGCGGAAATAGGCGCGCAGTTCGTTTGGTGTGTCACGGCGCGCTTTGAAGTCATAGTGAACGGGTTGCTGAATACCGGTGACTGGGCCACCCAGATAAACCTTGCCCGCGACGTTGTGCAGATAGTTCACCGCCGGATGCGCCTGATCGTCTGCGCCAAAGACCTTCTCGGCTTCGCGCGATTTGTCGGGTGTCCAACGGTCAGTCACCGTCATGGTGCCGAGAATGACGCCTTCCTGATCGCGCAGAGCAATGTCCTGACCCAGCTCAATCTGATCCGCAAAGTCTTCGTTCACATCCAGCGTAATGGGCATCGGCCAAAGCGTCCCGTCTGCCAGACGCATGTTTTCGACAACGTTGTCGTAATCCGCTTCGCTCAAGAAACCTTTCAACGGGTTGAACCCGCCATTCATCAGCAGTTCCAGATCGCAGATCTGGCGTGGGCTCAAATCCCAGCTGGTCAGATCGGCGGCCTCGACCTTCAGCTTCTGGGCCGAGTCGTAAGACACATACAGTTCGGGGATCGGGGCCAAATTACTTAACATCGTCATGGGAATACTCTTGTCGTGGTGCGTCTTTGCCAGTGAATCTTGGGTGTTTTGGGGCATTTGCCCCGGTGGTTATTCAAAGTCCATATGCGTTCATGAAACAAAGGAGGATATGCGCGGTTTTTCTTAGGATTGGAAGGATTTTCCAGTCTCATGGTCTCAGGGCGATCATTTTCCCCCCGAATGCGGACAATTTCGTCAAGCCGAGATGGTCTGTTCCGGTGTGGCAACACTCCCTTCCAGTTCTGTGGCCCGTGTGACGGGCAGCGCAGGAACCGGATCAGCGACGCCACGCAGCTGGAACAGGCTGAGATCCAGCCGATCACAATCGATGCCGGCCGCGCGCAAAACTTCGGCCGAGACCAGTAGCTCTGCACCCAACCCTTTGGTTTCCGCTTCAAGACGGCTGGCGACGTTGACTGCGTCGCCGATAATGGTGCGCGATGCATGACCGGCCGCGCCGATTTCCCCCAGAACCAGATCGCCCAGATGCAATCCCATGCCGATACGGATTTCGGGGCTGCCCTCGGCCTCCAGTTGCTGATTGAACCGTTGCAGTGCACGTCCGACATCCATTGCTGCCTTCAAACCCGCCTTGGCCGAGCTTTCAGTATCTGACGTTTCGAATACGGCAAGCAGGCCGTCACCCATGTATTTGTCAACCACGCCGCCGTCTGCGGTGATCGCCGGAACAATTGCGTCAAAGAAACGATTCAGCAGAAAAACGATGTCATAGGGCAGCTGACCCGTTGTTCGGGCCGTGAAACCCCGCATGTCCAGGAACAGAACCGCCAGTTGCCGTTCCTGCCCCTGACTGGCATGTGCGCGATTGCGCCCGCCATCGGGGCGGAACACTCGGAACACCGTAATAGGTTCAGTTGGGCGTATCTGGCAGGCCAGACGCGTGCCTTCGGGGGCATCTACGGCTGACAGGCTTCGCGCTTCGACCTCGCTGGGCGGGGGAAGGCTGTCAGCACCGTCTTCGACAAAGACACGGCAAGTGGTGCAGCGGCCCTTGCCACCACATAGTGCTGTATGCGGAATCCCGTTGGCCTGAGACATCTCCAGCAGAGTCATACCCTTTTCGGCCACGATGTCGGGGCCATGCACATACCGGATGCGAACCGAATGTCTGCGCCGCCAAAGCTTGCGCCCGATGTAAACCAGTGCAGTCACACCCAGCGAGAACCAGAACGCCATCAGGGCGTTGTCCTTGATGCTGAACATCGTTTGAAACTGTTCCGGCGTGGGCCAGTTATAGTGCTCGATATACTGCTCGCGCAGATCTTCGTCGGCAAAGTCCATCCAGATGCGCCGACCTTCTGTTAGTACGCCAGTCAAAGCGAAACTTGGAACAAACACAGCAATGCCAATAAGATAGGGGGCCAGCTTTCCCCACCAACTTGTAATGCGCAGCCACATGTGCAGGCCAATGCAGCCATGGATCCAGACCAGCAGCAACAGAATGCTCTGCATCCAGATGGCGGAATTGGGCCACATCAGAATGATAATGTAACCCATCTCGTCATTCACATTGTAAGCCAGATTGGCATACCGGGTCTGGATAATGTGAGAGATAAGCTGCAGTGGGATCAGCAACCCCAAAACAATCTGCAAGCCGGTGCTGAATGGCATGCGCAGGGTGCGGCGCTGGGCAACCGAGGCCAATGCCAGCCCGGCATGGGACAGAAGCGCGGTGTACAGGATCAGGCTGACGATAAGATGCCGCGTCACCGCGACACGACCATCCTGCATTCCATGCAGATAATCGGTATGAAACAGGCCCAGGCCGATGTTTATAAAATGAAAAAAGGCAAAGACGAAAAGGGCCAGACCGCTTGCGATCCGGATGCGGGTTGCCCAGCTGCCCTGCCAAAGAGCACTCTTCAATGATCCCACCCGCTTACTGCCATGTTTGCATCAAGTCTGCTTTGGCAGCGGTCATGGGTCAAGAGAGAGGTAAGCGTCAGGGTGCCAGGGGTGGGGCTGGCCCACTGTTCGGATGGTTGTCGGTGTTATGTCGAACAGCACCAGATGTCTCAGGTCGGGGCGGGATCGTGAGCTATACAGCATCCCCTGAGCGCCCAACGCGCGCGCCTTGTCAGAATAGGCCCATGTTGGCGAAGGGAGGTCAGCGGCGGTTATGTCTTGCCAGACCAAGGATACTTCAGGTCGGCCGCGCAAATCATGCAGCGATGCGGTGACCTGACATCGCTGGATAACCCGTGCCGGATCACCCGCCGAGACGTAGCGCCGGATTGCAACTCCGGCCCCTTCTTCACTGAGCGATGCATAGAGCGCGGATTGGCCATGATGGTGAAACCGGCCTTCGGGTGCTCGGGCAGGGTCGAGCGGGGACCCTGCCTGAGACTGGAACAGAATTCTCCAGACCGGGCCGGAGAATTCAATCACGCGCTTATTCCTGCTCTGCCAGGAAACGCTCGGCATCCAGGGCGGCCATGCACCCCATGCCAGCTGATGTCACCGCCTGACGGTAAATATGATCGGTCAGATCACCGGCTGCAAAAACACCCGGAACCGAGGTTTCAGTCGAGCCCGGTTTGGTCACGACATAACCGCCCATATGTGTTTCGAGCGTATCCTTAACCAGCTCATTCGCAGGCGCATGGCCGATGGCAACAAAGACGCCCTTACAGGGAATCTCAGTGATTTCGCCTGTTTTGACATTTTTCACGCGGACACCTTCGACGCCCAGCGGAGCATCAGTGCCGATCACTTCGTCCAGTTCGTGGAACCACAGCGGTTCGATCTTTTCGTTCTTGAACAGGCGATCCTGCAGGATTTTCTCGGCCCGCAGCTCGTCACGTCGATGGATCAGCGTGACCTTGCTGGCGAAATTCGTCAGGAACAGTGCCTCTTCAACGGCGGTGTTGCCGCCGCCGATCACTACGATCTCTTGCCCGCGGTAGAAAAAACCATCGCAGGTTGCACAAGCTGATACGCCAAAGCCTTTGAACTTGTCCTCGGAAGGCAGGCCCAGCCATTTGGCGCGGGCGCCTGTCGCAAGGATCACGGCGTCCGCAGTATATGTGGTTCCGTTATCACCCTTTGCAGTGAACGGGCGTTGGCTGACATCCAGATCGCTGATGATGTCGCCGATGACCTCACACCCCATGGCCGTGGCGTGTTCCTGCATCTTGATCATCAGGTCGGGGCCCTGAACCTCGGTGAAACCGGGATAGTTTTCGACATCCGTTGTTGTCGTCAACTGTCCACCGGGCTCGATACCCTGTACAAGGACAGGTTCCAACATCGCACGGCTGGCATAGACGCCGGCGGTGTATCCGGCTGGCCCTGATCCGATAATCAGAACCTTGGTGTGTTTCGTTTCGGCCATGGTACCCCCACTCGATCTGCCTCTGCGGACCCTTAGTCCGCCGCGCTTGGATATAACGACCGGGGCGCGCTGCTTAAAGCCCCTTCCGCTCACGCATCTGTCATGCGCTACCGGAATACCACGACAAAAACGACCATATTGAAAACAAAGAATATTGCGCAAATGCGAAACAATATTGCGCATCGCCGGGGTGCTGATATAAGAACCGAAAAATTCAGGAGCATTTCATGGTCACGACACGGCTGGATGAGATTGACCGCAAGATTCTGGCGGAGTTGCAGGCAGACGGTCGCATGACCAATGTTGAGCTCGCGAAACGTGTTGGTATCTCGGCTCCTCCGTGTCTCAGACGCGTTCGTACCCTGGAAGAATCCGGCTACATCCGCGGCTACCACGCCGAAGTAAACTCCCGCGAACTGGGTTTTGAGGTTCAGGTTTTCGCGATGGTCGGTCTTGAGAGTCAGGCCGAAACGGAACTGAGCGCCTTCGAAGAAAGATGCCGTGAATGGCCGCTGGTCCGTGAATGTCACATGCTGAACGGCGAGGTTGATTTTATCCTGAAATGCGTCGCGCCTGACCTCAGCAGCTTTCAGCAATTTCTGACAGGCGAATTGCTGACCACGCCGAACGTGGCCAGCGTCAAGACTTCGCTTGTTATCCGCGGTGCAAAAGATGAGCCCGGGGTTCCGTTCGATGTGTTAGAAGAACGAATGAACCGGACGGCGTAAACACGACGCGTTTAAGTGGTGCCCTGCACGCAGGCAGGATCGCTACAACGGCCAATGAAATGGCCCAACCAATTAATATCTGCATAATGCCCCCACACTGCAGTAATCGTTAACTTACTCACGCTGATATAGCGTCAATCTCTCCATCTCCGGCACGTGGCATCAACAATGGGCCAAAATCGTGCAGCGATTCAACATGCGCAAACAGGTTCATGTAGATTGAGCGCAGCGAATGGCTCATCATCCTGATGGCGTTTACGCCGGGGTGATAGGTCTCGAACTGAAGGCCATCAACCCGGATCACCGAATGCCGTTTCAGACAGATGTGAAACAGCTCGACCGGCGTTGGCGGCTGCGTTTCGATAACACCCATCCCGTCCTGAAACTCGCCTACAGGCGTCAGCATCGGTTCGCCGCCATTCAAATGACGCAGATGCGAAGGTGTTCCCAGTAGCCGCGCTGCCGGACCCGCAATCACACCTGACATCGGTTTTTGCATGCCAAATGTATCTGCCATGAAACGGGTCAGAGGCCGAGTGCGACCGCGTGAATCCTCACGTCCCGGGATCAGAGTGACAGATCCCTTCCACAACACGGTTTCAGACGTGCCATCCTGTGTCAGAACCGTATCACCAGGCAGCAAATCTTCGATCGCCATAGGCCCTTGTTCGGTTTCGACCAGCGATCCGCGTGTAAAGGCGCAGAACGCGTCTTCAAAGACTGGCAGAGCAGGTGCGATGTGGCGCGTTTGTGAAACATCCCCGTTTTTCAACAACGTGCTGACTTCATAGCGTCGCAGCTGCGCCTTCTGTTTTGTTCCCGGCCGCGGGGCTTCCCGCAATAATGCCGACGTCTCAACAGCATTTCTGGCGGCGCGCGCCAGCGTATTTGGAATAGTCATATGTATTCCGACCCCTCTAAATTTCGATCAGGCGGCGACACCCCCCGTGCAAACTCGCCTGACGACTTCAGTTCTTTGTCTTGAAATAAATGGGTAACCCCCGGGCGACCGCCGATGTGGCGGTGCACAGCGAATGAATTTCGCATTCCATTGGTCAACACATTGACCCCCCAGACAAACTCGTAACCCGCAAGCCTAAATTGCCTGCGCACACATGCTCCGTAACACTGCCACAAGCAAACTTCTGTGGCATTGATCACACCAGACCGGAACAACGTCTGATGTGTCTTACCCATCGGGACCGGCAGCTTGGTCCTTTTGGGGGTCCTTTGTCAGCGTTTCGCCGCTAGGCGGCGGGCAACTCTGACAGAGTGACTTGATACTCGCTTCCAGGGCATCTCTAATTCCTGTTCCCTGATGGCCGCGACAACGGCGCTGAGAAAGCGAGATTTAGTCTTCATTTCACTGATCCTGCTCTGTTGGGGTCTCAGGCCCCTTTTTCCCATCTGGACCAACCGTGACGCCGATTTACGGCAGCGATAAGGCTGTTCCGGGAAGAATTCAGGACGGAAATGAAGGTTGGCAGCACCTCTTTACTTCGGATGCCAGAATTCAAATGTCCGAAAATCAGATAACCATCTGAGCACTGGCAAAAATTTCATACGATTCTGAGTCTGATAAACACAACAAATGTGGCAAAAAAGGGGCGGGTCTGCCTTATTTGGTGCAAATTCTACAATCTTATGGCGGAAATCAGGCGGCCATAATCGGCTTCACTTGCGTGCGTCGCACGACGGTAAGAATAAAATCTTTCCGGGTCGGAATATGTGCAGTGCCTTGTCCATTCGGCTTGCCCGACACCGGCTTGTCTGAGCCGGTGCAGGCCAAAGGCCGGCAGGTCAAATTGCAGCCGGTCATCCTGCCCATTTGCAAAGAAACGGGCGTTTTCCTGAGATTCGGCCATGAAATCGTCCATAAATTCAGGCCCAACCTCATAGGCGCGTTGCGAGATCGACGGGCCAATCACGGCACGTGTGTTTTCGCGGCGTGCCCCCAGGGCTTCCATCGCATCCAGAGTGGCTTCGAGAACACCATCCAAAGCTCCGCGCCAACCTGCATGGGCAGCGCCAATCACATTCGCATCAGGATCTGCAAACAGGACCGGCTGGCAATCAGCCGTCAGTATCGTCAGGGCCAGCCCGGGCGTTGCGGTCACAACTGCATCAGCCTTTGGTTTGTCAGCACTGATAGGGCCGTCGACAGTCACAACTGTTGGAGAATGCACCTGATGCACTCCGATCAGTGCCTCGGGTTCAACTTCCATGGCATCTGCCACCCGCTTTCGGTTCAGCGCAACGGCCTCGGTTTGGTCGGATGAACCATAGCCGCAGTTCAGACCAGCAAAGATACCTGATGACGCGCCGCCGCGACGGCTGAAGAAACCATGCCTGACGGGCGACAGCATGTCCGAGGTAAGAATTTCCAGTGTCATGATTCCAATCCCGGTGGTGGCGCCGAATGTGCCGGAAAAAGGCCCAGCACTTTGAACAGGTTTCCCATTTCCGCAGGGTGCGTCAACCGGCGATGTGCGGCAATCAGCTCTTCCAGCTCCGAACCGCTCAGGGACTTTGCCAAAGCCTGCGCCCGCGCGGTGATGCCCAGCCGTTCAAGAAACACACCCTGAGGTGTCAGACGGGAATGTGCGCAGCCTGTGGCACGGGCTGCAAGAGCCAGTGGTTCAAAGTCCACATGAGCCGTCAGATCAGCCTGACCCGGGTCGCCCAAGGGGTCGCAGCGTTCGTGGGCCTGCAGGGCCTGCAACGTATCGCCCAGCGAGCGCCAGTCGCCATAATCCACGATCAAAGCGGCTCCACCTTTGTTGGAAATGCGCTCGGCGATGCAGGTCAAAACGGGAATCGCCGCGGCACAGAGTTCGACCAGATCACCATCGTTTGTGTCCGTCAGTCTGTCCTGCAGAGCGGCTTGTGCGGCATCTGGCCCAAGTCCGAATGCCAGCGCTCCGCTATCTTCGCCGATCAACCTTTCGCGCCAGCCCTCACCGTCACGAATGAACTGGCGTACGGGCAGGGCATCAAAGAACTCGTTGGCCACAAGAAACAAGGGCTGTTCAGGTAGGTCAGAGATGGTGTCGATCCAGCGCAGCTCAAACCCGTTCAACGTCCTGGCCTGCACATCCCTTAGCGCTGGAGATGCTTCCAGCAGCAGCACCTGAGCTGCCTCATGAAAACCCGCGACGTTTCGCGTCGCGCGCATGATGTCAGCCATTAGGGTGCCGCGCCCGGGTCCCAGTTCGGCCAGCGAAAAGGGGGATGGCTGACCCTGATCGATCCAGCTTTGTGCCAGACACAATCCAATCAACTCGCCAAACATCTGGCTAATTTCCGGGGCTGTGATGAAATCTCCTTTGGCGCCCAACGGGTCACGTGTGCTGTAGTAACCCAGTTCGGGGTGCAACAGGCATTCTGCCATATAGTCGGACACACTCATCGGGCCATCCTGCCGGATGCGCGCGATCAGGTGGTCCAACAGTGTCATGCAGTCCGCCGGGCGCGCAGCACGAACCACAGGCCAAGTGCGATCATGGGCAGGGATAGCAACTGACCCATTGTCAGGCCATATCCGCTAACATGCCATGCCAGTCCCAGCGGGTTGCCCGGTGACACAAACTGCGCATCAGGCTGACGGAAGAATTCGACGATAAAGCGCGAGACTCCATACCCGGCAAGGAACAGCCCCATGATCAGGCCGGGCTTGTGAAACGCCCCGCGGCGATAGGCCAGCCAGATCAACGCCGCGCCCAGTAACACACCTTCCAGCGCCGCCTCATACAGCTGTGACGGATGCCTTGCACACATTCCGGCCACGACGCCGGGGCAGTCCTGCGCAGCCATGCCGGGAAAGATCACCGCCCATGGCAGTTCGCTGGGTCGCCCCCATAATTCGGCATTCACGAAATTTGAGAGTCGGCCCAGCAGCAGGCCCGGCGGCACCGTGTAAGCCACCAGGTCTCCCAGGGACAGAAGCGGCATATTATGGCGTCGCGCATACAGGTAAGAGGCGATCACAACGCCCAGCAGGCCACCGTGAAAGGCCATGCCACCCTGCCAGACCTTCACGATCTCTGCCGGGTGCGACAGGTAATAGCTGGGCTGGTAAAACAGCACAAAGCCCAACCGACCACCCAGAATCACGCCCAGAATGATCCATGTGATCAGATCCTCGACCTGTTCGGGTTTCATCGGAGGCGTGTCGTCCCGCCACAAAGCCGGGCGCCGCAACGCCATCACCGCCATGCGCCAGGCAATCAGGATGCCTGCGATATAAGCCAGTGCGTACCACCTCAGGGCGAACTCCATCCCGAATACTGAGATCGAGAAGAGTTCGGGCGACAGATCGGGGAAATTCAGAACAGCCTGCATGTGCGTCTCATTGCCCGGGGTTAGAGGGGCAAGTCAACCTTGAGCCCGAGCCATTCTTTACCCATATAGAGACCAATCGCGATATCGGAGTAAAGCCATGCAAACCCGCAACAAGATTCTTGATGACGTTTCCCAACTGATGACCAACGCCATGGGCGTGGCACAGGGTGCGCGGGAAGAAGCCGAAAACGCGATGAAGTCCATGATCGACCGGTGGCTTGCCGATCGTGATTTCGTCACGCGTGAAGAATTCGACGCCGTGCGCGCCATGGCGCAGAAAGCGCGCGAAGAAAACGCCAAACTCGAAGAGCGTATTGCTGCGCTCGAGGCAAAGCTGGACAAATAACGCTAGCGCGCCTCATCAGAATCCAGATTTTCGGGACAAAATTAACCGCCGCGCAATCCAATGTCGGGTTGTGCGGTGCGGTGTAGTTTGACGCATCGCAGAATTTAATCAAGATAAAGCTGCAATTTGTGCCAATATTTTGATTGCCGTTGTCAGCTGTCCACAACTTATTGCTGTTATCCCCAATAAATAGGGTTGCCAGAACCCGGCTCGCGTCGCACCATATTTAGTACAGGCCTACGGGGGAAGCCCGGCTTGTAGAGCAGGCAACTAGCGCTGGGGCGCTGCCAGCCCCGAAATGCTAGAGAGTAGTGAGGTGGCATTATGGCCCTTTCCGAGCAGTTTCTCGAAGAAGACCTTCATCCAATCGATATTGTTGAACATCTGGCCGAACATCACGACTGGGATTTTGACCGCATCGGCGACGATCAGATCGCCATGGCCGTCGAAGGACAGTGGCGCACTTACTCGATCACGCTCGCCTGGTCACACTATGACGAAACACTCCGGATGGTTTGCTCCTTCGAGATGGAGCCTCCGGCCGGGCGTGAGAATGAGCTGTATGAGTTGCTCAACAAGATGAATGACCAATGCTGGGCAGGCGCATTTACCTATTGGGCTAACCAGAAGCTGATGGTTTATCGGTACGGGTTGGTTCTGGCGGGTGGCCAGATGGCTAGCCCTGAACAGATCGACACCATGATCAGCGCTGCGGTGCTGAGCGCCGAGCGGTATTACCCCGCGATCCAACTGGTGACCTGGGGCAACCGTACGCCCGAAGAAGCGATGCAAGTCGCCATTGCAGAGGCCTACGGCCGCGCGTAAAGCTTTGCCCCGAACCACGCTTTTAGGGGAGGGGCAATCATGGACATGTCACGTGTCGCCGAGCAGGGGCTTGTGCTTCTGGGATGCGGTAAGATGGGGTCCGCAATGTTGGCGGGTTGGCTGGATCACGGTCTGCCCGCCGCATCCGTTTGGGTGATTGACCCATTCCCTTCCGAATGGCTGAAAGAGCAGGGCGTCAATATCAACACGCCACTGCCCGAAGCGCCTGCTGTCGTCCTCGTTGCGGTCAAACCGCAGATGATGGGCGAAGCGCTGCCAGCCATTCAGGCGCTGGGCGGTGGTGGCAGCCTGTTCGTATCCATCGCTGCTGGAACCTCACTGGCGACATTTGAAAGTGTCCTGGGTGAGGATACGCCAATTGTCCGGGCGATGCCGAACACACCTGCTGCGATTCGTCAGGGGATCACGGCGCTAATTGGCAACGAGAGTGCCTCCGATGATGACCTGACGCTTGCGGAAAACCTGCTTTCGGCCATCGGCGAAACTGTTCGTCTTTCAGATGAAGCGCAGATGGATGCCGTAACGGGTCTCAGCGGATCCGGTCCGGCTTATGTATTCCACCTCATCGAATCTCTGGCCAAGGCGGGTGAGGCGCACGGCCTGCCACACGAGCTGGCGATGAAGCTGGCAAAATCCACCGTCGCCGGGGCGGGGGCGCTGGCCATGGCTACAGAAGAGGACCCGTCTCAGTTGCGGGTCAATGTAACTTCGCCAAATGGGACGACTCAGGCTGCGCTCGAAGTGCTGATGCATGAGGAAAAAGGCTTTCCCGATCTGCTGCATCGCGCTGTCAAAGCCGCAACAAACCGATCCAAGGAGCTGTCGCGTGAGTGAGATTTCCTTTGACGACTTTCTCAAGGTCGACATCCGTGTGGGCGAGGTTACCCGCGCCGAGCCCTATCCCGAGGCCCGTAAGCCTGCGATCAAGATGTGGATCGATTTCGGTGGCGACATTGGTGAGCGCAAGTCATCCGCGCAGATCACCGCGCATTACGACCCCTCCACATTGGTGGGCAAGCAGGTGATGGCCGTGGTGAACTTCCCTCCGCGCCAGATCGGTAAGTTCATGTCCGAGGTTTTGGTACTGGGCCTGCCGGATGAGAAGGGTGAAATCGTTCTGATCGGACCTGATGGCAAGGTTCCTGTAGGCGGAAGGATGCACTGATGAAGCTCTGGATTTCCCGGCCGATGACGCCTGCGGTCGAAGCTCGTGCACGAGCGGACTTCGATGTGGAAATTCGCGAATCAACAACGCCTTTGAACCATGACGAGATGCTGCGCGCTTTGTCCGAGTTCGACATCGTGGTTCCAACTCTGGGTGATCAGTTTTCAGATCAGGTGTTTGCCGAGGTTCCGTCACCGCGCTGCAAACTGCTCGCCAATTTCGGTGTTGGCTACAATCACATTGATGTCGATGCCGCGCATAAGACCGGTGTGCAGGTAACCAACACGCCCGGAGCAGTGACCGACGCCACAGCCGACATCGCCATGACCCTGTTGTTGTCCACTGCGCGGCGCGCGGGCGAGGGGGAACGGTTGGTTCGCTCTGGCGAATGGCAGGGCTGGCATCCGACGCAGATGCTGGGTCATCACGTGACCGGCAAACGGGTCGGAATCGTCGGCATGGGTCGGATTGGGCAGGCCATTGCCCGGCGCTGCCATTTCGGTTTCGAAATGCAAGTCGCCTACTTGGCGCGCAGTCGGAAAGAGCTCGACTTTAATGCAGACTACATGCCTGATCTGCTGGAGCTTGCCGCTGCGGTCGATTTCCTTGTTCTGGCTGTTCCCGGCGGTGCCGACACGCGGCATCTGATCAACGCGCCCGTGCTTGAGGCGATGAAACCTTCGGGCATTCTAATCAATATTGCCCGGGGCGAAGTTGTGGACGAATCCGCTCTGATCACTGCACTACGGGCCCGTGAGATCGCGGGGGCGGGACTTGATGTCTATGAATTCGAACCCGCTGTCCCACAGGTGTTGCGCGAGATGGAGAACGTCACGCTGCTGCCTCATCTGGGCACCGCGACCGAAGAGGTGCGCACCGACATGGGCCACATGGCGCTGGACAACGTTGCGGCCTTTGTCGCCGGGCGGCCGCTGCCCAATCCGGTCTAAATCCCGACCGCCTCGCGCCAGTGTTTGCGGCAGAGCGAGACATAGGTCTCGTTCCCGCCGATCTGCACCTGAGCCCCTTCGGTGATGGCATTGCCGTTCTCGTCCTGACGAATCACCATGGTTGCCTTACGACCGCATTTGCAGATGGTCCGGACTTCGCGCATCTCGTCGGCCAGCGCAAGCAGCGCGGCAGAGCCGGGGAACAGCTTGCCCTGAAAGTCGACGCGCAGCCCATAGGACAGTACGGGCACTTTCAGATCATCCACGGCCCGTGCCAGCTGCCAAACCTGTTCTTCGGACAGAAACTGGGCCTCGTCGATAAATACACAAGCCACGGGCCCCTGCTTCAGCCGGGAATCGATCATGGAAAACACGTCATCTTCGGGCAGGAACGTATCTGCCTCGGCCGAGATTCCGATGCGGGATGCGATCCGACCGGATCCCGCACGCCCATCGATCGCGGCGGTCATCAGGTAAGTATCCATGCCGCGCTCGCGATAGTTATGCGAGGCCTGCAACAACACGGTCGACTTGCCCGCATTCATGGTCGAGTAGTTAAAGTAAAGCTTTGCCATGGCGCGGGTCTAAATTGCTGAAACCAATCGGGCAAGTGATCAATGTAACTGGTCCAAGCGACGCCGCCGTCGCGGTCGCAGAGGCCGAGCTGATGCTCTTGGGGATGGATACCCCCGCTTCCACAACAGCGGCGCCGTCGGCCAACATATGGCCAAAACAGCGCAAGGCTTAAATACTGCCTTGCAATCACTCGTTACCGGCATGAACTGCCGCCACTCACTCACAAAAGCCCTCGTTTATCTGAGGGATAGCCAATGTATGACATTTCAATTATGAATCGAGTATGGGAAATTTTCCCGCCCTTTCCCCCGCAAGAGCAGATGGAAAGGGCATTGCAGGAAACAAAGGTACAAACATGGCAGATATCGGGGCCTATCTGAAAAAACATACCGAAGCATTGGTTAAGGATGTCGGAATCGAAGCCGCGTGCGAGATCACCGGAAAATCCAAAGCAACGCTAGGCAGATACTATTCCGACAATGCCGAACATGCCGACAGGTTTATGCCAGTTGATGCCGTTGCCCGGCTCGAGGCGGTAGCGACCTATCCGCATGTGACTTCGGCGCTGGCTGATCTCAAAAATATCACGCTGTCATATGACGGGAGAAACACGGAAGCACCGCGTACAGGCGGTGTGAATTCTGATGTCATCGCTCTCAGTCAGAGGTTCGCGATGCTGATGACCGAGTATCAGGCCGCGATTGAGGACGGTATCATCACGGTGAACGAGGCCAAGCGCTTGCTGAAGGAAACCAGCATGTTGCAGCAGGTCCTGATCGAGATGAAGCTGCATCTCGAGGAAGAAAGCGTTAGCTGACGATTCAGCCTTGCCCAAATGGGTATGGCTGAATCCGCGTACACCCATTTGGGTTCCCTGACCATTTTTGTACAGGGGCAAAAACAGCGGCAGACCACGTTGAAATTCTCGTGCTCGATCGATCGGGCGCCTGATCAACGGCCATGCTGCAGGCAGGGCTTGCCCAGAAAAGCTATCGATTACTTGTTTCCGGTTCGTCATTGCCGAATTGGGCAGTGGGGGCACATCTGGTGCCCCCAATCGTGGCGGTTGCGATCAACGATTGCCCTTGCCGCCACCGTGGCCGCCTTTACCGCCACCATGACCACCTTTGCCGTCGCCACCTTTTCCACCGCCGTGACCGCCTTTGCCTCCGCCGTGGCCACCCTTGCCACCGCCGTCACCGCCTTTGCCGCCACCTTTTCCGCCGCCATCACCGGGACCGTCGTTTCCGCCGCCATCACCGGGACCGTCGTTTCCACCACCGTCACCGGGACCGTCGTTTCCGCCGCCATCACCGGGACCGTCATTGCCGCCACCGTCACCGGGGCCATCGTTACCGCCACCGTCACCGGGGCCATCGTTTCCGCCGCCGCCACCAGGGCCGTCGTTGCCACCACCGTTACCGGGACCATCATTGCCACCGCCATTGCCGGGGTTGTCATTTCCACCCCCGCCACCGGGGGCGTCACTACCTCCGCCGTTACCGGGGTTTCCTCCGTTGTTGTCTGACCCCGAATCAAATTCGGTCGACGAACCAAACTCCGCGAAATCGGTCTCACGCCCTTCAAAGCTCGAAGGGCTATTGATGGATGCCGTCGGCAGGTCGCTCAGCAATCCTGCGAGTCCGGGGCACATTTGCCCAGTGTTCAATAGGGTGGTTTCGAAATCCGAGCGTTTTTGAAGGCGCTTCAGGAAGCTTGGCGTGACATGCGTACACTCACACATCGCTGCGTAGTCACCGGCGTTTGCCGCGATGCGTGC
Organism: Ruegeria sp. CE12; assembly: GCF_056537525.1. NCBI lineage: Bacteria > Pseudomonadati > Pseudomonadota > Alphaproteobacteria > Rhodobacterales > Roseobacteraceae > Ruegeria > Ruegeria sp. CE12. The sequence continues at coordinate 706,542 of NZ_JBQFRS010000001.1, read as the reverse complement.
GGTTCGTGCATCGCAAACCTCTGGTTGGGCCATTGCGCTACCGGCTGCTGTTAACCCAAGGAACGGTGCAGCAACCAATGCGGCCATTCCAGCTCTCGTACTCTTTCGCATGGCGCAACTCTCCTTACGCAGCGTGAACCAATATGCGTTATTGCATTGGGTTCACATGGCGACTGGGAATTAAGAGACGATTTGGATTTTCTGAAGAAAGCTTGAGATCAGGTTGCAGAAAGGTATGGCGCGACACGTACGCGCCGTACCTTTTGTGGGTTCAGAATGTCTGAGAACTTTGGCTTATTTGTGCCTTTTGACGATCACAGAGCCCACAGAATAACCCGCTCCGAACGAGCAGATCAGGCCGATATCACCTTCCTGAAGATCATCTGAATGTTTGGAAAACGCAATGATCGACCCGGCAGAAGAGGTGTTGGCATAATCCTGTAGGATATTGGGTTGCTCACCTGCTTCGGGTTCGCGGCCCAGAACTTTTTTACCGATGAAATCGTTCATCGTCTTGTTCGCCTGATGTAGCCAAAGCCGCTTCAGATCGCCGCTCTCGACACCTTCGGCGTCCATGTGATCACTGATGTGGCGGCTGACCATCGGCAGCACTTCTTTGAACACCTTGCGACCGTTCTGCATGAACTGCATGTCACGGCGATCGATCATACCGTCCGGGCGTGAGCGACGCAGAAATCCGTTGTTGTTGCGAATGTTGTTCGAAAACTCAGTGGCGCAGCGGGTCGACAGGATTTCGAAATGCGGACCATCTGCATTTTCAATCCGTTCGATCAGGGTGGCCGTCGCCACATCCCCAAAGATAAAGTGGCAATCGCGGTCACGCCATTCCAGATGGCCCGAGCAGATCTCGGGATTCACAACAAGTGCCGAGCGAACTGAGCCGGATCGGACCATGTCGGCAGCTGCCTGAATGCCAAAGGTCGCGGATGAACAGGCGACATTCATGTCAAAGCCAAACCCGTTGATGCCCAATGCCTGCTGTATTTCGATCGCAACTGCCGGATAGGCGCGTTCGTGGTTCGAGGCCGCGCAGATCACCAGATCGACATCTTCTGCCGTGCGTCCGGCCTGTGCCAGAGCCTTTTTGCAGGCGTCCACCGCCATCTCGGTCATGATCCCGGGTTCGTCATCATTACGCTGACGTAACGAGGGGTACATGATGTCCGGGTTAAGGACGCCGGTTTTGTCCATCACATAGCGGTTTTCGATGCCCGAGGCCTTGAGGATGAACTCCTCCGAGGAATGTTGCATCGGTTCCATGCGTCCGGCGGCAATTGCCTCGGCGTTTTCAGTGTTCTTCTTGTCCGCATATGCGTTGAACGCCTGAACAAGCTCTGCATTCGTGATGACGTTCTCTGGCGTGAAAACACCGGTACCGGTGATGGCGGGCGTATACATGGCGGGTCCTGAATGTTTCGGATTTGCCCAAAATGCAGTCACCGCAGGATTTGATCAAGAGATGTTTACCTAACGGAATATGGGGTATTTTGCCGATTTCAACTTCACATCTTGAATAGTTCAGATTTCGAAGTATATGGCGCCTAACTTCCATGGAGCCCCACCATGCCGGATGACATCAGTAGCCGACTAGGACGCCTCACGCCTGAGATACAGGCGATGATGGGCGTCTATGCGCTATACTGGAAACTCGAAGAGAGCTTTGACTGCATCGAAACCGACCTGAGCCATCAGGAATGTCACATGCTGATCAAGCTGGATCAGCCCAAGCGCATGGGCATTCTGGCGGCTGATATGCTGACCGTGCCGTCCACCATCACTGCCACTGCAGATGCGCTGGAAGAGGCCGGTTATCTCGCGCGTCAGCGTGATCCCGAAGATCGCCGTGCCTGGCTGCTGGTCCTGACCGAGCAGGGCGAAGAAGCCCGCAACATGCTGGTGACAGTCGCCGGAGAGCTGTTTCAGACCGCCTCCGGCCTGAACGCCGAAGAAACCGCAGAATTCGCGCGTCTGGCGCGCAAAATCAGAGACAACATACTGAAAACGGGAATTCCCGAGGGATTGAAGAAATGAAACTCCTGACCTCTTTGGGCCTCGCTCTGGCCGTTCTGGCATCACCAATTGCCGCTCAAGATACCCCCAAACCGGTAAAACTGATGCTGGTACGTGAAACAGCCCCAGGTTTCTCGCGCCAGTTCTTCGGCCGTGTCGCCGCGCGTCAGACGGTTGACCTGGCCTTTCAGGTCGCAGGGCAAATCGTTGATATGCCGGTGACCGAAGGGTTCGTAATCGCAAAGGGCGATCTGATCGCCAGCCTGGATCAGGAACCGTTCGAGCTGCAGCTTGACCGCGCCCGCCTGCAGAAAGAGCAGGCCGACCGCACCGTCGCTCGTCTTTCACGTCTGCGTGGCACAACGGCCAGCCAGGTCGCCGTCGATGATGCCGAGACCAACGCTCAACTGGCCGCGATTGCCTTGCGCGATGCGGAGTACGAGCTGGAACATGCCACTCTGACCGCGCCATTTGATGCGCTGGTCTCCAGCCGCGCTGTCGAGGCATTCACCACCATCTCTGCCGGCACCCCCATCGTTCGGATCCACGACATGTCCGAGCTGCGGATCGAGGTGGACGTGCCTGAAATCCTGTTCCAGCGCTCCGGCCAGCAGGATGACATTACGATCACTGCGAAATTCCCTGTCAGCGATCAAATCTTCCCGCTCGAGATTCGCGAGTTCGACGCTGAAACCTCCAGCGTTGGCCAGACATTCCGCATCCAGTTCGGCCTGACCCCGCCGGAAGGTCTGCAAATTCTTCCCGGGTCCTCTGTCACAGTGAATGTACAGGTACAGGATCAGCGCACCGGCATCGTCGTCCCGGCCACTGCAATCGTTGCAGGCGCCGACGGAGAGCTGGGCGTGATGGTCTTTTCCCCGGTTGGCGCTGAGGAAGGCACCATCCGTCGCGTTCCGGTAACGATCGAACCGACGCAAACGGGCGACGTTCGTGTCCTGTCGGGCTTGTCCGACGGGGATGAGATCGTTGTCGCCGGTGGTGGCACTCTGACCGACGGTCAGGCTGTACGCCGCTTTAGCGGCTTTGCGAACTGAAGGGCGGACAGATGAATATCGCGCGCGCGTCTATAGACCGGCCAATCTACACCTGGCTCGTTATCCTAATCGCATTGTTCGGAGGCATCTGGGGGTTCTCGTCGCTTGGGCGGCTCGAGGATCCGGCCTTCACCATCAAACAGGCGGTCATTGCAACTCAATATCCCGGTGCAACGGCAGAACAAGTGGCTCTGGAAGTGTCCGAGCCTCTGGAATCCGCCATCCAGCAAATGGGCGAGGTGGATGTCATCACCTCGGTCAACCAGCCGGGCCAGTCGCTGATCGAGGTGGAAATCAAATCCACATATGATGGTTCTGAACTGCCTGACATCTGGACCCGCCTGCGCGCCAAGGTGCGCGATGCGGCACGCGGTTTGCCCTCTGGCGTCGGCACTCCTTATGTAAACGATGGTTTCGGCGACGTCTTTGGCCTGTTTTACGCAGTCACAGCCGAAGGATTCTCGGATGCGGAAAAGCATGAGCTCGCAACGTTTCTGCGACGGGAATTGCTGACCGTCGATGGCGTTGCCGATGTCGAAGTCCAGGGCTTGCCGGATGAGGCGATTTTTGTCGAACCCGACCTGTCGATATCCGTAAACCAGAACGTTCCGCTGCAGGCGATCAATGAGGCGATTGCCAATGCCGACTCAGTGAATGCATCAGGCTCACTGCGATCCGACAGTGACCGGACAACAATTCTGACTGCGGAAGGATCTGACAGTGTTTCGGCCATTGCCGGATTGTCGGTTGGTTCGCAGGGACAGGTCATCAACCTGTTCGACATGTCCGATGTCTATCGCGGTCGCCAGAACGATCCGGACATCATGATCCGGTTCAACGGGACCGAGGCATTCACCCTCGGGATTGCGGGTCTTGCGACTGAAAACATTGTAGAGGTCGGCAAACGTGCAGATGCTAAGTTCGCTGAGCTCGACAATGAAATTCCCTTTGGCGTCGAGATCCTGCCGATCTATCAGCAGCACGTCGTGGTCGAGCAAGCCTCGAACGATTTTCTCGTGAACCTCGCCATGTCGGTGGCAATCGTTGTTCTGGTGCTGGCTATATTCATGGGCTGGCGCGCGGCAGTCGTAGTGGGCTCGACCCTGTTGCTGACAGTGGTCGGCACGCTGCTCTTCATGTCCCTGTTCTCGATCGAGATGGAGCGTATTTCGCTCGGCGCTCTGATCATTGCCATGGGTATGCTCGTGGACAACGCCATTGTTGTGGCGGAGGGGATGCAAATCTCGATGCTGCGCGGCAAATCCTCGCGTGATGCGGCAGAAGAGGTTGCGTCGAAAACACAAGTCCCGCTGTTAGGCGCGACCGTTATCGGCATCATGGCCTTTGCCGGCATCGGCCTCAGCCCGGATGCAACAGGCGAATTTCTGTTCTCGCTCTTTGCGGTTATCGGCATCTCACTGCTGCTCAGCTGGGTGCTTGCGATCACGGTGACACCTCTTCTGGGTCACTACTTCTTCAAGCAGGGTAAAGAGGGTGAGGTAGATGCCTATGGCGGAATTCTGTTCCGTGTGTATGGGGGCATCCTGAGCTGGGCCTTGCGCTTCCGCTGGCTGGTTGTTGTGGGTCTCGTCGGGGTTACGGTTGTCTGTTTCGCAGGTTTTGGTCTGATGAAGCAGCAGTTCTTCCCGAATTCGAATACGCCGCTGTTCTTTGTTCACTACAAACTGCCTCAGGGCACGCCCATCGCGCGTACAGCCGAGGATATGGCCGTGTTCGAAGAATGGCTGTCCGAGCGTGATGACGTGGTCTCCGTCGCTACCTTCGTGGGGCAGGGGGCGACACGCTTCATGCTGACCTACGCAGCAGAAAAGCCCAACCCCAGCTACGGCCACATGATCATCCGCACAGAGTCGTTGGATGACATTCCGGCGCTGCAGGCTGATCTCGCCGCATTCGGTTCGGCGCAGTTCCCCGAAGGTGAGTTCCGCACCAAGCGGCTGATTTTCGGCCCCGGTGGTGGTGACCCGATTCAGGCGCGTTTCTCTGGCAGCGACCCGGTTGTGTTGCGACAGCTTGCTGACGAGGCCGTGCAGCGCATGTCCGAGGCATCCGAGAATGCCCTGCACGTGCACCACGACTGGCGCGAACAGGAACTGGCTGTACAGCCGATCTACGCGACTGAACGCGCCCAGACTGCCGGTGTGACCCGTGAAGATATCGCGGCCACCCTGCAGTTCTCAACCGATGGTATCACCGGAGGTGTCCTGCGCGAACGGGATCGCCTGATCCCGATCATCCTGCGCCGTCCGGCGGATGGAGATTATTCGATCGTCGATCAGGTGGTGTATTCGGACCAGTCCCAGAAATTTGTACCAATCGAACAAATGGTGGATGGATTCGAGTACAAATCACTCAATACGCTGGTTCATCGTCGTGACCGGGTGCTTACGATCACCGTGGGTGCAGAGATCCCGCCTGAATTGACGGCGGCTCAGGTTCACTCCGAAGTGCGCAGTGCAGTCGAGGATATGGAACTGCCACTTGGCTACAAGATGGAGTGGGGTGGCGAGTTCGAAGATTCGGGCGATGCGCAGGAAAGCCTGGGTAAGCAGCTACCACTCAGCCTGCTGATCATGGTGTTGATTTCCGTTTTGCTTTTCAACGCGATACGTCAGCCAATCATTATCTGGCTGCTGGTGCCGATGTCGGTGAATGGTGTTGTGATTGGTCTGCTGGGTACAGGACTTCCCTTTACCTTCACCGCTCTGCTGGGGCTGCTCAGCCTGTCGGGTATGCTAATCAAGAACGGTATCGTTCTGGTCGAGGAAATCGATCTGGTGCGCGAAACGGGCAAACCCCTGCGCGAATCCATTATTGAAGCCTCGGTCTCGCGTCTGCGCCCCGTCATGCTGGCTGCCATCACCACGATCCTTGGCATGGCGCCATTGCTGACAGACGCGTTCTTTGTCTCGATGGCGGTGACGATCATGGGTGGTCTGGCCTTTGCCACGATCCTCACTATGGTCGCGGCCCCGGTCTTCTACATGATCTTTTTCTCGCGAGAGGAAAAACGAAGACTGGCGGCAGCCTGAACAAATAGGGGCGGCTGATTCAGCCGCCCTTATCTTTTTCCGGGTCGTAGTGATAACAAAAGCAAGAAAGCTTATTGCCATCCGGATCGCGCAGATAAGCCACATAGAAATCAGGCTCATACCGATCTCTGACGCCCGGTCCACCTTCGTCTGTTCCACCATTTGCCAGCCCGGCCTCGTGGAACCTGCGAACCTGACCCGCATCCTTTGCCGGAAAGGCGATCATTGTACCATTACCGCTGCTTGCTTGAACTCCGTCATACGGGGCACATATCCAGAATCCGACTCCTTCATCGGGTTCCGTACCCCATCCTGCCCAGCCTTCTGACCACCCGGGCAGGCGCGGTTGTTCTAAGACCGAGAAGATTGCGTCATAGAAACGGATAGCTCGCGGCAGGTTGTTCGATCCGTAGGTGGTGAAAAGTTTCACGGGTTTTCTCCCTGACTGAAGTAGCAATCATGCGGCGCCTTGGTTGGTCGTGGAAGAACAAAAAAAGCCCCGGCGGAACCGGGGCTTTGATCATCTGACAATGATAGGATTTATCCCTGCAGGGATTTCACCGCGACATCCCCTTCGGCCTGTGCCTTGATCGCCAGTGCCGCTGCATGGCTGGCTGCAGCTGTGGTGTAGTAGGGGATCTTGTCATAAAGCGCGATGGACCGGATTGCCTTGCTGTCTTCAACGGCCTGAGCACCCTCGGTGGTGTTCATCACCAGCTGCACCTGACCATCTTTCAGCATGTCGACCACGTCCGGACGACCCTCGTAGACCTTATTGACTACGTCACAAGCGACGCCCTGCTGTTCCAGCCAGGTCTGGGTCCCACGGGTTGCCACCAGCGAGAAACCTTGTGCGGCAAGCACTTGTGCGGCCTCGAGCATTGCGGGTGTCTTGTCCGCGTCTTTGATCGAGATGAAGGCGCGACCCGAAGATGGCAGTACCATCCCGGCACCCATTTGCGCCTTGAGGAAGGCGCGTGGGAAATCGCGATCCCAGCCCATGACCTCACCAGTCGAGCGCATTTCAGGACCGAGGATCGTGTCGACGCCAGGGAACCGGGCAAAAGGCAGCACGGCCTCTTTCACCGAGAACCACGGCATGTCCGGATCGGCCAGCGTCATCTGATCGGCGATCTTGGTATCCTGACCTTCTTGGTACGCTGGGCGCATCGGGAAGTTCGAAAGCTTCTCACCCGCCATCACACGTGCAGCAATCGACGCAATCGCACTGTCGGTGGCCTTGGCCACGAATGGGACAGTCCGCGAAGCGCGTGGGTTTACCTCGATCAGGAAGATCTCATCGTCCTTGATCGCGAACTGGACGTTCATCAGGCCAACGACGTTGAGAGCCTTTGCCAACTTGAATGCCTGATCCTTGATCTCGCCAAGAATCTCCTTCGACAGCGAATAGGGCGGCAGTGAACAGGCCGAGTCACCCGAGTGCACACCGGCTTCTTCGATGTGCTGCATGATGCCTGCGACGTGAACGTCGGTGCCATCGCACAGCGCATCGACGTCCAGTTCCACCGCACCGGCCAGATAGCTGTCCAGCAGAACGGGGCTGTCACCGGAAACCACCACGGCCTCGTTGATGTAGCGTTTCAGCTGGTCCATATCGCGCACGATTTCCATCGCACGACCGCCCAGAACGTATGAGGGGCGGATCACCAGCGGGAAGCCGATCTCGTCCGCAATCTCCAGCGCCTGCTCATCGGTCGAGGCGATGCCGTTCTTTGGTTGTTTCAGGCCCAGTTCGTTGACCAGTGCCTGGAAGCGTTCCCGGTCTTCGGCTAGGTCGATGGCGTCCGGGGTGGTACCGAGGATCGGAATACCTTCTTCTTCCAGCGCGTTCGCCAGTTTCAGTGGCGTCTGACCACCGAATTGTACAATCACACCGTGCAGCGTGCCGTTTTCCTGCTCTTTCGTCAGGATTTCCATGACGTGTTCAAAAGTCAGCGGCTCGAAATACAGGCGATCCGAGGTGTCATAGTCGGTCGAAACCGTCTCGGGGTTGCAGTTGACCATGATGGTCTCGTACCCGGCTTCGGTCAGCGCGAAACAGGCGTGGCAGCAGCAATAGTCGAACTCGATGCCTTGGCCGATTCGGTTTGGGCCACCGCCGAGGATGACAACCTTTTTGCGGTCGCTTGGTCGTGCCTCACACTCAACCTCACCCATCATCGGGGCCTCATAGGTTGAATACATATAAGGCGTCTGCGCCTCGAACTCGGCCGCGCAGGTGTCGATGCGTTTGAATACGGCATTGACGCCCAAATTGCGGCGGGCGCGGCGGACGTTGTCTTCGTCACGGCCGGTCAGATTGCCCAGACGCGCGTCAGTGAAGCCCAGCATTTTCAGCTTGCGAATGCCGTCGTCGGTCACCGGCAGACCGTCTTTGCGGACGGTGCGCTCGGCCTCGATGATCTCGCGGATACGGGCAAGGAACCACGGGTCGAACTTGGTGACGCCAAAAATCTCGTCATCGGTAAGGCCGTGGCGCATGGCTTGTGCAATGGTGCGCAGACGGTCAGGCGTTTGCTGGCTGATCGCCTTGATCACGGCAGCTTTGTCACTGGTCTCTTCCCAGAGGCCAACGTTCAGTCCGGGGATTTCGATCTCATCAAACCCGGTCAGACCTGATTCCATCGAGGCCAGAGCTTTCTGCATCGATTCGTGGATGGTGCGGCCGATCGACATGGCCTCACCCACCGACTTCATCGCGGTGGTCAGGTAGGGTTCCGAGCCAGGGAACTTTTCGAATGCAAATTTCGGGATCTTGGTCACGACATAGTCGATGGTCGGCTCGAACGACGCGGGTGTCACCTTGGTGATGTCATTGTCCAGCTCATCCAGCGTGTAGCCCACAGCCAGCTTCGCCGCGATCTTGGCAATCGGGAAACCGGTTGCTTTTGAGGCCAGCGCCGAAGACCGCGAGACGCGCGGGTTCATCTCGATCACAACCATCCGGCCGTCGACCGGGTTGATCGCCCATTGCACGTTCGAACCACCGGTTTCGACGCCGATCTCGCGCAGCACGGCAATCGAGTGATTGCGCATGATCTGGTATTCTTTGTCAGTGAGCGTCAGGGCAGGGGCCACGGTGATCGAGTCACCTGTATGCACGCCCATCGGGTCAACGTTCTCGATCGAACAGACGATGATGGCGTTGTCGGCGGTGTCGCGCACCACCTCCATCTCATATTCTTTCCAACCCAGCAGGCTTTCGTCGATCAGGATCTGGCCTACGGGTGAGGCATCCATACCCGAACGGCAAATATGGATGTAATCCTCGCGGTTATAAGCCACGCCGCCACCAGTACCGCCCAGCGTAAAGGCAGGTCGGATAATCGCGGGCAGTCCCACAGTTTCAAGCGTATCCAGCGCCAGCGCTACACCGGCGTCGAGATCTTTCTTTCCGCTCTCGTCCTTGGGGGCCGTTACGATCTCGGCTTTCGGGTTTTCGATACCCAGGCGATCCATCGCCTCGCGGAACAGGGCGCGGTCCTCGGCCATTTCGATGGCATCACGCTTGGCGCCAATCATCTCGACGCCGAACTTTTCCAGCACACCCATCTCTTCCAGCGCCAGCGAGGTGTTCAGGCCGGTCTGCCCGCCCATGGTGGGCAGCAGGGCGTCGGGACGTTCTTTCTCGATGATCTTGGCGACAACCTCGGGCGTGATGGGTTCAATATAGGTGGCGTCCGCCAGCCCGGGGTCGGTCATGATCGTGGCCGGGTTTGAGTTCACCAGGATAACCCGGTACCCTTCCTCACGCAGCGCCTTACACGCTTGTGCGCCTGAGTAGTCGAACTCGCAGGCTTGTCCGATGACAATGGGGCCCGCCCCGATGATCATGATCGACTGAATGTCGGTTCTCTTCGGCATGGCCTGGCCCCTTCGATTTTGCACGAGTCACGGGCGCCGCCCAAGCGCCCAAATTGTCGTGCGTTATAGGGACAGCGCGAAAAGGTTCAAGGGGTATCGGAAACAGGAGCGAATTTGCCGCTTTCCCCCCTTTCCCTCGACACCGTATTCTCTATATCGCGCAACACGGTAAATGAGGAAGCAATTGCGTATTCGTTTCGATCAGGGACCGACCGGGCCGGGAACCAGTTTTGATCGGCCTGTTCAGGTGATCCGCGCAGACAATGCGGAAGACGTGCCCCAGGCTTTGGCGGCGCTGGATGATGCACGCGCGCAAGGTGCATGGCTGGCAGGATATGCCAGTTATGAGCTTGGATATGTGCTTGAGACCCGCCTTGCTGATCGTCTGCCCGAAGGGCGTCGCCTGCCGTTGTTGTGTTTTGGCGTCTACGAACAGCCATCGAAGCTTGATTTGCCGTCAGGATCATCCGGCGTTACGGAATTTCAGCCCCGATGGGACGAAGCGCGTTATACCAAAGCCTTCCAATCAGTTCACGATGCGATTGGGGCCGGGGATATTTATCAGGCTAACCTGACCTTTCCGATCGATCTGAAACTTGAGGGTGACAGCGCGTCTCTCTATTCGGCGCTCACATCCAGTCAGCGCGTTGGTCACGGTGCGCTGGTTCAGCAGGATGGATTGCCTGACCTCCTCAGCCGGTCGCCGGAGTTATTTTTCAGAACCGACGCCGATGGGCGGATTGAAACCCGCCCGATGAAGGGCACGCAGCCACGCAGCGAGGATTTGGCCGAGGATGCCCGGCGTCGCGCGTTTCTGTCGCAGGATGAAAAGAACCGCGCCGAGAATCTGATGATCGTCGACCTGCTGCGCAACGATATCAGTCGGGTTGCGTTGCCAGGAACGGTTAAAGTGCCTGAGCTGTTCAAGGTCGAAACTTATGCCACCGTGCACCAGATGGTGTCACTTGTGCAGGCGCAACTGCAGGTAGGGGCCGGGTTGTCAGACATTTTGACCGCGCTGTTTCCCTGCGGTTCGATCACCGGAGCTCCCAAAATTCGTGCGATGGAGATTCTTTCGGATCTTGAGCCTTGGCCGCGTGATATCTATTGCGGCACGATTGGTTGGGCCGCACCAGACGGTAGGTCCGAATTCAACGTCGCTATTCGTACGCTGATGGTTGAAGACGGCGAGGCCACGCTGAATGTGGGCGGCGGCGTTGTGTGGGACAGCACAGCCCCGTCCGAATATGAGGAAGCGCTATGGAAAGCCCGGTTTGCCCACCAACTGAGCCTGATTTCCGCCTGATCGAAACCTTGGCCTTTCGGCCTGAGCATGGTTTCGTACGCCTGCAGCGGCATCTAGCGCGTATGGCGCGGTCAGCTGATGCACTTGGCATTCCATTTGATTCCGATTTGGCGATCCAAGCGTTGAACACGGTATCCGGAAATGATCCCCTGCGCTGCAGGCTGACTTTGGATAGGGCAGGACAGTACGAAGTCACAACCGGCCCCCTCGCTGAAAACCCATCGGTCTGGCGGCTTGGGATATCGGATATTCGGTTGGACTCTTCCGATCCGTGGCTGCGGTACAAGACAACCCGACGGGCGATTTATGATACGGCCCGGGCGTCTCTGCCTGATGATATGGATGAGTTACTGTTCCTCAACGAGAAGGAGGAGCTTTGTGAAGGCTCGATCACCAATCTCTTTCTGGAAATGCCAGACGGGCGCTGGCTGACACCGCCACTTTCGTCAGGCCTGCTGCCCGGTATTTTGCGCGAAGAATTGCTGGAAACAGAAAAGGTTACCGAAGCGACTCTGACCTTGACCGATCTGCATGAGGCGAAGAATGTGCATATGGGTAATTCCTTGAGGGGGCTGATCCGCGTGGAGCTGGCAATAAAGTGAGCGAACAGGGGGAATTGACCAGAGCCGCTGTTCCTGAGATGCGGTTGCGACTGGAATTTGGTGCTTTTTTCATCGCAGCGCCACTGTTGATCGCTGTGCTGTTTCCACCCAACTGGATGTTCCCGGCATTGTTTGCATTCACCGGTCTTGGGATCATTCTGCTGCATAACACTCCGGGATTTTCGTGGGCTGAACTGCGCTATGGATGGCGAAACTGGTCCTGGCGAGAGGTAGTCCTGTTCACGGTGGCAATGGCTGCCGTCTGCACCGTGTTGGTTAAAGCGACCCGTCCTGACGCGGCATTCTTTCTGCTGATCCACAGGCCGGAGATGCTGGCCTTCATTTGGGTTGGCTATCCGTTGCTGTCTGCCTTACCGCAAGAGCTGCTATTCAGACCACTGTTCTACCGCCGGTATCACGGGATTCTGCCAACGGGGCGCGCAGCCGATGTACTGAACGCAGCGATCTTTTCATTCGCACATCTGATGTACTGGAGCTGGATCGTTGCAGTGATGACGTTTGCTGGCGGGATCCTGTTCTCCTGGGCCTATCGCAAGCGTGGGTCATTCTTCTACGCGGTTCTGTTGCACGCTATCGCCGGCAACATCATCTTTGCAGCCGGTCTGGGCATTTTCTTTTATTCCGGCAACGTTCAACGGCCATTCTGAGTTGATCAGCTATTCCGCAGCATCACGCATGGGCTGAGGTGACTGATAGAGGTAATCTCTTGTCAGTGGCACCGCATCTCGTTTGTGACCAAGCTGCAACTGGAAAACAGTCTGATCGCGTTCCTCGAAAACCAGAATGCAGGCCGTCAGATAGAACCGCCACATCCGGATAAACCGGTCATCATACATCGCACGAACCTGATCCAGATTGTGCTCGAACCGATCGCGCCAGCACCGCAGTGTTTTTGCATAGTGCAATCGAAGGCTCTCGATATCCAGAAACCACATCCCGGTACGCGATACCGGGCCCACAAGTTCGGTTAGCGACGGGACATAGCCACCCGGGAAGATATATTTGCTCAGCCACGGGGATTGATTGGTGGCCGGACCGTTGCGCCCAATCGAATGGATCAGGGCAACACCTTCCGGATGCAGCAGATCGGAAATCCGGTCGAAATAAGTCTGAAACTGGGGTGCACCCACATGTTCCAGCATGCCGACGGACACGATGCGATCAAACTGATCCTCAACCTCTCGATAATCCATAAGCCGGATTTGAATTTGCTTGTGCAGGCCTGCCGCCTGAATGCGCTGGTTTGCGGTTCTGTGTTGATTTTCGGACAGTGTTAGGCCGGTGACTCGAACGCCGTGCTTCTGTGCCAGTGTCAGAGCGAGGCCACCCCAACCACAACCGATGTCCAGAACCCTCATCCCCGGCTCAAGGCACAGCTTGCGGGCGATATGGTCCTTCTTGGCCTTCTGCGCTTGTTCGAGTGTCATGTCCGGCGTCTGAAAATACGCACAGCTATACTGCATGTCCGGATCCAGCATCAGACGATAGAAATCATCCGACAGGTCATAGTGGTGTGCAACATTGCGTTTTGACAGAGGCACCGAATTGCGCTGGATCAGAGGGCGCATGAGGTATTCGGCGCGCATCTGAATTCGTTGAACGACGGGTAATGGATTTGCGGCTGCCGAGCGAATCGCAATCCGCATCGCGTTTTCCAGACCGCCTTCGTCTATAGACAGCGAACCATCCATATAGCCTTCACCAAAGGCCATCTCGGGGTTCTTAACCATGCGCGGCAGCAGAGCCGCTTCATGCAGCGAGATTTGTGCCGCGGGTGAAGTCCCGTCACCATATTCGCGTTCGCTCCCGTCGGGGTATCTGATCCGCAGCGTCCCACGGGTGATGAAGTCGCTCAAAATGCGATCGAAAATAGCTTGCCACATTTGCCCAACATCTCCTTTCAAAATGGCCTGGCTCCCGTAAACCGGGAAAAACTATTCAAGTTCACTATGCGGAAAACATACCAAAAAATAAGAATTTGTCTGCCTTTTGCTTAACATCGCATGCGATAGAGCGGCGGACCCTTGACTTCTACGGGCGATCGCGGTGTATCGGCGCGACGAATTTTGCGCCCGAAGGGATATGATCCATGCACGCCTATCGCAGCCACACCTGCGCCGCTCTGACCGCCGCCAATGTTGGTGAAACCGTTCGCCTGTCCGGTTGGGTGCATCGGGTACGAGATCACGGCGGCGTGCTGTTCATCGACCTGCGCGACCATTTTGGCGTGACACAGGTTCTGTGCGACGGCGACAGCGCAGCCTTTGCAGAGCTGGAGAAGGTCCGCTCCGAATGGTGCATCCGCATCGACGGCACGGTCAAGGCACGCGACCCCGAACTGGTAAACCCGAAATTGCCCACCGGCGAGATCGAAGTTTATGTGCGTGAACTGGAAGTTCTGGGCGCTGCTGACGAACTCCCGCTGATGGTTTTCGGCGATCAGGAATACCCTGAGGAAACTCGCCTGCGCTATCGCTATCTGGACCTGCGCCGTGAAGCGATGCAGCAGAACATGACTCTGCGTTCGGACGTTGTTGCATCCATGCGCAAACGGATGTGGGATCAGGGCTTTCGCGAGTATCAGACACCGATCATCACCGCATCCTCGCCCGAGGGTGCGCGTGACTTCCTGGTGCCCTCGCGTTTGCACCCGGGCAAGTTCTACGCGCTGCCGCAAGCTCCGCAGCAGTTCAAACAACTGATCATGGTGTCGGGCTTCGACAAGTACTTCCAGATTGCGCCTTGCTTCCGCGACGAAGATCCGCGTGCCGACCGCTCGCCCACCGATTTCTATCAGCTCGACCTCGAGATGTCGTTTGTTGAGCAGCAGGACGTGTTCGACACGATCCAGCCGGTTCTGACCGGCGTGTTTGAGGAATTCGGCGGTGGCCGAAAGGTTGATCAGGAATGGCCGCAGATTTCCTACAAGGACGCAGCGCTCTGGTACGGCACCGACAAGCCCGACCTGCGGAACCCAATCAAGATGCAGGTTGTGTCTGAGCATTTCCGTGGTTCTGGCTTTGCGATATTCGCCAAACTGCTGGAGCAGGAAGGCACCGAAATCCGCGCGATCCCGGCGCCGACCGGTGGCAGCCGTAAATTCTGTGACCGTATGAACGCTTTCGCCCAGAAAGAGGGTCTGCCCGGTATGGGCTACATTTTCTGGCGCGATCAGGGCGAAGGGATGGAAGCGGCAGGCCCGCTGGCTAAGAACATTGGCCCCGAGCGGACTGAAGCGATCCGTCAGCAACTGGGTCTGGGCGTTGGTGATGCGGCGTTCTTCTTGGGCGGCAAGCCGAAAGCCTTTGAAAAGGTTGCTGGTAAGGCACGCGACGTGATTGGTGAGGAACTGAACCTCACCGAAAAAGATCGTTTTGCCTTTGCCTGGATCGTGGACTTCCCGATCTATGAACAGGACGAAGAAACCGGCGCGATTGATTTTGAGCACAACCCGTTCTCGATGCCTCAAGGCGGTATGGAAGCGCTGCAGGGCAATCCGCTGGATGTGCGCGGGTATCAGTACGATCTGGCCTGTAACGGGTACGAACTGGTTTCTGGCGCGATCCGGAACCACAAGCCTGAGATCATGCTGAAAGCCTTCGAACTGGCGGGCTATGGCGAAGAAGAGGTCAAGAGCCGCTTTGGTGCCCTGTTCAACGCGTTCCACTATGGGGCGCCGCCACACGGTGGCTGTGCTGCAGGTATCGACCGTATCGTGATGCTGCTGGCTGATGAGGCCAACATCCGTGAAGTCATGATGTTCCCGATGAACCAGCGTGCCGAAGACCTGATGATGGATGCGCCATCAGATCCGACTTCGGATCAGTTGATGGAGCTGGGTCTTCGCATCATCCCACAAGACTGATAGTCAGACCGCCCGCCTTGTGCGGGCGGTTCTGTTTTGTGCAGCTCAAATCCTGCTGATCAAGATCGATAGAGCCTTTGCTTTGAGGTTCAATCAAGTGGGTTGTCCACGCTTTGACGGTTGTCGCGAATTGACCGCGCCGTGCTTCTGGTCTGGCGGTAAAGCCACAGGCACAGAACGGTGGCCGTGATGAAATAAGCGATCGTCATCTCAGATGGCCTCCCGGTGTTTGAGCCGGTTTTGCACCAAACCTGCTACTCGTGCGGTCTGCGCGGTAACGGGTGCGCCCCGTGACTGTGATGCCGCCAGTTGCTGTGCGGCTTCAGCCAGAACCATATCTTCGGCATCCCGTGCGACCGCCCTGAGGAACTGTGCCACATAGTCCAGCGTGCGATTGTCGGTCGGACCTGTCAGTACGTCAGCGATATGTGCCATGTCGTCCTGGTAGGCCATCGGGTCCGGGTGGATCACCTCGTCGCGCACAGCATGGAGGCCCCCCGGGCGGCGATCTTCGGGGAGAAGTTCCAGAATACTCTTCTGGAAATAGGCAAGCGACGTCAGCGGCTTGGCGAGGAACCCATCCGCACCAGCCTTCATCGCTGCTGCTTCGGTACCGTCATCACCCGACATTCCCAGAATGACACTGATCCGGGGTGCTGCCTGATCCAGTTCGGCAATCAACTCATCACCAGACCCATCGGGCAGCCCCATGTCGACGACAATGACGGAAGGGCGATAGATCTGAAGGTGACGGCGTGCCGATTTCAGGCAGTCCGCGCGACGAATTCTCGCCCCGCTGTGCATGCACATCAGCCGCATTGCATCGCAGACATACCGGCTGTCTTCAACGACAAGGATGGTCTGCCCCAGCAACGGCCGGGTAGCGTTGGGAAGGGCGGGAGAGGTGGCGAATGGGCCCGAATCGTCCATGGCAAAACTCCTGTTCAGCAGATGCCTCACGCTAGGAACTTCTGGCTAACACAGGGTTAATGGGCAATTTGGCGCACTTGCCCTTTGTCGGGGCAACCCCCATAACCCCAGCAACGCTGAACAGAGGAGAGTTCCATGATTGGTCGCCTGAACCACGTCGCGATTGCCGTTCCGGATCTTGAAGCGGCTTCCGAGCAGTATCGCAACGCGCTGGGCGCAAAAGTTGGCGCGCCTCAGGACGAGCCCGATCATGGTGTAACCGTGGTTTTTATCGAACTGCCCAACACCAAGATTGAATTGCTGTATCCTTTGGGCGATGACAGCCCGATCAATGGATTTCTGGAAAAGAACCCTGCTGGCGGCATTCACCATGTCTGCTACGAAGTTGAAGATATCATTGCCGCCCGCGATCACCTTAAGGAAACCGGTGCGCGCGTCCTTGGTTCCGGAGAGCCCAAAATCGGTGCGCATGGCAAACCGGTTCTGTTCCTGCATCCCAAGGATTTCAATGGTTGCCTTGTCGAACTGGAGCAGGTGTAACCCCTAAGCCGGAGGGCCGACTATGACGATTACAGCAGCTCTGGTCCTGTTTGCCGTAATCTGGTTCCTGACCTTGTTGATCGTGTTGCCCGTGCGGATCAAAACGCAGGGCGATCTGGGTGAGATTGTGCCGGGTACCCATGCAGGGGCGCCAGAAGTGCATCACCTGAAGAAAAAGATGTGGATCACCACCGGTATCTCGGTAGTGATCTGGGCGATCATTGCTGGGATTATCATCTCGGGCGTGATCTCGGTCCGGGATTTCGACTGGCTGAACCAGATGGGCTGACAGTCAGGGTCTGGTCCCTGACAGCCCATGATAGATATGGGTGAACGTCGCGGCCCCGAGGATCGGGATCAGGAGGTTCACCAGAGGTACGGATAGCGGAATGGCCATCAGTGTTCCGGCCATCCAGATCGTTGCGACATGTTTTGCCCGCAGTTTGCGCGCTCCTTCACGGCCCAACCGCCGCATCGCGGCCAATGTGAAGTATTCCCGCCCCAACAGGAAGCCGTTCATGGCCCAGAAGATGAACGGAGCGAAGGGCGTGAAAATCGCATAAAGGATCAGAGCCAGAAGGTTGGCAACGATAAGGACGCCCAGGAAGCTGAGCGTATCCATCAATGCGTCGCCAAAAGGTATGCCTGGGACCGCGGGCAGAGAGGGATAGTGTTTGTCCTCGACCGCTTGTGCAACCTCGTCCAGAAACATCGAGGTGATGGCTGAGGCCACCGGCACCATCAAAAAGACCGACAGCACCATCATCAGCAGAAAAGATGAGACACTGAGAAGATCGTTCAACCACGTCACTTCACCCAAAATCGGCAGGGTTACCTGATCTCCGACAAGCGTGTTGATCAGCCATAGGAACCCTGCATAACTCACCACAAGCAGGGCAAATGTCAGGCCAACGCCCAGCAGCAGAACTTTGCGAAACCGCGGATCCCCGATCTGTCCGATGGCTTTGAGAAATGACTGGACAACGATCATTCGGAAACCCATTCGGTCAGTACAGGTACGTCCGGGCGTGGACGTTCAGGCGGTGTGGTGCCTTCGGTTGCGATGTGAATCAGGCCAGCGACACGTTCATTTTCAGCGAGACCAAAGGCTTCCTTGCAGAAATCACGGTCATGAGTTTGCCAGCCTGACAGCCAGTTCGCCCCCCAACCAGCAGCCAGAGCTGCATTCAGCAACGCCAAACACACTGCACCGGCAGAATAGGTTTGTTCGATTGCAGGAATCTTGGGGGATTCCTTTTGCACTTCGATGACGGCGACGGCCAGTTGTCCCAGATCGAATTGGTTTCTGGCTTTGGCGATGTCCTCGGGGCTTTTGCCCAATGCCCGCCCATGTTTCTTGGTCAGGTCCGCTAGACGCGGCATCGCGCCTTTTTGCAGAACGATAAAGCGCCAGGGCTCAAGCTTGCCGTGATCCGGGCTGCGAGCAGCGGCTGTCAGCAAAGGTTCCAGTTCTTCCCGTGTTGGGGCAGGTGCGATCAGGGTTTTCGCCGGGCGGGATCGGCGCGACAGCAGAAATTCCAGTGCGGCCGGATTTTTCAAGGACATATGTTAACTTCCTTTACATCAGCAGTGTGTATCTCGGACAGGTGCATGGCCTTTTCAAGGGCAAATGCAAAAAACTGTCCTACATCTCTGATACCTTGCGGCGGCTTGGCGGGAGATCACATTGGCTATGGAGGCACAAAGAACAAAACACAAGTCGATGCAAAGCCTTGCCACGCTGTAGACCGCTACAGGTGTTTAGGATGAATCAAACGGCATCAGGCGGTGTCTGGCGATTGCTATTCACTTTGATCAGGTGGAGTTTCCCGGATCTGATAGACGCCCTCTGGTAAATCGAGGGCAGCGGCCAGATCGCGGACCTGTTCCGGTGACAGCGTGATCTTCTGGACCTGTTCCGTACGGGGGTCTATCTGCTCAAGCGTCACGCATTCGGCAAAACTGTTGATTACGATATCCTCTTGCAAAGGCTTGGGGCCTTCGTCCACCAGAGTAATGATCGTCGAGTCGAATTCATGTTCAATCGAAAACATGATGTCAGAGTGCCGATCCGAATGCAGTAATGCAACCCGTTGTTCGGAACAGAAGGTGTGGTAAGCCCGAAGGTGTCGCGCTAAGGTTTCCTTCCGGCATGATTTTGAAAGGACCCGGAATGCTCCGTTATGTCTTGTTGCTGGTCATGCTGGTTTCCGCCTGTGGCCTTAGCCCGCGCGGGTCTGGTTTTATCACTGCAGAACAGTGGAATCCCTCAACGCCGGAGCTGCAGCAGAAAGCGAGCGATTTTCGGCAAGTCAGCCGCGCCGTCAGCGCCGCCGCCACCGATACCTGCCGACGTCAGGCCAAAAACCTGAATTGCGAGTTCGGAATCCTTGTCGATCCTGATCCAAATGCAGAGGTCAATGCGTTTCAGACACTGGATGACAAGAAGCGACCCTACATTATTTTTACCCAGACGATGATTGAATCGACGCAAAATGCGGACGAAATGGCATTCGTCATGGGGCACGAAGCAGCCCACCATGTTCTGGATCACATTGCACGTCAGGCTAAAAACTCGCAGGAAAGCGCGCAGATCTTTGGGAATTTGGCCCGGGATTATGGCGCTGATGACGAGGGTGTTGAACTTGCGCAGAAGCTGGGTGCAGATGTCGGGGTGCAGGTATACATCAAGGGGTTCGAGCTTGAGGCTGACCGGCTGGGTACGGTGATTACACATTCAGCGGGTTATGACCCCTTGGTCGGAATGGAGTACTTCAAGCGTATTCCTGATCCGGGTGACCGCTTTTTGGCGACACACCCCCCCAACGCTCAGCGCGTGCAGGCCGTTCTGGAAACGGCGGCCCAATTGGGACTGACACAATGACAAAACTGACGCGCCTTGGCGTGGTGCTGACCGATCGCGGATCAAAATACGCTGTCACCGGTGCCTCTGCATCCAGCCGGGCGGATGTTGACGCTGTTCTGGCGGAACTCAAATCCGACAAGAGTTACGCCAAGGCTACGCACAACACCTGGGCCGCTGTTTTGCCGACCGGAGCGCTGAAAGCCGATGATGGTGAAAGTGGCGCTGCCATGGTGATCCTGCGGATGATGGAGCGTGCTGAAATGGAGAACCACGTCATCATCGTGACACGCTGGTATGGCGGCAAGAAGCTTGGCGGCGATCGTTTTCGCAGGGTGCAGGATGCCACGCGGTTCTATCTGGATCACCTCGGTATCGGTGCTTGACCTGAATCAAGGGCAAAGATCGGTTTGATTGATACCTTTTCCTAAAGCGCGACAGGGAAAGGAAACCGTATGTCCAGCCGTGAGACTTTGCGACACCATGCCGGCCTCGTGGATCAGATGGCCACAAAGCTGGGTGTGGATCTGGAAACTGCTGCTATCGAAGGGCAGGTATCGGTAGATGAAATTTCTGACGCCGTATTGAGATGCACTAGTTGCCCCAATCCGCAACACTGCGAGTCCTTTCTTCAGAAAAGCGCGTCTTCGCAGCAAACTCCGGAATACTGCAGAAATCGGGAGTTACTGCAAAATCTCATCCCGTAAGGCGGTTGTTCGATGATGCATCTGGGTCAAATTATGACACACGTTCGCCTGATCCTCAGGATGGGGCAGGCCACGGGAACTGATCTTGTAGCAGCCCATAAGGTCGGTCGACTGAGCCAGGAAGGCTGGGCCGAGATGATTCAATCCTGCAGGGGGTGCGAATGGGCTTGCGCATGTCCTGAATGGTTGGATCAGAATGAAAATGCGCCGCATGCCCCCGAAAACTGCCCAAACCGAAAGCGATTCGCCGCACTTAAGGCAAATCAGCGGCGGATGAACTGATGGCTCGAACTTCGCTTGGCGACATCGAAAAACATTTTTGGCTGACCCGATCCGTCGCCAGGTGCATGGGTGTTTCCCTTACCGAAGCGATGGTTGAAGGGCGGCTTTCTGCCAACGATTATGCCGAGATGGTGACGCGCTGTCGCGCCGCAGAATGCAGCAAAATCTGCACGATCTGGCTGTCGATTCAGCAGTCTCAGGCGATCGCCGCACCGGAATTTTGCGCCAATGCTAAAACCTTCAATGAGCTGAGATAGACACCTTCATAACTGTTGATGTGATCCGTCACACAGAGGGGGCTTGGAAGTCTGTTTGCACCCACAAAAAAAGACCTTTTTGCTCGATTCTGCGGTGTATTTGACCGGCTCGATTCCGGTTCCTTTATGTGATCCGTCACAGAAGGGCTGTCGTTTGGATCTGCCGCATGCGCACCAGAAATAACTCTTGCCCTCGGTTACCTCGACGGGAAAGGGGGATTTCTGTGCGATGATGGGTGCATCTGACATCTGGCTACTCCGATTTGGCTTATGTCGATGACACAGCTTAGCCTGATCAGGCAAAAAGGGTAGCGGCAGGCCCGATCAATGCACCTGCAGGTTGCCGGGCAAGCGTGGTTTCGCTTCTAATCACGAAGCCGTTATCGATTCGGTTGCCAGATTGGTGACAAGCCCGTATTCTGACGACGGCCCCGAAAAACTGGGCAATATCAGAAAAGTAATAGAGGATTGATGGACATGAAACTCAAATTCGCTGCTCTCTGCGCAACCGCAGTTGTTCTGGCCGCGTGCTCGCAGCAGGAAGAACCGACCCCGATCTACGTACAGCCTAGCTATGACAAGCAAGGCAACGCAAGCTGCTCGGCAGGTTATCAGCTGGCCACGACCGAAGCAGGTCAGACCGTATGTAACCCGGTCACACAATAAGCATTCCGCAGGCGGTCCTATTGGGGGCCGCCTGCACATTCGATCAAAGTTCGAGCCGCCGTTTGGCGGTTTTTTCTTTTCTGGCCATAACGTGAAAATACTGGTTTTGTTCAATAACTGAACCAAGCGCCCGGAAGGCCAAATGCTGAACTTCTTTCAACGACTGAGTGACAGAACACGCTGGAGCTGGCAGGGCGTGATCACGACCTGGCGCGAGGAATACTCGTTCCGTGTCTGGGGATGGCTCAATGTGGTCTCGGCTGCATTGGCGTTTTGGCTGCCGCTGACTGCGGGCGAACGTGTCATGATTCTCGCTTTGGGAATCCTGGTTCTGGCGGCTGAGTTGTTCAACACAGCTGTCGAACGTGCGGTCGATCACACCTCAACCGAACATCACACTTTGGCAGGGCAGGCAAAAGATGCAGCCAGCGCAGCCGTGGCCCTGACCGCGATAGCAGCTGGGGTTGCCTGGCTGGTTGTGTTGTTCAGCCTGATTTAGCCAGCGCTCCACTATTCTTAGTGCTGAAACCGCAGCCCGAGCCGGTGTTTGCGATACTTGAACACATACCGCTTTGGCGCTGGATAGTAGTAGCCTTTGTATTTGTGACGTTTGACCCCGTTATGTGGTCTGGCTTTATAGGTTGAGCCATAGCTAACATGTGGTCTGGTTGAGTAGTGCCGGATAGTCGGAGCGTAATAGTATCTGCGAACATGATGCTGACTTCGCTGGTGAATACTCAGCTTGACTGATCCAACCGTAATGAAGCCGGAAACACTATTGTCATAGCTCTGCGCGGAAACCGGGCCTGAGAGCAGATGTACTGCGACGATGACAGCAGCGCATCGTGGGATAGGTCGAAACACGCGAATCATGAGAACCTCCGTTTGGGACAGGGTTTCATGTCTATGATCGGTCAAGGGCGCGCTGTTTGCCAATAAACTTGGGTCACGCTTTGCCTATCGCACTTCATCAGCAGACCTGTGAGTTTGTCTGATCAGAGTATCAGACAGTTCTGCCCCACAGATCATATTCGCCGGCCTCATCCACTTCGACCGTCACGATATCGCCCGGCTTCAAGGCCTCGAAGCCTTCATCAATGAACAGGTTGCCGTCAATCTCGGGGGCGTCAGATTTGGTCCGGCAGGTCGCCGCATCGCCATCGACCTCGTCCACGATGACTTCGATCCTTTGTCCGACTTTTGCGGCCAGCTTGGCTTCTGAGATCGCCTGAGCCTTTTCCATAAAACGTTCCCACCGGTCCTGTTTGACTTCGGCGGGGACATGATCCGGCAAATCATTCGATCTTGCACCGTCCACGTTTTCGTACTGAAAACACCCGACGCGATCCAGTTGTGCCTCGTCCAACCAGTCCAGCAACGTCTGGAACTCGGCCTCGGTTTCACCAGGATACCCCACGATGAAGGTCGACCGCAGGGTGATTTCCGGGCAGGTTGCGCGCCAGGCCGCAATCTCATCCAGGGTTTTGGCCGCTGCTGCAGGGCGAGCCATGCGTTTCAAGACGTCGGGGTGGGCATGCTGGAAGGGAATGTCCAGATATGGCAGCACATTACATCCCGCATCAGCCATGAGCGGGATCAGTTCGCGCACATGCGGATACGGGTAGACGTAGTGAAGCCGGACCCAAGCATCCAACTTTCCAAGCTCGCGGGCCAGATCGGTTATGTGGGTACGCACCTCACCGTCTTTCCAAGGGTTCACATCATACTTGCGATCCAGGCCATAGGCTGAGGTGTCTTGCGAGATGACCAACAACTCTCGCACCCCATTATCTACCAGTTTTTCAGCCTCACGCAGAACTGCATGTGCTGGCCGGCTGGCGAGTTTGCCGCGCATGTCCGGGATGATGCAGAACTTGCATTTGTGGTTACAGCCCTCGGAAATCTTCAGATAGCTGTAATGACGCGGGGTGAGCTGCACGCTGCTGGTGGGCAACAGATCCACAAACGGGTCCGGGTCCGGCGGCACGGCCGAGTGTACCGCATCCAGAACCTGTTCGTACTGGTGCGGGCCGGTGACGGCCATGATGCGCGGGTGATGTTCGCGGATGTAATCCGGTTCGGCCCCCAGACAGCCGGTCACGATGACCTTTCCATTTTCCACCAGCGCCTCGCCGATCGCATCCAGCGATTCCGCCTTGGCACTGTCGAGAAACCCGCATGTGTTCACGATCACGGCATCCGCGCCTGAATAGTCGGGTGAAATTCCGTATCCTTCGGCACGAAGGCGGGTCAGAATGCGTTCACTGTCGACCAGTGCTTTGGGACAGCCCAATGAGACCATGCCGATGGTAGGCTGGTTCGAACGTGGCGTCTCGGTGATCCGGGCGGCAGGCGCCAGGTCGGGGCGGAGGTTTGGCGGGTTCGTGGTCATGGCGCGGCATATAGTGGGGAACGCTTCCCCTTGCAAATGTTGCGCGCACAGGGCTGACTTGTCATCGAGCAGACAAGCCGAAAAGGCAGAGGGCAAAACATGAAATGGTTGGTGCGAATCCTATTCATACTGGTTGCAGCATTCGGGCTGGTCATAGGCGCGTTGTTGTTGATGCCGGGGGATAAACTCGGCGCCATACTGGCCGAACAGGTACGGGCACAGACCGGACGTGAACTGACCCTTTCCGGCGATGTGCGCCTGTCCTTCTGGCCTGTGCTGGGAATGGAAACCGGTCCGGTCACCTTTGGAAACGCATCATGGGCTGGTCCGCAACCAATGCTGAGCGCCAATAGTCTGGCTGTGGGCGTGGACGCATCAGCATTGTTGGCAGGCGATCTGCGAATCAAACGCGTGTTGGCAGAGGATCCGGTGTTGCGGCTTGAGCTGTCCGAAGGGCGCGGGAACTGGGAACTCACAGTGGCGCAGCCGGGTGCGACCGTACCGGCGAGTGAGGTGGGTACCCCCTCCGCAACGGAACAGGGTGCAATTACCCTTGATCGTCTGGAACTGACCAACGCAAGGCTGATCTATGTCGAGAATGGCGAGATTAAGATGGATTTCGCCAATGTTGATCTGGCAGCCAGATGGCCTGAAATCGACGCCCCTATGGAGATGCAGGCAAGCATGTCAGTACCCGGCGGGAGCGCTGAAGTGGACCTTACGATCCCGGATCTGCCGGCATTCGCATCCGGCGTGGTAACGCCGCTTGAGCTGACTATGACAGCCCCGGGAGGAGACATCAGTTTCTCGGGCCGAGTGAACATTGCCGGGGAAATGGATGGCAAGACCCGGATCAAGACATCCAGCACCGAACAGATGTTGGCGGCGTTTGGTCAGGGCGGAGTCTCTGTCCCATACGGGCTGGGTCAGGTTGCGAATGTCTCGAGCCAAATGACCTATACCAAAGATGGTCGCATCTCATTGCGCGGGATGAGCGCCGTTCTGGATAACAATCGGTTCGATGGAGAGGCCGACATTGTCATTTCTGATCCCCCGCAACTGACCGCGCGACTGAATGGCGGGGATCTTGATCTCTCACAGATTGCCGGAACCGAAGCGACCAGCACCTCAACCGGTGGCGGGAGCAGTGCCGCAGCACCTGTTTCAGAGGGTTGGTCCAATGACCCGATTGATGCGTCTGCTTTGTCGCTGGCAAATGGCAATATCCGGCTGCAAGCCAACTCAATCGCCGTACCGGGCATGACCTTTGGCGCGAGTGATTTGACCATGAGCCTTGATAGATCACGGGCCGTTCTGAAAATGCATCCGGCTACTTTGTTTTCGGGGCAACTGAATGGTCAGGTCGTAGCGAACAACAGAAACGGATTGTCGGTCGGGGGAGATCTGACAGCGACCGGGATAAACATCCAGCAGGCCCTGAGTACTCTGGGTGGCATAGAACGTCTGTCCGGCACCGGATCAGGTTCCCTTAAATTCCTTGGTGTGGGGCAAACGGAAAATCAGATTATGAACTCGCTCAGCGGATCCGGTAGCCTTGATGTTGAAAGCGGCGTCATCTCGGGTATTGATCTCGATCGCCTGATGGGGCGCGGCAACGTGTCGGGAGGGACGACGGTCTTCAACAGCCTTACCGCAAGCTTCACCATGGATGGTGGGAACCTGACCAACGAAGATCTGTTGATGACCCTCAAGAATTACAGGGCAGATGGCAAAGGGCGTGTCGGGCTGGGTGCCCGTGACATTGACTATCTCTTCACACCTGTCGCACTGAGGGCAAATTCTGGCGAGGGTATCGCAGTACCCGTTCGCATCGTCGGACCATGGAGCGATCCATCGATCCGGCCCGACCTGACCAAAGTGATCGAAGCTGCGGCCGAAGGTAAGGTCAAGGAACTTGAACAGGATGCGAAGGACAAGGTCCTGAAGAAGGTCGGGGATGAACTGGATACCACTATCACCGATAGCGATCAGATCGAGGATGCGCTCAAAAGCAAACTTGAAGAAGAGGCCAAGAAAGGTCTTCTGAAATTGTTCGGTGGCGACTGAACTATATTTCGAGCCAAACGAATACGGGGCACCTAAGGTGCCCCGTATTGTTTCAGTGATCAGATTGTCTGGTCGTAGTCACCGACATTGGGTTCGGTGCGAATGACGGCGTCAATATCCGCAAAAATAGCGCGCATTTCGTCTTCGCTTTCGCTGCTTTCACAGACGACAACCAGATTGGGGGTGTTCGACGACGCGCGCACCAGACCCCAGCTGCCATTGTCCAGAATGACCCGAGCACCGTTTACGGTCACGACCTCCTTGATCGGACGTCCGGCAAATGTCTCGCCTGCATCCGCCTTGGCGACCAGCTTGTCGACCAACCGTTTGAGGATGTCATACTTTTCGGTATCGGCTGCATAGGGCGACATGGTCGGGGTCGACCATGTTTTAGGCAGGGCCTTGCGCAGGTCAGACATGCTCTGATCCGGGTTACGGTCCATCAGTTTGCAGATCTCGACGGCTACGCGCATTCCGCAGTCATAGCCTCGCCCGATAGGTTCAGCCAAAAAGTAGTGTCCTGACTTTTCAAACCCGGCCAGCGCGCCGATTTCCTTGACGCGACGCTTCATATGGCTGTGACCGGTCTTCCAGTAGTCAGCTTTTACGCCATGCGCCTGCAGCTCGGGGTCACTGGCGAACAGGCCTGTGGATTTGACGTCCGCCACAAAGGTCGAGCCGGGATGTAGCTTGGCCAGATCGCGGGCCATGATCACGCCGACCTTATCGGCGAAAATCTCTTCGCCTTCATCATCAACGACGCCGCAACGGTCGCCATCCCCGTCGAAGCCGAGCGCCAGATCGGCACCGCTGGCTTTGAGGGTGTCGGCCATGTCATGCAACATTTCCATGGCTTCCGGGTTCGGGTTGTAGTTGGGGAAAGTGTAGTCCAGCTCGTTGTGGCTGGGTACGATTTCGACGCCGATCCGCTCAAATATCTCGGGGGCAAAGGCCGAAGCTGTGCCGTTCCCGGTGGCGCAAACCACCTTGAGCGGACGTGACATTTTGAAGTCGCCCACCAGATCGTCGATGTAAGCCTCTTTCACGCCATCAACGAATTCGTAAGAGCCACCTTCACGGGCGACGCCTTCTCCGTTCAGCACGACATCGCGCAGCTCGGACATCTCGTCAGGACCATGGGTCAGAGGCCGGTCAAAGCCCATCTTAACGCCGGTCCAGCCGTTGGGGTTATGGCTGGCAGTGACCATTGCCACCGCAGGCACGTCCAGATGGAACTGTGCAAAATAGGCCATCGGGCTGACAGCCGGGCCGATGTCCTTGACCTGAATACCGGCCTGCATCAGCCCAAGGATTAGCGCATTCTTGATGGCCAGAGAATAGTCACGATAGTCGTTGCCAACCGCGATTACCGGCTCGATGCCGCGCTTGTGCATCTGCGTACCCAGTCCCAGACCAAGGGCAGTCATGCCGGGCAGGTTGATCTCCTCAGGGTATTTCCAGCGGGCGTCATATTCGCGAAACCCGGTGGGTGTGATCATCGGGTCGCGCAGAAAACTCCAGGTGTTTGGGGTCACCTCGGGGATAGGCTTGGTCATCAAATATCTCGATCGCTAAATTTGGATAGGGTTGGCTTTGGCCAGCGCATCAAAGCGCATCAATGTGTCAACGAGCTTGGGCATCTGATCCAGGTAGATCATGTTTGGCCCATCACAGGGTGCATTGTCGGGATCCTGATGGGTCTCCATGAATACTGCTGCTGCACCCACCGCAACTGCGGCACGGGCCATAACGGGTGCAAATTCTCGCTGCCCGCCTGATGATCCGCCGCGGCCGCCAGGCTGCTGCACCGAATGCGTTGCATCCATGACGACTGGGTAGCCAGTCTGCGCCATGATCGGCAACGACCGCATGTCCGCGACCAGAGTGTTATAGCCAAACGAAGCCCCACGCTCGGTCAGGAGGAGATTATGGTTGCCGGTGCTTTCGATCTTGGTGACGATGTTCTGCATTTCCCAAGGGGCAAGAAACTGACCCTTTTTGACGTTGATCACGGCGCCAGTGTTCCCCGCAGCCAGCAACATGTCTGTCTGGCGGCACAAGAAGGCCGGGATCTGCAGCACATCCACGGCCTCGGCAGCGATGGCGCATTGAGCTTCGGAATGAACGTCGGTCAGAACCGGTATGCCCATTGTTTTGCGGATATCGTCCAGAACCTTGAGCCCTGCATCAATACCCATTCCGCGCTTGCCGGATAGCGAGGTCCGGTTGGCTTTGTCATACGAAGCCTTAAAGACGTACTGTGCGCCAGCGGCTTCGCAGGCTTCTTTCATTGTGCCCGCGATCATCTGAGCGTGGTCCGCGGTCTCAAGCTGGCAGGGACCGGCGATGATGGTAAGCGGAAGGTCGTTGCCAACTGTCAGATCGGCGATTTTTACATGTTTCATGAGTCTTACGAGGATACCTGTTCACGAAGGACTGACGCTGTAAGCGAAATCAACAGGTAGATACCAGCAAACAACAGGAAAGCCAAAATCGTATTTTCAAACTTGCGTGGATAGGTGGGTTCCTGACTGGCCACCGGGTTTACGGACACAGTAAGATACCGAACCTTTCGGTTGGCCTCGGTGCGTGTTGTTTCCATCTGCTGCAAAGCGGTTTGGAGCATCATATCCCGTGCCGCCAGATCGGCTTGAGCCATCTGAATGCGAACGCTCAATCGGGCAAGCGAATTTTCGCCTGCAGACGCGTCCAGCATTTCGGCATTCAGTTCGGCAAGAACGGCTTCCAGTCGTTCGATGTCTGCCCTGACGCCGTCAACCTTGGCTTTGTTTGGTCGAAGATTGTCCAGAAGCGCTGCAAGTTGCAGTTCTTTGTCCTGTAACTGAACTTCGATTTCGTTGATGCGCCCGCGCATGCCTGCAAGGACATTTTCCGGATCAAGCACAGCGCCCTGCATCTGCAACTCAATCAGGTTCTCTTGTGCTTTTCGGCGTTCCTCTTGCGCAGTTTCGAAGCCCCTCAAGGCGTCCCGCATCTGATCTTCGCGCTTCAATTCGGTCAGCCCGTTTATTCTCTCTTCGGCGTATGAAATCAGAAGGTTAGACAGATTGACCGAAGTTTCAGCATCCGGCGCGGCAACTTCCATCCGAATGATACCATCGGTTGGGTCATAC
This sequence comes from Ruegeria sp. CE12, assembly GCF_056537525.1. Lineage (NCBI taxonomy): Bacteria > Pseudomonadati > Pseudomonadota > Alphaproteobacteria > Rhodobacterales > Roseobacteraceae > Ruegeria > Ruegeria sp. CE12. The sequence continues at coordinate 676,886 of NZ_JBQFRS010000001.1, read as the reverse complement.
CCGATCGTGATCATTTTTTTGTAAAGTTTATAGGCCTCTTCAAGGCTCGCATCGGGGGACAGACGCTGAATCGGATCAATCCAATCCTGTTGGAAAATCTCGGTAAACCCGACATCTTTATCGAGCCTTTGCAGCGCATCTTTGGATTCAAGGAACTCCTGGGTCGCAACGGAATCCTGTGCTGTGGCGAATTGCGTTCCGGACAGCAAGCCTCCGATCGCTCCGCCACCATCTGCCTGCAGAATGGAAAATGCGGAATCGCTTGCGTACATGGGCGTTGCCACGCGGTAGAAGTAATATCCGACGACTATCGTGGGCAGCAAAACAAAAACAGCCAAACGCGCGAATAGACCGATGAGTTTGCGTCGACGACGTTTGGCGACGTCTTTCTGGATTTGCCCAATCTCATATTCACGACGTTGGGCGGGGCTCAACTCTGGCCCTGGCAAGGTTTCCTGTGCCCTCTTAACCGTTTGGGGCAGTTGGATATTTATAGTGTCTTTAGGGTCAGTTTCTCTATTTGCTTCAGAACCCGATGAGGCCGCAAGTTCCAGCAGATTGGTGCGCTGGAAGGGATCAATGCCTTTCTGACGCAGTAACCGAACTGCATCGTAATCGGATGTGGCCGCCAACCCATTTTTTTGCGCCAGTCGACGAGCTACTCGTAACTGGCGGCCAGTCAACCCTTCGCGTTTGATGGCATCCAATTCAATGCCCGGCTGACTTTCGCCGGTGGCGGTGGGGGGTTGGGTTGCCCGCCGGATTCGGGAAATCGCTTCCGAGCGTGCTTCAGCGGTTCCTTCCCCTTGCGGCGCATCGCCTGAATTGAATTTCTTAGCCTTGGGTTTGGTAGTCATATAGCTGCTTTGCCTCTTCCAAGGTTTCAAACATGTAGAGCTGCCCATCGACAAGCACAGCCGCTTGTCGTGCGAATTTTTCAAGTATCTTGGGGCTGTGCGAAACGATCACCAGGGTAGTGGTTCGCAAACGCTCCTGCAGGATTTCACCGGCCTTCTTGTTGAACTCCACGTCCGTAGTAGAGGGCATTCCTTCGTCGATAAGGTACATATCGAAGTCCAGCGCCAACATCAGCGAAAATGTGAACCGCGCGCGCATGCCAGCCGAATAAGTGGCCAGCGGCTGGTTGAAATATTCACCCAAGCCACACAGCCAACGGCAGTAGGCTTCGACATAATCCGGATCCATACCGTAGATTTTGGCGATGTATCGTGCGTTTTCCAAAGCGGACATGCGTTTGGAAACGCCACCGGTGAACCCCATCGGAAACGAGACCCGGCATTCGCGGCGTATAACGCCTTCATCGGGTTGCTCAAGCCCAGCCATCATGTTGATAAGAGTAGTCTTTCCTGTCCCATTCGGCGCCAGAACCCCGAGGGATTTACCCAGCTCGACCCGGAAAGAGACATTGTCCAGGATTACCTTTCGGCGCGTCCCGGTCCAGAAGGATTTGCTGACGTTCTCAAATTCAAGCATTCACGACCTGCTGATCGTTCCTTTTATGTCTGTCATTCGCCGGATCGTATCACCAGCGTTTCTGCTACCGATCCATGTTGGCCACATTATGTCGAAATATGAAACAAATGATCAATGCGTTCCGGTCGTTGTTCAGGATTGTGTGACCTGTGGCTCCACCACTGGATCGAAATCGCAGGACCATTATCTTCATGACAAGCAATGAACAAGCTGGATTGAGGAAACCTTATCATCCTATGAATTTGCTGGCCTATCAGATCCGGTCCTGCCGTCTATGCGCAGATACATTTGCGCAAACCTATACGGCGCATAAACCGCGCCCCGTGGTCTGGTTTCAATCGGGATCACGAATATTGATCGCAGGCCAGGCTCCCGGTGCGCGTGTCCACGAATCCGGTCGTCCGTTTACCGATCCGTCGGGTGATCGATTGCGTGAATGGCTCGGCCTGGATGAGGACGTGTTTTATGACAGGGCGCAGGTTTCCATTGTGCCGATGGCTTTCTGTTTTCCAGGCTATAACGATCGCAAGGCCGACTTGCCGCCACCTCCCGTCTGTGGTCACACGTGGCATGACAAGGTGATGCAGGAGTTGGGTGAAGTGCGTCTGACTGTGTTGGTCGGCGGCCATGCGCATAAATATCACCTGGGCGCCCGAACGCCTGTCACGGAGACTGTTCGAAACTGGCGAGACCATGCGCCGCGTGTCTTTGCCTTGCCTCACCCGTCGTGGCGCAATACGGCATGGTTGAAGAAGAACCCGTGGTTCGAAGCTGAACTGTTGCCGGTTTTGCGTGCGCGGGTACAAGAGGTGCTGAATGACTGACACAACGGCCCTGGATGCTGCCCATGCCGAGATGGAGGCAAACCCACAGGACGATGCAGCGCGGCTGCGGTTTTTCGAACGGCTGGCTGATTGCGAACTGTTCCTGATGTTGACCGAAGAGGCACGGGACGAAAACATATCGCCCGAACTGTTTGAGGTGGCGGATGGCAGCTTTGTACTGGCATTTGATCGTGAAGATCGACTGGCTGGTTTCGCGGGCCGACCGGCACCTTATGTTGCACTGTCTGGCCGGGTACTGGCAGCGATGTTGTCCGGGCAGGGGATCGGACTGGGTCTGAATCTGGATACGGCCCCTTCATCCATGTTGATTCCAGCTGAGGCATTGGGCTGGCTTGCCAGCACCCTTCAGCATGGGCCGGAAGAAGTACAACAGAAACTGGCGGAGTTTCTGTCTCCATCCGGATTGCCGGACAGGCTGCTCACAGCATTGGACACCAAATTGGCGACCGCTGCGGGGCTTGCCAGTGCTGCGTTTCTGGTGGGCACAAAAAACGACCTTGGCGGGCAGGGGCATTTGCTTGGGTTCGTCGGCGCCTCGGATGAGGCCGAGGCCGCGCTCGCCAAAGCCGTATCGGAAGCGCTTACCTTTTCTGGCATTGAAGCCGGTGCATTGGATGTTGGTTTCTTCAATGCAGACGAGCCAACGGCCGCAGCGCTGGCCAATGTCGGATTGCGTTTTGAGTTGCCTCAGCCAGAAGTCCGGCAAGTCTCAAGGCCCATTCCGGGAAGTGATCCGGAAAAGCCGCCAATCCTAAAATAGAGATTGCTAAAAATGAAAAGGCCACGCGGAGTAGTGCTCCGACGTGGCCTTTCCCTTGAAGCTATTTACTCGGCCGCAGGTTCCAGCTTGTCCTGCGTGCGTGTCTCGAAGTCGCTGGCGTCATGGCGTTCATGCAACTGCATGTGAGGTTCACCGAAAGGACGGTTCACCATGCGACCGCGCACAACAGCGGGCCGTTCGTCAATCGCCTTGGCCCAACGCATAACATTCTTGTAGGATTCTACGTCCAGGAACTCTGCTGCATCGTAGAGACGGCCCAGAACAAGCTGGCCATACCACGGCCAGATTGCCATGTCGGCGATGCTGTAGTCTTCGCCGGCGATGTAGGTCTTGGTTGCCAGTTCACGCTCTAGCACGTCCAGTTGACGTTTGGCTTCCATGGCAAAGCGGTTAATCGGGTATTCCCATTTTTCCGGGGCATAGGCGTAGAAATGACCGAAACCGCCACCCAGGTAAGGCGCGCTGCCCATCTGCCAGAACAGCCAGTTCATAACCTCGGTGCGCTCGGTTCCCGATTTTGGCAGAAACTCACCGAACTTCTCGGCCAGATGAAACAGGATCGACGCACTTTCAAAAACACGGATGGGATCATCGCCGGATCTGTCCCACAGGGCAGGGATTTTTGAGTTAGGGTTCGCCTCGACAAAACCCGAGCTGAACTGGTCGCCCTCACCGATATTGATAAGCCAGGCATTGTACTCAGCACCTTCATGACCCAGCGCCAACAGTTCTTCCAGCATCACAGTCACTTTGACACCATTGGGAGTTGCCAGTGAATAAAGTTGCATAGGATGTTTGCCGATTGGCAGATCCTTGTCGTGGGTCGCGCCGGCAATGGGCCGGTTGATATTTGCGAAGCGTCCACCGCTTTCGCTGTCCCAGGTCCAGACTTTCGGTGGTGTATAGGTCGCGTTCTCGCTCATCACTTACCTTTCATGCCTTTGTCGGGCTGCGCACCCGGTGCAACAACAGCTAATGTTGCAAAAGTCAAAGTCCAAGCCCCGATGTTGCACTGGCTTTGTAACATTCCGCGACGATCTCCTCACGTTTCCTCGTTGGATGTCACACCGCCGCGAGCAGGACTACGAAGTGCATCAGAATCGCATATTGTCATGCCAGTCCCGCCACCACGGCGCCCGGAAACAGTTGAAATAAGAGGATTGACCACATGAAACGCTTTGCCCTGACCTTTGCCGCGGCTGTGACGCTGGCCGTTCCGGCATTTGCTGGCCCGCAATATGTTGACGGAACCGGATTTGCCGTCTCAGGTTACGACGTCGTCGCCTACCGCGATCTTGCTCAGGTGCCGGTCGGACAGTCGCAACCAGAAGCGGTGCGTGGTCAGTCGGATATTACTGCGGAATACAATGGGTCCACTTGGGCGTTCTCGACAGAGGAAAACCGCGACAAGTTCCTGGAGAACCCGGCCTATTACGCGCCGCAATATGATGGCCACTGCGCCTATGGCGTTTCAAAAGGCGGCAAGGTTCCGGCCAACCCGAACCTGTGGCGGATTGTCGATGATAAACTGTACCTGAACATCACTGATGTTGTGGTTGGCTTCTGGGAAGAAGACGTTCCGGGCAACATCAATCTGGCCGAAGGCAACTGGCCCGGTATCGAAACATCGGATGCCTCGACCAGCGTCATTCCAAAATTCACGTCCGAAGGCCCTGTGTCCAACTAAACCGACGGTTCAGTATCGAAAGCCCGGCTTAATCGGCCGGGCTCTTCACCCGATCATTGGTTAGCTTGCGATCCAGAACTCATCCCGCATCTGTTCGTCAGCTTCGAAACGAATTCTCACGCTTCGCGCGCCGGGGAATTTACTCTGACGGATCGAATCCGGAATAACCACTTCACCCGAGCCTGAACTCTTTGACTGAAACGCAAGGATTTCGGTTTCTTTCCGGCGACAGCTGGACAGAATAGATGTTGGCAAAGCAACCCTGTTTGAGCCTTCGCAGACAGGGGTCGCTACAAAAAATGTCAGATCGCGTCCGTAACATCCAATGGCATCCGGTACATGATCCGAAGCCCGAGCGTTGTCGCGAACGGAAGCGGTATCATTGCTTTGAACCATTCCATCTGGACGGTACGGAATGGCCAGATCAGGGTTTAGCAAGATATGGCAGGCCTCGATTTGGTCTTCATCCAGTTCGACAACACGTTTGCGCAGCTTGGGCCGCCGCGGCTGCGCCGATCCCTGCCTTTCTTTGCTGGCGAAACCTTCTTTTCTTAAATAGTCATACGCCGCTTTAGCGTTGGAGAAATTGGAATAATCCCCATCGGTGTGATCCGGATGCGCATGAAATGCGATACGACGCCAAGCGTCACGAATTTCATCTGCGTCCGCCGATTGGCCGAGGCCAAGAGCCTCGAGCGCATCTACCCGGGCCTGGATCCTGTTAACTGGCTCCATACTCAAAACACTCTTTAAACTACACAAGCCCAGTTTGAGGGCTAACGTTTTTTTGTCAAATTTCTCAAAGAATTGAGGTGTATTGGGCGAACAATAGGATGAGCCGCGTGAGATTGTCTTCGCACGGTAAGGGTGATGTACTGTTGCAAAACCAGATAAAAAAGAGCCGGACTGACGAAGCAGCCCGGCAGCACAGGGGTCCTTGTTTGAAATCAGGCGACGTTTTGTAGTTCAGCTTTCGGAACAATCCCGAGTGCAAAACAGACATCTCGCGTTAACTCGGGCCGGTTCAGTGTATAGAAGTGCAGCTTGTCGACACCGCCTTCGATCAGGTCCGAGCACAATTCTGTGCAGACTGCAGTGGCCAGCAAATCTTCGCGACCATCACGCACTGCCTTTTCAAACGCTTGCTCCAACCAGGTCGGGATGCTGGCACCACAGCGTTGAGCAAACTTGCGTGCACCTTTCCAGTTCTCGATTGGCAGAATGCCCGGCACGATCGGCTTATCAATTCCGGCCTTTGCGCAGGCATCGCGGAAGCGGAAGAAGGTTTCGGCCTCAAAGAAAAACTGGGTCAGTGCTTCATCTGCGCCGGCATCCAATTTGGCTTTCAGCCATTCGACATCAGCTGCCATGTCACCGGCTTCGGGATGTTTGTCAGGATAGGCACCGACGCGGATGCTGAACATCTCGGTTTCGGCCAGCGCTTCGATCAGTTCGACCGAGCTGGTAAAGCCTTCGGGATGCGGTACGAACCGATCCTGACCCTTAGGTGGGTCACCCCGCAGCGCGACGATATCCTGAACGCCTGCACGTGCGAAGGTATCCGCAATCTCCAGCGTTTCCTGACGCGATGCATCAACACATGTCAGGTGCGCCGCAACGGGCAGGCCCGAAGATTTATGCAATGTGGCCACAGCATCCCGCGTCAATTCACGGGTCGTGCCGCCGGCACCGTAGGTGACCGAAACGAAACGAGGGTCAAGCGGCGCCAGAGTCTGGACGGTATCCCAAAGACGAAACGAGGCCTCCAGCGTTTGGGGCGGAAAAAACTCGAATGAAATTTCAGGCTTGGTCATCGGGCCCTCACAGCTTTTGTTCCCGGCCCTTGTGCCATGCGAAGCATTGTGAGACAAACTCATATTATTCAAGAACAACATGAGCTCAGTAAAATATGCATATCGAGTTCCGACATCTCCGCACGATCAAGGCCATTCATGAATGTGGTGGGCTGGCGCGTGCAGCGGATCAACTGAACATCACGCAGTCGGCGCTAAGCCACCAAATCAAAGGGCTCGAAGATCAGGCTGGGGTTGAGTTGTTCCTGCGGCGATCCAAGCCGATGAAACTCTCTGCTGCGGGTCTGCGTTTGCTGCGTCTTGCTGAGCAAATATTGCCTCAAGTCGAGGCGATGCAGGATGAGTTCTCTTCGCTCCGCGACGGACGGACGGGCCGCATGCATATCGCTATTGAATGCCATGCCTGTTTTGAATGGCTGTTCCCGGTGCTTGAGGCCTTCCGGAAATCCTGGCCAGACGTAGACGTCGACATCCGACCGGGCCTAGCATTTGATGCGCTGCCAGCATTGCAGAAAGAAGAGGTGGATCTGGTTGTATCCTCCGACCCCGAAAACCTGCCGGGTGTCGAATTTGTTGAATTGTTTGACTACAACGCTGTGTTTGTCGCGGCCTCGTCTCATCCGTTGGCCGACAAGCCCTATATCGAAGCCGAAGACTTTCGCGGGCAAACGCTGATCACATATCCGGTTGAGAGGACGCGACTGGATGTTTTCAGTCAGTTGCTGATCCCAGCAAGGGTTGAACCGGCAACGATCCGGCAGGTTGAACTGACCGCTGTGATCCTGCTGCTGGTGGCGTCAAACCGGGGGATTTCAGTGTTGCCCGACTGGGTTGTCCGAGAGGTTAAATACAACTCTGATTACGTCACACGTCCGCTGACCAAAGAGGGGATCACCCGTAGGCTATACGCTGCAGTACGCTCTGAAGACCTTGAAAAACCGTTCGTTCAGGAACTGGTTAAACTCGCAAGGGTCGAGGCGCGCAAGTTGCAGACCCAATAGGTGTCTGTTACGGCGTCGGTTGCGGGGCTGATATGCACATCATGCCTCTTGGCAAGGTCGACTTGCCCCAGTATACGCGCGGTTTGACCGGACAGGAGCGTCAGAACAATGGTTGGCAGTGCAAATCTCAACATCATGATCAAGGCCGCGCGCAAAGCGGGGCGTTCTTTGGTCAAGGATTTTCGTGAGGTCGAAAACCTGCAGGTGTCGATGAAGGGCGCTGGTGACTTCGTATCGAAGGCTGACATCGCTGCCGAGGCGATCCTGAAAGAAGAATTGCTGGGCGCTCGCCCGACCTATGGCTGGCTGGCCGAAGAAGGCGGAGCGATTGACGGCGAAGACCCAACGCGCCGCTGGATTGTCGACCCTCTGGATGGCACCACCAATTTCCTGCACGGCCTGCCGCACTGGGCGATTTCGATCGCACTGGAACACAAAGGCAAGATCGTTGCTGGTGTGATCTACGACGCTGCCAAGGATGAAATGTTCTTTGCCGAAAAAGGCGAGGGCGCGTGGATGAATGACACCCGCATCCGTGTTTCAGGTCGCCATCGGATGATTGAGTCGATCTTCTCTACAGGTTTGCCTTTTGGTGGTCGTTCTGACCTGCCTGCGACTTTGCAGGATCTGGCGCGCCTGATGCCAGCATGTGCAGGTGTTCGCCGCTGGGGCGCCGCTGCTCTGGACATGGCCTATGTCGCCGCCGGCCGCTACGAAGGTTTCTGGGAGCGTCGCCTGAACGCCTGGGATCTGGCTGCGGGCATCATCATCGTCAAGGAAGCAGGCGGCTTTGTTCAGGCTCTGAACCCTGAAGGCAGTGTGCTGGAAGATGGTGAAGTGATTTGCGCCAACGAGCCGATCTTTGACAGCTTTGCCAAGGTGATCCGCGGCTAACGCGAGACCTTTGACTCGAAGTTTTGAAAGCGCGCCCTGAAACAAGGCGCGCTTTTTTTGTCTAGAGAGTTGCGCGCTGGGCCAATCCGGCTTCATCCGCCAATCTGGCGGCGACCGACGCGACAGCCAGATCCTGCAACCCGACGCCGGTCCCATCGAACAAGGTGATCTCGGTGTCACTCGTCCGCCCGGAATGGTCGCCATTGATAACCGCACCAATCGGGGTGATCGCTTCGGCGGTAGTCGAACCGTCTGTCGCGGCGTGCTGCGCCTCTCCAATCGTGACGGATTGCGCCACCTCGTCGGTGAACACTGAGGCAGCGGCAACCAGGGATGGATCCACTTCCATCTTTCCCTTGGTATCGGTGCCCATACAGGCCAGATGAGTGCCAGGCTTGATCCAGTCTTTCAGCAGCAGGGGTTCAAAGGCAGAGGTGATCGTGATGATCACATCCGCTTGCGCGCCCAACTCCTGTTGACTAACTGCTTCGAATTCCAGCCCGATCTCGTCGGCGACAGCCGCCAACCGAGGCAGCATGTCTGGGTGCGGGTTCCAGGCCACAACCTTTTCAAAATCGCGTTGCTCCGCAGCCGCGCGCAATTGGAAGGCAGATTGATGACCAGCTCCGACCATGCCCAGCACCTTTGCATCCTTTCGGGCCAGATGAGCGATGGAAATGGCCGAAGACGCCGCAGTGCGCACTGCGGTCAGATAGTTACCGCCAACCAGCGCTGACAGTCGTCCAGTATCCGGGTCAAATAGGAACACCGTTGACTGGTGGTTGGTTAGACCGTGTTCCGCGTTTCCCGGCCAATAACCACCTGACTTCACGCCCAGAACCTTACCATCGCGGTCAAACCCGGATTTGAAACCGTAAAGCGCATCCGCGTAGCCAAGCGCCTCACGGATAACGGGAAAGTTCCATGCGCCACCACGTGCCATCGCGGCGAATACGTCCTGAACGGCGTCAAAGGCCTGTTGCCGACCGACCAGTTTTTCGCACAGCTCTTCACCGACGATCAGCAAGCCATCTGTTTGTGTTGTCATACCATCCCTCATTGTCAGTATGCCTTCCCGCGCGCAGACACGGGCCACAGGGTTTCGACCTTGCCGTTGCGGACACCGACATACCAATCATGGACATTGCACGTTGGATCACAGTGACCGGGCACCAGACGCAGCTTGTCGTTGACTTTCAACACACCGTCCGGATCGCCGATCACCCCATGTTCATCCGAGCATTTCAGATACTCGACGTCGTCCCGCCCATAGATGAAGGGCAGGCCACTATCGACTGACTGCGCTTTGAGGCCCGCATCACAGATGGCCTTGTCGGCTTTGGCGTGGCTCATGACACTCGTCAGAATGAACAGGGCGTTTTCCCATTCCCCCTGATCGATCCGCTTGCCGTCCTTATCAAGAATGCGACCATAATCAGCATCCATGAAGGCGTAAGAACCGCATTGCAACTCGTTGTAAACGCCCGAGTTACTTTCGAAGTAGTAGGAACCGGTTCCGCCGCCGGAAACCAACCCACATTCAATACCCTCAGCTTTCAGTCCATCCACAGCGTCCTTGACCATGGCGATTGCGGTATCGAGTTTCTCTTGCCGCGCCTCATAGGTATCCAGATGCTGCATCGCACCCTGATAGGCCTGAATGCCGGTGAATTTCAGGTTGGGTGCAGCTTGCACAGCTTTGGCGATAGCAACGACGTCCGAAGTATTGGTTACGCCGCAACGACCCGCCCCACAGTCGATTTCTACAAACACTTCCAGCTCGGTGCCGTGCTTTTGAGCAGCCGCAGACAGATCGGCCACGTTGTTGATGTCATCGACACAGACAATGGTGCGTGCACCAAGTTTGGGCAGTTGGGCCAATCGATCGATCTTGGCAGGATCGCGAACCTGATTTGAAACCAGAATATCCTTGATGCCGCCGCGCGCGAATACTTCTGCCTCAGACACCTTCTGACAGCACACGCCAACGGCATCGCCCAGCTTTTCCTGTAGTTTCGCGACATCCACAGACTTGTGCATCTTGCCGTGCACGCGGTGACGCATCCCGTGGGCTTTGGCATAATCGCCCATCTTTTTTATGTTCCGCTCTAGCGCATCCAGATCAAGGATCAGGCAAGGCGTTTGAATTTCGGTTTCATCCATGCCAATCGCGGCAGGGATGTCATAGCCAACTTCGAGTTGATCGATATTTATGGGTTTGTTCATCCTGTTTCTCCTTACCCTTTGAGCCAGGGCAGCTTGTCCAGATCCACGTTGCCGCCGGTGATGATCACCCCGACGCGCTTGCCCCGGAACACGTCGGGGTTCTTGAGAATTGTCGCCAATGGCACGGCAGATGACGGCTCCATCACAACGCGCAGGTATTTCCAGGTCAGTTTCATCGCTTCGACGATGTCATCCTCCGACGCCGTGAAAATGTCGGTCACGTGGTGCGATACGAAGTGCCACGTGTTTTCCTTGAGAGGCACCAGCAACCCGTCAGCTACCGTCTTGGGTGCGTCGTCAGCGATAATGTGTCCCGCTTTGAACGATCGGTAAGCGTCGTCAGCCTGCTCTGGTTCTGCCGCGTAAATCGCTGTCTCAGGAGACAGGTTCGACACGGTAAGACAGGTACCTGAAACCATGCCACCACCGCCGATTGGCGCAATCACGGCATCTACACCGTTGGTCTGTTCAAGTAGTTCCGCCGAACAGGTTGCCTGACCCGTGATGACGCGCAAATCATTATACGGATGCACAAATTCGCCACCTGTGTGGGCCTGAACTTCGGCAAAGGTTGACTCACGCGAAGACGTGGAAGGTTCGCATTCGGTGATTGTGCCGCCAAACCGGCGAACAGCATCTTTCTTTGCTTGTGGTGCCGTACGTGGCATCACCACATTGCAGGGGATACCGCGACGCCCCGCCGCATAAGACAGTGAGAGCGCGTGGTTGCCGCTGGAATGCGTGCAGACGCCCTTGGTAGCCATCTCATCACTCAGACCAAACACGGCATTGCTGGCCCCGCGAACTTTGAAAGCGCCAGCCTCCTGAAAATTCTCACATTTGAAGAACAATTGTGCACCGGTCAGGTCGTTCAGATAGTCTGACGTCATTACAGGAGTGCGTCGGATATGAGGTTTGATGCGTTCATGCGCTGCGCGCACATCGTCGATCGTCAGATCGGACGCTGTGATTTGATCTAACATGTGGGGCCTCCTCACGCCGCAGCCTTGGCGGGATTTGCGCCAGTGTTGCGGTAGTATTCCTGGGCCGCAGCCACACCGCTGCCGAGTTTGATAGGGTAATTCAGGTCGGCCATCGCCATCTCGACAGTCGCCAGACCGGAGAGCACCATGACATCCGTCAGGCTTCCCAAATGGCCGATGCGGAAGGCCTTGCCGTTCAGCTGACCAAGCCCGATACCGAAGGAGACACCATATGCATTAAAGGCGTGATCGGTCAGGGCGTTGCTGTCAAAACCCTCGGGGACATAAATGGCGCTGACTGTATCCGAATAGAGTTCGGGGGATTGGGCAACCAGTTTCAGCCCCCAGGCATCGGTTGCGCGGCGAACACCTTCGGCTAGCCTGAAGTGGCGTGCGTAGACATTCTCAAGCCCCTCTTCGAACAGCATCTTAAGACTTTCACGCATGCCGTAGATCAATTGCAGCGGAGGGGTATAGGGAAACCCGCCTGAGGCATTGGCCGCCATCATGTCGCGGAAGTCAAAGAAGGTCCGTGGCAGCTTGGCTGTTTCCATGGCCGCAATCGCCTTAGGGCTGACGCAGAGAATTGCCATGCCAGTCGCCAGCATGAACCCCTTTTGCGAACCAGAGACGGCGATGTCGACACCCCAGCGATCAAACTCGAACGGCATCGAGGCCAGAGAGCTTACACAATCCACAAACAGCATGGCGGGATGCGAGGCTGCATCCATGCCTCGGCGTACTGCGCCGATATCCGATCGTACGCCTGTGGCGGTCTCGTTGTGTGTAACCAGCACAGCCTTGATTTGATGCGCAGTATCCGCAGCCAGGATCGCCTGAAAACGGTCTGCGGGCGCACCTTCACCCCATGGGCATTCGACGATCTGAACGTCCAGCCCATGCCGTTGGCACAAATCGATCCAGCGATGGCTGAACACGCCGTAGCGCGCGACAAGGACCTTGTCGCCGGGGCTGAGCGTGTTTGATACCGCAGCCTCCCATCCGCCAGTGCCACTGGCTGGAAAGGTTACGATCTGTCCTGGTACAGTGCCAAAGACCTTTTTGGTGTCCTCGAGAACGGGTGCGAATGTGTCCACGAAATCGGGTGCACGGTGGTCCTGCGTCTGTACTTGCATGGCAAGACGCAGGCGATCCGGGATGTTGGTTGGGCCGGGAATAAAGACCGGGTTCTGGTTTGACATCACTCTGTCCTCCACTTTGGAAACAAGTGTCGCCGGACTCCTCATTAGGTGCAATTTTCTTGAAAAATATTTTCATTTATGGAATTAAATTAGCAATAAGCTGAAATTAAAAGGTTTTTAGTTTCTCATTTTCATATTCTGAAAATCGCAATCCACGGCCAGGTTTTTAAGCGGGCCGTCAAAGAAGCAAAAAGGATCGGTATGGAGACTCAGAAACGACCACGCGGCAGGCCAAAGTCGTTGTTCAAGGAAAGCTCGGCCGGAACCATGCAGTCACTGGACAGGGCGCTGGGTGTTTTGACATCGGTGGCGCGGTTCGAGCGTGCTTCGCTCAGCGATCTTGCCCGTGAAATCGGGGTGCCCACAGCCACCACTCATCGCATTCTGACAACGCTTCAGAAACATGGGTATGTCACATTTGACGACGAGCGTCAGGAATGGATGATCGGGATCGAAGCCTACCGTACCGGCGCATCCTTCTTGCGACGGAACAGCGTTCTTGAGATCGGGCGTCCGATACTCAGGCGGCTGATGCAGGATAGCGGAGAAACTGCCAATCTGGCTGTTCCGGATGGCGGGGAAGTTGTGTTTGTCGGTCAGGTCGAAACCTCAAACCCGATCCGCGCTTTTTTCCCGCCCGGCGCGCGGACACCGATGTATGCGTCAGGAACTGGCAAAGCCATTTTGGCGGCAATGAAAGAGGCTGCTCTTGGTAAACTGTTGAAGTCTGCGGATCTGACGAAGTTCACGGATAGTACGTTGGCATCCGAAGAAATGCTGCTCAGGGATCTGTCTGAGACCCGGGCGCGCGGCTGGTCGCATGACCGGGAAGAACGCTATGAGGGAATGTCCTGCATTGGTGCCGCAATCTACAACGACAAAGGCGAACCCTGCGCGGGTATCTCTGTATCAGGTCCAACCGTCAGGTTTGATGATGTGCGCGCGACCGATCTGGCCGAACTGGTCGTTCAGGCCGCGCAGGAGATCACCTATCTGAGCGGTGGGCAGGGGCCCGATCAATCAGATCTGTCTGACGGATGATTAACGCCATCGTTCCAGGGAATCGTTCCATGCGTTCTGGGGTTTCCACCTTCGACACAGCCAAGGTTCACTCCACACTCGTCAGGGTCTGAGCGTCTCTGATGGTAGACGTAGATGCCGCATGTTTTGCAGAAGTAGTGTTTGGCGGTCTGAGTTCCCCAAGTGTAAAGGCTCAGATTATCCGACCCCTTGAGGACACGCAGACTTTCGGTTGTGGCCGTGACTGCTGCGGCCCCGCGGCGAATGCAGAACGAACAATCGCATCGCGCAGCCGAAGCCAGGCCTTGAGGAAACTCGGCTTCGATCTCGATGGCACCACAATGGCAGGAGGCGGTCATTCTGGTCATTTTCGCGGAACCTTTGGAATGCGGGATTGGGTCAGCTTGTACTTATGTTCGGGGTGCGGTGGATGACCATGGGTGCGATCCCAGAAATCAATTCCACCACGTCTCAGCCAAAGCGGGATACACAGGACCAGCCCGACGGCAAATCCTCCGGTATGCGCCCAGTAGGCAACGCCACCTTCATCCGGATTGCTTGCAAGGCTACCCAGAAACTGCATTGCAAGCCACAGCCCAAGCATGATGAATGCCGGAATTGTAAAGACCCGGAAGTAGACGATCAGGATCAGCAGGATATCGACGCGCGCCTTCGGGAACAGCAGCAAATAACCACCCATAACCCCTGCGATCGCACCCGAAGCACCAATGGTGGGCACGACCGAATCTGGTGCCGTGACTACATGGATCAGCCCAGCGCCAATCCCCGCTGCCAGATAGAATAACAGAAAGGGCAGGTGCCCCATCTCATCTTCCAGATTGTCGCCGAAAATCCATAAAAACAGCATGTTTCCAGCCAGATGCATCCAGCCGCCGTGCAGAAACATTGACGTCAGCAGGGTTTCAAATGCAACTCCATCCGAGATCCGTGCCGGTATGATCGCATAGTCGAAATAGAACCGATTAAGCAGCCGGGCGTCGTCCATGATTCCGAGATAGCTGAAAAAGATCAGGATGTTTGCCGCCATCAACGCATAGACGACAAAAGGTGTTCGACCCGAGGGGTTATGATCGCGAATTGGAAACATGGCGCGACGCTGGGCCTTTCGCAGCCCAGCGTCAAGTCAAGCTTATGCCGCACCACCCAAAAGTGCAGCATTGCCACCGGCAGCGGTTGTGTCGACGCAGACATGGCGCTCGGCCAGCACACGCGCACGATCCGGCATGCCCGGAATCAACGGCAAAATCGGACCATCACGACGCGACAGGTGCCGTTCAATTTCTCGTCCGGTCGTTTCGTCACCCCACCACATGACACCAGAGAAACCCGTCAGGTTTTCCAGACGGTGTAGATCGAGCGCACCGGTAGCCCGGATTGCTGATCCACCGAGGGCCTTGACCGCGTCGGCCTGAGCTTGCGCGGCATCAGGACCCGGACCCAGACATAGCACCGGGGGACGCGGGTATTCACTCAACCGGTTAGATTCGCCGGTAGGGCCGGGCAAGGACTGGGTTGTGATCCCGATAGGTTGGCCTTCAGGCTCTGGAAGGTCAGCACTGTCTGTCCAATCCTCGCTCACAACCTGCCGGTTAGGAGCGCAGAAGCGCGCCATATAGTTGGGCCCGCCGGCCTTGGGGCCTGTGCCGGACAACCCTTCACCGCCAAAAGGCTGCGAGCCTACAATGGCGCCGATCTGATTGCGATTCACATAGATATTGCCGGCATGGATGGCTTCGGTCACATGCTGCACCCGATCGTCGATCCGTGTGTGCAGGCCGAATGTCAGGCCATAGCCCGTAGCGTTGATATCGCCGATCACTTTGTCGATATCCTGTGCTTTGAAGCGGGCGACATGCAGCACAGGACCAAAGATTTCACGTTCCAGCGCAGCGATCCCGGAAATCTCGATTAGTGCTGGGGCAATGAATGTGCCTTCGGGTGGCGTCGAGAGTTCTTTCAGAACACGCCCTTCGGCACGCGCTTTGGCCACGTGATCGGCGATACCTTGCAATGCTGTCTGATCAATCACCGGTCCACAATCGGTCGAAATCAGCCATGGATCCCCTACGCTAAGCGCGTCCATTGCACCTTGCAGCATGGTCAGGACATCGTCAGCGATATCTTCCTGCAGATACAGGCACCGCAGTGCGGAACAGCGTTGGCCCGCCGATTGGAATGCGCTTTCGATGATGGATTGCACGGCTTGTTCGGGCAGGGCGGTGCTGTCGACGATCATTGCGTTGAGGCCACCGGTCTCGGCAATCAACGGTGTGCCCGGCCGCAAATTCTCGGCCATCGCTGAACGGATTTTCAGCGCTGTCGCTGTTGATCCGGTGAATGCAACACCTGAGACACGTGAATCCGAAGTCAACGCCGCGCCAACTGCCGGTCCTCCGGGCAGCAATTGCAGTGCATCTCGGGGGACACCTGCTTCATGCATCAGTTGTACAGCGCGGTGTCCGATCAGCGGAGTTTGCGGGGCGGGTTTTGCCAGTACGGCATTGCCGGTCGCAAGGGCCGCAGAAATCTGACCAGTGAAAATCGCGAGAGGAAAGTTCCAGGGACTGATGCAGGTGAAAATACCCGATGGTTTGGCATCCGGGATGTTCGCCGCGTAGTAGCGCAGAAAATCAACCGCTTCACGGAGCTCTGCAATGGCGTCGGGCAGCGACTTTCCGGCTTCTCGCGAAAGCAGTGCGAACAGCTCTCCAAAGTTCTCCTCGTACAGGTCAGCGGCTGCGTTCAGCATACTCTTGCGATCAGCTGCCGTTGCCTGCCAGGGTGAGGCCGAGGCCAGTGCCAGTTCAACATCCTCGGCGCTGGCGGGCGCTACTGCACCGGGCCTATCCTGTGGATGGGCCGGGTTTATCACGGCCTGATCCGCTTCTGGCTGTGCGTTGTCCGACAGCAATGGCTGTGCGTACCAATGATGTGCTCTGAACCGGTCCCGCGCTGCATCAATCATGTCCAGTGTTGGCGTGTGCTGAAGGTCAAAGCCTTTGGAATTCACACGTTCAGGTTCGAACAATTCCGGTCCGGTCGGTAACGGTTTGGCGGGTTCGGCAATGGCCTCAAACGGGTCGGATGCAACTTCTTCAGGAGGAACATTTTCGTCGACGATCTGATTTACGAATGAGGAGTTCGCCCCGTTTTCAAGCAGGCGGCGCACCAGATAGGCCAACAGATCACGATGCGCGCCTACCGGAGCATAAATTCGGCAACGCGTATTTTGCTTGTCCTTCACGATCTGATGCAACGTCTCACCCATGCCATGCAGTCGCTGGAACTCAAACGGTTGGTTGTCAGCCATATGAAGGATCGCGCTGACGGTATGTGCGTTATGAGTGGCGAACTGCGGATAAATCCGATCCGTCATACCCAGTAACTTGCGTGCATTGGCGATGTAGGAAACATCGGTGGCGGCTTTTTGAGTGAAGACCGGAAAGCCAGCCACACCCTCGACCTGAGCACGCTTGATTTCGGTATCCCAATAGGCCCCTTTGACCAGCCGCACCATCAGCTTGCGGTCATGTTTTTCAGCCATTTGGTAGAGCGTATCCAATACCAGACCGGCGCGCGGGCCATAGGCCTGCACAACGATGCCGAACCCGTCCCATCCGGCGAGTGCGGGTTCTGACATCACGGCTTCGATCACCTGCAAAGACAGGGACAGGCGATCTGCTTCTTCTGCATCCACGTTCAGCCCCATACCAGCTGCCTTGGCCAGCAGGGCCAGAGCACGCAGGCGGGGGACAAGCTCCTCCATCACCCGATGTTCCTGGGCCAGTTCATAGCGCGGATGCAACGCGGACAGCTTGACGGAAATGCCGGGGTTGGCGCGGATATCATCATGCGTGCAGGCCTCGGCGATCGCAGCGATTGCCCGCGAGTAAGACAGATGATAGCGCGCCGCATCCGCCTCGGTACGCGCTGCTTCGCCCAGCATGTCGTAGGAATAGGTGTAGCCTTTGGCTTCCATACCACTGGCACGGTCCATGGCGGATTGAATGGTCTCTCCCAGCACGAACTGGCGACCCATTTCCTTCATTGCCCGGCCGACGGCAGTTCGGATCACCGGTTCGCCCAGCCGTTTGATTGCGCCACGCAATGCGCTGACGGGTGAGGTTTTTCCTTCATCCAGTACCTTGCCGGTCAGCATCAGGGCCCATGTTGAGGCATTCACAAGGGAAGATGAAGAATGCCCAAGATGCTTGCCCCAATCCGAAGGGGCGATCTTATCCTCGATCAGTGCATCGATGGTGTCCGCATCCGGAACGCGCAACAACGCCTCAGCCAGACACATCAGTGCGACACCTTCGTCGGTTGATAACCCGTACTCAGCCAGAAAGACCTCCATCAACCCCGGAGAGGTGCTGGATCGAATATCCCGGACCAACTGCGCCGCTGCATCACTGATGGCGTGACGATCCGCTTGGTTGAGAGCGGCTTGAGAAACAAGGTTCTCCAGTAAAGCAGACTGGTCCGCATAAGTATGGCTGTCGATATGAGTACGTAGGCTGTGAGACATGTATCCTCCGGTCTTTTGTCGAGTATACATGCGATTTCCCGGGACAATGGACTGAAGTGTGATAATTAGTGGGCTAAAGACCTTAATAACTGAGAAAAGGCGATCCAAATGGGCTTTCCAGATCTTGATCGGTTCGATCAGGCGATACTGTCGATTCTGTCTGAGGATGGACGGATTTCTGTGGCAGACCTTGCCCGGCAGATCGGGCTTTCAAAGTCTCCGACGCAGGCGCGCCTCAAGCGGCTTGAGGCTGAAGGCATCATCACCGGCTATCGCGCCATGCTCGATCCGATCCGGCTGGGCCTGGATCATGTCGCCTTTGTCGAGGTGCGTTTGACGGACACGCGCGAAAAAGCACTGGCTGAATTCAATGCTGCCGTTCGCCGGATCGCCGAGATTGAACAGGCGCATATGATCGCTTCGAATTTTGACTACCTTCTTAAGGTGAGGACAGGATCGATGTCAGAGTATCGCGCTGTTCTGGCCGAAAAGATTTCATCCTTGCCGCATGTGGCGAATACCTCAACGTTCGTTGCTATGGAGGCGGTGAAGGAGGTGGGATTGCCGGGACCAGTCGGCACCTGAAGTTGACGGAATGCATAATCGCGCCATCATTGAAGAATGTTCAGATTTGCAGCCATCCTTTCCGCAGCAGTCGCGCTGTCCAACCCTCTGAGTGCCCAGACCTGTCCTGAAGCCGCAGACCACGTAGCCGAAGTGGATGCATTGGTTGCTCAGATCCAGAAAGCCGAGACTGAACAGGAAGCGCGCGCAATTTCAAATCAAATGTGGGAGTTGTGGACTGACGCCCCCGGAGAGCAAGCTCAGGCGCTTCTGGATCGGGGGATGCGCAGACGCGAAGCATGGGATTTGCTTGGTGCGTTGGAAACATTCAACACGCTTGTCGAGTTTTGCCCTGCATATGCGGAGGGTTACAATCAACGAGCCTTTGTAAACTTCCTGAGGCAGAATTTCAGCGCTGCATTGGTCGATTTGGATGCTGCGATTGCCTTGTCGCCAAATCACGTGGCAGCGTTGAGCGGCCGGGCTCTGACCTTGCTTGGCTTGGGGCGCACCGACGAAGCGAGGGAGGCCCTAACCGAAGCATTGGTCCTCAACCCATGGCTTCCAGAGCGGCATTTGCTGGCGCCGGGTGGATTACTGGCCCCGCCAGGGGAAGATATCTAGCAAGCCGGGTTTTAGGAACGCCTCCGGAACATGATCCCGGAGGCGTAGTTTTTTAGTAGTCTGGTTAGCCAACCAAACCGTTATCGACTCGCTTGATCGCAATCACTGACGAACGCGGTGTACCGCCATCCGGCCAGTTGCTGCCCGGGTGTTGAATGCCGACAAACATGGTGCGCAGGTCGCTGGACCACGCCAGACCGGTGACTTCACAACCGGTTGGTCCCGTCATGAAGCGCGCGATCTCGCCAGTGACCGGATCGCCAACCAGCATCTGGTTGTTGCCGTTACCCGCGAAATCTTCCTCGTTGTCGTCATTGCCGTCCGTCTGGATCCAGATCAGGCCGGTCGAGTCGATAACCATGCCGTCGGGCGAATTGAACAGGTTGCCCTCGTTCACGTTGGCAGATCCGGCACGGTCGTCAGAATGCACGGTCGGGTTACCAGCCATCACGTACAGATCCCAATCGAACGCTTCGGTCGCATGGTCATCATTCGCCGGACGCCAGCGTACAATCTGGCCGTATTTGTTTGCCTCACGTGGGTTTGGTCCGTTGACCGATGTGTCATCACCACCAGCGTTCGGCTTCACGCCACGGTTCTTGTTGTTGGTGAGGCAGCAATAGGCTTCAACTGCAACCGGGCTGGATGCCACCCATTCGGGGCGATCCATGGTAGTGCCGCCAGCTTTGGACGCGGCCATACGGGTGAAGATCGCAATCTCAGCGTCGCCCATGCCAGTGGTTTCCGGCGTTAGTGCCAGCCATTCACCGGTTGCG
This sequence comes from Ruegeria sp. CE12, assembly GCF_056537525.1. Taxonomy (NCBI): domain Bacteria; kingdom Pseudomonadati; phylum Pseudomonadota; class Alphaproteobacteria; order Rhodobacterales; family Roseobacteraceae; genus Ruegeria; species Ruegeria sp. CE12. The sequence continues at coordinate 656,426 of NZ_JBQFRS010000001.1, read as the reverse complement.
TCGTCGTTGAACTTTGCAACATAGAGCGTGCCGTCATTCAGCAGGCTCTCGGTCTCGCTACCCGGCTGGTAGGTACCGTTCGAGACAAACTTGTACAGATACTCACCACGTTCATCGTCGCCCATGTAGACAACTACGCGGCCATCAGCAGCTAGCGTCACTTCAGCGTTTTCGTGCTTGAAGCGCCCCAGACCAGTGTGCTTGACCGGTGTGCTGTCCGGCTTTGTCGGGTCGATCTCAACAATCCAGCCCGCGCGATGCGGTTCGTTCGGATTTTTCGACGTGTCAAACCGCGGATCGAACAGCTCATACCCGTTCCAGCTTTCGGCCTTGACGCCATAACGCTTGAACCCGTCAGCAACCTTTTGGTCGTAGGTCGCGTTTTCATCACTGGAGCCGAAGTAACCGTTAAAGTTCTCCTCGCAGGTTAGGTAGGTACCCCAAGGCGTTTTGCCCGCGCCACAGTTGTTCATGGTACCCAGCGAGGATGTGCCGGTTGGATCGGCTTCGGTTTTCAGCAGATCGTGACCTGCGGCGGGTCCGACGATCTTCATCGGGGTGTTGTGGTGGATACGACGGTTAAAGGGGCTGTCTTTGACGACCGACCAGCCATCGGAACCTTCGGTGATTTCCATCACGGTCACACCCTGAATGTTCTGAAGCTTCAGAACATCGTCGGCGTTTGCTGGGACACCTTCCTGCGCGGCGGGTAGGTTGATTTTGCGGTTCGGGTATTCGTGGTTGATCGCGATCAGCTCGTGACCCTGAAACGCGAAGGTTTCCATCCCGTCTGTGTTTTCGCCGAAGATGCGATCCGATTTCTCAACCGGGCCACCATCGGTGATATCATAGCCGTCGGTGTCCGAGAACAGCGGATCACCCCAGCGCGTCATGATTTTCCATTCATACCCTTCGGGTACATGGACAGTGCCGTCGGTTTGTGCGGCGATCGGAGTAAAGGCGAAACGTGAGGCGGATTGCGCCTGCGCTGAAGTCGAGTTTAGCAGGCCAGCGCCCATTGCAGCCGCACCCGAGCCGAATGCCAACACACCGCCCAGGAATCCCCGACGGGATATGGCGCGTTCGACGACGCGGTCAAAGTCGTTTTCTTCGGGGCGGGGGAAGTGCAGTTCGTCCCAGTCATCGGCGGAGATAGTGGTAAGATCAACGTCTTTCATGGATGGCTCCTGGCTGTCTGAATCGGTTTGATTGAAAGTGGATTTAGGGCGCGTTTGTGACAGGTTGATAACAACACGATTAACCCTGTCGCGACCGACATCCGTAAACACATCACTTTTTGATACGCGAGTTACTGCTCGTTTCCACGTATCTGTTGGCCCGGATATGTTGGGCGAGGGTAGTCACGCATACAACAGGCATTCTATTGCCAAACCAACTTTCATGGGTCTTTCACAAAAGGACCGTATTGTGCAATTTCGGTTCTTGACGACCGCTGACGCATGGACTACTCAGCCCAGACCTGAGCGGGTATAGCTTAATGGTAAAGCCCCTGCCTTCCAAGCAGGCTATGTCGGTTCGATTCCGTCTACCCGCTCCAGCTCAGCCCGATATCGATTGCGTCAAATAGCCCGCTAAGGGTAGTAAATCGCGCGCATTGCTTGACCCCGATCACCTCTGTCGCCAAGAAGCGTTGACTTAGACCCGATCACGACACAAGGGCCAGACATGGCAAATTCTCAGTCCGCGAGCCAAGACACTACCCCGGCACCCGGTGCCAGCGAAGAAAGGGCTGGCTCAAAGAAACTGGGCGTGTTGTCGTCGCTCTGGCCATTCATGAAGCCTTATCGGATGCTGATGATCGGTGCGACGCTGGCGCTGACGGTAACCGCGGGGATGTCGCTTACGTTGCCATTGGCGGTTCGCCGTGTGATCGACAATTTCCGTATTGAAGATGGCGAACTGCTGGACTGGTACTTCATGGCGGCGCTGGGCATTGCCGCCGTTCTGGCGGTGGGTACTGGCATCCGTTACGCGTTAGTAACGCGTCTGGGCGAACGGGTTGTCGCCGATATCCGGAAAGCCGTGTTCGATCGTGTCATTGGGATGAGCCCCGAGTTCTACGAACGGATCATGACGGGCGAAGTTTTGAGCCGGATCACCACAGATACGACACTGATCCAATCGGTTCTCGGATCTTCAGTCTCGATCGCCTTGCGCAATATGCTGATGTTCGTCGGTGGAATGGTGCTGATGTTGCTGACTTCGGCCAAGCTGACCGGTCTTGTGCTGTTGTTGATCCCGGCTGTGGTTGTGCCGATTCTGGTGCTGGGGCGCCGCCTGCGCGTCATCAGCCGTGAAAACCAGGATTGGATAGCGGCGTCCTCCGGTAACGCAGGCGAAGCGCTGGGCGCGGTACAAACCGTACAGGCCTTTACGCATGAAGAGGCCAGCCGGAAACAGTTCGGAGACATGACGGAAACCTCCTATGTGGTTTCCCTCAAACGCATTCAGACCCGAGCTGTGCTGACCGTCATCGTTATCTTTCTGGTCTTCTCCGGGATTGTTGGCGTGTTGTGGATGGGTGCCAATGATGTCCGCAACGGTGTTATGACCGAAGGCGTTCTGGTTCAGTTCGTCATCTATTCGGTCATTATGGCGGGTTCAGTGGCAGCGCTTTCTGAGATATGGAGCGAACTGCAGCGCGCCGCAGGTGCAACCGAGCGTTTGGTCGAGTTGTTGAATTCGGAAGATACTGTAACCGATCCTTCTCAGCCCCGGAAACTCGCACAGCCCGTACGCGGTGAAATCCGGTTCGATGACGTCACATTCCGTTATCCGGCCCGCCCTGACGTTCTGGCACTTGATCATCTGACTTTGCATGTGAAGCCCGGTGAAACCGTTGCCTTCGTCGGCCCGTCCGGTGCCGGTAAGACCACCGTTATTCAGATGATCCAGCGGTTCTATGATCCGGATGCGGGCCAGGTCAGTCTGGATGGTGTGAATCTGCGTGATCTTGAACGCGACGATTTCCGCCAGCATATGGCGCTGGTTCCTCAGGATCCGGTGATCTTTGCGGCCTCGGCGCGAGAGAATATCCGGTTTGGTCGTCTGGACGCGACCGATGCCGAAGTTGAAGAAGCGGCAAAGGCTGCTGCGGCGCATGATTTCATTTCAGCCTTGCCGGAGGGCTATGACAGTTTCGTAGGTGAGCGCGGTGTGATGCTGTCAGGTGGACAGAAACAGCGTATCGCAATCGCGCGTGCGATTCTGCGGGATGCTCCTGTTCTCTTGCTGGACGAAGCAACATCGGCGCTCGATGCCGAGAGTGAGCGGGCTGTGCAGGGTGCGGTGGATCAAATGCGTGCCGGCCGGACGACCCTAATCGTGGCGCATCGTCTGGCCACGGTGAAGAAAGCTGACCGTATAGTCGTGATGGAAGCCGGACAGATCGTGGCGCAGGGTACCCATGAGGATCTGGTGGCGCAGGACGGTCTTTATGCCCGTCTGGCGCGTCTTCAGTTCACCGATGGCGTGGCTGCCGAATGAAGTGACGTACGGGCAAATCACGAATCGTCGCAGCGTCATTCTACATTTTCTCTCATCCGGCGGCTAAGCCGTCGCTTGCGCAGGCTTGAATTTGCTTCCATCTTGGGGGCCATCAATAGCCTGTGCACGACATGGGAGAAAAAAGGGGAGGAACCACATGGCATTTGTGGGGTTGGACGACAAGGCGCGGATCGAGCAGGAAATGGCATGGGAGGACAGAGACGTCCCCGTGACCTTTCATCAGTTGTTGTCGCGAACGGCAGAGAAATTTCCAAACCACAAGGCGATCTCCTTCCAGTTGCTATCGGGACCGAAGGACAAAGCTGAGACGCTGACCTGGTCCGATCTGCTGGGCAAGGTGAATCAGGCCGCCAACCTGTTCCGCTCCTTGGGTGTCGGGGAAAAGGATGTCGTGGCCTATGTCCTGCCGAACTGTAATGAAACGCTGGTCACCATGATGGGTGGCGCGATCGCGGGCATCGTGAATCCGATCAACCCGCTGCTTGAGCCTGAGCAGATCGCGGCAATCCTGCGTGAGACCAAGGCCAAAGTGGTCGTGACGCTGAAGTCTTTCCCCAAAACCGATGTGGCCCAAAAGGTCGAGGAAGCGGTGCGCCACGCACCAAACGTCAATACCATCCTTGAGATTGACCTGAACCGATACCTGACGCCGCCGAAATCCTGGCTGGTCCCGTTCCTGCGTCCCAAGATGGGCGATAAAGAACATCTGGCCCATGCTGATTACAAGAACTTCAATCAGGAACTGGCCAAGCAGCCCACGACCCTGACGTTCGAAGACAGCAAAGAGGACCGGGTCGCGTGTTACTTCCATACCGGCGGGACAACCGGGATGCCGAAGGTGGCACAGCACAAGTATTCTGGCCTGATCTACAACGGCTGGCTCGGCAATACGCTGCTGTTTGACGAGAATGACGTGATCATGTGCCCACTGCCCATGTTCCACGTCTTCGCTGTACATGTGATCGTCATGGCGGCTGTTTCGTCCGGCGCGCATGTCATCTTCCCGACACCGGCCGGTTATCGCGGTGACGGCGTGTTCGACAATTTCTGGAAGCTGATCGAACGCTGGAAAGTATCGTTCATTATCACCGTTCCAACCGCGATCTCGGCCAAGATGCAGCGTCCGGTCGATGCGGACATCTCCAGCGTGAAAACGGCCTTTTCGGGCTCTGCTCCGTTGCCTGTTGAGCTGTTCCGCCGTTTTGAGGAAGCCACGGGTGTCACGATTGTCGAAGGTTACGGCCTGACCGAAGCAACCTGTCTGGTTTCGTGCAACCCTGTGGATGGCGAGAAAAAGATCGGCTCGATCGGTATTCCATTCCCATATACGGATGTCAAAATCCTGCAGGATGGACCTGACGGACCCACCGAATGCAGCACTGACCAGATCGGCGAAATCTGCATTTCAAACCCGGGGGTGTATGCTGGCAACACCTATACCGAAACCGACAAAAACACGAATCTCTACCACTTCGACAAATACTTGCGGACGGGCGATCTGGGCCGTTTTGATGAAGACGGATACCTCTGGATTACCGGACGTGCGAAGGACCTGATCATCCGTGGCGGTCACAACATTGATCCCGCTGAGATCGAAGAGGCCTTGCTGGGTCACGATGCGGTTGCCTTCGCCGGTGCTATTGGTCAGCCCGACGCGCATTCGGGCGAGGTGCCCTGTGCCTTTGTCGAATTGGTCGAGGGAGCCTCGGCCACCGAAGAAGAGCTGATGGAATATTGCAAAGTGCATGTCCACGAACGTGCCGCGCAGCCTAAGCACATGACGATTCTTTCTGAACTGCCTAAAACGGCGGTTGGTAAGGTGTTCAAACCCGAACTGCGTAAGCAGGCGATCACGCGTATCTACAACGGAGCACTGGAGACCGCAGGTGTATCTGCACGTGTCGTGTCGGTGATCGACGATAAGAAGCGTGGACTCGTCGCACAGCTTGACGCGAACGGCTCGTCCGAGGACGATGTCAGCAAAGTGCTGGGATCGTTCACCCGGCCGTGGGAGTGGGCTGCCTGACCGGGAGGGACTATGGATTATGAACGTCTGATTGATGAGGAAACTTGGGCGTTCATAAGACGCACTGCTGAAAGCTATCCTGATGATGCTGTTGATCGGTCCATAACAGATCAACGCCGCGTCTATGATGAGATGTGTCGGGATTTTCGTCAACCGCGTCCCGCGGGTGTCGAAGCACAGGATCTGTCAGCTGATGGCGTCGGGGTTCGGCTCTATTCATCAGGGATACCAACGCGAACCGTCGTCTATATTCACGGCGGCGGTTTTGTAGTCGGCGGATTAGACAGCCATGACGATGTCTGCGCTGAAATCTGTTCTCAGACTGGTTACCGAGTCGTGGCCGTTGATTATCGCCTATGCCCCGAGCATGTGCACCCTGCGCAGTTTCAAGATGCCTGGGCAGCCGTCAACTGGGCGATGGGAGAATTTGGTGATCCCATTGTTCTGGCTGGTGACAGCGCAGGCGGAAACCTTGCAGCAGCAGTTGCACATTACGCGCGCGGACGACTGGAAGGTATCATCGGGCAAGTTCTGATCTATCCGGGTCTTGGCGGAGACCCAAGCAAGGGGTCGTATATAGAACACGCGCATGCGCCTCTACTGACGCGGGATGAAATCCTGTTCTACGAAAAGGTGCGCTGCAACGGGAATGTGCCCGAGAATGACCCGACCTTTGCGCCTCTGCACGACACGGACTTTTCTGAATTACCTCCTACCGTCGTAGTGACCGCCGATTGCGATCCCCTTCGGGATGACGGGCCTGATTACTGCAACAAGATTGTTGAGGCTGGTGGTCAAGCTCATTGGATCAATGAGCCGGGTCTGATCCATGGCTACCTGAGGGCCCGGACCAGCGTGAAACGTGCTGCCGATAGCTTTGAGCGGATTTCGGTCGCAATCGAAGCGTTGGGGCAGGGGCTTTGGAACTATGACTGATCAGGCTGTCAAAAGCAGCCTGATCATAGACTCAAGTCGTGTTTAGCTCAGGAAAGATTTGGCTTTCATTGTGTCGGCCACCGGTGCGCCCAAGCGCTGCAGGATGGTCGGCGCAAGCTGCAGTTGGTCAATCACGTAGTCAGCATCAGGCCCCTTGGCGTCTCCAAAGTAGTAGAGTGCTGTTTCCTGCTGCAGCGCACCACGCCCGCCATGATGGCCGCGTTCATCTTGCCCATGATCGGCTGTCACGATCACTTCGTAGCCCAGCTGCCGCCAGCGCGGAATGAACGGGGCCAGCATTTCGTCCATGACAAAGCAGGCATGATCCATTTCTTCGCAGTCGTGGTAGAAGCGGTGTCCCATGCTATCCAGCGTACAAGTGTGCAGGATGCCATAATCCAAACCGAACCGCAGGCAAAGATTGGTGAGAGTTCCGAACAGATCGACATCCGACGGCGTCATCTGATTGGCTTTCCCATAGCCGGTCATGCTGTGAAACCGGCCGTGATTGATGGTTTTGCTTTCCGGCTCATCATATTCGATGTCACGGACGTAATCGAACGGATGCCGGTTAAAGAATTGCGACCAGAAGCTGTGGGTCACGGCACCGGTTACGCCATCTGCTGCGCGTACCTGGCTGAAGATATCCTTATGATCCAGTCGGAAGACGTTACCGTTGCCGGTACAACCATGTTCTTGCGGCGTAACGCCCGTATGAATCGAGGCATAACAACTGGCTGAAATTGACGGCAAAACAGCCCGCAATTTCCAGACCTGTGCTTCACCGCTGTCGACCCAGCCTTCGAGATTTCCGAAAAGACGGCGAAAGTTGCGCCATGGTACGCCGTCCAGAATGATAAGTAGCAGCTTACGGTCCATCTCATGACCCTTTTGACAATATTTGTATTCAGGTGATCCTAGCGGATTCGCTTGCTCAGGGTCGCCCGTTCGCGCCCCGAATAGCAAAATCCCGACGCTTGTCAGTAGTGCAAGCGCCGGGATTTCAAAGTTCCATCGGGTTGTTACAGAAAGGGTAGGGATCAGTTCCCCGCACTCTCCATCTTACGATGTGCAACAACCTCTTCCAGCCAGCCCAGATGCATCTCGGGAACCGAGCTGAGCAGCAGGTCAGTATAGTCATCAAACGGCGGGCTCAGAACCTGAGATTTGGAACCATAGCGAACCACACGGCCCTGATACATCACGGCAATCGAGTCAGAGATTGCTTTGACCGTTGCGAGATCGTGAGTGATGAACAGATAGGCGACATCCTCGATCTTCTGCAGATCCAGCAGCAGCTTGAGAATACCGTCCGCCACCAGCGGATCGAGCGCCGAGGTGACTTCATCACAGATGATCATCTTGGGTTTGGCGGCCAGTGATCGCGCAATACAGACACGCTGTTTCTGGCCACCGGACAGTTCCGCTGGATAGCGGTCCATGAACTTTTCACCCAGTTCGATCTCATCCAGCAATTCGATGATCCGCTTACGCTTCTCAGCGCCGCGCATACCGAAATAGAACTCCAGCGGGCGGCCGATGATCGTGCCAACCGTCTGACGCGGGTTCATCGCCACATCAGCCATCTGGTAGATCATCTGCAGCTCTCGCAGGTCCTCGCGGGTACGTCCGGCCAGATCGGGTGAGAGTTTGCGGCCCGCGAAGGTGATCTCACCATCGCGTGGAGGCAGCAGCCCTGTGATCACCCGTGCAAGCGTTGACTTACCCGAACCGGATTCCCCCACAACCGCCAGCGTCTGCCCCGGATGAAGCTCGACATTGACGTTGTGCAGCACATCGAAGTTCAGCCCTTTGTAGCGCGCGGTGATCCCGTCAACGCTCAACACCGGTTCAGGCGTGGGCTTCTTCTCTTCGTGCTCGATCGAGCGGACCGAGACCAGTGCCTTGGTATACTCTTCCTGTGGGTTGTTGATGATCTGATCGGTGTGGCCGTATTCGACGGTGTTACCCATCCGCAGAACCATGATGTCATCGCTCACCTGTGCAACGACCGCGAGGTCGTGCGTGATATAGAGCGCGGCAACACCAGTATCTGCGATAGCCTCTTTGATCGCCATCAGAACGTCGATCTGAGTGGTAACGTCCAGCGCTGTGGTGGGTTCATCGAACACAACCAGATCAGGCTCTGGACACAGAGCCAGCGCTGTCATGCAACGCTGCAGCTGACCACCCGAAACCTGGTGCGGGTAGCGATCACCGATATTATCCGGATCAGGCAGACCCAGCTTGGCAAAGAGTTCCCGCGCGCGGGCTTCAGCCTCTTTGCGCGAGAATTTCTTGTGCTCTACAGCCGCTTCGACAACCTGATCCATGATCTTCTTGGCCGGGTTGAACGAGGCCGCGGCGGATTGCGAGACATAGGTCACCTCACCGCCACGCAGATTGCGAATATCCCCCAAAGAGGACTTCATGATATCGCGGCCGTTCACCCAGACTTCGCCGCCGGTGATTTTCACACCACCGCGGCCATAGGCCATTGAGGCCAGACCGATGGTGGATTTACCAGCTCCGGATTCACCGATCAGTCCCAGCACCTTGCCGCGCTCGAGGTCAAAGCTGACCCCGTGCACGATTTCGATGTCATGGGGCTTTTCGCCCGGCGGATATACGGTCGCGCCGATTTTGAGGTCACGGACCTTGAGAAGGGTATCACTCATCCCCGACCTCCTTTCAGCGATGTGGTGCGGTTCAGGATCCAGTCAGCCACAAGGTTGACCGAGATCGCCAACGTTGCGATGGCCACAGCAGGGTAGAGGGCCGCGCCGATACCGTAGACGATGCCGTCCTTGTTCTCCTTCACAATGCCGCCCCAGTCGGCCAGCGGCGGCTGAACGCCCAGACCCAGGAACGACAGGGTGGAGACAAACAGAACCATGAAGATGAACCGCAGGCCCAGCTCAGCCACCAGAGGCGACAGTGCGTTGGGCAGGATCTCACGGAAGATGATCCAGGTCTGACCTTCACCACGCAGCTTAGCGGCTTCGACATAGTCCATTACCGCGATATCCACGGCGACTGCGCGGGCCAAACGATAGACGCGCGTGGCGTCCAGAAGGCCCATGACGACGATCAGTACCGGGATGGTCACCGGCACCATCGCCAGAACCACCAGCGCGGTAATCAGCGATGGAATCGACATGATCAGATCAACCGTCCGCGACATGACCTGATCGGCCCAACCGCCCAGAACCGCGGCCAGAAAGCCAAGGATCGAGCCTGTAACGAAGCTGAGGATCGTTGCAGCCGTGGCGATGAAGATCGTTGTGCGTCCGCCGTAGATCATACGGCTGAGAAGATCGCGTCCAATGTTGTCAGTGCCCAGCCAGAACTGTGAACTGGATGGTTCCCAGACATCGCCGACGACCTCGGCCATTCCGTAAGGGGCCAGCAGAGGCGCAAATACCGCGATGATGAAGTAAAGGCCTGTGAAAGCCAGTCCGATCATTGCAGAGATAGGTATGTTCTTCATTTCGGATGCCTCAGCCTTGGGTTGGCCAGAATGGCAACGATGTCTGCAATCATGTTCAGTCCGATATAGATGGCGGCAAAGATCACACCACAGGCCAGAACCACCGGAACATCACGTTTGGTCACGTGGTCCACTAGGTACTGTCCCATACCGGGATAGACGAACACCACCTCGACGACGACGACGCCGACCACCAGATAGGCAAGGTTCAGCATGACGACGTTGACGATCGGAGCAATCGCGTTCGGGAAAGCGTGACGGTAGATGACCTTGAAATTACTGAGACCTTTGAGTTCAGCAGTTTCGACATAAGCCGATTGCATCACGTTCAGGATCGCTGCGCGGGTCATCCGCATCATATGCGCCAGAACAACCATGGTCAGAACGATCACCGGCAGGGCGATCGCGTTGAGTTTCTGTCCGAACGACATGCTGTCGTTGATCATAGCCAGAGGCGAGAACATGCCCAGCTTCACCGCGATGAAATAAACCAGGACATAGCCGATCAGAAATTCGGGGATCGAGATCGTGGTGAGTGTGACTGCCGAGATCAGCTTGTCAGGCCAGCGGTTACGATAGCGAACGGCCAGCAGACCAAGGAAAATGGCCAATGGAACCGATACGATAGCGGCCCAGAATGCCAGGAAAAGAGTGTTGCCCAGACGGCTGCCAACGGATTCGGCAATGTCCAGTCTGTTGGTGAGGGATTGGCCCAGATCACCCTGGACGATTCCGCCCAGCCATTCAAAATAGCGCGTCAGAGCGGGACGATTGAGGCCCATTTCTTCGCGTAGGTTCGCCAGGGCTTCGGGGGTTGCGGACTGGCCCAGGACGGCTTGCGCTGCGTCTCCGGGAAGGGCTTCGGTCAGGCCAAAAATCAGGGCCGAAGCGCCAAACAAGAGCAGGAGTCCCAGCGCTAAGCGCTGGAACACCAGTTTGATGATTGGATGCATATGTCAGGATCCGTATCAGACGAACCACATCTTACGCGAAACCTGACCGTTCATCAGTTCGCCGTTGGGATCGGTGTCCCATCCGTCCAGCTGGTTGCTGACGGCATCGACGAAGTCATTGAACATCGGGCAGATCAGACCACCGTTATCACGCAACATCATACCCATCTGAGAGTAGATGCCTTTGCGCTTGTCGGAGTCCAGTTCGGCGCGTGCAGCGAACAGCATGTCGTCGAATTCTTTGACTTTGAAACGAGTGTCGTTCCAGTCGGCTGTCGACAGATAGGCAGTTGCGTACATCTGGTCCTGAACCGGGCGGCCACCCCAGTACGATGCACAGAACGGCTGAACGTTCCAGACTTCGGACCAGTAACCGTCGTTAGGCTCACGCTCGATTTCCAGCGGAATGCCGGCCTGAGCAGCGGTCTGCTGGAACAGGGCTGCAGCATCCACCGCACCCGGGAATGCACCGTCTGCGGTGCGCAGGATGATCGGCGATCCGTCATGGCCGGACTTTTTATAGTGCTCTGCCGCTTTTTCGATGCTGAACTCGCGCTGCGGGATCGTCTCATCAAACAGCGGGTAGGCCGCGTTGATGGGCATGTCGTTTCCTACCGAGCCGTAGCCGCGCAGAATCTTCTCAACCATCTCTTCACGGTTGATGGCGTACTTCAGAGCGGTACGCAGTTCATTGTTGTCGAACGGTGCGGTATCGCAGTGCATGATGAACACATAGTGACCACGGCCCGGTGTGGACTGCACGGTCAGTGTCGGTGCGCGCGAAAGCAGATCGGCAACTTTTGGTTCAATACGGTTGGCCATCTGAACCTGACCGGACTGCAGAGCTGCAGTACGTGCCGTGGTGTCGTTGATCACAACGTTCTCAACACTGTCGAAGTGACCGTAGTCGCTCCAATGGTTTTCGAACTTGCTGAACAGGTGACGTACACCCGGCTCATCAACTTCCAGCTTGTATGGTCCTGTGCCGATACCCGCAGCAGGGTTGTCCATGCCACCATCAGGCTGAATGATCAGGTGATAGTCAGCCATCAGATAGGGCAGGTCGGCGTTCGGCTCGGTCAATGTGACCTGGAAGTTGTTGCCATCTGCCTTCATCGACTCGATGCCCTTCATGATGCCCAGGGCACCGGACTTGGAGTCTTCGTTCGAGTGGCGTTCCATGGTTTTCAGCACGTCTTCGCTGGTCATGGTTTTGCCGTTGTGGAATTCGACACCGTCACGCAGCTTGAAGGTCCAGACCTTCGCGTCGGCGCTGCCTTCTACGCTTTCGGCCAGACGTGCTTCGATGGTTCCGTCCGGAGCAACTTCGACCAGCGTGTCGCCGAAGTGGCGGCCGTTCATGTATGGAACCGAGCTTGCATAAGTCGCCGGGTCCAGCGAGTTGGTCGACTCACCGCCTTGCAGACCCAGTTTCAGGTCGCCGCCCTTTTTCGGGCCCGCCGCACGCGCGGCGTCGGCAAACATTGTGCTGGCCATGGCGGCGGAAACGCCGAGCGCGGCGGCCTTACCCATGAATTCGCGGCGGGTCATTTTACCTGCCGTGACCTGACCAGTCATGTGAGTGAGTTGTTCTTTCATCCAAGGATCTCCCAGTTGATAGTGTTTATGCCCTTGGTGGGCTTTTTATTGACGCGTGAGTCAACGTTGGCGTATTTCGGCCGACCGGGCAAGGTTTAATGTCCTGCCTTTTGGTCGCCGGAAATTACATCAGCTTACGTGCTACGGTGTCCTCCTTGGTTGTCGAAAACACCAACACATCATTTTCAAAGGCATTTATTGTTGCACGAAGACGAAAATTCTCGGTGTCGGACCACATTTCGCAGCTGGTATTGGTTTTCAGGCTTAGATTGCCGCGTTTCTGTTCCTGTGTCCAATCACAGGCACCTCGTGCGGAAAGAGGGTCATCCGGGTGAATCGTCCAGATTTCTTGAGCAAACCCACCACTGACCAAGCCATGATCGCAATCTTCAACCAGTCCAAAGTCATCCTCGATAATGAGTTTGACTTCTCCGGTGTTCATATCGGTTTCCACGCGGCGTGAATTGGCAGAATCGCGAAGTGTTTTGATCTTCCAGGGCTCTTCGGCATCCGGTGGCGGAAATGCACATTCGTCCGATATTGCCGTTTCTCGTCGCGGAATTGTGATCTCGCCTTCGGTCAGGTGCAGCTCTGCTGTCTCTGGTGATGGCCATATCAGTGGCCAGTAGGCACTTGAAACGGCAACGCGCAGACGGTGTCCCTTTGGAACTCGATAAGCGATCTGATCCAGATCCAGTTCAATTTCATATATCTCGCCCGGGGTGAGCGAGGCCGGGTCGGAATGGCTGTCACGATGGGACAGATTCAATACACCGTAGGTGATTCTTGTCGACGCCCCATCGGGATGGACATGGTTCAACCGCACCGCAATTTGCGCTTGCGCCTTGTCTGAACTGACCTTTAGGCGGATACGCGGCGCGCCGACGATGTCCATGTCATTGTCCAATGGCGAGCTGTCAAAACAGGCTGACAAAGAATCATCAGCCCGCTGGTCGCCCGGCAGATCCGGGCCCAGCCAGATGGCGCAATACTCTCCGCCATCCATGCCGCAATGGTGAGGTGAGCGAATGCGTGCACTCAATGAACCACTATCGCCCAACCCGGCATTTGTCAGAGACATGGTCACCTTCGGCAGATGAGACGTTGCACCCGATGTTTCAGCCACCCAGCGGCCGGGGCGCTCTGCATACCAGCGGGCAGGGCGTACGCCATACATCAGGTAGGCTCGATAATCCGGATCATCAGCCACTCCGGTGTCCAAACCTTTCAGCCAATGGTCCCACCACCGAAGTGCTTCCTGCAGGAACCCAATCCTTGGTTCGGGTACCGCAAAGTGTGGATATTTATGCACCCAAGGGCCAACGATCCCCTTTGCTGGGGCTTCCAGCTGCTCAACCAGCAGCGGAACAGTGTTCTTGTACGCATCACCCCAGCCACCAACGGCAAGCGTTGCCGCCTTGATCGCCGAAAAATCTTCGCAGACTGATCCATGCTGCCAGTACTCATCACGTGCCTGATGCCGCAACCAGACGGAGGGCAGGAACGGTTCATTCTCAAGACGGTCCAGCCACAGTTCGCGCCAGTTAGACCGAAGCTCCGGATCGGGTGCACGTGAGGAATAAGACCACATGGTGGCCCCCCAGCCGAGGTTTTCGTTCAAAAGACATCCACCCTTGTAGTGAATGTCATCAGCGTACCGATCTGCCGTTGAGCAGAGTGTAATAATAGCCTTGAGCGGGTCGGGGCGCATCGCGGCCACTTGCAAGGCGTTAAAGCCGCCCCAGCTGATTCCCATCATGCCGATGGATCCGCTGCACCAGGGTTGTTGTGACAGCCACTCGATGACCTCGACAGCATCATCCAGCTCCTGCTGGGTGTACTCGTCTTCCATCAGCCCTTCGCTGTCGCCATTGCCACGCATGTCAACGCGGATACAGGCATAACCACGTTTGGCAAACCAGGGATGAGTAAGCGCATCTCGCGCTGTCGTGCCATCACGCTTTCGATAGGGCAGATACTCAAGAATGGCAGGAACAGGGGACTGTTCAGCATCGGTTGGCCGCCAGACACGAGCCGACATGCGGCAACCATCGGAAAGCCGGATACCTAAGTCAGGGATTTCTTCTATGTCGCAGAGCGAATTCGGTGCGCGCGTCATTTGTTCAGTCTCGGGTTGTTTGCCATGTTCTTGAAGGGTAAAAACGTCAATCTAACCTCTTATAGCGACAATGAGGTCCATAACATTGGTGCCGGTCGGACCTGTCACCAACAGGGCGCCAGCCTGATCCAGAAAGCTCCCGCTGTCCGCTCGGTTCAGGGCGCTCACAGCACCCTCAGCCCATGTGGTGCCATCGATAATTGCGCCTGCAGCAGAGGTTGGGCCATCGGTGCCATCCGTTCCTCCGATTACGACAGTAATGTCCTCGCAGCTCGCAATCTCACGGGCCAGCGCCAGCCCCAACGCTTGATTGCGACCACCGCGACCCGGTTTGTCTGGCAACGTGACCGTTGGTTCGCCGCCAAAGATCATGGCACCGGGTTCCATATTGCGAATTTGCGCGCCAATCTTAGCGGCAATTGCCAAATAATCGTCGTGTAGTGCTTCTTCATTCAGATGAACTGCGTAGCCAGCTTTTTGTGCAGCCTCTGCCGCATCGGCCCGAGCATGGGCGTTTGAGGCGATAATGGATGCGGTTGCCTGAAATGCAGATGTATCGGGCAGGGCTCCGATCCCGGAGCCGATCACATTCAAGTCGTCGCCCGGAACATCAGATATCGCCAGAACAGTGACCCGTTTGCCAGAGAAAAGTGACAGCAGGCCGCTTCCCTTGATCTGCGATATTTTGCGCCTTTCAGCATTCATCGCGTGAATGTCTAAGCCTTTGGACAACAGATCCTTATTCAGCGCCGCAAGATCATCAAGGGTTTTGCCCGGGACCAGATCTTCGGCCAATGACGAAGCCCCTCCTGAGACGAGTAACAGCAAGTGCTCTTCCTGACCCATCGCCTCAACGGCTTCGCGCAATGCACGACCTCCGGTAAGGCTCCGTGCGTCGGGCACAGGATGGGATGCTTCAATCAACTGGACGTGCGAAGGCAGATCGTCAGCATGTCCATCTTTGGTGACGACCAAGGTTGGGACCTGTCCAAAGTGATCCAATGCAGCGCTGGCCATTGCCGCAGCGGGTTTGCCGACAGCCAGAATGCGATCGGGCTTCGGTACTGAACCCAAGGCCTTTTGGGTCGCGTTGTATCCGTCGACAGCCGCGACACCGGCCTTCCAGATCTCTACGGCTTGCGTTGCTTGTGTCATTAACTTTCCATCCAGATTGTCACTGGCCCGTCATTGACCAGTTCTACTGCCATATCGGCACCAAACTCCCCGGTCTCGACGGGCACGCCCAGGGCGGCCAGTTGCCGTGCGAATGTTTCGTAAAGATGTTTGCCGGTTTCAGGCGGGGCGGCCGTGGCGAAGCCCGGTCGATTTCCCCGGGATGTATCTGCCGCCAAGGTGAATTGACTGATCACCAATGCGGAACCGTTGATATCAAGTATCGACCGGTTCATTTTGCCGTTGTCGTCCTTGAAAATGCGGAGCTTGGAAATTTTCGAGGCGAGCTGTTCTGCCTTGGTCTCATCGTCTTCCTGCATCGCGCATACAAGGATCAGCAGCCCGGGGCCTGACCGTCCGATGACTGCCTTGTCCACTGAAACTGATGCCTGAGTGATTCTTTGAATCAAGGCCCGCATATCTTGTCCTCACTTCGGGGGTTGGACGGGCGGATTAACCGCGCCAATCGACAATCTCATCCACTGATGCGCGCTCGGTTCGAAACGCGTTGGCCGGGTGTTCTCTGTTCGGGTAGCCAAAGGAAATCGCGCACAGGACCAGGCGATCATCCGGTATCTGAAAGTATTGGTGCAGAAACGGGCCATAAGCTGCGACAGCTGCCTGTGGGATTGTGGCGATTCCCAATGCCTGAGCGGCAAGCGAAAATGCTGTTACGAACCCGCCACAGTCCATTGCGCCGTACGCGCCCAGTTCGGCAGGGCTCGAGATGATTGCACAATGCGGTGCTCCAAACAGAGAAAAATTCTCCATCATCTGCCTGGCCGATGCAGCGCGGTCGCCTTTTTCGATCCCGACGGCTTCATATAGTGCCCAGCCACAGGCGCGGCGGCGATCCTGATAAACACCGGAATACGAGCTGGGGAATGGCAAGTCCGGGGCAGGGGTGCCTGTCGCGGCCTCAATCTGAAGTGCTTCACGGAATGTATCCGTGTCTTCACCGCTGGTAACGACGACCTTCCAAGGCTGGGCGTTACACCAACTGGGAACACGCATCGCGCTGGACAGGATTTGTTCGATCTGGGCTTTGGGCACCAGATCGCGCTGGAAAGCGCGACAGGAATGGCGCTGATCAAGAAGCGAGTTCAAGGCTGCGAATGTCACGGATGGCCTCCCCCCAATCCAACGCGCGGCAGGATGGAGGTGACATTTGAGATGTGCAAGAGGCTAAGTGATCGAAACCCTAGCTGATGTGTTTCGGTCGTCGGTGGTTATTTTTGGCCCGTGGCCAGCAGGTAACCGACGCCAGCTGCAACAAGCAAACCCAGAACAACTGCAATGGTGATCTTAATCGCAGACCAGGGGCGTTCACCCTGAACCCGGCCGGTACGGCCGTTCACCACAAATCGATATGTTTGGCCCCGGTACTTGTACGCTGCCATCCATACCGGCAGCAGGATGTGCTTGAAGGTGACATCCCGCACTTCGGTCTCTAGCGCGTGAATCCTTTGTCTGTCGCCACCGATGTCGAACCGGACATCCCGCTCAATGACTCGCGCCATGTATTGACGGGCTTCCTTGTATCCTTCCTGCAGCTCAACAGTGTAGGCTTCGGCCCGGAACCCGGCCAGGTATTCTGGTTGATAGGGTTCCAATGCCGGAAGATCCCATGGCTCGAGGGCATCAGTATAGCTTTTAGGTAACGAGCGTGAGGCCAGCACCAGAACATCGTCGAAGAAGCGGGCGACACGTCCGGATTTTGGTGTCCAGCGTACCTTGGGAACCTGCTGCTGTACTGGTTTTCCGTCGCGCATAACGGTTCGTGTTTCATAATAAACAACACCCCGTTCGCCGCGATAGCTGGATTTCGTATCGGCATCAAAGGTCCAGTAAGGCACGTAAATGCCTTGCATTTTTCGTCCCTTGCGCGCGTATTCTTTCAACCCATTTGGTGCAAACCACAAACGGCCCAACCAATCGCCCATCGCCTTGTGGGCCGATCTTTCATCAAGTGCAAAAGGCAAAACGCCCCGAGGCTTGATATGTCGGTTCACTCCCGTGTCGGTTACGACTGGCGTGGCACAAAACGGGCATTCGGCTGCATGGGTGTTAGGATCAAACTCGACCTGAGCTGCGCAATTCGGGCAACTCAGAACTCGGGTCTCCTCGATCTCTGTCTCGGGCAGGCGATCTGCGATTGCAGCGTCGAAATCCAGCTCTCGAAGACTTGCACCACCCCAGGGACCGCTCGAGATCGGTTCTGAATGCCCGCAATGGTCACAGGTCAATGTGCCATCGCCGGGGTTGAACCGATAGTCTGCGCCACATTGGTCGCAGGGAAAGCGGTGCTCGTTTTCGCTCATCCTCAGATCGCCTTGTTGGTCAGAGCCGATAATGCCGTAAAGTCAGTCCAAACCTGCTTCACGCCCCCGGAGGGGGTGGAGGCAGGATCGTGAACAATTGTGCCAATTCCTGAACATCGCCAGCTTTCTTCCAACCGTCCTGACCGGCGGTCCAGACATGTGTGTCCCGGGTGATTTCCCCATCAGTCGCCATGCGTCCCATTTTGGCCTTGGAAAATGGCCCGCTGGTTTGCCCGTCGACCGCGATATGCCAGACATGCTCGACCGGTGGCGGAGGAGGCGGGGCCGCATGCGCTGCCGGTTGCGGAGCAGCGGGGGCGGGCGATCCCCACGGGCCGCTTGGCTGACCCGCTGCCATGTTCGACATCTGTTGTGCCATTGCCATGCCCATTCCCATGCCAAGGCCTGCACCCATGCCGCCGCCTTGGCCGGGGTTGTTGGCCGCAGCTGTCATGGCTTCTGCCGCAGAATACTGTGTGAACTTACCCAGATCACCAGCCAGCCCCATCGAGGTGCGCTTGTCCAAGGCGGCCTCGACCGCTGGGGGCAGCGAGATGTTCTCGATATAGAACTCAGGCATTTCCAGCCCATAGCCTTCAAGAACCGGAGAGACCTCGGCCGCAATCAGTTTGCCAAGATCAGCAGTGTTCGCTGCCATGTCCAGAACCGGAATGCCCGATCCTGCAATAACGCGGCTGAATTCCTGAACGATGATATTGCGGATCTGATAGCTGATTTCGTCCATGGTGAATTCACCATCGGTCCCGACGATTTCAACAAGGAATTTGGCAGGGTCCTTGACGCGAACGGTATATGTTCCGAATGCGCGAATGCGCGTTGGTCCGAATTCCGGGTCCCGCAGCATGATCGGGTTTTTGGTTCCCCATTTCAGGTCGTTGAAACGGGTGGTGTTGACGAAATAGATCTCGGACTTGAAAGGCGACTGGAAGCCGTGATCCCAGTGTTGCAACGTGGTCAGGATCGGCATGTTGTTGGTTTCAAGCATGTATAGGCCCGGCGTGAACACGTCTGCCAATTGCCCCTCATGCACGAAAACGGCGGCCTGACCTTCGCGGACGGTTAGCTTGGCGCCGTATTTGATCTCATGCCCTTCACGCTCGAACCGCCAGACCATAGTGTCCCGGGTGTCATCAACCCAATGGATGACATCAATAAATTCTCCGGTCAGAAAATCGAAAATTCCCATTTGGGTTCTCCTGTCCTTGGGGTCAGAGCGACTGACCCATCAATTCGCGTGCAATGATCCGCACCACAGGCCGCGCCTCATCAGCAGTCATGCCGGGTTTAAGGCGTGGATCATAAAGCAGTGTCAGTAGTTTTTCGTCGTGACTTGTCAGCAGGGCGAACTCGTCATCATCGTTGAATATTGAAGGCCGTGCAGAGGGGCTGTCGTTCGGCAGCCCCAAACCTTGTGCGATTTCTTCGTGAATACAGCTGAGCCGAACCAGATCCGGATGTTCGGCACGCACCAGCGCAACCGCGCGCGTGTAGGTGTGGGGCGAGCCGTTGGTGGCTGATGCGAAGACAAAGCAATAGAACGATTTGGGCAGCTTATCGAACAGATCCAGCTGCTTTTGACCGATGCCCGGGATCAGCTGTTTAAGGCGCGCCTGTACGTAAGCCGTATCATCTTCGCCCGCCACAAATACGTGGAAATTGGCATTTCTGTTGACGGTTGATACCGAATGCCCGGTCAGACGGGCAAGGCGGGCCGAATAGGATTCAATTCGCGCAGTGTCCTCTTTGCGGCGCTCAGGTGGGACGGATGGACCAAATTCCGGCCCAATACGAACCGGGCCAGACCAGCGGCTGAGCTGCCCGCTGGTTCGGGTCCGGCTGGTTGCAACCGACTGTCCCGGATATTCGCTATAAAACGCGATGGCCTCAAAGTTCTTGGCCAGATCTTCGGCGTCATACGGGGTGTCTGGTCCACCCCCATCTGTTCTGAGCAAGCCGCGCGTCAGAAGATTGCTTTGCACCCGCTCATAGTAGCGGGCCAGATCAAGACTGGCGGCCGAAGGCGCAACATAGGCATTCGCAGGGACCTGTGGCTGCACAGGCCGGGGTTGCGGCGGTATCGATGTGGTCAGCGCTGTATCACAATTGGCCAGAGCCAAGAGTGATAGTCCCGCCAGAACACGTCTCACCGAAATGTACCGCCGCACGATCAACCCGCCTTAGCCCGGAACCGCAGTTCCGGCGTTGTCACCGATACCATCTTTGCGTGCCTTTGCAGCGGCCAGTGTGTCGCGCAATTCGGTTTCCATCTTCTGAAGTTCTACTTCGGCAGCCGCTCGCTTGGCCTTGCCTTCGTCTGCAATCGCAAGGCTTTCGTTGATCGTACCGATCAGATCTGCGTTGGCCTGCTTCACGGCTTCGATGTCGAACACTCCACGCTCCATTTCTTCGCGGATCATCTTGTTCGACTGACGCAGATTGGCCGCGTTCGAAGTCAGCAACTCGTTGGTCAGATCATTGGCGTCGCGTACCGCTGCTGCAGCCTCGGCGCTGCGCTGGATGGTGACGGCCTGCGCTAGCTGTGTCTCCCACAGGGGGACTGTGTTCACCAGCGTCGAATTGATCTTGGTCACCAGAGACTTGTCGTTTTCCTGAACCAGACGGATCGACGGAAGCGATTGCATTGTCACCTGTCGGGTCAGCTTCAGGTCATGTACACGACGTTCCAGATCATCACGAGCAGCGCGCAGATCGCGCAATTCCTGCGCTTTCATCACCTGATCTTCTTCCGGTGCGGCCTGAACCTCGGCCTCTTTTTCTGGAATTTCCTGGCTGTCTAGCTCGGTCAGTTTTTCTTCGCCCGCTGCAATGTACAGTGCCAGTTCATCATAAAATCCCAGCGTCTTTTCGTAGAGCAGGTCCAGAGATTTGATGTCTTTGAGCAGAGTATGCTCGTGCCCCAGCAGGTCATCCGTGATCCTGTCGATCTGACCCTGAACCGCTTCGTACTGAGCGGTAAATTTAGCAAATGGTGCGGCCCTGCCCAGCAGTCTTTCCCACCAGCTGCGTTCGCGCCGTACATCCAGTTCACTGACCGAGAACCCGCGGATCGTGGTCACGATGTTGCGCAGGCTGTCACCCGCCGGACCAACATCCTTGTTACGCACATCTGCCAGCATTGCCTGGCTGATTTCCTGCAACTCTGATTGCGCAGACGATCCGAAGGCAACAATCGAGTTCGTGTTGCCCATGTCAATCTCATCCATCCGCTTCCGGATTTCGGCGCTGACGGGTTCGTCGGCCTCTTCAAGCGGGACTACCTCGGCTGCGGGTTCTGGCAGGGTCACAGAAGTGATTTCCTGAACCAGTGTTTCAGCTTCGACCGCCTTATTTTTGATTTCATCTGACATGAAGATGTTCCTCGCTCAAATAATAGCCGGTCAGTCCAACCGGACGCCTTCGCGCTGCAGTCTTTCGCGCAACACGTCGATTTCGACCGTCAGATCACTGCGGTCATCCAAAAGCATTTTGCGGGTACGCGCAGCGAAATTCTGTTCTAGATCGTCCAGCAAAGAAGAGTAATCCGCCAAAGCCTGCGCATCGCGGGTTCGGGCATAAACATCGGCAAATTTCACAGTGGCGTCTCGCGCGCCCTGCAAATAAACCGTCAGGTATTTTCGGGCACCCGCCAGATCACGGGGATCTTCCTCTACGGTTCTGAACAGATCGCGCGCAGTGGTTTGAAACCGCTCAACGCGCGCTTCGATCTTGCGATCACCTGCGCGTTTGATCGCGTCCGACATCTCGGTCAAATGAGTTTCTGCGTCTTCAACCACGCGAGCGACACGATCCTGCTGGAAGGTATCGATGCCTTCCATTCCTTTGTCCTTCATCGGATCAAGACCGAACGAGACCGAATGCAGAGCAGTCGCAGCGGCCCCATAGAGGACAGGCGCCAGTGCGCTGACCTGTGAAGCGGTTTCAGCATCCACAAATTCTGACCGATACGACGCCAGTGCGGCACCCAAACCGGTCAGAACGCTGGAGAATATCTTGCGGGGAAAGGCAGGACGTCTTGCCGTTCGACGTGCATTGTATTCTGCTTCAGCCTTCAGTCCCTCTCTCAACAGTAGTGCCGCAGCGGTTAGCAGACCGGCTGCGATCAGGCCGATTATCATTCCGACCGCGCCATCGTTCAATGACAGGAAGATCAGAGGGATAGCGGGTAAGAACAAAACATTTGCGCGGGCGCCTGCGGGATTCACACGGGCGCCGTCGAATTGTCCACGCTCGGGTTGACTATCGGACGACCCTCCACCGTCAGGGCTGAATTTTCCGCCATAGCGTTTAGCCATGCGTCTATAAGCCCCCCAACAAGCCGGTACATACACCGAACAGCAACACAAGCAGCGCCGCGTAGGCCAGTTTTTGCACTCCGGATCCGGACATAGCGCCCCCTAGTAGCCGCATTTATAGAAAATTTAGTGGAAGCACCGGTCCGGCGCTAGGGGGAAGGTTGCATAACCATCGTCAATTGCGAGGATTCTTGCCGCCGGGGGCCTTTTTCCTTTGCGGGCGCTGTGGCCGTTTGGCTTTGGGTTTCTGATCGGGCTCTGCTTCTAACCCCAGCTGGTCACGAAGCACGCGGCGCCGAATCTCTTCAACTTCACCCGGTTTCAGATCTCCCAACTGGAAAGGTCCGTAGGACACGCGCAGCAGGCGGTTTACACTATAGCCGATGTCTTCCATGGCGCGACGAATTTCGCGGTTTTTGCCTTCGCGCAGCCCGATAGTCAGCCAGGCGTTTGCACCTTGCTGCCGATCAAGTGCAACCGTCATTGGCTGAAACTTTTGCCCGTCAATCACAAGACCCTTGCGAAGTGGCGCGAAGTCTTCATCTTTCGGGCGGCCATTGATCCGGACCCGATATTTACGGAGCCAGCCGGTTGCCGGAAGTTCCAGTTTGCGTTTGATGCCGCCATCATTTGTCAGCAACAACAGACCTTCGGAGTTCAAGTCCAGTCGCCCGACGCTCATCACCCGGGGCATATCCTCGGGCAACTCGTCGAAGATCGTTGTTCGACCTTTTTCATCTCGTGTTGTTGTCACCAGTCCCACAGGCTTGTGATACAGCCACAACCGGGCGGGCTCGGGCTCGGAAACGGGTTTGCCATCGACCGTGATCTTGTCCCGGGCTGTGACGTTCAGGGCAGGGCTGTCAATTGCCTTACCATTCACCGTTACACGGCCGGCTTCGATCATGCGTTCAGCCTCGCGGCGCGAGGCGATGCCTGCGCGGGCCAGTACTTTGGCGATCCGGTCGCCGGGAGGAGGAGTGTTGCTCATCCTCAGGCCATAACGCATCCCGGCGACTTGCGAAAGCCAGGTTTCTGGGGCAGTCAAAGGCATGACATTCAGATCGCATATGGAACTTGCGCTGCGGGAAGCGCGCGCAGCGGCAGACCGGGGGGAAGTCCCGGTTGGTGCGGTCATTGTGTCGAGGGATGGTCAGGTTGTTGCATCTGCCGGCAATCGGACCCGGGAATTGAAAGACCCCACCGCACACGCTGAAATTCTGGCCTTGCGCGCGGCCTGCGCCGCGACTGGTTCCGAACGGTTGCCGGATCATGATCTCTACGTGACCCTTGAACCTTGTGCCATGTGCGCGGCAGCGTTGGCCGCCGTACGCATACGCCGAATTTACTATGGGGCGTCTGATCCGAAGTCTGGCGGCGTTGCGCATGGGGCGCGGGTGTTTTCGCACCCACAGGCGCACCACACCCCTGAGATCTATGACGGCATTGCAGCAGATGAAGCCGCCGATATGCTGAGGACTTTCTTTCTCGCGCAGAGAAAGGCAGGGGGCGGCGACTGATATTTGGCCCCGATCAACTCGCCGCGCACCATAGTCGCAAGTAATTCAGATCTTGATGGCCTTCATCACTTCAGGTTCGATCACACTGACGCCGGGGAGGCCATTGATCAGGTCTTCAGCAGATTGTTCCAGGATCGGAAATGTCTTGTAGTGGCAGGGGATTACGGTCTTGAAATTAAAGTATCGCTTTGCTGCATAAGCCGCGCCCTTCATGTCCATCGTAAAGTGGCCGCCTGCAGACAGGATTGCGATGTCGGGTTTATAATAATCACCCATCCAATCCATGTCTGCCATGATGTCAGTATCGCCTGAAACATAGAGCATGTGCCCCTCTGCGGCGATCATGAAACCAACTTCGGTTCCGCCTGTGCGCACCCCGTCGGGCGTTGAAAACGTGGAGCTGTGCGAAGCGGGTACCATGGTGACCTTGATGCCGTTCAGGTTCACTGTCCCCCCCTTGTTGAAGCCAATGGTCTCAATTCCTTCGGCCTCGCTCCAGTAGCCCATCAGATCGTATTGTCCGACCACTGGAATCTTCAGGTGTTTGGCCAAAGGCAGCACATCGACGACATGATCGAAATGGGCATGGGTTAGGAGAATGTGAGTTGCATCCTGAACTGCTTCGTCATGATGTTGTTCAGAAAGTGAAGGGTTCCCGGTCAGCCATGGATCGATCAAAAGAACCTGTCCCGCGACCTCAATACGAAAGCTGCCATGCCCCAGCCAAACGATATTCATAATTGTCCTCCTGAAAGTGGTTTAGCCGCAGCCTAGCATCCACTATGTAAAAATCTATGGAATGGATGCGTGAAATAGATGGATATTGCGAACGGTTGTCGCCCGCCTATTGGGCCGAGCCGGTAAACGCAGTAACAAATGCTGCTTTTCTGGTTGCGGCCTTGATTATGTGGTTGCGTGTGCGCGGGCAGGGGATGCCTTTGGCAAACCTGCTGGTAGCGTTGCTGGCGATCATTGGGGTAGGCAGTTATTTGTTCCATACGCATGCCCGGGTTTGGGCCGCGATTGCAGATACAACCCCAATTTTATTGTTCATTCTGGTCTATATCTACGCTGTAAATCGGGACATCTGGAAACTGAAAACGTGGCAGGCTCTGGGATTGACCGCATTGTTCTTTCCCTACGCAGCACTGACAATTCCGCTTTTCCAATTTATTCCGGGGATCGGTGGATCGGCAGCCTATGCGCCCGTGCCTCTTTTGATCCTAATCTACGCTGCTTTGCTGCGCGGCAGAGATCCGCATACCGCGCGCGGTTTAGCTATCGGTGCAGTGATCCTGATCGCCTCTATCACTTTCCGTGCGTTGGATGAACCTATGTGCAACCGCTTGCCGCTGGGTACTCATTTTATGTGGCACATTCTCAATGCCATCATGCTGGGATGGATGATCGAGGTGTATCGCAGAGCCGTGGTTCGCAGCCGATTTACATAGCTGCGATGTAGTCGCTGTCAGAAGCTGGAGCTCTTGATAACCTCCGCGACACGCTCACCGATGATACGGCTCGATTTGCGGGACGGGTGAATCAGATCGAACGAGAAATATGAGGCATCGCCCGGTTTTGCGACATCCTGTGCAGAGACATAGATGATGCCATTATCATGCTCTGCAAGTTTCGCGATGCGCTCTTCAAATTCGTCACCTTCGCTTTTGCAATGCTCAATCGGAGTAATCAGCTCAGGGCTTCGCAGATAACCTACATAAATTACTTTAGTGCCGGTCTTGCGGATTTCGCGCAAGAAGCTGGGAACTTGCCCGGATTGACCATCGACTGAAATCATCTTGTCCAGAACGGGTCCGCATCTTGAACATCCGCAACCAAGCATCAGGTCGTTGCCGCCACCGTTTACAATGGCCCAGTCCCACTGACCCTTGATGAACTGAGCCTGAACACCGGAGGTTGGCTTTCCATCATCGGTGAATTTTGTTTGCATCCATGCCGCCGAAGCTGATCGGTCCAATACCGGTGCGCCGATCCTCTCTTCGACGACGTCCGGAATGGCCGAACCTGACATGGAATTCCACGCCATAAGCGAGTCGCCAACAGCAATTACTTTTGCGTCGGGCGTGCTTGACGGAACTTCCTGGCATCCCATCAGTAAGCTGATCAGGCCAATTAGCAGAAACAGTTTTTTGGACATGGCAGACTCAGTTCTTGGAAATGTCTTTTGAACGAAAAGACAGGCAATTGGTAAATTCGAGGTTAATCTCTAAATGATACTATGCTTGTGATTTATTCAGTTTCGAAAAGCCGATGCAAGCTGTTCGGGTAATTCGAATTCTTCAAGAACGCGCGCACGACCCTCATTAGACATTTTGCGTGCTGTTTTTTCCACAATGCTCTGAATCTTTTCAGCCGAATGCTTCGCGGCGAAGGGCTGAAAATACCATTTCAGGAAGACAAAGCAGATCACATCTTCCAGGGCCTGCACTTCGGCGTCTCTTTTGATTCCTTGCTTGCGCAGCATGCGTCCCACTGCATCAATCTGATCCGGTTCGTATCCCGCCTGGGCCATCAAATCTGCGACAACCTGAGCATGATGTTCGCCTTGCGCGCGCCGCCATGTAAGATACCCGGTCCGACCTTCCGGATACTCAGATCGTGCAAGTTTCCAGCGTTCGACATGTTGCCCACGTGCTGCGATCTGCAAGGGTTCCGAGGCGCCGGGGAACAGGCGATTCAGCTCTGCAGTCATCCGCTTTCCATAGAGCAGTGTTTCAGGCTGGCTATCATCCATATTGGGATCGACCGAGTTGGCCGCATCAATGGCGTCCAGCACATTTTGCATCCGCGCGCTCATTTTTCGCTCCGGTCCTTGCTTGGCTTCATGCGTAGTGTCGCATGAAACCGCGATAGCTTGATCTGTTCACGCTCATGAATGGCTGAGCGGAATGCAGCATTCAATCAAAAAGAAGCGATGCTGGAAATAAGTAGGCCGGATGTAGGGGGGTGAGTTTTATAGAAATGTATCAGGGCCGGGCCATAGGGGAGGGAATGGCCCGGCCATCTTGCAATCATCATCCGGTTATTTGCGAATGACAGACTTATCCTGGGTTACCTGATCGGCTGACTGATCGGGGAAAGTCAGCAGGGGGGTCAAGTTGGTATCAGGGATACCCAGAGCCATTGCTGGCGCAGACAATGTTGCAAGTGTCAGTGAAAGGGTGATCATCAGGGATTTCATGGTCGTTCTCCAAACTGAACTGTTCCGTTCACTTCATTAAGTGTTGGTGTCGCTGGTCTTCAATGGAGAAGGTGAACTAACTGGTTCACTTCCGTGCATAGCAGGTATTCAAATCTGATTAGGTCAACTTCTAAAACGACTCGAACAGGGCAGGGAGTTCGTTGTGCACAGTGTTTGCCAGTGGTCTTGCGACTGCTGCGGCAGACAGGTAAATGCCGGGTAACGCATATGAGGGTTCCCATGTCGATTGACCAAAGCACCGCCGCCAAGGTGGCCAAACTGGCCCGGATCAAGGTCGAGGATGACGCGCTGCCGGCGCTGGCATCTGAATTCAACACCATTCTTGGGTTCATTGAGCAATTGAATGAAGTAGACGTCGAAGGCGTTGAGCCGATGGTTTCGGTCGAGCCGATGCGCCTGAAACGTCGTGAGGATGTGGTCACCGATGGCAATCAGCAGGACAAGATTCTGGCCAATGCCCCCGATGCACGCGAAGGCTTTTTCGCCGTTCCCAAGGTTGTGGAGTAAGACATGAGCGATCTGAACAAACTGGGCCTGGCCGAAGCTCGTGACGCGCTGCGCGCTGGTGACGTAACCTCTGTCGAGCTGACAGAATCCTGCCTGGAGGCGATTGATGACGCAGATGCGCTGAACGCTTTTGTCCACAAAACGCCCGAGATCGCGCTCGAGCGCGCCAAGGCGGCGGATGAGCGGATCAAAGGTGGTGATGCCCCGTCAATGTGTGGCTTGCCGATTGGTATCAAGGACCTGTTCTGCACTAAGGGTGTCCCCTCGCAGGCGGCTTCGAAAATTCTTGAAGGTTTCAAGCCTGAATACGAATCCACTGTCTCCCAGCAACTGGCCGATTCAGGCGCGGTAATGTTGGGTAAGCTTAACATGGACGAATTTGCCATGGGTTCGTCCAACGAAACATCGATCTACGGCAACGCGGTCAGCCCGTGGCGTCGTGGCAATGACGACGCGCAGCTTACGCCGGGCGGCTCGTCCGGTGGGTCGGCATCTGCTGTGGCTGCAGATCTGTGCCTTGCTGCCACTGGTACAGATACTGGTGGTTCGATCCGCCAGCCTGCTGCCTTTACCGGCATCACCGGTATCAAGCCAACCTACGGACGCTGCTCTCGCTGGGGCATCATCGCGTTTGCATCTTCGCTGGATCAGGCCGGTCCGATGACCAAGAACGTGCGCGATGCGGCAATTATGCTCGAAGCGATGTGCGGTCATGACCCGAAGGATTCCACAAGCGCGGAACTGGCCGTCCCGAATTTTGAGGCGATGCTGACCGGCGACATCAAGGGCAAGAAAATCGGTATCCCTAAAGAATACCGTATGGAGGGCATGCCCGCCGAGATTGAAAAGCTGTGGGCCGATGGTGCCGAAATGCTGAAAGCAGCAGGTGCCGAGATCGTCGATATTTCTCTGCCGCACACGAAATATGCGCTGCCTGCATATTATGTGATCGCTCCGGCCGAGGCTTCGTCGAACCTCGCCCGCTATGACGGTGTACGCTATGGCCGCCGTGCCACGCTGGCGCAGGGCGACGGCATCACCGAGATGTACGAAAAGACCCGCGCCGAGGGCTTTGGCCACGAAGTTCAGCGCCGTGTCATGGTCGGAACCTATGTTCTGTCGGCTGGTTTCTATGATGCCTACTACAACCGTGCACGTAAGGTGCGGAACCTGATCAAGAAAGACTTTGAAGATGTCTTTGCCGCAGGTATCGACGCCATCCTGACCCCGGCCACGCCTTCGGCCTCTTTCGGTCTGGGTGAAATGACCGAGGCTGACCCTGTTCAAATGTATTTGAACGACGTGTTCACGGTGACCGTAAACCTGGCTGGTCTGCCCGGTATTTCGGTGCCTGCTGGTCTGGACACACAAGGTCTGCCATTGGGGCTGCAGTTGATCGGTCGTCCGTGGGAAGAAGGTGACCTGCTTAACACCGCCTACGCCCTTGAAGAGGCCGCAGGGTTTGTGGCCAAGCCCGGGAAATGGTGGTAAGCCTCAAGGCAACAAAACTAAGCAGAGCGGAGCAGCTAAATGCGCAAATTGCTTCTGATCCCGGCCATTGGGTTAATCGCTGGATGTGAGACCGTGGCACCAGTTGCCGGGACAGGTTTCAACACGCCCCAGTATCAGGCGCAGCGTGAAGCGCAGCTGGCAGGCCAGGGCGTTGCGGGAAATCCGCTTCTGCCTCCGTCCGAAGTCTCACAGCAGCCGCTGTCGGCGCAAGGAGCGGCGACAGCGATACCGCCCACCACCGGTGACAGCGCTGATGATATCGCAAACCAGACGGCTGCCGCACTGGCAAGCACGTCGGGGCAGACGATTCCATCAACAACCGTAGCTCCTTCGAGCAACACCGGTATATCTGACGAACAGGATTTCGGTGCTGTATCCAACCGGCGTAGCATCGAATCCGACGCCGCGCGGATTGAACAGAACCGCCAGACCTATGAAGTGGTCGCGCCAACAGCAGTGCCTCAGCGTAGCCAGGATGGTCAGCCCAATATCGTTCAATATGCGCTGAGCACATCTAACCCGGTTGGTACGCAGCTTTACAGCCGCGCGGGTTTTAACCTGCAGGCCAAAGCTGAACGGAACTGTGCTCAGTACCCATCATCGGATCAGGCGCAGATCGCATTCCTGTCCAATGGTGGCCCGCAGCGGGATCGCAAAGGTCTGGATCCCGACGGTGATGGATTTGCGTGCAGCTGGGATCCAAGCCCGTTCCGCAGTGCGGTCAACAACTGAGTCGCTGGTGCCGATCTGGCACCCGTCCCCTAATTTCGGACCACGCCGGGATGGTCTCGAACCGTCTTTGGTGGTCATCCACTATACAGCCATGGATTCTGCCGAGGCGGCGCTTGAACGCCTGTGCGACCCGGCCGCCGAGGTGTCGGCGCATTACCTGATCGCTGGCGATGGGCGCCTTTGGCAGATGGTTCGTGAGGAAGACCGCGCGTGGCACGCTGGCGCAGGGGAATGGCGAGGCCAAAAGGATATCAACTCCCGTTCAATCGGAATCGAGCTCGACAATCGTGGCGATCACCCGTTTTCCGAACTCCAAATGGCAGCTCTGGAGAATCTGCTTCAGGACATCATGGATAGGTGGGGCATAGCTCCTGATGGGGTGATTGGTCATTCTGACATGGCGCCCGGTCGCAAGTTCGATCCTGGAGCACGTTTTGACTGGCAAAGACTAGAACGGAAGAAACTGGCGCAACAACGCAGCTTTGGTGAAAATCCGCAAGCTGCAGCGATGCAATCGTTTCGTGCTTTAGCGCATGATGCAGGGTTCACAGCCGAAGCCGATGACGAGGTTCTGTTGGCCGCTGTTCGGCTAAGATACCGCCCCTGGGCGAAAGGGCCATTGGAGCCGACTGATCTTTCTCCGCTTCGCAATACTGTTCGCCGGACCTGACTGCGCTTCACTTAGCTGCAGATGCCAAGGGGTTGAATTGGCTGTTGGCAAACAAGGGGCTGTCCCCTTCTTCGCCGTCTACACTTGACGTTATCATGCCTTAGGCATACCCACACCCGGCGCGGAGGGCCGGATGGCCGCTGGGGTGCAAACCCGAGAGGAAAGTCCGGACTCCACAAGGTAACGGTGCCGGGTAACGCCCGGGCGGGGAAACCCGACGGAAAGCGCCACAGAAAACAAACCGCCTTGGTGACTCAGAGGTTCGCCTCCGGCAAAACCGAGGTAAGGATGAAACGGTGGGGTAAGAGCCCACCGCGTCCCTGGCAACAGGGATGGCACGGCAAGCCCCACCGGGAGCAATGCCGAATAGGGTCCCCGCGCGGGCCGGTCGGCGTCAGCCGATACCGCCGCTAGGCATGCCTTGGCCGAGAGGGACCGGGTTGGCAGCTGGAGCCGTGTAGTAATGCACGGCCTAGATGAATGGTCATCGAAGGGGGTAACCCCGGAACAGGATCCGGCTTACAGGCCCTCCGCGCAAGTTTTCCTCAACCTCCCGGGGGGGTGTAGACACCGGTCAGTTCCGCAGCCTTTTCGGTGATTGCCACAAAATCCTCTGCGGTCCAGGCGCGTACGGTTTCTACATCCGAGACTGCGCCCGAAGCAGCGACAGCCATTCCGACAGCAACAGCATCGGTGCCATCCGGGGCCTCGCTGATGACAACCACATCGTTTCTGCCGGTCGTGACATAAAACGAAATCAGTCTACCGCCAACTTTTTCCAACAATGCCTTTACGGGGCCAGTGCGATTTTCCGGCTTCTTCAGCATCCCTTTGACACCCGCATGTGAATATGACGCGTAGGTAATGAAAATAGGCATATCGATCTCCTAACGAGAGGGTTTTGGGACCATTGATTGGGCCGGTCCCCTGGCCGGATAATTTGTTCAGCTTGCTGAAAAGATCGGAGCAGAGATCAGCCAGACACCAAAAGCGATCAGGACAATCCCTGTCGCAGGAGCAATCCACTGGGCGCGAGGAAGCAATTTTTCCAGTGCCACATACAGTGCTATCCCAACGATCCAAAGCAGGTTCATGATGCCACCCACAAAGAGAAGGGCCATCAACGCCCAACAGCAGCCAAGGCAATAAAGCCCGTGCAGCGTGCCGGTGCGAAGCGCTCCTGTCGCGCCAGAACGATGATGCTTTGCGAGGAATTGTGCGGGGCTTTGGCAGTGGCGCAGACAAGCCGTTTTCAGGCTTGAAAGCTGATAGACGCCGGCTGCAACTAATACGAATCCTGCAAAGGTCTTGGACCGGATTGTCATCATCGGCCCATCCGACAGCCCAATGTGCTCCAAACCCCATTGAGCGCCCGTAGCAAGCGCGCTGAAGACAGCCCACGCTATGAGATAGCCCGACAGGAAAACGAGGCCGAGCAGGGAGACCTGGTCCTTTTCAGCCCCCATTCGTTTGATCGCAACATAGAGCAGGACGGTCGGCGCGGCGCTGGGTGTCATCATCGCGATCATCATCACCCACCACATCAGAAAGATGAGCACCCAATAGGTGGCGCTCCAGTGCGGTGCAGCACCCATCGACATCGGTTCGCCTATTGGGCCAGCCATGCGTGTCATCTGAATGGCGGACATGTCCATGCCAACGCCCGCAATAGTGTACCAGGATGCACCCAACAGAATCAGGCAGACACTGAACAGAACAATTGTACGATCATGCCTTAACAAGCTTTCGACCGCCCCGGTTTGGGGCGGCTTGGAATTCACTGACACAGGAACGCTCCGGCTACGCGCCGATCACACCGTGGCCCGAGATATTCAGGTGAGCCAGATGTGCATGCGTAGCGTCGAATGTCAGGCTGATTGCTCCGCCATTGGTTTTGGCGGATCCCGACGCAGCTTCGGCATGGCGATACTCAAATCCGTTTGGCAACTGGAT
Source organism: Ruegeria sp. CE12 (assembly GCF_056537525.1). NCBI lineage: Bacteria > Pseudomonadati > Pseudomonadota > Alphaproteobacteria > Rhodobacterales > Roseobacteraceae > Ruegeria > Ruegeria sp. CE12. The sequence goes on along the minus strand of NZ_JBQFRS010000001.1, from coordinate 623,830 downwards.
CGAGGCACGATGCGGTGCCCCCGAAACAATATGCGGGATCGGGTTGACCTCGACGTCAAATACTCCCGGAGCTCTGGCATAGCCCCTGCGCTCTTCGCGATCCCAGTTAAGTTCGATTGGGATAAAGAGTGTTTCATGCTTCGTGGGTGCCATCGCACTGTAAACGTACCACATGGTTGCCATCTCATCGGTGTCTTCGCCCGTCATTATGGCTTGTAGGGCAGCCCTCTGATCAGCATTGGCCTTGTCGTCAATGATCAGCTGCATCTGGCCGTTGCCCTCATGAATAGGGCCAGGCCAGTAATAGACGCCTGCTGCTCGAACGCCGGCAAGATCCGTGTCCCCGTACCGCCCGCTCGTAATGTCAAAGACCACAACAGCCTCACAGTTCCCATGGGTTGGAAGAACGCTGAACTGGCATGGGCAACCGAAGTTGCAATTGCAATTGGCCAGTTCTTCGCCCTGAATAGTCCATTCAGTCATGATAGCCCCCCAAGAAAAATCGAACCTAAAAACCCTGCTGACAGAGTTTGTTGCCCGTTTCTGATGCCTCGCAAATTGAGCCCGCAATTGGCTTCTTGGCATTGTGGAGTGGGCGGAGATTATCACGGATCCGTGAACTCTCCAAACCACTGCGCGGGAAAGCGCCAGTTCGTATCAAATGATTTGTGATACTTGTTCGCCGATTCTGGTTGACTCGGGCGTGCCAGCGGGTAAAAGCGCACGCTCATAGGAATTCAACCGAAAGGCCCCTGCCTTTTCGGACGCAGGAGATAACCATGGCGAAGCCGACGACAATCAAGATCCGTCTGAACTCGACCGCGGGCACGGGCCACTTCTACGTGACCAAGAAAAATGCGCGCACCATGACTGAAAAGATGACCGTTCGTAAATACGACCCGGTTGTCCGCAAGCATGTCGAGTACAAAGAAGGCAAGATCAAGTAATCTGCCGTCTTACATAGACATTTCTCGGAAAGGGCTCTGTGATCGCAGAGCCCTTTTTTAATTGACTGAGAACTTGTTGGTATCTTTGGTGCTGTCGCCGCTTCTGCCGTAAGCCGTTGCAACAGCGCATCAGCATGCAAGCCAATCTGTTCGCGCGTGGCTTGCATTTTCAGTTCACCTGCCGCTACGCTTCAGCAAATCGCTACAAAATGTTGACCGCCATGAAAAAAATCATATTGCCTGCTATTGCAGTTCTGACGCTTTCGGCCTGCGAGGATCCGTTCAACCGTGAGGGCATCGGCTTCACCGGAATTGATGGAGAACCGCGAGATGTTGCGGATGTGAATGGGGCGGTCGCCTTCCTGCCTCCCGAGACGAATGTACCGGCCGAACTGGCAGAGCTGCCGACGATCAGGGTCGCCACTGATAAGACCGAGCTGTCCAAGGTTGCGGGTGTGGCGATTACGAATGGCGGAAAAAACGTATCCAATGCGGTGCAGCTGTCTGGCGACCAAATCAACCTTTTCCTCAGCACGGTCAGCGTAAACGGTACCTTGTTTGGGGTATTGCGTACAGAGAGCGGTCATGTAGACAACTCCCTCGGCTCAATCTTCGGTAGCGAGACCGAGCGCTTTACAGGCTGCTTGCCTGCAGGCGATGTCTATCGCAAAGGAAATTCCTCACGTAGTTCGGGTTTCGCTGTTCCGCTGAACTGCAGCTGAGCAGAATCCAAAATTAGTCTTGCATGGCCCCTGTCAGCTTTGACAGGGGCTTTTCTTTGCGGTCAATTACCTGTGCGCCACTCTGCGAAATGCATGACAGGACGCAGACCAGCACGTTCCACCAATCCTGCCGAAGCCGAATTGAACTCGGCATAGGTGATCGCCAGAACCTGCCCTCCAGCTTCACGCAGCATGGCGCGGGCAGCCTCCAACAGTGCCAGGCCAATGCCCTGTCTGCGTTGTTCAGAATCGACGCAGATATGGTGGACCATTGCACGCGTTTCCGATGCACGGAACGGGGTCGCATCGCGATTTTCGATTTCGATAATGGTGTATCCCAACAACGCGCCGCCCTTCTCAAAACCCAAGGCATGTATGTCATGTTGAGAAAGCCAGGTTTGCAGATGTGTAATCATGTCTCGATCTTCGGGCAGGGGTGCATATCGATCAGGTTGGTGCGTCAAGTGCAATTCATGAACCTGATGCAGTAAGGGCAAAAGCCGATGAGACTGCGAGGGCGGGATTTTGACTATGGTCATCGAGAAAGCTCCAAACAAAAAAGGGCGGGTCTTTTGGACCCGCCCTTTCGCTTTGAATTTGGTGTCGCGTTATTCGCGGTTGCCGAACAGCTGCAGCAGGAACATGAACATGTTGATAAAGTCCAGATACAGGCTCAACGCGCCCATGATCGCGGCTTTACCCAACCATTCCTGATCGCCCGAATGGGCCATCTGCAGGTAGGTGTTCTTAATGTTCTGAGTGTCGTACGCCGTCAGGCCCGCGAAGATCAGCACGCCTAGGACCGAGATGGCAAAGGCGACGGCCGAAGAGGCCAGAAAGATGTTCACAACCATTGCAACGATCAGGCCGATTACACCCATGATCAGGAACGTGCCCATCGCGGACAGGTCTTTTTTGGTCGTATACCCGTACAGCGAAAGGCCTGCGAAGGCGATTGCTGTGATCAGGAACACCTGAATGATTGACTGGCCAGTGAAGACCAGGAAAATCCAGCTGATCGATACACCCATGACAGCGGCAAACAGATAGAAAACCGTCTGTGCACCGGCTGCGGACAGGCGGTTGATCCCGGCGCTGAAGCCAAAGATGAAGGCCAGCGGGGCGAACATGATCACCCATTTAAGGGGCGAGGCGAACAGTGCGTATCCGAGCGAAGTCAGATACTTGGTCTCGCTCAACTGCGCTGCGGCCGCCGAGGGATCAGTTGTGGTTGCCAGGCCGGAAATCGCCCAGGCCGCCGCAAATGTGATCAGCATGCCTACGGACATTGTGCCGTAGACTTTGTTCATGTGGGCGCGCAGGCCCTCGTCAATCTCGGCAGCGCGCGCACCGGTCGCTGTCCGGATCGTATCGAATTGTGCCATTAAGGGTCTCCCTTCGAAAGTCTTTACTCAGTTCGCAATTGCGAACCGATTTCCCTGCAAATATCGGAGAGTGAGGCACATGTTTCAAGAGTTTTACGCTTAAAACCCGCTGAATCTGTCAGCAAATTTGGCGGCTGACGTGTCGCAGCCGCCAAATTGCGCTTTCAGGTCATTTAATACAGTCGTTTGTGCCAGTTATCAGGCGCATCCCAAAATGGACGGGCGGCTTCGGTGTCCGCCTCGGCGCGGGAAACTCCGATGTCTTCAAGGGCGCGGTCGTCAAGTTTGGCAAGGCTGCGACGCTGTCGGGCGAGGCCTAAAAGGGTCCACAATCCAAGGCCTTTGGACGGTCTCCGGTGTGCGCATTTCTTTGAAACAGCAACTTGGGTCATAATCTTTGTCCTTTCCTTGCTCTGTGATGTGTTTTCTGCTTTTCATCAACTTCCTTGATTTATATGGCGCAACGTGACACATTTTAAAAATGAATGTTTATGACGAGAACCATAAGGATTCTTGAACATGCGAAATTTGGACATAACAACCCTGCGGTCGTTCGTGGCTGTCGCTGACCATGGCGGCGTGACTCGTGCTGCCGGGTTTCTGCACCTGACACAGTCGGCCGTATCAATGCAGCTCAAACGGCTAGAGGAATTGTTGGGGCTGGAGCTGCTGGATCGCAGTGGTCGGACGATTGCACTTACTGCATCTGGTGAACAGTTGCTTGCCTACGCTCGGCGTATGGTGGCTTTGAATGACGAGGTGATTTCGAAGCTTACCGATCAGGCTTTCGAGGGTGAGGTGGTACTGGGTGTGCCGCATGACATCGTATATCCGGCTATTCCTCGCGTTCTACAGCGCTTCAACGCTGATTTTCCGCGCGTCAGGGTGCAGCTGGTGTCGTCATATACCCTGCAACTTAAGGAGATGTTCCGGCGCGGTGAATGTGACGTGATCCTGACGACCGAGGCATCGGCCCCGGATGGAGGTGAAACCGTCGCAGAGTTGCCTTTGCGTTGGATTGGCGCGCCGGGCGGGTCGGCATGGCGTCGTCGCCCGATACCCCTCGCGCTGGGTCGTCGCTGCATGTTCAGGCCTCAGGTGATCTCGGCTCTGGATGCCGCTGGTATTCCATGGGAGCTGTCCGTCGAGACCGAAAATGACCGCACGATCGAGGCAACTGTGAGTGCCGATCTTGCGGTTCACGCGATGCTCGAGGGAACCGAGGCCGCACACCTGGAAAAAATCGAATCCGGAGGTGTGCTGCCGGAATTGCCTGCACATGTGATCAACCTCTATGGCGGTGACGTAGGGCGCGGCGCGGTTGTCGAGGCGTTGGCCTCGTTGGTTCGTCAGAATTTCCGGTTGCTTGGTGGAGTGCCCCTTAAGGCTGTTGTCGGCTGAGGGAACTCAGGGCGTAATCACGATTTTGCCGGTAGATTTGCGCTCTTTCAGAAGTGTCATGCCTTCAGCCACGTCCTTCAGCGGAAGGGTGTGGCTGATATGCGGTTTGATCCGTCCTTCTGCGTGCCAGCGGAACAGAGTGTCAAAGCTGTTCCGAACAATTTCGGGGCGAAAATTCAGATACCCGCCGATGTAAAAACCAATCACGGTCAGATTCTTGACCAGCAGATGGTTGGCCGGAATCTGCGGCACGTCTCCACCGGCGAAACCGATGGGCAGCAGGCGCCCCTCGGGATTCGTGGCGCGAAAGGCCGCCTTGAAGACATCGCCGCCGATGGCGTCATAAACCACATCCGCGCCCCCAAGCGACTTGACCCGCTCACGCAAATCTTCGTTCGCATCAATCAGGTGATCTGCGCCAGCGGTTTTTGCAACGGCCAGCTTATCTTCACCCCGGGCCTGGGCGATGACGGTGGCGCCCATCAGCTTTCCGATTTCTACGGCGGTCAGGCCAACACCACCTGCGGCCCCGGTAACCAAAAGCGTTTCACCCGGTCTGAGATGTGCGCGATGGTCCAGCGCGATGTGACTGGTCCCATATGCGATCTGAATGGCTGCAGCATCTTCAAAGCTTGTGGATTCAGGCAGGGGAATTGCGCGGTTTGCGTCAAACACGCCAAACTCTGCCAATCCGCCTTGCCCGGAATAGATCGCGACGCGATCTCCTGTTTTCAGATGAGAGACATTAGGCCCGACCTCATCAACGATACCGGCAATTTCCATGCCCTGCGTAAACGGAGCGGCCGGGGTATCCTGATAAGTTCCCTTCTGCATCAGCAGATCCGCAAAGTTCAGGCCGCAGGCGCGAATGGCCACGCGCACCTGGCCTTGGCCCGGGGTGGGAAGGTCTACCTCACAAAGCTCGGCCTTAGCGCCGGTGGATTGAATTCGATATGCCAACATGAATGCTCTCCGTCTTGGCGACATAGGCCGGTGAGATGGTCGGATTGTCAATCGTTCAGGAAAGCCACGCAGCGCGCGTCTGAGGAAACCCTTTGTTTCCTTTGTGGAAACGACGATAGCAATTTCGGTCGCGGCACAACCACAAACCTTTGTACTTTGTTACGGACTCAACCTTCTTGAAAAAAATCCTAAAAGCGGCAATATTGGCGCATAGTGCTGTTTCGGGGGGCACGATCCGAATTAGGGAGTTCTTAATTGCTGACTCGCTAGCTTAGCGGTCATGACTGATGTCGCGTTTCCCGGACGGTTGTGTGTGTAGTAGAGGAGAATACCAATGACCCATCCCGTCGATGTCCATGTGGGCAAGCGTGTCCGGCATCGCCGCTGGCTGATTGGCATGACCCAGCAGCAGTTGGCGCAGCAAGTTGGTATCAAGTTTCAGCAAATCCAGAAGTATGAGACGGGTGCCAACCGGATCAGCGCATCACGCCTTTGGGATATCGCCGAGGCATTGGACGTTCCGGTTAGCTTTTTCTTTGAAGGCCTGGAAGAGGTTCATAAGGAAGATGCCGACAAGAAATCGGTTCCTGCCGACCTGATGGGCGACAAAGAAGCGCTTGATCTGGTGCGTTCGTACTACGCAATTCCTGAGAACCAGCGCCGCCGTCTGTTCGAACTCGCTCGCGTGCTTAGCGACGTCGCCTGAGACAAGCGCTTGACACTTGGGTGATCTGAACGCACGGGTAGTGCATGCAGAATACTCAGCTTAGCGATCTTGAGGTTGCCGACAAAATGGCCGACGCAGCGCGTGCGGCTATACTCCCTTATTTTCGGCAATCGAATCTGGAAACAGACAACAAACTTTCTGCCGGTTTCGACCCGGTCACAGTTGCGGATCGCGAAGCCGAAAAAGCAATGCGTGCAGTTTTGGCTGAATTTCGCCCGAATGACGGGATTTTGGGCGAAGAGTTTGGCCACAACGATGGAACCAGCGGTCGAACCTGGGTTCTCGACCCAATCGATGGCACGCGGGGATTTATCAGCGGCACACCCACATGGGGTGTGCTGATAGCGCTTAGCGAAGCAAACGGACCAATACTCGGGGTCATTGATCAGCCATATATTGGAGAACGGTTTGTGGGTGGCGGCGATGTTGCCCACATGATCGGTCCGCAAGGTAAATCTCCCTTGGGTACCCGATCCACCCGCGATCTGAACGACGCGATTCTGTTCACCACCTTTCCCGAAGTTGGCACGCCAACCGAAGCAGAGGCATTCAGGGCCGTCGCCCAACACGTTAAGCTGACGCGCTATGGCATGGATTGTTACGCCTACGCACTGCTGGCCGCGGGGCAGGTGGATCTTGTGATCGAAGCCGGGTTGAATTCCTATGACATTCAGGCACCGATTGGTCTGATCCAGACAGCAGGCGGGGTCGTGACGGATTGGCAAGGTGAGCCTGCACATAATGGCGGGCGGGCGCTTGCGGCGGCAAATCCGGATATTCACGCTGCTGCCTTAGAGATTTTGCGGAGCTTCTGAATTCTGTTGCTGCATCGGGGCCGCTCGACTAAACATATTCTGGCCGGTTCTTAAGCCCGTTTTCCACCGGCCTTCGCATTCTTGGCATGAGACGGGCATATGCAGGAGTGCGAAGAATGTCCGAAATCCTCATTAAAAACGCTGACACCATCCTCACCATGGATGACACACGCCAGGAATTGACTGGCGCGGATATTTTGATCCGAGATGGTCAAATTTCACAGATCGGCCATGGGCTTAATACAATGGGAGAGGTTTACGATGCATCCGGTTGCGTCGTCACACCGGGCCTCGTGAACACGCACCACCATCTTTACCAAACTCTGACACGCGCGGTTCCCGGCGGACAGGATGCGTTGCTGTTTGGGTGGCTCAAAACACTCTATCCAATCTGGGCGCGTTTTGGCCCGGCCGAGATGTTCACCTCGGCGCAAATCGGGTTGGCAGAACTGGCTTTGTCCGGCTGTACCCTCAGTTCAGACCATCTCTATCTCTATCCGAATGGATCGAGACTGGACGACACAATCGCCGCCGCGTCCGAATTGGGGCTGCGTTTTCAGCCTACGCGAGGCGCAATGAGCATTGGCGAAAGTGACGGTGGTTTGCCCCCGGACAGTTTGGTCGAAGCAGAAGCGGACATACTCGAAGACATGATCCGCGTGGTAGACGCCTTTCATGATCCGTCTGAGGGTTCCATGTGCCGTGTGGGTCTTGCACCCTGTTCTCCGTTCTCGGTCAGCCGGGATCTGATGCGCGACGCCGCTTTGTTGGCGCGTGACAAGGGTGTGATGCTGCACACCCACCTTGCCGAAAATGACGAAGACATCGCCTATTCCGAGGCGCAGTTCGGATGTCGTCCCGGACAATATGCCGAAGAGCTGGGCTGGACCGGTCCGGATGTCTGGCATGCGCATTGCGTCAAGTTGGACGGGGCCGAGATTGATCTGTTCGCCAGAACGGGGACCGGGGTTGCGCATTGCCCATGTTCGAACTGTCGGTTGGGTTCAGGTATCGCGCCTGTCCGTGCGATGCGGGATCAGGGAGTAAATGTTGGATTGGGCGCTGATGGTTCGGCAAGCAACGACAACGGCAACCTGATGCTTGAGGCGCGACAGGCCATGTTGTTGCAGCGTGTTGCGAACGGGGCTGATGCGATGTCTTCCCGCGAAGCGCTGGAGATCGCGACCCGTGGTGGCGCTGATGTTCTGGGCCGTCCGGATTGTGGGCGGCTGCAGCGTGGGAAACGCGCGGATATCGCCATTTGGGACATGCGAAGCATCGAGAGCGCAGGCAGCTGGGATCCCGCCGCTCTTCTGTTGGCGGGACCAATGCGGATCAAACACCTGTTTGTCGAAGGAAGGCAGATTGTGCGCGACGGTCATATCACGACCATCGATTTGCCTCGTGTCATCGAACGCCAGAACAGGCTGGCGATGGCCTTGCAGAATTAAACTATATTTGGCGCGTGACCGCTCGACCGCTGATCCAGACATCGGCAATCGCGCGGTCATCGCCCATCATGATTGTCGGGAATACGGCTTCCCACAGATCGTCCGCATTGGCTTCTCGCTGGGCGATCGCAGGCGTTGAGGCGAGGTTCACAACCACCAGATCAGCCTCCATGCCGGGTGCGATGTTGCCAATGCTGTCACCCATGCGCAGCGTACGTGCAGATCCGACCGTACCCAGCCACAGCAATTGTGCCGGATGCAGCGGACGACCACGCAGCTGTCCGATCTCGTAGGCAGCGGCCATGGTGCGCAGCATCGAGAAGCTGGATCCGCCACCTGTATCCGTGGCCAGGCCCACGCGATGCCCATCGGAAATCAAGCCATTCATGTCAAACAAGCCCGAACCAATAAACGTGTTGGAGGTCGGGCAGTGAATCAGCGCTGCGTCCACCTCGCGCAGGCGATCACGTTCACGATCCTCCAGATGAATGACATGACCATAAAGGCCGCGACCACCCAGAAGGCCGAATTGCTCGTAAGTATCGAGATAATCGCGCGCATTCGGGAACAACGACCGGACCCACTCGATCTCATCCGTTTGTTCGCTGAGATGGGTCTGCATCAGACAGTCGGGATGTTCCGCCCAAAGCGCGCCCATCGCCTCCAGCTGGTCCGGGGTGGATGTGGGCGAGAAGCGGGGTGTGATGGCATAAGAGATTCTGCCAGTGCCGTGCCACTTTTCCAGCAGAGCCTTGGACTGATCATACCCCGATTGCGCAGTGTCTCGCAGACCTTCGGGCGCGTTCCGATCCATGCAGGTCTTGCCTGCCACGACCCGCTGTCCGCGCTCCTGTGCTGCGGTAAAGAAGGCATCAACGCTTTCGGGATGGATGGTGCAGAAGCTGCACATCGTTGTGGTCCCGTGTGCAGCGGTCAGGTCCAGATAGCGGTTGGCAATTTCCGAAGCATACTCAGGCGAGCCGAATTTCATCTCTTCGGGGAAGGTGTAGGTATTCAACCAATCGATCAGGCGTTTGCCCCAGCTGGCGATCATCGCGGTCTGCGGGTAGTGCACATGCGGATCAACAAAACCCGCCATGATCAGTTGCTCACCATAATCCTTAACGTCGGCATCGGGATTGGCACGGGTCAGATCATTGGCTGTGCCCAAGGCAACGACACGCCCTGCTTCGATCAAAACCGCTTCATTTACTGTGGCTGCGTCGGTTGGTTCACCCTCGAATGGTGAGCCGTCAAAACTCAGTACGCGCCCTTTCAAAAGCGTCTTTTGCGCCATTTGCCCTGTTCTCCGCCTGTTTGGGATCGCGTTACAGCATAGGCGGAGGAAAGATGTGGGTAAATTAGACCATTGTCATTGTTTTCCGGTAGCTGCTTCTTCTATTTAGGGGCCAATCACCAAACAAAGGGGGCAGCGCATGACGACAGGCACTGATGAGGTCAGACCCGATCAGTCCCGGGATGACGACGCCTATGCGCTGGATCGGCGGACCGTTGCGGCGATACTTTATGCGGTTGATGTTGATGACCGTATGAAGCTGATCGAGCTGATGGAACCGCTGCACGCGGCTGACATCGCTGACCTTCTGGAACAGATCAATCCCTATGATCGTGCACGCCTGATCCGTCTGTATGACAAGGAATTTGACGGCGATATCCTGTCCGAACTGGATGAAGCCCTTCGGGAAGAGGTGATTGGCGTCCTGAAGCCAGACGTGCTGGCCGAAGCTGTGCGCGATATGGAAAGCGACGATGTTGTCGACTTGCTCGAAGACCTCGAAGAGCCACAGCAGGAGACGATTCTTGATGCGCTTGAGGATTCCGAGCGTATCGCCGCCGAGCAGGCACTGTCCTATCCAGAGAACTCCGCTGGTCGTCTTATGCAGCGCGAGGTCGTCATGTCACCCGAGCACTGGACAGTGGGACAGGCGATTGACTTCATGCGGGCCAATGATGATCTGCCCGAGCAATTCTATCACGTCATTCTTGTTGATCCGCGGCTGAAACCCGTTGCCCAGGTTACCCTTGGCAAGCTTATGGCTGCCCGGCGCGAAGTTCCGCTTCACGACATTGCCGAAGAAGAGTTTCACATCATCCCGGTCGATCAGGATGAAGAGGATGTGGCCTATGCCTTCAATCAGTACCACCTGATTTCAGCCCCGGTGGTCGATGGCGACGGGCGGCTGGTTGGCGTTATCACCATTGATGACGCAATGGTCGTTCTGGACGAGGAATACGAAGAGGACATGCTGCGTCTTGCGGGTGTCAGCGACGAAAGCTCATTGTCCGATAGTGTTGCGGCAACCAGTAAGCGGCGTTTGCCCTGGCTGGCGGTGAACCTGTGCACGGCGATCTGTGGATCACTGGTGATTTCGCAGTTCGAAGGGGCCATCGATCAGCTGGTGGCGCTGGCCATTCTGATGCCGATCGTGGCTTCGATGGGTGGGAATGCGGGTACTCAATCTCTTACGGTTGCTGTTCGGGCGCTGGCGACACGCGACCTGACCGGTTCGAACGTTGGGCGCGTTATCCGGCGAGAGTTGTTGGTCGGTATGCTGAACGGGCTGTGTTTTGCGGTGGTGTTGGGCACCGTGGGTATGATGTGGTTTGACTCTCCGTGGCTGGGTGTCGTGATCGGATCGGCGCTGGTCGTGAATATGATCATCGCAGGCTTTGCAGGTACGGTAGTACCGGTGGTGCTGGACCGTATGGGTGTTGACCCGGCGCTGGCGTCAGGAACCTTTGTGACGACTACAACGGATGTCATGGGTTTCTTCATATTCCTTGGGCTCGCCAGCGTGGTGCTATTGTGACCGAAACAACTGATCTGACTGAAATAAAGGCCGCTGCACGCAAGGCGGCATTTGCGCGTCGTAAGGCTGCCTTTGACGGCCGCCAGCCGGGCGTGGCTGGGCGCCTGTCCGAGGTTCTTGCCGGTCACCGCGGTGTTCCTATTTCGGGCTACATGCCCATCCGCACCGAGATTGACCCGCTACCGGCGATGGCCGAGGCCGCTGCTTACGGCCCGGTCGGCGTGCCTGTCATACAGGCGGCAGGGCAGCCGTTGCGCTTTTCCCGCTGGACACCGGAGGGAGCATTAAAAGATGGCCCATTCGGGGCAATGGTGCCTGAAATTGATGATTATTTCGATCCCGAGATTTTGGTCGTTCCACTCGTCGCCTTTGATACGAAAGGTGGCCGGCTGGGATATGGTGGCGGGTTTTATGACCGGACTCTGGAAGGGCTGCGCGCCAAACGCCCGACGCTGGCCATCGGTTTCGCCTTTGACGCGCAGGAAGCCGAAGATTTGCCGCTTGAACCGACAGATCAGCCGCTGGACATGGTCATCACGGAAAGCCGAGTTCTGACTTTCTGAGATCTATTTTTCGAAGTGGCTGCGCAGATAGTCCCAAGCATCCACTTCGGTACCATCCTTTAGGATGCAAACGCCGTATTCGCTGCCATCGGTATTCTTGCGGATTTGATACTCGCCCTCGTTCTCGATACAGAATGTGGCGGCCGGATTTGCCATTGTTGTTCTGGTGGTGGCTTGCGCTAATGCACTTGTGGCTGTGAGTGCTGCAAGGGTCGCGATCGCAATAGGTTTCATCAAATTCTCCTTCGATATCAATTTCCATGAAACAGATTGGTGTATTTATATGTGAATGCAAGCCCGTAGGACGGCGCGTAATTGGCACGGTTCCGCCTTGTTATTGCCGCCTCCAGCCCCTAGGACGCCTTTTATGAGGATTTTGTTTCTGGGTGATGTGATGGGGCGCGCCGGTCGCGCTGCCATCCAGCAGCATCTGCCGCGTCTGCGTGACGAATGGCGGTTGGATTTCGTGGTAGTGAACGGTGAGAATGCCTCGAACGGAATGGGGCTGACCGGGGATCACGCCAAACTGCTTCTGGATTCCGGTGCAGATTGCGTGACGCTGGGCGATCATGCGTTCGACCAGAAAGATATGCTGCAATTCATCGAGAAAGAGCCGCGCATCGTCCGGCCGGTAAACTTTGCCAAAGGGGCACCGGGGCGGGGGCATCGTCTCTTTGCCGCGCCCGGCGGCCGCAAAGTGCTCGTGGTTCAGGTTCTTGGGCAGGTTTTCATGAAACGGCCATTTGACGATCCTTTCTCGGCGATTGAACCAATCCTGAAATCACACCCTCGAGGAGGGCAGGCGCAGGCCATCATCGTGGATATGCATTGCGAGGCCACGTCGGAAAAAATGGCGATGGGCCACTATTGCGACAAGCGCGCCAGTCTCGTGGTGGGTACACATACCCATGTGCCGACGGCTGATGCTCAGATTCTACCGGGGGGTTCAGCTTACTTGACCGACGCAGGAATGTGCGGCGACTACGACTCCGTCATCGGTATGGACAAGCACGAGCCCATGCGCCGCTTCATCACCGGTATGCCTAAGGCGCGATTTACACCCGCGAATGGCGAGGCCACCTTAAGCGGTGTGTTTGTGGAAACCGATGATCGCGACGGTCAGGCCAAGTCAGTGCGCATGGTGCGGATCGGTGGGCGTCTGGAACAAGCAGGTCCTTAGGTAACACGTCAGGCTTGCCCTGCAGCGTTCTATGCGTGAAACTGCCCACTAGGCGCTTTTGCCAGACTAGGGTTCGGACAGAATACCACGAATGCAATTCCTTCAACTGACAGATACAGGCAGTGCAATTCTCGCACTGGTGGTTGTTGCGGGCATGTTCATCATGTTCCTGCGCGAAGTTTACCCGACCGAGGTTGTAGCCATTGGCGGTGTCGCCCTGATGCTGGTCACCGGTATCCTGCCTTATCAAAGCGCATTGGCGGTGCTGTCAAACCCGGCGCCTTGGACGATTGCAGCAATGTTCATCATAATGGGCGCGCTGGTTCGCACTGGGGCACTGGATGCGTTCACATCGACGGCGCAGAAACAGGCGCAGGTCAATCCTAAGATCGCAATCGCAACACTTATGGCATTTGTGGTTTTCGCCTCAGCGGTGGTATCGAATACACCCGTCGTTGTGGTGATGATCCCTGTCTTCGTACAGATCGCGCGAACGCTGAATGTCCCGGCTTCGAAACTGCTGATCCCGCTGAGTTATGCGGCCATTCTGGGTGGAACTCTGACCCTGATCGGGACATCCACCAACCTGTTGGTTGACGGTGTTGCGCGCGCGCAGGGACTACCTGCCTTCACCATCTTCGAAGTCACACCTCTTGGCATCGCGCTGGTGATTTACGGCATGTTCTATCTGCGGTTCATCGCACCGCGTCTGTTGCCGGATCGCGATAGCATGGCCAGCATGCTCAGCGACCGATCAAAGATGAAGTTCTTTACCGAAGCCGTTGTGCCGCCTGACAGTAATCTGATCGATCGCGAAGTCACAGGCGTGCGTTTGTTCAAGCGCCCGGGTGTTCGTCTGATCGACGTCATCAGGGGTGACGACTCGCTGCGCCGGAACCTGAAGGGCGTTACCTTGAAGGTGGGCGACCGGGTCGTTTTACGTACTGAGATGACAGAATTGCTGAGCCTTCAGCGCAATCCCGAACTCAAGCGGGTTGATCAGGTTTCTGCTGTGGAAACCAAGACGGTCGAAGTTCTTATTACGCCGGGTTGTCGCATGGTGGGGCGTACACTGGGTGCACTGCGCTTGCGTCGGCGGTATGGTGTATACGTACTTGCGGTTCATCGCCGGAACCAGAATATCGGTCGCCAGCTGGACGATTTGGTCGTCCGCGTTGGTGATACACTGCTTTTAGAGGGCGCGCCCGCCGATATTCAGAAACTGGCTGCCGATATGGACATGGTTGATGTTTCTCAGCCATCAGCGCGTGCTTTCCGTCGGAGCCACGCTCCGATCGCTATTGGATCACTGGCGGGCATCGTCGTGCTTGCCGCGCTTGGCGTTGCACCGATCCTTCTGCTGTCAATTCTCGCGGTCGCTGTTGTCCTGCTGACCCGCTGTATTGACGCTGATGAAGCGTTTTCCTTTGTCGAAGGTCGCCTGCTGGCGCTGATCTTTGCAATGTTGGCTATCGGTGCTGCTCTGGATCATTCCGGAGCGGTGTCGTTGATTGTCGAAGCTGTTGCCCCGAGTCTGAGCATGCTCCCACCGTTCCTGATTGTTTGGGCGGTGTATCTGCTCACATCGGTACTGACAGAGATGGTTTCGAACAACGCGGTTGCGGTTGTGGTAACGCCGATCGCCATCGGCCTCGCGCAGGCGGTCGGAATCGATCCGCGTCCGTTGGTTGTGGCGGTCATGGTGGCGGCCTCCGCGTCTTTTGCCACGCCGATCGGATACCAGACGAACATGATGGTCTATGGCCCCGGTGGATACCGGTTCCTGGATTTCATGAAGGTTGGCATCCCACTTAATCTGACCTGCGGTCTGTTGGCCTCGCTCTTAATTCCATTGATTTGGCCGCTCTGAAACCGGCGTGGAATCGCCGAGACTGGTTTAAGAGCCTTGTAAACCAAAGCGATTACACGATCTTTTAGAGTAGAGCTTTTCAGAAGGGGATTGAGATATGCCCAAGACCGGACGGGCCGTTCTAGCCAGCACAGCGATTTGGGCCACTTTGTGTGGGGCTGGTATCGCTGGAACAATTCAGGGTTCCGCAACCTATCGTGAGAAGATTGCGGTTCCACCCGATGCAACCCTTTATGTTGAACTTCAAGATGTATCCAAGGCCGATGCACCCGCCGAGATACTGGCGGCTCAGCGATATGCACTGACTGGTGTGCCTGCGGATTTTGAGCTGACTTATGATGATGCACTGATCAAGGACAATATGCGCTATGTGGTTCGTGGATCGATTTATCAGGGTCAGAAACTGATATTCACTACGGATACCGCCTATCCGGTTCTGACAGACGGGGCAGGCGACTCCGCTGATCTGGTTTTGGTAAAGGTACAACCTCAAGGGGTTGCTATGCTCGAAAACACTACATGGAATGCGGCTGTCTTGCAGGGCGCTGCACTGAATACTGACAAACGTCCTGAAATATCGTTTGCGGCGGGTGGTGCTTTTTCGGGGACCAGCGGTTGCAATCGCTTTAACGGTCAGGCCGATATCTCGGGCAGCAGTATCGACTTTCCTGACAACATGGCCGCGACACTGATGGCTTGCCCGCCTCCGCTTGATGAGGTTGAACGGCAATTCTTCAAGGCGCTGCAAAGCACGACAACATATGCGTTGAAGGGGGAAAGACTCGCTTTCCTGAATGCAGCGGGTGAACCCGTTGTTCAGTTCACCCTCTCTCAGTAGAACGGCAATTGGTCACGCGACCGCGCGTGATCGACCAGCATTCCGGCCCGAGAAGATACAGCCACCAAGGAAGGTTCCTTCAAGCGCATTGTATCCGTGGTAGCCGCCGCCGCCAAAGCCTGCGACCTCGCCGGCAGCAAACAGGCCCGGCACGACCTGTCCGTCGGCACCGATCATCTGGCTGTCCAGATTGGTCTGCAACCCGCCCAGCGTTTTGCGGGTGAGGACATGCAGTTTTACCGCGATCAGAGGGCCATTCGCCGGATCAAGGAACTTGTGTGGCTTCGCCGTACGGATCAGTTTGTCCCCCCGATAGTTGCGCGCCGCAAGGATAGCCATCATCTGTGCGTCTTTCGAGAACGGATTATCGACCTGTGAATCACGTGCCTCGATCTGAGCGCGCAGATGCGCTTCGTCGATCAGTCCGCCGCCAAGGTGGTTCATGCCGCTCACCAGCTCGGTCAGCGTATTGGCGACGACAAAATCTTCGCCTTTCTCCTTGAACGCCTCGACCGGACCAGTTGCCTTGGAGCCTGACAGGACACGCTGGCGAATGACTTCTTTCCAACTGCCCGAGGTGAAATCCGGGTTCTGTTCTGAACCCGAAAGGGCGAACTCCTTCTTGATCACTTTCTGGGTCAGCACGAACCAGCTGTATTCATATCCGGTTTTCAGGATTTCGCGCAGTGTTCCTAGTGTGTCAAATCCTGGCAAGCAGGGCGGTTGCAGCCGGTTGCCTTCGGCATCAAACCACATCGAACTTGGGCCCGGCAGAATGCGGATGCCATGTGCGGGCCAGATCGGATCCCAGTTTCGGACGCCTTCAGTGTAGTGCCACATGCGGTCTCCATTGATGATATGCCCGCCCGCCTTTTCGCTGATTGGGATCATCCGTCCATCGACGTGAAAGGGCACACCTGCCACCATATTCTCTGGCGGTTTGCCTAGCCGGTCCTGAGGCCAGTTCTTGCGCACCATCTCAAAGTTCCCTCCGATCCCGCCCGAGGTTACGATGACGGATGGTGCGTAGAATTCGAATTCGCCTACCTCATCCCGGTTGGTTTTGCCGCCGCGCTGCGCGATGTCATCCGCCAGAACTTCGCCCGAGATGCCTTTGGCGGATCCATTTTGCATAATGATGTGACTGACCTGATGGCGGAACTTCAAGTCGATGAGGCCAGCACTGACATGTTCGCGAACGCGTCGAATAAAATGTTCCAGAACGCCCGGCCCGGTACCCCATGTGATGTGAAACCGCGGAACCGAGTTCCCATGGCCATCGGCGTACGATCCGCCACGTTCGGCCCAACCCACAACCGGGAACCAGCGCAGGCCCATCTCATGCAGCCATGGGCGCATCTCACCGGCCGCGAACTCAACATACGCCTCAGCCCATTTGCGAGGCCACAGGTCGTCCTCGCGATCAAACTGAGCGCTGCCCATCCAGTCACGCAAAGCCAGTTCCTGACTGTCGCGAATGCCCATGCGGCGCTGTTCCGGTGTGTTGACCATGAACAAACCGCCCAGGCTCCAGAATGCCTGCCCGCCCAGAAAATGCTCAGGCTCCTGATCGACAACAATCACCTTCTTGCCGCGATCCCCAAGCTCAGCCGCTGCCGCAAGCCCTGCAAGACCACCCCCGACGACAATCGCATCTGCTGTGTTGTTGGTCATCGGATGTCCTTTCAGCGGTTACGGAACCAGACAAGAAACGGGATTGCGACGGCATACATCGTGATCCCATAAACGGCCGATGGCAGCGCCAAAGGGCTGAAGCCACTTTCCGTACCGGTGATGAGCGCAGCCAGTGTGATACCCAGGGTCGAATTTTGAATGCCGGTTTCGATCGAGATCGTCTTGCTTTCGTTCCACGACAGATTTGCAGCGCGCGCCAGACCAAGCCCGATCAGTAAAAGTGCTACGTTCAGTGAAATCAACCCGGCGCCCATGATCCCGAGATTGTCGACGAAAAGTTGCCAGTTTCCAGCCAAGGCAGCGACAACGATCAGGACAAACAGGACGGTCGCCAGTTTGGACAATCCCGTATCGATCCTGTTGGCAAATCCCGTGGCAAAATGGCGAAGACTGACACCGATTGCCACTGGCAGCGTGGTGATCAGGAACATCGCAATGGCAAGCCCGCTGATCGAAACCTCTGGGGCGTCATCGCCCATAAAGTGGTTGATCGACCACGCCGCCAGCACAGGAACGGTGATGATGGACAACAGGCTGATCACGGCGGTCAGGCTGACAGACAGGGCCACGTCAGCTTTCGCAAGTTTGGACAGGATGTTGCTGGTAACGCCACCGGGACAAAAACTGAGCAGCATAAAGCCGACAGCAATTTCCGGTGGCAATGCAAAGAGTTTGACGGTGATGAACGCCGCGACAGGCAACAGTATCACCTGGCATATCGCGCCGATGGCGAAAGGGTATCGCCTGCTTATGACGCGCCTGAAATCGGCAACCTCCAATCCGATACCCAGAGACAGCATGATTATGGCCAGCGATACGGGCAGGCCGACATTGATTAGCAGATCCAAGAAACAACTCCTCCCAAAGCCGTTCGGACCAGCCTAAGCGAGGGAGATTGGAACAGGCAACCGCGCCGTTGGGTCACTCGTACCGTTGGGCAAACCGGCGCAGGATTTCGCCTGGCTGTGTCACATCAGCTGCATGACACATATCGATCAGAGATTGTGCATCTTCAGGTGGGAAATAGCCGTGGTTTTTGTAGATGTTTATGCGCTGCTCAAAGTCCCGTGCGTCGGCTTCGGGGTGAAATTGCGTCGCATAGACGTTCTTGCCCCAGCGGATCATCTGATACGGGCAGCGGGCGGACGACACCAGATGCACACACCCTTCGGGCAATTCCTGCACCGCTTCTTTGTGCCCGACAAAGGCTTCGAACTCGGGCAGCAGCCCTGCGGTCATGGGGTCATCGGCTGCGTCTGAGGTCAGCTGGCATGTCGATGGACCGACAGGCTCTCCGTATTGTTTCTTGCTGACCTCTCCACCCAGATGTGCCGCCAGAATGCCCAGCCCGTAGCAGCATCCCATGAAGGGGTGATCATGCGCCGTTATCTGAGGCATGAGGCCCATGATTGCACTTTCAATGCGCGCGTCCATTTCAGATTTGGTGGCTGGATCATCGCTGACGCAGCCGGGACCGCCACCAACGATGACACCGGCATAGTCAGTCACCTGCAGACCCTCGGGCAAGTCCTCGCAATCCAGCCGGATGCGATGAGTGCGTTCTACGGGCAGACCTGTTTTATCCAGAATGGATGCAAATTCCGCATCGGACGCATCAGCTTCGGGGCGCAGTTGGAGGATCAGAAAACGTTTCATAGTCTGCCCTTACCGTGGTCTCGCCCCACCATGCAAGCTGTCGCTCAAAGTGGCCAGAACACGAGGATCGCGGGCACAGATACAGCAATGATCAGTATTTCCAACGGCAGTCCCATGCGCCAGTAGTCGCCAAAACGATAACCGCCCGGACCAAGGACCAGCGTGTTATTCTTATGCCCGATTGGAGTGAGAAACGCTGCCGAAGCCGCAACTGCGACGGTCATTAGGAACGGATCCGGAGAAACCTCCAGCGTGCGGGCCATCTGAATGCCGACTGGAGCGGCAACGATAGCCGTCGCTGTATTGTTCAGAACATCCGACAGGGTCATGGTCACGACCATCAGGACGGTCAGAATGGCCCAAGCGGGCAGCCCATCGGTGAGCTGAACCAGAGCATTCGCAATCAGTTCTGTCCCTCCCGAAGTTTCCAGCGCGCTGCCCAACGGGATCATGGACCCAAGCAGCACGACCACTGGCCATTCAATGTGATTGTAGATGTCGGCAATTGGCAGGATCTTGGTCAAAACATAAGCGATGACGACCAAACCAAGGGCAACCGGCAGGTAAATCAGACCAATGCTGGCGGCCAAAACAGCGGCGGCAAACAAGCCAATGGCAAGCCACGCTTTCTCGTTTGCGGTTACGTTCAGACCGCGTTGAGCCAGTGGCAAACACCCCAGCCACTCGGTCACATCGGCGCTGCGATCCCTTGGGCAGAGCAGCAGCAGGATATCACCCGCTTCAACTTCGGTTTTGCGAACCTGTTGCGTAATCCTACGTCCCTGACGGGAGATGCCCATCAGAACCGTGCTCTGCCGCCACGCCAGCCCAAGCCCCTGTGCCGTCCGGCCAGTGATACGCGCACTTTCGGGTGCCACAACCTCAATCACTTCCAGACCTTCGCCTTCTGCTGTCAGCAACTCCTGTCGGCGCGTGTCCGAGAAATCGAGATTCAGGGCCGCGCGGAACTCATCCAGTGCTTCGGGCCGCGCTTCAAGAACCAGCGCATCGCCTTCACGCAAGCTGGTATGCGCAGACCGGCCATAACGCCTTTTGCCATCCCGGATCAGTCCGATAATCGCAACATCGGACTTCTCCGATGCCTCATAGAGCTCGCTAACACGTTTTCCGATATGTGCGGATTCTGGAGGAATGGTCAGTTCAGCGATGTATTCAGCCAGCGCCTCAGAAGTTTCGGTTTGAGGTCCCCGGTTCGGGATCAGCCTCCACCCAACCAGCGACACAAATGCGAGGCCGGCAACCGCAGCCAGACCGCCGACAGGGGCGAAGTCAAACATGCGAAATGGTTCGCCCAGCGTCTCTGCCCGGATAGATGCGATGATGATGTTGGGTGGGGTGCCGATCAGGGTGGCCATGCCGCCAAGGATGGTCGCAAAGCTCAGCGGCATCAGGGTCAGTCCGACTGATCGCCCTGCTTTTCGCGCTGTCTGAATATCCACGGGCATCAGCAGGGCAAGTGCAGCGACGTTGTTCATGAATGCTGACAGAACGGCACCGATTCCACCCATCAGCGCGATGTGCGCGCCCAGACCACGCGACGCGTCAACCAGGGTGCGTGTGATCAGAAACACCGCCCCCGAACGGACCAATCCGGCCGATACGACCAGAACAAGTGCAACGATGATGGTGGCGGGATGGCCAAACCCCGAGAACGCGTTGTCGACGGGTACGACGCCCAAAACCACACCGACCATCAGGGCGGCGAAGGCGACAAGGTCGTATCGAAACCGCCCCCACAACAGTAAAGCGAATACAGTGATGAAAAGGGTGAAAAGAATGATCTGATCTGGCGTCATACCGCCACCATACCCGCGCATTCGCGACGAACAAGCCGATCTCTTGATCCTCGCCCCCGCAAACGTCTATATGTGCGCCAAATACGCAATCACTATCACGAGGACGCAACATGGCAGGCCATTCCAAATGGGCCAACATCCAGCACCGCAAGGGGCGTCAGGACGCCGCGCGGTCCAAATTGTTTTCCAAACTGTCGAAAGAAATCACCGTTGCCGCAAAGATGGGCGACCCTGATCCCGACAAGAACCCGCGCCTGCGTCTGGCGGTGAAAGAGGCCAAGTCGAACTCGGTCCCCAAGGACGTGATCGACCGCGCGATCAAGAAATCGGTTGCAGGCGAAGGCGACGACTACGAAGAAATCCGGTACGAGGGCTATGGCCCGAACGGTGTGGCCGTGATCGTCGAGACCATGACCGACAACCGCAACCGGACTGCATCAACAGTGCGCTCGACCTTCTCCAAAAACGGCGGCAACCTGGGCGAGACTGGTTCAGTCGGGTTCATGTTCGAACGCAAGGGTGAAGTTGTTTATACGGCATCAGTTGGTGACGCTGACACCGTGTTCGAAGCGGCGATCGAAGCAGGCGCTGAAGATGTCGAAAGCTCGGACGAAGGCCACATCATCTGGTGCGCGGATACAGATCTGAATGACGTGTCCAATGCACTAGAAGCGGCGCTGGGCGAGACCGAGTCCACCAAGCTGGTGTGGAAGCCGACCACCACAACCGAGCTGGGTCTGGAAGACATGCAAAAGCTGATGAAGCTGGTGGATGCGCTGGAAGACGATGATGACGTTCAGCGCGTTACCACGAACTTCGAAGCATCGGACGAGGTCATGGCGCAACTCTGAATTCTGCGACCCTGACGACTGTTTTAAACCCGGTTCAATGAGCCGGGTTTTTCGTTTTTTGCGCGTTAAACTTACCGCTTGGCCGAAATTGTTTGAGGCTATAGGCTTGTGTTCAGATGGCAAAACGACGGGGAAATGGCGGGTAAGTCCACGACCGATCTCGAAAGGCGAAACGTCCCTGTATTGGCAGGGCAGAGTATTCTGTCGCAAGTCGCGTGGACAATGGGCAGCCCGTCAGTTGTTCTGCCTTTTCTGGCGGTCTCCCTTGAAATGCCGATGTTTTTGGCTGGAGCACTGGTGTCGGTTCGAAAAATTGGTGGCACGCTGTCGGATGTTTTTCTTGCTGGCCGGATTTCCGCAAAACAACAGAAAAAGCGCGCAATAGCGCTGACTGAAATTGGCATAGGCGCTTGCTTGTTGGTGGCGATTGTTGTCGCTGCGGTTGGAGGCACACCACTGATTGCTGTGGCGTTTGTGGCTGCGTTTTTTTGCATCGGATTGGTGGAAGAGATCCAAAGCCTCATGCTGACTGATCTGCTGGGTGATCATCTGAAGTCGAAATCCAGGATGTGGATGCATTATCTGCAGCTTGGCGCCGGGGGATTGGGTGCAATCGCACTGACCTTGATACTGCACGAAATTACCAAGGAAAATCCGCCGTTTTCGCGCCACTCGACGGTAATTGCTGCAGCCGTTACCTTTTTTGTTCTTTCCGGTCTGTCCATTCTTGCGATGGCAGAGCTTGCCCGGGATGACAAAACCGGGATGCAGGCCGAACGCCCGCAACACCGGTCGGCAGGTCAGTACATCGGCGACATTCGTGCAATGTTTGATCAGGCCTGGTTCCGGCAATATCTGGTGATGCGGCTGCCGTTGGTTGTGGTTGCGTTGGCCGTGCCATTTTTTGCGTTGATTGCGGCCGAGGCGCATCATGCGACTGCCAAGGGTTTAACCGCCCTGATCATTTCATCGGCATCGGGGTATCTGATCTCTGCGCCATTGTGGCAATTCATAAACATGAAGTCGCATCGCGCGGTAATGGTCACCGGAACATTGATGGTGGCCGCGACCGGAGCGGTACTGGTTTCTGTCCACTACATCGGCATTGATCACGATATACACTTGCACGCGGTGGCCTTGTTCATCGTGACGGTGGCGGTGACGGGTATTAGCAGCGCAAGGAAGCTTTATTTCTTGGACGTCGCACCAAAGGAACAACGCGTCAATGGGTCTGCAGCGATCAAAAGCATCTGCAGACTATCTGCTGTCATAATCTCTGCCGCTTTAGCGGCCGTAGCCCATATGCACGAAGTCGCACTGGCGATCGTGTTCATCGTTATCTGCAGTTTATGGGCCGCATATGCCTGCTATCGCGTGGTCTTGCCAACGAACCGATTAGCAGAGCAACAGACCGGTGCAGCTGAATAAGCGTTGTTGGCACATAGTGCGCTCAAGCCGGTCGGTCATCTCAGAGTGCTGCGTGCATCTCGAATTTCCTGAGATCTCTTCTGGCCAGAACCATCGAGTGGGACGTGATGTCATCAATGAGCTCAGGGAAGAGGCAGCATAGTTCCTGCAACTGGTCCTGATCGAAACCACCCGCACTGTTTTCACCCAGATACAGGCTTTCGGTCCAGACGCCTTCTGATTGGATGACTTCGTGGCGGTCAAAAAGCAGATGATAATAAGCCACGCTTTCAGGGGTTTGTTGAGATACCCCCTCAAGAGGTGTCAGGAACTTTGCTGCAGCAAAGGCCTCGTTTTCGGCGAAAAGCAGGTTGATTTGGGGACCAAATGAAAGCACGCGGTGCATAGGCGAAAGATAGAGATCCCGTTTGGGTAAATTCCGACCCAATGCGCCCCGCTTAATTCGTATCGGCCGTGTGAAACTCGCCTTACTCAGCATTTTGCGATCCAACGTAGCACGTCCGATCCAACGGATTTTCTGAACACCGTGATCTCTGGTCTGGACACGATCTCCCACTCCAAGAGACTCGATGGGTAAAGATCCGGTTTCAGTTGTAATTCTTGTCCCAGCTGCAAAGCAGGGCGGTGGAGGGATAGGTGTCAGGTCACCTGGATCACCCTCCTGATCACCATTTTGCTCGGAGTCTTCTGCGAGCACGCTGTCAGACGGAACAGTTCCATCTGTCGGGACAAAGTAAATCTCTTTGTCACCCGAGGCGTCCTCGTGTTCGATGTACCAGCCCGTTACGGTCA
This sequence comes from Ruegeria sp. CE12, assembly GCF_056537525.1. NCBI lineage: Bacteria > Pseudomonadati > Pseudomonadota > Alphaproteobacteria > Rhodobacterales > Roseobacteraceae > Ruegeria > Ruegeria sp. CE12. The sequence continues at coordinate 599,898 of NZ_JBQFRS010000001.1, read as the reverse complement.
GTCCATTTTCCAACTCAATGGTGGATTGGTCCTTTAGGGCTGAGATGGTGAAGCCGTCGATCGTGTCTTCACCTTCGGCGATTGTGTCATCCATGTTCTCGTCGGTCAGAGTCACAACGGTCGCAATAGCGGGCTCACCCGCTTTGCCACCGTCGCTGCCGGTGTTCCCGAGATAATATGCTGCAACCACATAATCGGTGGCCATTCGCGCGCCCACCTATACCAGCGTACAAGTTACTACAGGTGTATAAATATATTCGAATTTTAAGTTTCGACAAGTTTCGAGCCGAATTGGCGGGTGCACACGTGTGATCAGTAGAAGGATGAAACCTCGTCAAGCGGTTTCTTCAGCTTTGCAACGGAGGGCACGGTTGCATCGTCTGACGGGTGCCCGACCGCTATGATCATCGTCGGTTTTTCCGAAGCCGGGCGATCCAGCGCATCGTTCAGAAAGCGCATCGGATTGGGCGTATGTGTCAGCGTGCTAAGGCCTGCGTGGTGCAACGCTGCAAGCAGAAAGCCGGTGGCGATGTTCACGCTCTCGGGTACATAGTAGTTCTTGTAACGTGTACCGTCTTCGAACTGTCCCCAGCGCTGTGCGAAGACCACGATCAGCCAGGGCGCCACGGTCAGATGTTCTTTAACCTCATTGGTTCCAATTGGCTCCAGCGCCTTGATCCACTCATCACCAGCGCCACCTGCATAGAACCGACGTTCTTCTTCTTCGGCCTCTTCGCGAATGCGTTGCTTCAGCGCCTGATCCGAAATCGCGACAAAGTGCCAGGGCTGGTGGTTTGCCCCGGACGGCGCGGTTCCCGCCGTGCGGATGCAGCTTTCAATGACTTCTCGCGACACTGGTCGGTCACAATAGTCCCGTACCGTATGACGCTTACGCATGACCTCATAGAATTCCTGAGCGGCTGCGGCCATCTGTTCATCTGTCAGGTCGCTGCGATCGGGCAGGGGGAGCGGGTCGTAGCTGAGGCTGTCGCGGGAAAACATGTTAATTCTCCAATGGTTTATGCCTTATCGGGTGGATTTACGCCTGGATCAAGGCCTGTGTTGCTGCATCCTTGACTGCGCGCGTCAATGGCGCAAGGGCAGGGGCCAGAATACGCCCGACCTGCCAGGTCAATGCCACGTCCAGATGCGAGTTGGGCACGACCTCACACAATCGATCATCATCGATAAATGGCTGCGCGAGAACTTCGGGGTTCATACCCCAACCCAACCCCGCGGCGGCGGCTTCGACAAACCCTTGTGTAGACGGCAGGAAATGCGAAGGAGGCGATATGCGTTGACTTGTCTGTGTCGCGATCCACGAGCGCTGCAGATTGTCCTTTTGGTTGAAGGTCAGACACGGTGCGCGTGCGAGTGAAGTGTGATTGACACCGTCGGCGAACCATTTGTGCATGTAGCCGGGGCTTGCAGTGGCCAGATAGCGCAACGTACCCAACGCTGTGGCATCGCACCCGGTGACGGATTGACCGCCGACGGTGATTGCTGCGCTGACTTCTCCACGACGCAGCCATTCCGCTGAATGATCCTGATCATCGACGACGAGGTCGAACAACGTGTCGTCAACCTGTGCCATGGCATCAATGAACCATGTCGCAAGGCTGTCTGCAGGAACAGCAATTTTAACTCTGGCGGGCCCTGTCGCCCGGTCGATTGCCAGTTCCTGACCCAGTTGTGCCTCAAGCAGTCCGATGTCTTCAGCGTGTCGGGCAATCCGCAATCCTGCGGGCGTACCTGTACAGGGCACGCCGCGCTGGACCAGCGCCACACCCACCCGATCCTCAAGCGCCTTGATACGCTGTGAAATTGCCGATGGTGTCACCGAAAGTTCGGCAGCTGCAATTTCAAAGCTGCCATGTCGCAGGATCGCAGAAAGAGCGGACAGATGATGTGGATCCAGTTGCATTAGTAAAACTTAATAGGCTTCAGTTTCTTTAATTTGATAAAGCTATCCGAGGCGTCTAGTCAAACTGGCAATGAACAGGAGTCCTCATGTCCGCATCCATGATTGCCGGTTTTGCCCTTGGTTTTAGCCTTATCCTCGCTATCGGCGCACAAAATGCCTTTGTCCTGCGGCAAGGATTGCGGCGCGAGCATGTGTTTGCACTTTGCCTGACCTGCGCAGTTTCAGACGCCATTCTGATCGGTGCGGGCGTAGCCGGGTTTGGAACGCTGGCCGAGGCGGCCCCATGGTTTGAAACTGTCATGCGCTATGGGGGCGCGATATTCCTGACATGGTATGGGCTGCGTAGCCTGCAATCTGCCTGGCGGGGTGGGGCAGTCATGGACGTTGGTGAGAGCCAACGCACCAGCCTGCGCACTGCTCTGCTCACGGTGCTGGCCTTCACCTGGCTTAACCCGCATGTCTATCTTGATACCGTCGTTCTCATCGGTTCGATCTCGGCACAATATGATGATCGGATGGGTTTTGCCCTTGGGGCTATGTTCTCCAGCTTTGTGTTCTTCTTTTCGCTTGGGTATGGGGCGGGAATTCTGTCCCCTGTCTTTGCCCGCCCGCGCGCGTGGCAAGTGCTGGATATGATCATCGGGATCGTCATGCTGGGCATTGCCTACAAACTTGTTGCGATGTGAAGGGTTGTTCCTCGTCGGGTTTCGGTGTTCAACCGTTTCCATGACAACGGTTGCCATTCAATCCCGCCCGCTTGCCGGCATGTTCTGGATGTTCTCCGCCGGGCTGTCCTTTGTGGCGATGACGGCGTTGGTCAAGTCTCTGGGTACATCGATGGACCCTATTCAGGCAGCCTTTCTTCGCTATGTTCTGGGGCTTGTGTTTCTGTTGCCTGCAATGCGCGCAATCATGACAACCCATCTGACGCACCGGCACCTAACGCTGTTTGGTGTACGTGGGATAATTCACGCGGTCGGTGTCATGCTGTGGTTCTATGCGATGACGCAAATCCCACTGGCTGAAGTGACAGCCATGAACTATCTCACTCCAGTTTATGTCACGCTTGGCGCTGCACTTTTTCTGGGTGAGAAAATGGCGTTTCGCCGGATCGCGGCGGTACTGGTGGCTCTGATCGGAGCCGCGATCATCCTCCGTCCGGGCTTTCGGGAGGTATCGACCGGACATCTGGCCATGCTTGGCACATCTTTGATGCTTGGTGGCTCTTATCTGCTCGCCAAGGCGATGGTACAGGATGTTCGTCCATCCGTGGTGGTGGCCCATCTGTCTATCTGGACAACCATTTTCCTGATCCCTTTCGCGATCGCAGTTTGGACCCCGCCCAGCCTACGCGATATCGGCGTGCTCTTTCTCATCGCCAGCTTTGCCACCGCAGGGCACTATTTCATGACGCTTGCGTTGCAGGCTGCTCCGGTGGCCGTGACGCAGCCGGTTACCTTTCTTCAACTGATCTGGGCCACTTTGCTGGGCGCCTTTGTCTTCCATGAAGGCATTGACCTGTGGGTGGTCGCGGGTGGGACTTTGATCCTTGCGGCGGTGACATTCATCACTTGGCGTGAGGCAGTCCTAAAGCGAGGAAACTTGACGCCTCCGAGTATTGCGCCCAAGCTTTAGATACAGGCGAGCGTAGCCAGATGTGCGTTATTGATTGACGAGTCAATAAAAACCCCTTAGCGTTTTCCCATCAGGTTGTGTTGAGGGGGGCAGCGATGCCAAAACTCGGAATGGAGCCGATCCGGCGTGATGCGATTGTCAAAGCGACGATCGCTGAACTTGGCTCGAAAAAATCCCTTGATGTAACCGTCAGCCAGATTGCCAAACGCGCAGGGATGTCCAGTGCGCTGGCGCATCACTATTTTGGCGGTAAAGATCAGATCTTTCTGGCGGCAATGCGCCGTATTCTATCGGATTTCGGAGCAGAAGCCCGGAACGAGCTCAAAGCAGCCGACCCGAAAGAACGAGCACATGCCATCATCCGGGCGTGTTTTGCACCTTCTTGCTTTACGCCCGACGTCATCGCCGCCTGGATGACCTTTTATGTACTGGCGCAGACCAATGATGATGCGTTGCGCCTGTGGCAGATCTATCAGGCACGTATCCGGTCGAATCTGACCGATGCCCTGCGCCCGGTCATGAACGATCCGGTCGAAGCAGCTGAAAACATGATTGCCCTGATCGATGGGCTTTATATCCGCGCTGCACTCAGCGCACCTGAAGAACCGCAACTGGCCGTCAACCATGCAATGCGTGTTCTGAATACCCTGCTTGAGGCTGAAAAATGACAAAACCCAACATTCTGATCCTGATGGTGGATCAGCTTAACGGAACCCTCTTTCCCGATGGTCCCGCAGACTGGCTTCATGCTCCGAACCTGAAGAAACTGGCCAGCAAATCGACCCGGTTTGTCAATGCCTACACGGCTTCGCCGCTGTGCGCGCCGGGGCGGGCCAGCTTTATGTCCGGTCAGCTTCCATCCCGTACAGGCGTTTATGACAACGCCGCCGAGTTTCGCAGCGACATTCCGACCTATGCACACCATTTGCGTCGCGCGGGATATTACACCTGCCTGTCCGGCAAGATGCACTTCGTGGGTCCCGATCAGTTGCACGGGTTCGAGGATCGTCTGACGACCGACATCTATCCAGCAGATTTCGGCTGGACCCCGGATTATCGCAAACCCGGCGAGCGGATCGACTGGTGGTATCACAATATGGGTTCGGTGACGGGCGCGGGTGTGGCTGAAATCTCGAACCAGATGGAGTACGACGACGAGGTCGCATATAACGCCAAGGCCAAGTTATATGATCTGGCCCGTGGCAAGGATGACCGCCCATGGTGCGTCACCGTAAGTTTCACTCATCCACATGACCCATATGTAGCGCGCCGCAAATACTGGGATCTCTACGAAGATTGCGAGCATTTGCAGCCTGAGGTCGCTGATCTCGGCTATGACAATCAGGATCCGCATTCCAAGCGCATCTTTGACGCCAATGACTGGCGCAGCTTCGACATCACCGAAGAAGATATCCGCAAGTCGCGACAAGCCTATTTTGCCAATATCTCATATCTGGACGACAAGATCGGTGAGATCTTAGAGGTGCTGGAAACCACCCGTCAGGAAGCCATCATCATGTTCGTCTCGGATCACGGCGATATGCTGGGCGAGCGGGGATTGTGGTTCAAAATGAACTTCTATGAGGGTTCGGCCCGTGTGCCGCTGATGATTTCTGCACCAGATATGCTTGCAGGTCGTATCGATACGCCGGTCTCGACAATCGACGTCACGCCGACTCTCGGGGCGCTGGCCGGCGTTGACATGGCAGAGATTGCGCCGTGGACAGATGGTGAAGACCTCGTGCCGCTTGCCAATGGCACCGAACGCACGGCGCCGGTGAAGATGGAATATGCGGCCGAGGCGTCGTATGCACCTCTGGTTTCGCTGCGTTATGGCAAATGGAAATACAACCGGTGCGCGCTGGACCCGGACCAATTGTATGATCTTGAGGCCGACCCTCACGAATTGAACAATCTTGCGGACGCCCCTGAACATGCAGGCACGCTGGAAACTCTGAAGGCAAAGTCCGAAGCGCGCTGGGATCTGGACCAGTTCGATGCCGATGTGCGCGCCAGTCAAGCGCGCCGCTGGGTCGTGTACGAGGCACTGCGTCAGGGCGGATACTACCCGTGGGATTATCAGCCGCTGCAGAAGGCGTCCGAACGCTACATGCGCAACCACATGGATCTGAATGTCGTAGAGGAAAACGCGCGCTTCCCGCGCGGGGAATGACCTCTTCACCGTTTTGAAAATACCCCCGCCGAACACCTTCTGATCAGGGCCGGCGGGACAAGGAGTCGTGAATATGGAAGCAGATTTCGTCATCGTTGGCGCAGGATCCGCGGGCTGTGCGATGGCTTATCGCCTGAGTGAGGCAGGGGCCTCGGTTCTGGTGATCGAGCATGGCGGCACAGATGCCGGTCCGTTCATCCAGATGCCGGCGGCGCTCAGCTACCCGATGAACATGTCGCGCTATGACTGGGGTTATCAGTCCGAGCCGGAACCGCATCTGAACAACCGCAGACTGGCCTGCCCGCGTGGCAAGGTGATCGGTGGGTCATCTTCGATCAACGGCATGGTCTATGTGCGTGGCCATGCGCGCGATTTCGATACTTGGGCTGAGATGGGGGCAGATGGCTGGTCCTATGCTGATGTGCTTCCGTATTATAAACGCATGGAGACATGGCATGACGGTGGCCATGGCGGAGATCCGACCTGGCGTGGAACCGATGGCCCGTTGCATGTCTCGCGTGGGCCGCGCGCGAATCCGCTGTTCCAGGCCTTCGTCGATGCGGGTCAACAGGCGGGTTACGAAGTCACCGGTGACTATAACGGTGAAAAGCAGGAAGGCTTTGGCCCGATGGAGCAGACCGTCTGGAAAGGACGGCGCTGGTCGGCGGCAAATGCCTATCTGAAACCCGCCCTCAAACGAGAAAACTGTGATGTCGTGCGTGGTCTGGCCTCGCGCGTTGTTATGGAAAACGGTCGCGCAACCGGGGTCGAACTTGTCCGAGGCGGTAAGAAAGAAATCATCCGCGCACGGCGCGAGGTGGTTCTGGCCGCGTCCTCCATCAACTCTCCCAAGTTGCTGATGTTATCGGGCATTGGTCCCGCAGCGCATTTGGTTGAGCACGGGATCGAGGTTGTTGCTGACCGTCCGGGTGTTGGTGCGAACCTTCAGGACCATTTGGAGCTGTATATTCAGCAAGCATCACTGCAGCCCATCACGCTCTACAAGCACTGGAATCTGATCAGCAAAGGTCTGATCGGGGCGCAGTGGCTGTTTACCAAAACCGGCCTGGGTGCATCGAACCAATTTGAAAGCGCGGCGTTCATTCGCTCGAAGCCCGGCGTGGAATATCCTGATATTCAGTACCATTTCTTGCCAATCGCTGTGCGTTACGATGGTCAGGCAGCAGCTGAAGGGCATGGTTTCCAGGCGCATGTGGGGCCGATGCGGTCGCCGTCGCGTGGCGCGGTCACATTGCGTTCGGCCAATGCCGAAGACGCGCCGGTCATCCGGTTCAACTATATGAGCCATGAAGAGGACTGGGAAGATTTCCGCACCTGCATTCGCCTGACCCGTGAGATCTTTGGGCAGGACGCGTTCAAGCCCTATGCCGGAAAGGAAATCCAGCCGGGGGCGGGCGTGCAGACAGATGAAGAGTTGAACAGCTTTATCGCGGAACATGCTGAAAGCGCCTATCACCCTTGTGGGACCTGCCGGATGGGACGTGCTGATGACAAGAACGCGGTTGTAGATCCCGAAGGTCGTGTGATCGGCGTAGATGGGCTGCGCGTTGCCGACAGCTCGGTCTTCCCGCAGATCACCAACGGAAACCTCAATGCGCCATCTATAATGGTGGGTGAGAAGGTCTCGGATCATTTGCTGGGCAAGGATCCATTGCCCAAGGCAAATGACCGGCCTTGGATCAATCCTAATTGGGCAGTGGCACAGCGTTAACCTTTCTTAACAGCCCCCGTTGAAAGCACCCATGGTCGGGTGCATATCGGGGGTATGTTAAGGATTTGTTTAGCATTTGTTCTGGCTTTCCCGGTCGCAGCCTATTCAGCGGATCGGATCGAAGGGCGTGTTCATGTCGTCGATGCCGACACATGGGATGTGGGAGGCGTCCGCGTTCGTCTGCATGGGATCGACGCTCCGGAACTGGATCAGTCCTGCAAGGATGCGCAGGGCCAAAACTGGTCTTGCGGGGCTTGGGCTACCCAACAGGTTAAAAAGCGTTTTGAGGGAAAGACCACGGCTTGCGTACCACGTGACCGTGATCGATACGATCGGGTCGTCGCGCGTTGCAACGTGCGCGGTACAGATGTCGCGCAGGTATTGGTTCTTGAGGGCCTCGCGTTTGCCTATCGCAAGTACTCCAACGATTATGTTGCCGCCGAAACCAAAGCGATCGCCTCAAAACAGGGGTTGCATGCGGGGCAGGTGCAGGTGCCTTGGGTCCACCGGGCATCAGGGCGCAACCAGAACTCACAGCCCTGTCAGATCAAAGGAAACATCTCGTCCAGCGGCGAACGCATCTACCATGTCCCCGGACAGAAATACTATGCGAAGACAAAAATCAGCCACCGCAAGGGTGAGCGATGGTTTTGCTCGGCATCAGAAGCCCGATCTGCTGGATGGCGACCGGCAAAGCGTTGAATATTGAATGAAATCCGGCAAAATTTGATCCGGGTCAAAGAGGTATGGAACGATCACCTTTACCAATAGTTTGTAACGATAGATCAAGGAGCGAACAGCAATGTCTCACACCCCGCATGAACTGGCCGAAGAGTTTCCCGACAAGGTCGAGTTGATGAGCCAGCTCAAGCAATCGGATGCCCATTTCGCCCGACTGTCTGACGAATATCACGAGATCAATCGAACCGTACATCGGGCTGAAACCAATATCGAACCGATGGAAGAGTTGGCTGAGGTGGAGCTGCGCAAAAAACGGGCAGCACTCAAGGATGAGATTTGGGCGATCCTGTCCAAATCCTGATCGACAAACACGGGCGGGGGCAGCGCTCCCGCCACGTATTGTAGCGCTTAGGTCACCTCATAGGGCAGCGTGCCGCGGGTATGAGCATCGATTGTCAGGCGACGCTCCAGCGGTGGAACAGACCTTTGATGGCAGGTCTGGCGCTCGCAAATTCTGCAGGAAATCCCAATAGGCTCGTATGCGCTTGCATTATTGATGTCGAGGTTGTCGGCATAGACCAAAGCCTCGGCATGGCGGACTTCACACCCCAATGCGATGGCGTATCGGCGTACGGGTGCGCCGAAAGACCCCCCCGATTTGGAAACATCCCGCGCCAGCGAGATGTATCTTACTCCATCCGGGGTTTCCGCCAGTTGCAGCAGAAAATGGCCGGGCGTTTCAAAGGCGCGGTGAACGTTCCACAAAGGACATGCCCCTCCAAAGCGCGCAAATTGCAGGCGTGTGGCAGAATGGCGTTTGGTGATGGTTCCGGCTTGGTCCACCCGGACAAAGAAGAACGGAATGCCCTTGGCGCCGGGCCGTTGCAGTGTCGACAAGCGGTGGGCGACCTGTTCAATTGATGCGCCGAACCGGTTGCTGAGCAATTCCAGATCGTGGCGATCTTCCTGCGCGGCAGCCAGAAATGCCCCGTAGGGCATCAGCGACGCGCCCGCGAAATAGTTCGCAAGGCCGATCTTGGCGATTGAACGGGCCTCTTCGCTTTGAAAGCGTGCGAAATCCAGTGTTGCTTCCAGCAGCTTGTCCTGACTGATCAGGGCCACTTGCAGAAGCAGCTGAAACACCTGAGTCTGTGGCGCGGCACGTGAGGACAGGCGCAACGTTCTGGTGTCGGAATCATAGTTGCGCATGTCTTCGATGTCAGCAAAACGGACCTGAATGCCCCTTTCAGAAAGGCTGTTGATGGCCGCCTGACGAATGCCGCCAGGATCTTCCGCACGTTCGGCAAACCTTTCAGCAGCGCGGTCGACCGCGTCGATGTAGTTGTCGCAATAGTGGAAGAAGTCGCGCACTTCTTCCCAAGGGCTTGCCTGCGTGCGTGCGTCTTCGCGTCCGAGTGCCTCATCAAGCGACGCCAACCTCTCATGAGTTTGGCGATAGGTCTTGTGCAGATCGATGAACGCTCGTGCCAAGGCGGGTGCGTTTGATGCGGTCAGACGCAGATCAGCCAAAGGGGGCATCGAATCTGCAAAGACCGGATCGGCCAGTGCTTCGCGCATGTCCGAGACCAACCTTTCACTGTCGCCTGTGCTCAGCTCGGTCACATCCATCCCGAATTCTTGCGCCAGAGCCAAAACAACCGTCGTCGAAATCGGACGATTATTGTTCTCCATCTGATTGAGATAAGGAAGCGAAACGCCAAGCTTGGCAGCGAATTCCTTTTGGGTCAGCGACAGCCGTGTACGCATTTCGCGCAGTTTTGCACCGGCATAAAGTTTTTGGGTGGCCATGATGAATCTTTGCAGCTTTCCTGAAGCTGCAGGCTAACTTTGCAAACCTATCAGTGCAAGCGACCTAAAGTCCCAGTTGCCGTTCACGCCAAATGACACTGCTGATGGCAATAATGGCCAGGATCGAGGTCGCGAGCATCAGCCATAGCAAGGGCATTGCGCCGGTTTCACGGGTCAGTAAAGCTCCGGCAAGTGCGCTCAAAGCCGCGCCGCCACCCAGCATGATTGCACCGCTTAATCCTGACGCCGTGGCGGCAAGATGCGGGCGCACGGATAAGGAACCAGCAGTTGCGTTGGGGATGGACATACCGTTTCCGAGGCCCACAAAGGTCATGAAGCCAAAAAAGCTGAATGCAGTTCCCATACCCACAAGAAACAGGGCAGCGGATAGCGCGACGCCAATTGCATTCAACCAGCATCCCCACAGGACCATTCTGTTGACGCCAAAGCGAACCGAATAACGCCCACTTATGAAGTTGCCAAAGAAGTACCCTACAGCGGGAGCGCCAAAATAGATGCCCACTTCGGCGGCCGTCAGTCCGAACACTTCGGTTCCAATGAAGGGTGCGCCACCCAGATAGGCGAAGAAAGCGCCCGAGGACAAAGCCGAGGACAGCGAATAGCCCCAGAACCGGGGTGAGGTCAGCAATTCGGGATACTCCCGAAACTGCTGCATCAATGTCTTGCCGCTTTTGGCCGACGTCTCACCGAAATCCATATAGGTCAGCGCCAATGCCAAAACGGCCAATCCGAATGGCAGCCAGAAATTAGCCTTCCATCCGAAGCTTTCTTCCAGCACCCCGCCAATGGCTGGCCCTATCATCGGAACAACCGCCATGCCCATTGTCACATAGCCAATCATTGATGCCGCCTGATCCTGTTCGAACATGTCGCGAACCGCGGCCCGACTCAGGACAAGGCCAACAACGATGACAGCCTGGCTCATTCTAAAAAACAGAAAGAGTTCGACGTTCGGGGCATAGATGCAACCAAGCGTCGCCAGCAGAAAGAGCCCAAGACCCCACAGTAGCACCGGTCGGCGACCGGCTTTGTCCGCGATGGGGCCGATCAGGATCTGCATGAGCGCATTTACAAGTAAATACAGTGCGATCGAAAGCTGCATCACCTTGTAGTCGGTGTCGAAATAGACAGCCATGAAGGGTAGGCTGGGCAGGTACAAATTCATGCTCAGCGCTGACAATCCTGACAACAGGACCAGCGTGGCAAGCGTTGGTGGAGTGTGCCCGATCGAGCGCGAACTGAACTGCATGGTTCACACTTAGAGCCTGTATTTCGGAATTACTATCAGATTGATGGCTTAATTCGTTAATTAACAAATTTGCAGTTGTCACGTGGCTGGTTTCCAAAATTTTGCAAATTTGCGGAAAAAGCCTTTGGGTCACCTTCAGCAACCTATATTGTCCCGGAAAATTTCACAGGGGACAACGTGATGAAGGACATCCTTTCCGAGCTCGAAGATCGTCGCGAAGCCGCGCGACTGGGTGGTGGGCAAAAGCGTATCGATGCGCAGCATGCCCGCGGGAAACTGACCGCGCGTGAGCGGATCGAGCTGTTGGTGGACGAAGGCAGTTTCGAAGAATTCGATATGTTCGTCAGTCACCGCTGTACCGATTTCGGAATGGAAAATCAAAAGCCTGCGGGTGATGGCGTTGTGACCGGCTGGGGCACGATCAACGGCCGTATGGTCTATGTCTTTTCGCAGGATTTCACCGTCTTCGGTGGATCGCTGTCTGAAACGCACGCCCAGAAAATCTGCAAGATCATGGATATGGCGATGCAGAATGGCGCGCCGGTGATCGGCATCAACGACTCGGGTGGTGCGCGAATCCAGGAAGGCGTGGCCTCGCTCGCGGGTTATGCCGAGGTGTTCCAGCGCAACATCATGGCCTCGGGCGTTGTGCCGCAGATCAGCGTCATCATGGGCCCCTGTGCCGGTGGTGCGGTCTACAGCCCTGCGATGACCGACTTCATCTTTATGGTTAAAGACACCTCTTATATGTTCGTGACTGGTCCCGACGTTGTGAAAACCGTCACGAATGAGGTCGTCACTGCAGAGGAGCTCGGCGGCGCATCGACCCACACCAAGAAATCGTCCGTCGCAGACGGTGCTTTTGAAAACGATGTCGAGGCACTGGCCGAGGTTCGTCGCCTCGTCGACTTCCTGCCGCTCAACAACCGCGAAAAACCACCCGTTCGCCCATTCTTTGATGAGCCCGACCGGATTGAAACTTCGCTGGATACGTTGATCCCGGAAAATCCGAACACGCCCTACGACATGAAAGAACTCATCACCAAAGTGGCGGATGAGGGCGATTTCTATGAGATTCAGGAAGATTACGCCAAGAATATCATCACTGGTTTCATCCGGCTCGAGGGGCAGACTGTAGGTGTCGTAGCAAACCAGCCTATGGTTCTGGCGGGCTGTCTGGATATCGACAGCAGCCGCAAGGCGGCGCGGTTTGTACGCTTCTGTGACTGCTTTGAAATCCCGATCCTGACCTTTGTAGATGTGCCGGGCTTCCTGCCGGGAACCTCGCAGGAATATGGCGGTGTCATCAAACACGGTGCCAAGCTGCTGTTTGCCTATGGCGAAGCCACGGTTCCAAAGGTCACCGTGATCACCCGTAAGGCTTATGGCGGTGCGTATGACGTTATGGCCTCCAAGCACCTGCGCGGAGACTTCAACTATGCGTGGCCCACGGCCGAGATCGCGGTGATGGGTGCAAAAGGCGCGACCGAGATTATCCACCGTGCCGATCTGGGAGATGCTGAGAAGATCGCGCAGCACACGCAGGACTACGAAGACCGGTTCGCCAATCCTTTCGTTGCGGCCGAGCGTGGCTTTATCGACGAGGTGATCATGCCACAATCAACCCGCCGCCGTGTTTCCAAGGCCTTTGCCAGCCTGCGGAACAAGCAGCTGAAGAACCCCTGGAAAAAACACGACAACATTCCTTTGTGATGTACGCAGTCCAACTGAAAGCCTGATCAACAGCCATTGGTGACGGATGTCTCAAATCTGGAAAAACCAAGCCTTTAACGTATCCCACGCCGACACGTCCCCGTTTTTCGGCGAGGGATTGCGCGCCTTTTTTGAATACCGGGACCTCGGGATCAAAGAGGCGACACAGGGTAAGTTCGGGGCTCATGTGATCCGGGCCGTTCCCGGGATGGAAAGCCCGGGCGCCTGGCATTCGCATGAACTGGATTTTCAGATGGTTTATGTCACCAAGGGCTGGGTTGTCTTCGAATACGAAGGGCAGGGCGAGCATCTTTTGCGAGAAGGGTCCTGCATTCTGCAACCACCCGGGATCGTGCATCGCGAAGTGCGACATTCGGACGATATGGAGCTGATCGAGATCACTTCACCCTCGCAATTTGACACTAGCGACGAATCGGCGCCATGAATTGCTCTGCCAGACATAGAATCGTGCACACCACAGGTGCTGCGCACGCGGCCCCGGAAGGAGGAGCCTGCCATTGGCAGGGCCGGGGCCGTGCTCTTGTTCTGGCTCTTGCCCTGATGGCACCCACTGCCGGGCTAACCGATGCCCTTTTGCCCGTTCCCTCAGGCCAGCCTGTCGAACTGAGCGATGTGCTGCTCGATAACAATCCGGGCGAGCTGTGGTTGCGCTTCCGTTTCATCGCTCCAAAGATCGGCTCGACTGTAGGGCGGATCGGCTATGACGTGGCTTCGACGGACATGGCGCATCTGTGTGAAACTCTGGCTGTCCCTTACGTAAATAAGCACCAGTTGGAGCCAGCGCTTGTGGTCATCTCTTTCTCCGACCGCGCGATCGAATTCGGCAATGCCTCGCCCGATGCCACGCAGTTTTTCGAAGCCTATCGGCTGGAACAATCCCAGTGTATCTGGGAGGGGCTCTGACCATGAGGGGACCATCTCATGTTGTTGGCGCGTTTCAGCGAAACGATGCGGCTTTGGAGGTGCGCATGAAGAACCCGTTCCGGAACGGAAGCCTTTTTCTTTTTTATTCTAACAGTTTGACCGGCGAGGTGCAGGTATGCTGAAACATCGCGGATTTCCCGGTCGTTTAGCCGGCACTGATTTTCAGTTCACAATCCGGCGCGCCAATCCGAAGGGCGTGACGCCAATAACCCAACGTGAACGGTTCCGGGATCGCAAACCGGCAGATCGGCGCGCGGATACAGCTTTTATGGAAGCGCTGTGGGAGCATTTTGGTGATCAGCCATTTGAGCGTGGCAATCTGGATGCCGGTCGTCTGAGCTGGCTTTTCGGGCGTGAGGTTATCGCGGCAGAAGACCCGTTTGATCCTGAAAGTTATGACGCACTTCTGGTCATTGATCTGGATGCAGCACGGCAGTCCTTTCCCGATATCTTTGACGGGGTTGGCTGAAGTTGGTCCAGACGGCGGCACATATCGCAACGTCCAGTATTCAGGGACAAAAAGGCGCTATTTATCTGGGTGATGTGGCGCATTTTCCCTTTACGACTAAGGCCGCTGTCGGCGCATTTCTGCGCGGAAATTCTGCGGATGGGCAGAAACCAGCCGGAAATTCAAATGGAAACAATGACCGGTTGGCGGGTGGAATTGTGCCATGCAAGGTGAGCGGGCCGTGCGGCTCTACTTTGCCTGCGCCGCACATGCACCTACTATTCCGTACCCCTTCCTTCCGCGGGCAGGCTTGTGTTCCCCACATAGTCCTGTCCGCGTTTTTCTTTGCGCGTATATCAGTCTTAAAGCAGCAAATATCTGCGCAAAAGTCGGGATCTTCGGATCTGATATTGAATAACAGCGGGTTATTCCGGCATCTGCACCCGATCGCGACAAAAAATCTTAAGGGGCAGATATCATGCGAATCTCACGACTTATCCTTGTACTGGCCGCCTGTGCGGGCGTTTCGGCCTGCGGAGACACAACCGGCGAGCAAGCGCTGCTTGGTGGCGGCGCCGGTGCGGTCGGTGCGGCCGTCCTCAACGCAGATCCGATATTCGGAGCCGCAGTCGGGGCCGCAGGAAACGTGCTCTACTGCAAGACACAGAAGAACTGCAGCTAACAAGAACATTGCGGGGCATCCGTTGCCCCGACCGCCATCACGCATCACGCCGTTGTGGGGCTTTCGCCCTGCAGCGGCGTTTTTGCGTTCCCAGAACACCAAGACAAAGGACGTTCCATGTTCAACAAGATTCTGATCGCCAACCGGGGCGAGATCGCCTGCCGGGTCATTAAAACCGCGCGCAAGATGGGAATCGGCACGGTTGCCATCTATTCGGATGCGGACAAACAGGCGTTGCATGTGGAAATGGCGGACGAGGCCGTGCATATCGGCCCACCCCCGGCCAACCAGTCCTATATCGTCATAGACAAGGTGATGGATGCCATTCGTCAAAGCGGTGCACAGGCTGTTCACCCAGGCTATGGCTTCCTGTCAGAAAACGCCAAGTTTGCCGAGGCGCTTGAGGCCGAGGGCGTCGCTTTTGTCGGCCCACCGAAAGGCGCCATCGAGGCGATGGGCGACAAGATCACATCCAAGAAGATCGCGCAGGATGCCAACGTTTCCACCGTGCCTGGTTATATGGGTTTGATTGAAGACGCGGATGAGGCCGTCAAAATCAGCCAGCAGATCGGTTACCCGGTGATGATCAAGGCCAGTGCCGGTGGCGGGGGCAAGGGCATGCGGATCGCGTGGAATGATGAAGAGGCACGCGAAGGTTTCCAGTCATCCAAGAACGAGGCCGCGAATTCCTTTGGCGATGATCGGATTTTCATCGAGAAATTCGTGACCCAACCGCGCCATATCGAGATTCAGGTACTTTGCGACAGTCACGGCAACGGCATCTACCTGGGTGAGCGTGAGTGTTCGATCCAGCGCCGCAACCAGAAGGTTGTGGAAGAAGCACCGTCGCCCTTCCTTGATGAGGATACTCGCCGCGCGATGGGTGAGCAGGCCGTCGCGCTGGCCAAGGCCGTAGGATATGCCAGCGCCGGTACGGTGGAGTTCATCGTTGATGGCGACAAGAACTTCTACTTCCTCGAAATGAACACCCGCCTTCAGGTGGAACACCCGGTGACCGAACTGATCACAGGCGTCGATCTGGTTGAACAGATGATCCGTGTAGCCGCGGGTGAGCCGCTGTCCATCACGCAGGACGACGTGACCTTGACGGGCTGGGCCATTGAAAACCGTCTGTATGCGGAAGATCCGTATCGTAACTTCTTGCCATCCATCGGTCGTCTGACCCGCTATCGCCCGCCTCAGGAAATCGCGGCGGGTCCGTTGCTGGTCAATGACAAGTGGCAGGGTGAGGCCCCAAGTGGTGACGCAGCCGTGCGCAACGACACCGGCGTTTACGAGGGCGGCGAGATCAGCATGTACTACGATCCGATGATCGCCAAGCTGTGCACATGGGCACCGAGCCGTGAGCAAGCCATCGAGGCGATGCGGGTCGCGCTCGACAGTTTCGAGGTCGAGGGGATCGGTCACAACCTGCCGTTCCTGTCGGCCGTGATGGATCATCCCAAATTCATCAGTGGCGATATGACTACGGCTTTCATCGCCGAAGAGTATCCAGACGGCTTTGAAGGCGTTGAACTGTCTGAAACCGATCTGCGTCGCATTGCTGCCTCATGTGCCGCCATGCACCGGGTTGCGGAAATCCGTCGTACTCGTGTTTCGGGCCGGATGGACAATCACGAGCGCAAGGTTGGCAAACGCTGGGTAGTGTCGCTGCAAGGACAGGAATACGCAGTTCAGGTCAACGCGGACAAAGAAGGCGCGACTGTCAAATTTGAGGATGGATCGACCTTGCGTGTCGCATCCGACTGGACGCCCGGCGACCAGTTGGCCGTCCTGGACGTCGACGGCAGCCCGCTAGTGCTAAAAGCTGGCAAAGTGTCCGGTGGATTCCGCATTCGGAACCGTGGCGCGGATCTCAAGGTGCATGTCCGCCGCCCACGCGCGGCAGAGCTGGCCAAGCTGATGCCAGAAAAGCTGCCGCCTGATACGTCGAAAATGCTGCTGTGCCCGATGCCGGGACTGATCGTCAAAGTCGACGTAGAAGTGGGGCAGGAAGTGCAGGAAGGTCAGGCGCTCTGCACCGTTGAAGCGATGAAGATGGAAAACATCCTGCGCGCCGAAAAAAAGGGTGTTGTGGCCAAGGTAAATGCTGGCCCCGGCGACAGCCTTGCGGTGGACGATGTGATCATCGAGTTCGAGTAGACGCAAACTAACATGAGCTTCATCCACCATATATGGATCAGCATGCTAACGATGGCAGTGCAATTTGTGCTGTCATGGTTGATGCTCGTCTATGTGGAGTGCCCTTTGCGGTGCGAAAGCGTCTCAATTGAGACGGTGAATGCGGCTCTTGTAACCTCTGGTGTTGTTGCTGGAATAACCTACGCGGCGCTCACTCGCTTGGTTTACGGCGACTGGCCCGAACTTATGGGACTTGCGACGGGTGTTGTCATAGCCATTCTGGGTGCATCGTGGCTCGCCCGTTTATCGGCGACAACGAAACTTGATGGTGTGTGGGCGATCCTAACAGCGGTGATCGTTGTTCTGACGGTCGGCTACCTTTGGTTAAGGTTTTGGGGCTCGTTACCCCCGAAACCGCGTTCTCGGGACGCTGACACTTTAGAGGGGTGCGTGAGATGATCCCTGTTCCAAGCATCACCTCTTTGCCATTGTTTCAACCACCCTCGCGACGTTCGCGGATTTCGCGTTCTCGCAATGGTGTTTTGTCGATGGATCGGCCGATTTCGCGCACGCTCCAAGGTGAAGGTTTGCGCAGTTTGACGACACCATCCTTGTCAACAAACACCATCTGGAATCCGCGTGGGCGCAGTTGCGACCGGATCGGAGAACGAGCGGATGGGTCGGTGTCGGTCAACACGACGACGTCCCGGTCGCGCATGGCGTCTTCACCATCAAGCAGCATGTCGATCTGCTGTTGGAATCGCGGGTCTGCGGGCGTGTCGGCGAAGACAACGATGGGCCGACTGACCCACAGAAATTCGCTCAAATCGCTCTCACCTGCGGGGCGGACGAATTCGTCTTCAGCGGGTGCAGCCCCGTCGGCGGCCATGGCTGCCAGCGGGAATAGTGCCGATAAAACAAGGGCAAGCGTTCGTGTCATGGGGCCTCCTGTTCGTTTGAATATAGCCCCTGCAGCGGTGAATGCGACCGGCGAAATGCGCGCAGCCATCAAAATGTTGCGCTCAACCACCCTTGAAAGGGTGCCACCGAACACCACCACGCGCGGGCTGCGGCCTGGCGCGAACCGAATTGAGAAAAGGAAATCGCAATGACCGATACGAAAGACTGGCAGGCGCTGGCTGAGAAAGAGCTGCGCGGTCGCCCGTTGGACGACCTGACCAAGGAGACGCTGGAAGGCATCGACGTCAAGCCGCTGTATACGCAGGAAGACACGGCTGAACTGCCGCATATGGGGTCGCTGCCGGGGATCGGACCGTTTACGCGTGGGGTGAAGGCAACCATGTATGCCGGTCGTCCCTGGACTATTCGTCAATATGCCGGTTTCTCAACCGCCGAAGAATCGAACGCCTTCTATCGCCGCAATCTTGCCGCCGGTCAGCAGGGTGTTTCGGTGGCCTTCGATCTGGCGACGCACCGGGGCTATGATAGTGATCACCCGCGCGTGGTTGGCGATGTCGGCAAAGCCGGCGTGGCCATCGACAGTGTCGAGGACATGAAGATTCTGTTCGACGGCATTCCGTTGGACAAGGTCTCGGTCTCAATGACCATGAACGGCGCGGTGATCCCGATTTTAGCAAGCTTCATCGTAGCGGGCGAAGAGCAGGGGCATGACAAATCGGTTCTGTCCGGCACCATTCAGAATGACATTCTGAAAGAGTTCATGGTGCGCAACACCTATATCTATCCGCCTGAACCCTCGATGAAGATCATCTCGGACATCATTGAATTCACGTCGAACGAGATGCCGAAATTCAACTCGATCTCGATCTCGGGCTATCACATGCAAGAGGCTGGGGCGAACCTTGTGCAGGAGCTGGCCTATACGCTGGCCGACGGCCGCGAATATGTCCGTGCCGCGACGCAGGCGGGGATGGATGTGGACAAGTTCGCTGGCCGCCTGTCCTTCTTCTTTGCCATCGGCATGAACTTTTTCATGGAGATCGCCAAACTGCGCGCTGCGCGTACGCTTTGGCACCGAGTGATGACCGATTTTGGTGCGAAATCTGAACGGTCCAAGATGCTGCGCACTCACTGCCAGACCTCGGGCGTCAGCTTGCAGGAACAGGACCCGTACAACAACGTGATCCGCACCGCTTATGAGGCGATGAGCGCGGTTCTGGGCGGGACCCAGTCGCTGCACACAAACGCTCTGGACGAGGCAATTGCACTGCCCACCGATTTCTCGGCCCGCATCGCGCGGAACACGCAGTTGGTGCTGCAAGAGGAAACCGGAGTGACCGATGTGGTCGATCCGCTGGCGGGTTCGTATTACGTCGAAAGTCTGACCAATGAGCTGATCGAGAAAGCCTGGGCCTTGATGGAAGAGGTCGAGGAAATGGGCGGTATGACCAAGGCGGTTGCCAGCGGTATGCCCAAGCTGCGGATCGAAGAAAGCGCAGCCCGTCGTCAGGCGATGATCGACCGAGGCGAAGAGGTAATCGTCGGCGTCAACAAGTACCGCAAGGAACAGGAAGACCCGATCGACATTCTGGACGTCGACAACGTGGCCGTACGCGAAGCGCAGGTCGCGCGTTTGGAACGCATCCGTGCGACCCGTGACGAGGCTGCCTGCCAACATGCGCTGGACGCTTTGACCAAGGCTGCCCAAGAGGGCGGAAACCTGCTGGCTGCTGCGGTCGAGGCCGCCCGCGCCCGCGCATCCGTAGGAGAGATCAGCATGGCAATGGAAAAAGAGTTCGGCCGTCACCGTGCCGAGGTGAAAACCCTGGCCGGTGTTTACGGCGCGGCCTACGAAGGTGATGAAGGCTTTGCCGCGATCCAGAAGTCCATCGAAGACTTCGCCGAAGCTGAAGGCCGCCGCCCCCGCCTGTTGGTGGTCAAGATGGGACAGGACGGTCATGACCGGGGGGCCAAGGTCATCGCAACAGCCTTTGCTGATATCGGCTTTGACGTCGATGTAGGACCGCTGTTCCAGACACCCGCCGAAGCGGCACAGGACGCTGTGGACAACGACGTACATGTCATCGGCATCTCTTCGCAGGCAGCGGGTCACAAGACGCTGGCACCGCAACTGGTCGAGGAACTGAAGAAAGCCGGAGCCGAAGATATCATCGTGATCTGTGGTGGCGTTATCCCTCAACAGGACTACCAGTTCCTCTATAATCACGGCGTCAAGGCGATCTTTGGGCCGGGCACGAATATCCCCGAGGCGGCACAGGACATCCTGCGCCTGATTGGGGAAGCCCGCGGATAACGCGCCAAGGCACTCTTGCCATCCGGAATTTTTCGGCGAAGATGACATTGAAAGCAGCGTGCACCCGCGCGCTGCTTTTTCTTTGAGGTCATACCGAAGGGGAGAGCGTATGATTCTGGATCATTTGGCAGTCGCGGGCGAAACGCTTGAAGCAGCTGCCGCTCATGTCGAAGAAGCGTTGGGCGTTAAGCTACAGGAAGGCGGCAAGCACGCCAGATTCGGAACCTATAACCGGCTGTTGGGGCTGGCGGATGGTCTTTACCTTGAGGCCATTGCCGTCGATCCGAATGCGCCCGCGCCAGAATTTCCCCGTTGGTTCGATCTGGACCGGTTTTCAGGCACCCCACGGCTGACCAACTGGATTTGCCGTGTGGAAGATATTGAAGCTGACCTTGTTTCTTTATCTGAAGGGGCCGGGCAGCCAATAGATCTGGAACGCGGAGCGCTGAGGTGGCGTATGGCTGTTCCACCTTCGGGACGCCTGCCATTTGATAACCTGTTTCCAGCGCTGATTCAGTGGCAGGGCGATCTGCACCCTGCGCAGATGTTACAGGCCAGTGGCTGCAGGTTGCGCCGCCTTGTCGTGTTTCATCCTGACGCGCTTGATCTGGCGAAACTGCTGGGACCACTGGAACTGGTCGAGTTTGATTCCGGACCTGTGGCCATGCGAGCAGAATTCGAAACACCGCGCGGGATGCGCGTGTTGGAATGATGGTACGAACAGCCAAAGTTGGGGATGCCCCGGCAATCGCTGAGATAACAAATGCAATCATCCGCGAGACGCTGATCACCTTCACCACCGATGAACGCAGTATTGAAAGCATTGCTGCAGATGTTGAAGCGCGTGGAAACCGGTATCTGGTGGCCGAAGCAGACGGTCAAGTGCTGGGTTTTGCAACCTATGGCCCATTCCGGGGCGGCCCGGGCTACGCACATTCACGTGAGCACTCCATTCAGCTGTCTCCTGCTGCGCGGGGTAAGGGGTTGGGGCGGGCATTGATGGCTGCTCTTGAAGACGTCGCACGTGCGGACGGTGTGCATGTTCTGGTCGCCGGTGTTTCATCCGACAACCCCGGTGCAATCGCATTTCATTCAGCACTTGGGTTCACCGAAGTCGGCCGGATGCCCGAGGTTGGCCGAAAATGGAATCGCTGGTTGGACCTTGTTCTGATGCAGAAAATTCTTGCCACGGAATGATTAGTCGCACCTGACAGTCACGTTTCCTCGCGCTAGGGTGCAAGCATGTCGATCTGGACCCGCATATCCGATGCGCTGAGCGCGCTTGCCCAAGGCGAAAGCCTGACCGCAGTTTTTGAAAAGCTGCGCACTCCGCCTGAACGATCGGTTGCCTTTGCAATCGCGGTGATTGCGCTGGGCGCAAAAATGGCCAAGGCCGACGGGCAGGTGACACGCGATGAGGTCACAGCCTTTCGAGAGGTATTCCAGATCGCTCGCGATGACGAAGATGGCGCGGCACGCGTTTTCAACATGGCCCGAACCGATGTCGCGGGTTATCAGGATTACGCCCGCAAGATCGCGCGCATGTTTTCCGAAGACAGCACCACGTTGTGCGATTTGATGGAAGGGTTGTTCCACATCGCGATGGCGGATGGATTTTACCACCCCAACGAAAACGAATTCCTTGAGGAAGTCAGTCGTATTTTCGGCCAGGACGAAGCGCAGTTCATGGCATTACGTGCGCGTTTCGTGCCGGATGCGCCGAATGATCCCTACACGGTTCTTGGAGTGACCCGGGAAACGCCATTGCCGGAGATTCGTAAAACCTGGCGACAATTGGTGCGTGACACGCACCCTGACGCGATGATGGCGCGTGGAGTTCCCGAAGAAGCGATCCGTCTGGCTGAAAAGAAGATGATTGATATCAACCGAGCATGGGACGAGATCAACGGCGCCCGGGTCTGAACTAATGCGATTGGCGACCTACAATATCGAATGGTTCGCCAACCTGTTCGATAAGAATGATACTCTGATCGCCGATGACAGCTGGTCAGGCCGGCACAATGTCATTAAGATTCAGCAGATTGAAGCCATTGCCAAGGTGCTGAGCGCGGTTGATGCCGATGCAATCCTGATTGTTGAAGCGCCGAACACCGGAAAAAGTCAGAACACAGTGCGCGCGCTTCAGGGGTTTGCCGAAACCTTCGACCTCAGAACCTCACAGTCGATCATGGGATTTCCCAACGACACGCATCAGGAACTTGCGCTGCTATATGATCCTGAACAGCTGAGCGTTCGCCACGACCCAAAGGAAACCATTAACAATCGAGCCCCACGGTTCGATCACGAGTTCAGAATAGATCTGGACGTCGACGCCACCGAGGATGTTGTCCGCTTTTCAAAACCGCCTATGGAACTGGCGGTGAAAAGCAAGTCAGGCTTCGAATTCCGTCTGATCGGGGCACATCTGAAATCCAAGGCCCCTCATGGGGCGGACAACCGCGATGAGGCTATTCGGATATCGATCGCCAACCGACGCAAGCAGCTTGCGCAGGCCGTATGGCTTTCACGAAGGGTGAAAGCGCATGTTGCCGAGGGGGAGCCGGTGGTCCTGCTGGGTGATTTGAACGACGGGCCTGGGCTGGATGAGTTTGAGCATCTCTTCGGTCGCTCGTCGGTTGAGATACTATTGGATGCCGGACTCTATGATCCGCATGCCGTCAGCGCGAACAGCTTGCGGCCGGGATCCATTCCGTCAACGGCTCGTTTTCCCAAACCTAAAGAAGGCCGGTTTCTGGAGGCCTTGCTTGACTATGTGATGATCAGCGAAGATCTGCGCGACCGCCAACCAAAATGGCGTATCTGGCATCCATTCAACGACACAGGGTGTTGGGCATTGCCCGAGTTGCGAGAAGCGCTGCTGGCGGCGTCAGATCACTTCCCGGTCACTCTGGATATCGATTTGTGACCTTTCAAGCGCATTGAGCCTGTCCTATATTTGCTCCATGCATCGCATTGCTTTGATAGCCGCCATTTTCACCGTCGCTACTGCTCCTGTCTCTGCGCAGGAGGATGACGGGAAATCCCTGATGGAGCAAGGGGCCGAACTGTTCTTTGAAGGCCTCCGGCAGGAAATGGAACCCGCGCTTGAGGATTTGCGTGGATTGGCCGAGCAATTCGGTCCCGCCATGCAGTCGTTCATACAGGAAATGGGGCCAGCGCTGGCTGAAATCACAGCACAGGTAAAGGACTGGAGCGCCTACGAAGCGCCCGAGATACTGCCTAATGGCGATATCATTATCCGTAAAAAGCCGGATCAGCCGCAGCCTGAAGAAATTCTGCCGGAAGATCAGGAAGAACAAAAAGAAGAACCACAGGGCGCTACGGATATCTGATTGATCAGCGCCTAGCGCTGCATGATCACCCGCGTTTCCGATTTCAGTGCATTCGCCAGCGAATTCAAGCGCGACTCTGCAACTTCATTGAACAAAGGTTCGGTTGCGGCGGGTAGAAACAACTCGAGCTCGCGTTTCTTTGGGTAGAATTTCAACTTGCCCATCGGCGCGTCACTCTGCATCCACAGCATCGCACCGAACCGCATTGCCTTACCCAGGATCTCGGCCTGTTTCTGGTCCTTCTCATCCAGCAGTTCATAAAGCGGAGTGAACCTGTTGCCCTCACGCTTATTGCGATACCGATGTTGGAGCGCCAGCCCGATGAACACCCGTTCCGAGTGCTTCAATCCACCCAGATTGGCACGGGTGACGTTGTCAAAGCAGACCTCGGCCCGGTAATCAGGATGCGCGCGCCAGCTGACGTCATGCAGCAGGCAGGCTGCTTTGATCAACCGAACCCGGGCAGGGGGCGCTGAGCGGAATAGGGGCATCACGAAATCGTACAAATGCCGACCAAAACCCGGCAGGCGCGCGTCTTTGGCTTCGGAAAAGCGGCTGGCCTCGATCAGCGGATCCCGGTCACGCAGAGCTTGCGGCATCTGCTCGTAAAGTAATCCCTCGCGGATACCATAGCTTGAGATCGCGATATCCTTGGGTTTGAACGTGCGGATGAGCCGGGCCAGAACATCCATGGCATACGGGATCAGCGACATGCGCGAATTGGATACGCCGGCCTGACTTCGCAGCTTGTCCGGGTCATTCTTTTCAATAAACTTGATCGTCTCACGCACCTGCTTGGTGGTCATGCGATATTCGTGCAGCACGTTCAGGGGATATCCGCGACGCAACATGTCCAACCGGGCAAAGGCACGCCAACTGCCACCGACCAGAAACAAACGATCCCGCTGTGGTCCCAAGCGGTCGCGCAACTCTTCCATGGTTTGCTTGATATGGGCCTTTCTGGCCCTGCGTCCGCCCTTGATGTCGCGTAGCTTTAGCGGGCCAAGTGGTGACGTGACGCGCAAGCCAACTTCACCCTCGCCGATCTCGGCCAGCTCCATCGAAGAACCGCCAATATCGCAAATCAGACCATAGGCTCCGGGCCACCCCAGTAGTACGCCTTGTGCAGACAGTCGCGCTTCTTCCGCTCCATTGATTACAGATATGGTTAGACCAGTCTCGGCTTTGACTTCTGCGCAGAAATCCGGGCCATCTTCGGCTTCTCGCACCGCAGCGGTCGCAACGACGTGCAGACCTGGCAGACCGAGATCATCGGCAAGGTATTGAAACCGTCGCAGGGCCTTCAATGCACGGTCACGCCCTCGTGGGTTCAGGCGTCCGGTTTCCGAAAGACCTGCGCCCAGCTCGCACATGACCTTTTCGTTATAAAAATAAGCTGGTGATCGGGCGGCCCCGTCAAAAATTACCATTCGGACCGAGTTTGACCCGACGTCTACTACACCCACACGAGACAATGCCCTTGCTTCGGGATCGTCAAACAGCGGCTTTCCGAATGGCCCCCAGTCCGGGATATTGGAATCGACGGTCTGTTCCATGTTCTGTCCAATACTTCCAAAGGCAGGATGCGAAATCACCAGTGATGGGTCAATTGCCGGTTTCGGAATCGTCTATGCTTTTGTTCAGTACGCGAACTGCTAAAGCACGCGTAATCTCTCGCTTTTCGGACAAGGCGACCTGATCCAACTGTTCAACAACTTCCGCAGCTGTTTCAAAACGCCGGTCCATGTGTTTGACCAGATAGGCGATCACTTCGGGGCCGGGGTTCAATTGTCGGTCCACGAACAACTTCGCGAGAACAGCGCCCAGCAACGCATCGTCAGGGGGGTCGAGTGCCACGTGATGTGCCCCTTCTACGCGGCTCTGCAGATCTGCCAATGGCAATTGCCAGAATTTGGGGGCTAACCTCCCGGTCATCAGCAAAGTCTGTCCCTCGGCGAGTGCAAGATTGTGCAGATGGAACAACGTTTTTTGCTGCTCCAGATCACCTGCGATCATTGGAACATCTTCGACAGCGACGGGTGATCTGGACAGTTCGGGGACATCGTCATAGCGCAGGGCCGCAGCTTGAATGATACGCCCGCCTGTTTCCGCTGCCCATACATGGGCCAGATGGGTTTTGCCCGCCCCCGCAGGTCCGCTGAGCACCAGTTTGTTCCCGGGCCAGGAATTGGCGGACATCATTGCGACGGCCAGAGCATTCGCCGGGGATACAAAAAAATCTTCTCGCCCCAGCGCGGTCTTGGCTGGAAGATCAAAGCTCAGTTGTCTGGCCATTCAGTCGTTTTCCTGATTCAGCCCTTCAAGCCCGGTATAGAGGCGGCTGGACAGATATTGTGATGTGGCAAAGCGCGCGAAAACACCCAGCGCGGCAGCGACGGGAACCGCGACCAGCATTCCCACAAAGCCGAACAGAGCACCGAAAACGGACAATGCCAGCAACAGCCAGACGGGGTGTAAGCCGACGGAACTGCCAACCAGTTTCGGGGTCAGGAAATTGCCTTCGGTGACTTGACCCAGAATGAAGATACCCGCCACCAGGCCGATTGAGGCCCAGTCACCCCAGAACTGGAATAAGGCCAGGCCAATCGCCAGGGTGCCGCCAATCAGCGCGCCCAGGTAAGGGATGAAGGTCACCAGTCCGGCGATGAATCCGACCACCAGTCCGAATTGTAGTCCAACAGCCATGAGTGCGACAGCATAATAGGTGCCGAGGATCAGACAAACCGTGCCCATGCCGCGCACGAATGAGGCAAGGACCTTGTCGACATCATGCGCAAGTTTGCGAATGGTCGGAGCGTGGTCGCGGGGCAGAAGTTCGTCGATACGTGCGGTCATCCGGTCCCAGTCCAATAGCAGATAGACTGAAACAACGGGAACGATCACAACAAGAACCACCACGTTGATGGCTGACCCAAGGGATGTAACCACCGTTTGCAGCACATCTCCGGATTTGGATTTCAACGTGTCGCCCAACGAGACGAGAAACTGATGCGTGCTGGATTCAGCGTCCAGAATTGCTGGGAATTGTCGTTCAATAAAGGCGCGCAGTTCTTTGAACAAGCTAGGTAAAACGTCGATCAGATCGATCAGCTGTGTAACCAGTGCCGGTACAACCAGCAAGATCATCAGGACAAACAGAAACACGCCAAAAACGGTAATGATAGCTGTCGCACCAACCCTTGAAAGGCCCAGTTTTTCAAGGCGGTCGGCAACCGGGTCGAGGAAATAGGCAACTGCGCCCCCGATCACGAAAGGAAGAAGTACATCCCCTAGCAGCCACAGAATCAGGACGAAAATTGCGGTTGCAAGGCCCCAATATCTGAGCTGATCTTTTACCGGCAAAGCCATCGCGCAGTCCCTTGTTGCAGCTCTTGCCAGTGTTCTTGGCCCATGCTGCCGCGTGATGCAAGCGCTTCATGGGCCAAAGGATTTGTTGGTCAGTCGTGCAGTGTTCCCAGTTCGGGCGTGTCGTCGGTCGCCGTTTCGTCAGGCCAGTTGGTACGCCAGACTTCTGCCGACCAGTGACCGCAATGAACGGCGGGCCGGTCAAATCCGGGCAGGGGCGACAGCAAGGGTTCAACAACCACATCATGCCGAGGGACAGCAAAGTAAGGGAATGAGTAACGTTCCTTGCCAGAACGATTGACCACACGATGCGGTGTCGATTTCAGCCGCCCACCGGACCATAGCTCCAACATGTCACCGATATTCACAACGAACCCGCCGGGTGGACAATCCGGAGTAATCCAGCCTCCGTCCCGGGTCTGAACCTCAAGGCCACCAACGGGATCTGGGGCAATGATGGTCAGTGCGTCTGTATCCTTGTGGGGGTGGATGCCGTACCCACCCTCATCCGGCGCCTGTGGTGGATAGTGCAATAGGGTCATATTGGTCATCGGCTCACGGAAGGCATCGCGCAAAACATCCGATTCAAGATCAAGTCCAACTTCGAGTGCGCCAAGCAGCATATCTGCGACACGATCCAGCTGTGCCCAATAGCCGAGAATGATGTTCCGTGCGCCGGACACTTCTTTCGGCCACAGGTTCGGACCGTATAAGGCGCAGTCTTTACGGACCTGTGCATCTTCGGAAACTTCGTAATGAAGTTTGTAGCCTTCATATTTGTCGGCCTTGCCTGAGCCATCATTGGGCGTGAAGAAACCCATGGGGATATAGCCGCGGTAGTTTTCGCGGGTGATTGCCTGATCCCATTTGCTGCTTTCTTCGATGTCAAAGATTGCACGGGCGCTCGACCGGACCTGATCAACGGTGTCCTGAGAGATGCCTGTACCGGTGATCGAAAGGAAGCCGATCCCGGTGCAGGCCTCGACGATTTGCTGCGCGGTGGCGTCGTACGACGGGTGCGCGCGATCGGTTAGCGGAGAAATGTCGATCGTTGGAATATGATCCATTAGCTTATCCTTACACCCTGTCGTTCAAGTTCGGAGTGTACCGGCGCCAGGTTCATACTATGCAGGTCCTGATTGCTTTTCAGGGCAAGTGCAGCTGCAATTCCCGCGCCCTGTCCCATGACCGCACAACATGCCATATTGCGGGTGGCGGCGTGGGCTACGCGGTCTGCGCCGTGTGAACGTCCGGCCACCAGCAGACCTTTGATCCCTTTTGGCAACATCGAACGATAAGGCACCTGCATATATCGTCCTGTTGTGGGCAGGATCAGGATACCGTAGCCGTCGATGAATTCCGGGTAGATACCGATCGTGTCTTCGAAACGGCCCTGATGTCGCGCATCGTTTTCCGTCATGTTGTAGACAGCATCGATCTTGCGGGTGTCGCGGATGCCGATGGTCATTCCAAAATTCCGCAGGCGTGCATTTTCGCAACCGGGCATGAACCGACGCAGAGCTTCGATGGCCAGCATCGATTGCCGCCGCCCTTCGATTTCACCCTTTGTCAGGCTATCAGGATCGGTGCCGTCGATCTCGGCCAGATGGATGAGGTTCATATAGGTCAGCTCACCCGTGTCATGCATGGCGCCCCATGTCCCCGCGATCGTGTTCAGATGCGGCGGGATCAGACCCTGATCGATTGCCTGCTGGAACGGCTTGTGTACGAAGGGCGAGAACATGTCGTCCTCCTTGCCCGAAGTTTCGATGTTCCATTCGCCACCACCGCCCCAGTCCTTGTAGGTCTGCGGATCGGCCTTGACGCCTTCCATGAAGGCGTGTTTGTCCACACCGGCCAGATGGAACATGACCGAGGCTGCCATCATGTCTTCTCGTGGTGTTTTATGGGTCGGTGCGCCAGCACGGTGCGCTACATCTGCATCCCCGGTGGCGTCGATCACCACCCGAGCCAGAATCGCCTCGCGTCCGGCCTTGGATTCAGTGATGACGCCGGTGATCCGATCCCCATCCATGATCGGAGCGACGAACTGGCGATGCAGCATCGGATGCACGCCAGCTTCTTCAACCAGCTTGTCGGCCACCAACTTAAAGCCTTCGCTGTCCAGCTCGTAACTTAGTGACTGGCTTTCCGGTACCGCCGCGCCCATCTCTTTGGCGCGGGTCTCGAATTCCATCCCGATGCCGCCTGCTTCGACAGTCTGCTCATGCCGATACCACGCAAAGCCTTCGACCCCGACGGCAGTGATGTTTCCACCCATGCAACCGAACCGATCCATCAGCGAGACTTCGGCCCCAGCTCGTGCAGCCGCCAGCGCAGCCGCCAATCCGGCGGGGCCTGAGCCTACCACCAGCACATCTGTCTTATGGACGACCGGAACCTCGCGTGCTGGTTCTGTAATTGTTTGCATTTACGCCTCGCAAATTCATGTTTGCGCCACCATCGGGGTGCCTGACTGGCGGGTCAATCAAAAATCCGACTGACCTGAGGTCGCAAAAACACCATTGCATGATTGCCCCCGGCAGGGCTTTGGCATAAGCAGCTTTGAAGTCGAATTCTCACCTTTGAAGGTCAAACAATGCGCCTCAGCCGTTATTTTCTGCCCGTTCTCAAGGAAAACCCCTCCGAGGCCCAGATCGTCAGCCACCGGCTGATGCTGCGGGCCGGGATGATCAAGCAAGCCGCAGCAGGCATCTATTCCTGGTTGCCACTGGGCTTCAAAGTACTGCGTAAGCTGGAGAACATCATCCACGAAGAGCAGGCGCGGGCAGGTCACATCGCAATTCAGATGCCGATCATTCAGTCCGCGGACCTTTGGCGCGAGTCCGGTCGTTACGACGACTACGGTCAGGAAATGCTGCGCATGAAGGATCGCCACGATCGCGACATGCTGTTTACACCTACCGCCGAAGAACTGGTGACTGACATCTTCCGCGGTCACGTCAACAGCTACAAAGATCTGCCGCTGACGCTGTACCAGATCCAATGGAAATTCCGCGACGAGATCCGTCCGCGTTTCGGTGTCATGCGCGGCCGCGAATTCTATATGAAGGACGGATACAATTTCGACCTGACCAAAGAAGACGCGCTGCACGCCTATAACCGCCACCTCGTCAGCTACCTGCGCACCTATGAGCGTATGGGCCTGCAGGCAATCCCGATGCGCGCTGACTCCGGCCCCATCGGTGGCGATGATACACACGAATTCCTGGTGTTGGCTGATACCGGCGAGTCCGAGGTTTTCTATGACAGCGCCGTCACCGACCTGACCTTTGGAGACCGTGAGATCGATTATGACAATCGTGAACAGTGTCAGGCGATCCTCGAAGAGTTCACCTCAAAGTATGCCCGTACGGATGAAACCCATGACGAGGCACTGTTCAACAAGGTCCCCGAAGACCGTCGCCGCGTGGCGCGCGGGATCGAGGTTGGCCAGATTTTCTATTTCGGCACCAAATACTCCGAACCTCTGGGCGCAACGGTACAAGGCCCTGATGGTAAGCCGGTTCCGGTCCACATGGGCAGCCACGGTATCGGTGTCAGCCGCCTGATCGGTGCGATCATCGAGGCGAGCCATGACGACAAAGGCATCATCTGGCCCGAAGGCGTCACGCCGTTCCACTGCGGTATCGTAAACCTCAAGCAGGGTGACGAAGAAGCGGATGCGGCTTGTGAAAAGATCTATAAGGCGCTGACGGCGCTGGGGCTCGAACCGCTTTATGATGATCGTAATGAGCGGGCAGGGGGCAAGTTCGCTACTATGGACCTGATCGGTCTGCCGTGGCGCATCACCGTGGGCCCGCGTGGTCTGAAGAACGGTGTGGTAGAGCTGACCAGCCGTCGGACCGGAGAAAGCGAAGAGCTGAGCCCGGAAGAGGCCGTTACAAAAATCGCAGAGATTTACGAAAACATCGCCTGATCTGGCGTTCTCTGTTGATCATTCAAAAGTCTGGATGTTTTTTCGCCGCGTCATCATATGAATGGCGCGGCGAAACTTTAGAGCCAAGCTGCTATTCAGAGCGCAGTCTGACTTTGCAGTCGATGCTAGGCCGAACCCGCAACTGGCCGGGTCAACAGCAGATCGCCATCGGCCTGACCTCCTCTGGCGACGACAATGGGGCGTCCCATTCGTTCAACCAGATCGTCGAGCTCAAATCCAAGAAACCTGATGCCACAGACCCGCTCACCCGTGGTGCGGTCCGTTATGCAAAGCCGACCATTCTGAAAAGCCAGGCGATAGCCCTTCTCTTTCAGGATGTCGGCCAGACCCGCCCAACTTGCGGCGTTGCTGAATAACGGTCGTATCGCTGCACGCAGCAAAGCCGCCGTTTCACAGTCCAAATCCTGAGATGCATTTGTGGTCCTGATCGGACCAACCCCTTCCAATTCCCTTACAATACCCATGAGCGACCCCCGCTCTTTAAAAATGTGTTCCCCCATAGCTAGGGTGACAAAGTTTCGTAAAATAAGCAAAGCACGAAATAAAATTGCTTAATAAATGTTGTAAATTGAGTTCAGTTTTTCACCAAAAGCTCACATTGACTTCATACCTGAAACAATGCCGTCTTGTCTGTGATTGACTTCACAACTTCTGGTGTAGCTCCGATCATCGGCACTCCCTTGAACCGAAACCCGATCCGAGACCTGCACTCATTGATTCGGATAGCGAGGACAGATTTGCGCAAGGGCTTGCCGTTTTGACAGCTTGTTCGGGTTGCGTCAGAAGGAGAGTTCGCAGAACCGGGTTGACCATTGGGTGAAATGCCGAAAATGTCCCCGCAAAACATTGCCGGAGCAGGAATGGCCAAGACACCCCCGCCCTTTGCCCCTTTCGAATGGAAGATTGCATGGCGCTATCTGCGCGCTCGGCGCGCCGAAGGTGGCGTCAGCGTAATGACATGGATTTCGCTGATCGGAATTACACTTGCCGTTTTCGCATTGATCGCCACTTTGGCGGTGCGTTCAGGTTTCCGGTCCGAATTTGTGGGCACCATCCTGGGGGCCAACGCTCATGTCACGGTCTATTCAGCGGGCGAGGTCGATGCACAAGGTCGTATAGATCGAAAGATTGCTGACTTTGACGCCATGGCGGACCGTATTGCACAGGTTCCCGGTGTGCAGCGCGCTGCTCCGTTGGTGAAAGGGCAGGTTCTGCTTACCAATCGCGACCGCAGCACGGGCGTTGAAGTCTACGGTATCCGCCCCGGCGATCTGTTCAGTCTGCCCGGTATCGCAGAAAGCAAACAGGCCTATGGCGATCTGTCCCGGTTTGACGAAGGGATCGCAATCGGCTCGGGCGTGGCCCGTGCCATCGGCGCAACGGTAGGTGATAGGGTCAAAATGACTTCACCAAATGGAGTTAAAACTCCACTCGGCCCCTCGCCACGCGTGAATGCCTACGAGGTCGTCTATGTGTTCTCTGCCGGGCGTTATGACATCGACCGCACCCGCGTTTACATGCCCTTCACCGAAGCACAGAGCTTCTTCAACCGTGAGGGCGTCGCGGATGAAATCGAAATCATGGTCGACAATCCCGAAAACCTTGATCCTCTGCTGTTTCCCATTCTCGAGGCTGCCGGTGAGCGGACCCAGGTCTGGACATGGAAAGATTCCTCGGGTGGATTTCTTCGGGCGCTTGAGGTCGAAGACAATGTGATGTTCATCATCCTGTCGATCCTCGTTCTGATCGCAGCAATGAACATCGTGTCCGGCCTGATCATGCTGGTCAAAAACAAAGGGCGTGACATCGGTATCCTGCGCACAATTGGCCTGAGCGAAGGTTCAGTGCTGCGGGTCTTTTTCATCTGCGGCGCGTTCACCGGCATTATCGGTACGGCGATGGGTGTGATTTTGGGATGCCTGTTTGCGCTCTATATCGATCCGATCTTTTCCTTCGTGAACTTTGTCATGGGTGGCGGTGTCTGGGACCCCGCTATTCGAGGGATCTATGCGCTGCCGGCAGAGTTGCATCTGTCGGATGTGCTCAAAGCCGTCGGACTATCGCTGGGGCTATCCTTTTTTGTCACTTACTTTCCAGCCCGCCGTGCGGCACGGCTGAACCCGGTTGAGGCGCTGCGCTATGAATGATGTGACATTGCGGCTGGACGGCCTGACCAAGACCTATCTGAAAGGCACGCCGGGAGAGGTACAGGTGCTGCGTGGTGTCGATCTGGAACTGCGGGCGGGTGAGGCCGTTGCCTTGGTCGCTCCATCGGGGGCAGGTAAATCGACCTTGCTGCACATCGCGGGATTGCTGGATGCGCCGGACAATGGCTCGGTCAAGATTGCGGGTCAGAACGTGGCGGGCAGGGGCGACCGGACACGCACTGCACTGCGTCGACAGGACGTGGGCTTTGTCTATCAATTCCACCATCTGCTGCCAGAGTTCACGGCGCTCGAAAACATCACGTTGCCGCAACTGGCCAATGGCGTGTCTGAGAAAGCCGCGCGCGACAGGGCCATGTCCCTGCTGGATCGCGTGGGCGTCGCACCCCGCGCAGATCACCGGCCCGCGGCCTTGTCCGGGGGAGAACAGCAGCGCGTAGCGTTCTGCCGCGCACTGGCGAATGATCCACGTGTGTTGCTTGCTGATGAACCCACCGGAAATCTGGACCCGGAGACTTCGGATCAGGTCTTTGCAGCGCTCATGTCTTTGGTGCGCGAGGCCGGATTGTCGGCATTGATCGCCACGCACAACCTTGATCTGGCTGCGCGCATGGATCGGATGGTGCGGCTTGAGGCGGGCGTTCTCAAGCCAGTTGAGTGATGGCCACGCCAATTGCCATGACCGCGATGCCGCCTGCGCGCATCATGGTTAGCGGCGTGACCTGAGCCCCGAACAGGCCGAAATGATCGATCGCGGCGGTGCTGATCAGTTGCCCAAGCAGAACAAAGAACACCGCGTTTCCGACCCCGAAATGCGGGGCCACATGGGTGATCGTCAGAACGTAAAAAGCGATGAGCACGCCGCCAAGAAACAGGTGCTTTGGGGCCTGAGCGACCTTCGAGATCGCCTCGACCCCCGGAAAAAGCAGCATTACCAGCGCTGACGCACCAAATGCGACTGCAAAGAGGATCACCGCAGCTGTTGTTGGGGATCCGATCAGTTTTCCCAGGGCTGCGTTCAACGCCGCAAGAATCGGCACGCCAATCCCGGCGGCCAGCATGATGGCTGCATATTGTGTCATTGCTCGGAACCTCTGTGCCAATCTCGTTGATCTGGATCATTGCGGCTGAACCCTTGTCGGGCAACCCTGCAATTGCGTGATTGAATGGAGGAATGCGATGATCCGATCGATACTTACCGCTCTCACCACTGCGTTGATCCTGCCGTCCTACACGGCCTTAGCACAGGATGTGGATGCCGGAGCTGAACTATACCAGCATTACTGCGCCACCTGCCACGGTATCGATGCGACCGGGCATGGTCCGATGGCGGGTGTCCTGATTATTCAACCAACCAATCTGACGGAGCTGGTTGACCAAAGCGGTGCTTTCCCGACCATCCGAGTTGTCGAACGCATCGACGGTCGGGACCCACTGGTCAGCCATGGCAGCCCAATGCCTGTCTATGGACCCTTCTTTGAAGGCAATGACACAGCGATCAAAGCGCCGACAGGTCAACCTGTGCTGACCAGCAAGCCCATCGCTGATCTGGTGGCCTATCTGAAAACTCTCCAGGCAGGCTAAAACCTATCTGCAAATGCCTTCGATCTTGGCGCCGCTCCATGGGATCACCACATCGCGCTCGCGTTTGGCTCCGGGCAATGTTGAGAGATCAAAGTGTTTGTCGAGCATTTCATGCAGGCGTTTCGTTCTGGGGGCGTCGGGATCCAATGCACGGCAGCAGACATACTCCTCGACGATGGCGCCCTGTTGTTCGTAACCGTAGGCTAGAAAATCAGGCGAGGTGTCGAGGTCAAACAGATAGGGGTCTTTGCGCCCGCCATGTTCGGCCGCCGCGCGCAACGGATGATACCCGGTGGTCTTGCGGTTCTGCCATTGCCAGACATGGGTCAGTTCGTGTGCCAGCAACATGGCCGCGACCAGATTCATGCGTTCGGGATACTTGGACATGTAGTCGTCCAGATACCAGTCCTTGGTGAAATAGACATGGTTGAACAACGCAACGGCCGCCGGTTTGCCGCTGACAATGCCCTCTTTGACAGGCGGCAAAATACGCTCGCGGCAGGCCAGACGCGGTCGCGCCTTGCGCTCATAGGTAATCTCGGTGACGGGGGCGCCTTCGACAAGGCGAACCCGGTTCAGATTCAGGGTGTCGCCATGAATATTCTGTGCAAAATCCCGTTCTTGCTGCGTCAGTGGACGACCACATGACGCGAACATAACGATGGAAAAAAACAGCAAGAAACGACGCATAATTAAAAGCCTAATGCGCCTTACCGTCGCTGCAAGTGCTTTTCACAGGCTCATCGCCAGAACCCGGCTGATTTCCGTCAGCGACCGGTTCGATTGATCCATCCAGATGTTGAAAGCTTGCTGTACCGCTGTCATGGCTTTCTTTGAAGTCGGCGCCTTGTCGACGACACCTTCTGCAATTAGGCGCGCGGTCACGTCCCGCGACAGGATAAAACTGTCCCGCCCTGCAAATCGCATGGCGTATTGGGCCGAGGCGCCCCCCAATCGGGAGCCGCGTTTGGCCAGCATCGCCAACAACCCGATATAATCGGTTGACGGCCAGTCACCTAGCACTTGCCCGGCGCCGCCTTCTTCGCGCAATTCCAGCAGGAAAACCGCATTGTCCCGAACTGTGGCGATCTTGGTGCCGTTTCGCACGATGCGTGCGTCCTGCAGCAGGGAATCGAATTTCTCATCATCCATGAACGCACATCGCCCTACATCGAATCCATCGAAAGCGGTCTCAAACCCTTCCCACTTGGCTTCGATGACTTTCCAGTTGAAACCGGCCTGAAACACACATTTCGTAATGATCGAAAGCCAGCGGTCCTCGGGCATGTCTGCAAGCTCTGCCGGGTTTTTGGGTTTGCCCAGCTTTTCCTCCAATGCATCAGGCCCTCCATGGCGCTCTGCCGCGATGTCAAAGATTTCGTCGAAGTTGCGCATGGGTCATGTCCTCCGCCATAGATGCTGCCAATTTGAGCCACAGTTACAAGAGGCTAATTTATGGTCACTGCTAACTGCTCAGACGTCCTGCAGCACCCTTCATCCTGATTTTTCGAGAAAAAATAAAAGAAAAGCTCGACAAACGAGGGGATTCGGGTTTGTGATTGACTCGTCAATCAATGTCTTGAGCCGAAAATCACCCGATATTCGCGCGCTTGGACAATTGAGTTGCAGTGCTGGTGGGGCATAACGGTACGAAAGGGCGATGATAATTCCGCCCTGTAGCAAACTGTTCACTTTCCTTTTCCGGCCAAATTTGTGCATGTTGCGACATGGTATTGTCGACAGACAAGTCAGCCGGCGGGCAAACACTCGCCGGGGTGGGCAAAACAAAGAAGACAGGGAGTAATTCCATGAAAAAACTGAGTGTAAGCCTTTTGGCCCTTGCAGTTGCGGGTACGGCGCAAGCGGCAGATATGGGTGCAGTGGACGAGCCGATCAAACTGGCCATCAACGAATGGACAGGTCAGCACGTTACGACACATGTTGCAGGCGAAATGCTGAAGGCTGCTGGCTACAATGTTGAGTTTGTCACCGCAGGAATGATGAACCAGTTCCAGGCACTGGCGGATGGTGACATCGACGCAACGCTGGAAATCTGGTCCTCCAACGTTTCCGATGAATACGCCAAGAAGATCGATGAAGGCACCGTTGTTGAAATCGGCGATCTGGGTCTGGATGCGAAAGAGGGCATTGCCTATCCAGCGCATGTGGCTGAACTGTGCCCAGGACTGCCGGCATGGGAGGCACTGAACGAGTGTGCGCAGCTGTTTGCAACAGCTGAAACCCTGCCATCAGGTCGTCTGGTCGATTATCCGGCTGACTGGGGTACTCCGGGTGCGGACCGCATGGTTGGTCTTGAGCTTCCGTTCAAGGCGGTTCCTGCAGGTTCCGAAGGTGCGCTGATCGCTGAGCTGCGCGCATCGACCGAGCGTAAGTCGCCTCTGCTGATCACCTTCTGGCAGCCGCACTGGGCGATGTCGGCTTATGATGTTCAGTTTGTCGATCTGCCTGCAGGTGAAGAGGCATGCTTCAACGATCCGGCATGGGGCCCGAACCCGAACGCTGTGAACGATTGTGACTTCTCGCCTTCGCGCATCTTCAAGGCCAGCTGGAGCGGCATGGAAGACAAGTGGCCGGCAGCTTATGAGATCCTGTCCAACTATCAACTGGCGGTCGAAGACCAACAGCCGATGATGGGCGCGATCGACGTTGATGGCGGTCAGGTCGAAGAAGTTGTCGCCGCATGGATGGCTGAGAACGAAGACAAATGGCGTCCCGTTGTCGACGCGGCGACCAAGTGAGCCACATAAGTGACTGACACGACTACGCCAGCCATTGCCTGCCAGAATCTCTGGCAGGTCTTTGGCCCGGGCGCCGACAAAGCCCTGACCGACGCGCTGTCTCGGTCAGGGAACGACGCAGACAAAGCCGCAGCCGAGCTGCGCGAACAGGGGTTCATCCCGGCCGTTCAGGATGCCAATTTCGAAGTTCGCGATGGCGAGCTATTTGTCATTATGGGCCTCAGTGGCTCGGGCAAGTCCACGTTGATCCGCTGCATTTCGCAATTGCTGCCCGGTACGGGCGGTGAAATTCGGATCGAAGGCGAAAACGTCGTCGGAGCACCCAATAAAAAGCTGACAGAACTGCGCCGCAAAAAACTGGGCATGGTGTTTCAGCATTTTGGTCTGTTTCCACATATGACCGTTGCCGAGAACGTAGCCTATCCGCTCAAGGTTCAGGGGGTCGGCCGAAAAGAGCGCCGTGCCCGTGCGCAGGAAGTGATCTCGCTTGTTGGGCTTGAGGGGCGCGAAGACAGTTTCCCGCGTCAGCTTTCCGGCGGTCAGCGCCAGCGTGTGGGAATCGCGCGCTCACTGGCAGTAAACCCCGATATCTGGTTTCTGGACGAGCCGTTTTCAGCGCTTGACCCACTGATCCGCCGCCAGCTGCAGGATGAATTTCTGCGCATTCAGGCGACACTGAAGAAATCCATCGTCTTTATCACCCACGATATCGCCGAAGCGCTGAAGCTTGCGGATCGCATTGCTATCATGCGCGATGGAAAGATTGTCCAGATTGGTACACCATCTGACATCGTTCTTCGGCCCGTGGACGATTATGTGCGTGAATTCTCGAAAGATGTGGCCAAGGGTCAGCACGCCAAAGTCGCTTCGGTCATGCGCGAAGGCGATGCAGAGCGTGGGCCTGATGATCCCGGTCTAACAACCGCGATGACACTGGATGCAGCCCTTGCACATTGCATGGAGCTGTATGAACCGGTCCCGGTACGTGATGAAAAGGGTGAGATCGTAGGTACGGTGCATCCATCGGATCTGGCTGCGGCCCTACAGGTAGAAGAGACATGAGCGCGGTCACCGATGTGCACACGTCTGGTTCGGCCCGTCTGACGGCAGGCGCGCAGGCTGCACTGATCACGCTGATTGTTGGTGCAATCTGTCTTGCGCTTGAATCCGTGATGCCGTGGTTGATCAAATGGCCCACGGCTTGGGAATTACCTGCAACAGAATGGGTGGGATCATTCCTTGCCTGGTTTCTGAATGGCATCAAACCGGCTGCCCGGTTGTTTTCGGATGTCATGACTTACCCGATGGATGCGGCAAACTATGTGCTTGGCAACACGCCGTGGCCGATATTGATCGGATTGGTCACAGCGCTGGGTTGGTATCTGGGTGGCTTGCCAATGGCTGCACTGGGTTTTCTGGGCCTGAGCTTTGTTCTGGCTTCCGGCTATTGGGCAGAAAGCATGAATACCCTCGCGCTGGTTGCGGTGTCCGTGCCCGTGGCGCTGATCGTGGGCGGTGCAATCGGTATCCTTGCGAACGAGGTGCCGAAGGTAAAATCGATCGTTCAGGCTGTGCTCGACATCATGCAGACGGTGCCAACCTTTGCCTATCTGACGCCGCTATTGCTTCTGTTTGGTTTTGGTCCTGTGGTCGGTCTAATCGCTTCGGCGATCTACGCTGCACCACCGATGGCGCGGAACGTGATGCTGGGCCTCGAGCGGGTCGAGCACGAGGTGAAAGAGGCCGCCATCATGTCTGGTGGTTCGCGCCTGCAGCAATTGTTTCAGGTCGAAATCCCGTCCGCCGCGACGCAGATCATGGTTGGGGTTAACCAGTGCCTTATGGCTGCATTGTCGATGGTTATCATTGCGGCGGTCATTGGCGGGTTCAATGATATCGGCTGGGAAGTTCTGCTGACCATGCGCAAGGCGCAGTTTGGCGAGTCACTGCTGGCGGGCCTCGTCATTGTGGTGTTTGCCGTTGTGATCGACCGGATGAGCGGAACCCTGGCGACCGAGCGCAAGCGCTATGACCGGCGCGTTGTCTGGGCGATGCTGGCGTTCACTGTGCTGTTTACGGTCGCCTTTTGGGCATGGCTGCCAAATCCGTCCGACCTGACGCTGCTGGATCCGTTGGCCGAAGCCGTGGACAGCGGCTTGACGGCCTTTACCCAGAATAACGGTCCCTGGCTCGATAGCCTTAAGAACAACTCAATGTTCTATGTGTTGCTGCCCTTGCGCATCGGCCTAGATCAGGCTGTCTTGCCATTCACATGGGGTTTCATGTGGACCCCTGCTATGAGCTATGGCCTGTTCGCAGCCGGTGCAGTGATTGCGCTGCTTATGGCGTGGCGCGGACACCTGACTGGCGGGCTGGTTGTACTCATTCTGATTGGCATCCTCGAAACCGGCATCTCAAACCTGCCCTGGCCCTTCGTGCTGACTGGCGCGGCGGCGCTGGGCTGGGTTGCCGGTGGCTGGCGTCTGGCCGCGCTGTCAGTGGGGCTGCTCTGCACAATCTTGGTTTCTGGTCTGTGGGAAAGGGCATTGTTGTCACTTTACCTCAGCGGTGCAGCGGTATTCTCTTGTGCCGTAGTTGGCGGCCTGATCGGTCTGGCCAGCGCTGTCTGGAGCTCCGTCTGGAAGATCGTTCGCCCGATCTGTGACATGTTGCAGACCATTCCGCTGTTTGTCTTCCTGATCCCGGTTCTCATGGTATTCCAGATCGGTGAGTTCTCGGCGTTTCTGGCGATCTGCGCCTATGCGATCGTCCCCATGATCCGCTATACGCGGCACGGGCTGGTCAACACACCGGACGAGATGATGGAGGCAGCGATCTCCAGCGGTGCAACCGAATGGCAGATCCTGCGTGATGTGCGCGCGCCTTATGCAGCGCCAACAATCCTGTTGGGTCTGAACCAGACTATCCTCTACGCCTTCGCCATGCTGGTAATCGCGGCGCTGATCGGCACTACCGGTCTGGGCCAGTCGATCTATCTGGCGCTGGGGCAGGCGGATGTCGGGCTGGGTATTTCAGCTGGTGCAGCGATGGCGATCCTTGCTTTGATCGCCGACCGTATGGTGCAGGGCTTTGCCGAGGAACGGCGCAAAGCTCTGGGGCTGTAGAAAAAGGGCAGGGGCGGCGCGGCCGCCCCTTTTGCCCGAGTTTGACTTTGAACAAAGACGACGTGTTCAGCAGGCTGTAATTCGGGCGAAAAGAGTTCGGAGATCACTATGGCCGGTTGGGGCTCATTCCTTGCAGCACTTCTTGTATTTCTGCTCAGCCACGTCATCCCTGCGCGTCCTGCTGTGCGTGAGCGTCTGATAGATACGCTGGGCAGAACCGGGTATTTTGCGGCCTATTCCATGTTCTCTCTGGCCGTGCTGGCATGGTTGATCGTAGCCGCGGCGCAGGCGCCCTATGTCGAGGTAATCCCGCCACTTGCGGTCTTTCGCTGGGTTCCTTTGCTGGTTATGCCGGTGGTGTGTTGGTTGGCTGTTGCAGGTCTGGCAATCCAGAACCCGTTTTCGTTCGGTGGGCTTGGGCGCAAGCCGTTTGATCCGGACAACCC
This sequence comes from Ruegeria sp. CE12, assembly GCF_056537525.1. NCBI lineage: Bacteria > Pseudomonadati > Pseudomonadota > Alphaproteobacteria > Rhodobacterales > Roseobacteraceae > Ruegeria > Ruegeria sp. CE12. Next base: position 558,750 of record NZ_JBQFRS010000001.1, on the reverse strand, counting down.
CGGTATCCTGCGTACGACGCGCCACCCGATCCTCGTCGCGCTCATGCTCTGGGCGTTCGCGCATATACTGGCTAATGGCAGCCTGTCCCACGTCATCCTGTTCGGGCTATTTGCCGGATTTGCATGGATGGGTATGGCCCTGATTGATCGACGGAAACAGCGTCAGTTGGGGCAAGACTGGGAGCGCCTGTCGCGCAACACTGCACGTCTGTCGCTCCGTATGCCAAAGCCCTTGCCGCGCCCATGGGTCTGGCTGACGGCAATTGCGGCCTATGCGGTCCTTCTCCACCTGCACGCACCTGTGATCGGCCTCTCTCCGTTGCCGTAAGGCGGGGGAGTGGTCGCAAGCGGTCATGCGTGCTATCTGAAACTCACATCTGGTACTATGAGGGTCTCTCAATGAATCTGGCCTATGTCACAACCACCGATCGGGGTGCAACCGACCGCCTGCTGAGTGCGGTGGCCGAGCGCCTGTTGGCCCGTGGGGCAAAGCTGTCCGGTGTGGTGCAGACGAATACGGAATGCGCTGACAACAGTAAGTGCGACATGGATCTTCGGGTTCTGCCGGATGGAGAGACCATTCGTATTTCCCAGTCGCTGGGTACGATGTCGCGCGGCTGCAGACTGGACCCTGCGGCACTTGAGCAAGCGGTAGGCTATGTCACCGCGTCACTGGCTGAGGCCCCCCAACTGCTGATCATCAATAAATTCGGCAAGCACGAAGCTGACGGGCGCGGTTTCCGCCCTGTGATCGGCGAAGCGCTGGCGCTGGATATTCCTGTACTGGTTGGCGTGAACGGGCTGAACCATGACAAGTTCCAGCTGTTTACCGATGACGCGGCTCAGGCTTTGGATCCAGACCTGGACAGCATCGAGGCATGGTTCGACCGTGTCACCGGTCTGCGCCCGGCTGCTGAATAACCCAAGTCACGCTGCGTAATGCGCTGAAAACCAGACTTGTTTCGTGGTCTCGCCGCTGCAATCCTCCTTGGAATTGGGGAGGAGAACGAGCATGTGGAGCAATTGGGCCGGAAACGAAACCGCACAGATAACGCCGGCAAGGCCGGTATCGGTCGCGGCATTGCAGCAGGCGGTTGCTGCTCCTCAATCCATGCGCGCGGTGGGGGCAGGGCATTCCTTTACCGCGGTCGTATCCGGCGCTGACCGGATCATTGATCTTTCGGATCTCGATGTCCCGACTGTTTTGCAGGTCGATGGCGACAAGGCATGGGTCAACGCCAATGCGCGTCTGCGTGATCTTTCACCGGCTCTGGCCAATCATGGGGTCGCCTTTCGCAATCTTGGCGATATCAACACCCAATCGCTTGCGGGTGCGGTTTCGACCGCGACTCATGGAACGGGACGTGAGTTGCCGTGCCTGGCGGCGGAAATCACTGCCGCACGCTTTGTTGCAGCCAATGGCGACATGCTGTCGACAGACGATATTCCGCTGGAAATGGCACAGGTCACGCTTGGCCTGCTTGGTGTGCTGACCGAGGCGCAGATCAACGTCGTGCCAAAATACAATCTGCACCGCCGGGTACGCCTGTCTGCCTTACAGGACAGCCTGGATACCATGCACGACAATTGGGCCGGGAACCGGAATTTCGAGTTCTTCTACATCCCCTTCACAGGCAAGGCCGTTGAAATTCGCCACGAATTGACTGACGCGCCCGAAACCAAGGCCCCGCGTGATCTCGACATGATTGCCGTCAAGGTTCTGAAACTGGCACGTAATGCGGGTCATCTCAGTGCCGGTTTGCGGAAGGGGCTGTTGCACCTGCTGACACTGGCGCAGTCGGATGAGGATTATGTAGGCGAAAGCTGGCAGGTGCTTTGCAGTGACCGGCGTATCCGTTTCAAGGAAATGGAGTACCATCTGCCACCTGAAACGGCAGGAGACGTCCTGAAAGAGGTCATCCTGCGCCTCGAGCGTGACCACAGGGATATCTATTTCCCGATTGAGGTTCGGCAGACAGCGGGTGACAACGCGGCGCTTTCACCTTTTCAGGACGGCCCTCGTATTTCGATCGCAATTCACAGCGATGCGGATGAGGATCATGAGTGCTATTTCAACGCCATCGAACCCCTGTTCGTCGAAGCGGGTGGCCGTCCGCACTGGGGTAAGATGCACGGCCTGACCTATAAGGAACTCACGAGACTCTATCCCGATTTCGATCGGTTCTGCGCTTTGCGAGAGAAACTGGACCCGACCGGGAAATTCCTTTCACCTGCGATGGCTCGGCTGTTCCAGCCATGAGCGACAATTACCTTCGGCAGCTCTCGGACACGCTGAAACGCCATGGTGTGGACAAGCCGGTCGCGGTGGTGGATCTGGATCGGCTTGATGAGAATTGTGCGGCGGCTACAAAGGGGGCAGATCAGGGGCTCGATTATCGCTTGGTGGCAAAATCTCTGCCCTGCCTGCCCTTGTTGGATCACATCCGGTCAAAGATACCCACATCGGGCCTCATGACGTTCTCCGAGCCGATGCTGCTGGCGCTGCTCGCGGCTGGGCCTGAGATCGACCACCTGTTGGGAAAGCCGTTGCTGGTAACTTCGGCGGCGCACGTTCTGCAGGTGCAACCAGATGCCGCCCGTCATGTGCAGTGGCTGATTGATACCCCCACGCGCCTGGCAGAGTATCTGGATTTGGCCGAGAGGATCGAAACCACACTTCGTCTGTCGCTTGAACTGGACATCGGCCTGCATCGGGGGGGTATGACGCCCGATCAGGTCGCGCAGGCTGGTAAGATGATCGACACGCACCCACACGCGGTTCTATCCGGCGTGATGGGGTATGAGGCGCATCTGGCAAAGCTTCCTTCGGTATTGCGCGGGGCGGCCGCCCGGTCCTGCACGGAAGCGTACCGTCGTTCGGTTGAGGCCTTGGGGTCGGGCAGAGGTGATCTTTGCCTGAACACCGGCGGCAGCCTGACATTTCAGAGTTATATGGCCAGTGGATCAGCGACCGAGGTCGCTTTTGGCTCTGTACTGGTCAAGCCATCAGACTTCGATCATGCCACAACACAAGCGTTTTCACCGGCACTGTTTTTGGCGACGCCAATTCTGAAAGTAATGCCGGGCAACCGGATGCCCGGATTGGATTTTCTGGGCCCTCGTCGGCGCACCGATATTGCGGTGTTCGGCGGACACTATTTGGCTGAACCCGCCTATCCCGAAAAGTTCAACTATTCTGGCATCTTTGGCCGATCGAGTAATCAGGAGGTCTGGACCGGACCAAAAGCAACGCAGGCGCAACCGGGTGACATTGCACTGCTGCGCCCAAGCCAGAGCGAAGCGGTCCTTAATCAGTTCGGCTTGCTACTTAGCATTCGCGGCAATGAGGTCGTCCATGAATGGGGATGTTTGCCAAACTAAGGCGGGGTCGAGCGAAAAGAGCGTGCCGTTTAGACTGATAGCCCGACCAGTGCCACGCCTGCAGCCATAAGAACAGCCGCACCAAGGCGGCGAATCCAGTTACCCTCGCGCAGGAAGATGAAGCCGATTAGCGCAGCAAATATAACTGAGGTCTCGCGCAGGGCAGATACGGCACCCAATGGGGCAAAGTTCTTGGCATACAGAACCAACCCGTATGCGATCATCGACACGAGCCCTCCGAGGATACCTATACCCCAGACCTTCAGCGGCAGCTCGCGCAGGACGGCCCGTTTCCGAACAGCAACAAAACCGGCAATGAACAGATGCAGGAATGCCCCCCAGGCCCAGTAGCTGAGCGTATTGTTGGACAGACGTACCCCAATGCCATCCACTACTGAATACATCGAGATACAAAATCCGGTGCACAGAGCAAAGAACAATGCAGCTCGATCAACGCCGGAACGCAAGGCTTTCCAACTGCTTAGCTGAATGCCGAATGCAATCAGCAGAATTCCCATCCAGGCTTGCAAGGGCAAGCTTTCGCCCACAAGCAGAAACGCCCAGAGGGCAACCAGTGCCGGAACAATTCCCCGGGCGATCGGATAGACGACGCTTAGATCGCCGTGCTGATAGGCTTTGCCCAGCATGAAGTAGTAACCAAAGTGCACAACGGTCGAGATCAGGATGTAGGGAAAGCTCTCCATACTTGGCAGAGGCAGCACGGCAATCATGATACTTGCCGGAATTACATGGCCAAACGCCACCAAACCCAACGTGGTTGTGCGGTCGGCGGCCGTTTTGACAATCGCATTCCAAACCGCATGCAATAGTGCTGCCGACAAGATGATGCAGATCACAAACAGGCTCACCAGCAGACCTCGCGAATTGGGGCGTCTGTTAGTCGGCCCAGATGGTTAGTTCTCTGTGCACGGATTCGCTGTGTGAAATGCCGCGCCAGAATCTCTTCGGTTATTCCGAAGCCTAACGACCGGCAATAAGCGTATTCTAGGATGAATCCTCAAACATTTTTGCCAATAGCGACATTGATTTGGAATATGTCGCGCATTGGCGACGCATAAGCGGGTAGGATTCGAGAATATGCAGCAAGGCGTAAGGCCTACCACTTTCGTTTAGCGTGCAGTAACTATCTGATGCTGAAGAAAATGGTGGGCGACCCTGGAATCGAACCAGGCGTGCGTCTCCGCGAGGGAGTTACAGTCCCCTGCCACACCTTGCGGCCTGTCGCCCACTGTCAGGCGTTGCACCTGACGTGGAGGCGTGATTACTAGCGCGCCAAAGGAGCGTCAACAGGAAAATTCCGCTTTGGCGCAGGAAACATGTTCCACGGCCCGGAGGCCAGCAAAATGAAGAAACCCAAGTGGGTGATTGAAAAGGAACAGGCGCGAAAAGCGGCTGGATCCGAAACCGTCTGGTTGTTTGGTTTGCACGCGGTTCGCGATGCGCTGATGAACCCGAACCGGCAGAAACTACGCCTGATCGTGACCCGAAATGCCAAAGATAAACTGGCCGAAGCCATTGATTTTGCGGGTATCGAGCCAGAGATGGTCGATCCACGCAAATTCAGTGCTCCGATAGATCCCGGCTCTGTCCATCAGGGCGCCGTGCTTGAAGTTAAGCCGCTGGAGTGGGGTGGTCTGGCTGAAAACTGCATTGGTCAGGAAAATCCAAGGGTGCTGCTGCTGGACCGGGTCACTGATCCTCATAACGTTGGTGCGATTCTGCGTTCAGCCGAAGTGTTGGGTGCCTCCGCTGTGATAGGCACCCGACATCATTCAGCACCCGAAACCGGGGCTTTGGCAAAAACGGCGAGCGGTGCTTTGGAGCGTCAGCCTTATTTGCGGGTTCGCAATCTGGCAGATGCAATAGTGGAACTGCAGGGGATGGGATTTCTTGTCCTGGGTCTGGACGGCGAAGCACACGAGACCATCGAAACTGCATTGGATGGCAAACGCGACCTTCCTGTCGCGCTGGTCCTAGGTGCCGAGGGGCCGGGTTTGCGTCAAAAGACCAAAGAGACAGTAGATCAATTGGTTAAAATCGACGCATCAGGCGGATTCGGTTCGTTGAACGTTTCAAATGCGGCTGCGATCGCCTTATATGCTTCCAGACACCATTGACAGGAGAGCGCCATTTCCAGCCCGTCCAAAATCGCCACCTGCTGCTATTGCGGAACGCGCGCCGCGCTGGTTCTGAAAGGGAATCAGCGGCATGAACTGAGCTGTTCAAGCTGCGGCGCCCCGCTGCAAGATATGAAGATGATTCCCAAGAGCAAGGTCTCAGACAGTTCCTCTGCGCGCAGCGGCGCGGGCAAGGCGCAGTTCGAAAAGAAAAAGAAGAAGAAAAAGAAGAAGGGGCTCTTCTCTCGCGCGCTTGATGAAGCATGGGACGTGATCGAAGATATATTCGACTGATGCGGCAGCAGCGACACGGGTGATCACAAGCTTGTCATCGGGGGTTCCGCCAGCGCTAAAAAATTGCATTTTGAGACCCTAAGAATCCGGAATCCAAAGTTTCAATGCTATCCCGTCGTTCCCTGATTGCCAGTTTTGCTGCCGCCTTGTTTGCTTCTGCGCTGCATGCGCAGGATAGGCCTGTGTTCTACGCAGATGATGGTCTTGCAATGGCAGGCTATGATGCCGTGTCCTACTTTGACGAAGGTGTGCCCACGCGTGGCCAACCCGAAATCGCAGTGATGTGGAAAGGGGCCGAGTGGCATTTCGCTTCACAGGAAAATCGCGAGCGGTTCGAAAGTAACCCACGTGCATTTGCGCCTCAGTTCGGGGGGTACTGCGCTTATGCCATGACGTATGGTTCGCTCAGCAGCACTGATCCGAATGCCTGGAAGATCGTGGAAGGCAGACTATACCTGACCCACTCTCCTGCAATCGAACGGATGTGGGACAGGAACCTGACACAGAATATTCGCATGGCCGAAGAATACTGGCCGGCAGTTCTATATAAGAACTAGGCGGATTTCTGCTTTTTGCGGTCTGTCATCACAAAAATGCGCGCTCCCTCTTTTTTTTAAGAAACTCATGCTTAAATGTCACAGTGACCGCGGAATGGAACTGCCGCGGGTCATTTCACTGTCCCTCGTTCCAAAACTTGCGCCCAAGAGATTCTTGGGCGCTTTTTTCTTTTGGGGACACCGGATAGGGTGCAGCTATGCCGGATTATTCAGATGATTTCCTCAAAACGATCCTGCGGCGTACCAAGGTGATCGCCGTTGTTGGCGTCTCCATGAATCCGGTGCGGCCCAGCTACTATGTGGCGCGATATCTGTCGCTCAAGGGATATACGGTCATTCCGGTCAACCCGGGCCACGCGGGAAAGGAGCTGTTTGGTCAAACGGTTCGCGCTACGCTTAGCGAAATTTCGGAACCAGTTGATATGGTGGATATATTCCGGAGATCTGAAGCGGTCCCGCCGATTGTCGAGGAAGCTCTGCAAGCCTTTCCGGAACTGAAAACCATCTGGATGCAGATCGGTGTCGAAAATCCGGAAGCCGCCGAAGCGGCACAGGCGCGTGCTGTCGAGGTGGTGATGAACCGCTGCCCCAAGATCGAGTATCAGAGACTTTTTGGTGAGCTTCGTATGGGCGGTTTTGCGACCGGTATTATTTCGTCGAAACTCTGACCTTTATTCGTTGAAAGCCGGTGTAAGTTCGGTCAACTGCTCCTGACGTCGCTTTTCCAGAACAACTTCACGCGGGACCCATTCGTACCGGGTATCTTCAACGAGCGGTGACCAGAACAAAACGCCGCCATAGCGCCAGGGATCCAGAACAATCCCGTCATACATCGATTCACCCTTTCGGCTGATTATCGCCGTGCTGTGATCGATTCGGAACGGATTGTCGGCGTTTGCGATCGCGCGATGCAGCGCGAGGGTCTGAAAATTCTCCTGCCTGAGGCGCCGCTCGATATCTTCGGCCCAGTGCCAGCACAGCCCGCGCGGACGCAGCCCCTTGTTGACCTTGGCATTGTGGATCAGGGGCGGATCGGTGATCTCGTACTCCTGCACCAGTTGGGCGGTGTAGGCATATGTGATGCTTGCCGCCCGGTTGGCTTCTTCGGGGTCGATATCAGGTCCTAGGCTCTGTATTTCTGCAGCGAGGCGTTGGACTTCGTCTCCGGTTGCGGGTGGTGGGGCAGAGCACGCACCAAGCGTCACCATCGCAAGCACAGCCAGCACACAGGCAAAGGGTCTGATCATTCACGCGTCCTCTGATCGGTCCTGCGCCGGAGCGCCTCGATCTGTGACTATAAGGCGTGGAATGTCGTGACGGAACCCGTCCAATCAGCTGTCGGGCCGCGCAGCCTTTTCAGCAATACCGCTGATGCCCTGACGTTTTGCCAGTTCAGTCAGCACATCATCCAGAGGTACATCCCGCGCGGCCAGCATAACCAGAAGGTGATACAGCACATCCGCGGCCTCTGAGGTCAGTTTGCCCTGATCACCTTTGACGGCTTCGATAACGGCCTCAATGGCCTCTTCCCCGAACTTCTCGGCGCATTTTTCAGGGCCCTTAGCCAGCAATTTGGAAGTCCAGCTGGATTCGGGGTCGGCATCCTTGCGGGCCGCAATGGTGTCAGCCAGTTCTTGCAGGATATTCATGTCAGCCTCATCGGAATGCCTGCGGCAGCCATATGTTCCTTGGCTTCGCGGATTGTGTATTCGCCGAAATGAAAGATCGAGGCAGCGAGCACGGCGCTAGCACCGCCTTCGGTAACGCCCTCAACCAGGTGGTCCAGATTGCCTACGCCACCTGATGCGATCACGGGAACGTCCACGGCATCGGAAATGGCGCGTGTCAGGGGCAGGTTAAAGCCCGCCTTGGTGCCGTCGCGGTCCATCGAGGTCAGCAGGATTTCACCTGCGCCTTTGGCGACTACGGTTTTGGCGAACTCAACGGCGTCAATGCCAGTTGGCTTGCGCCCGCCATGGGTGAAAATTTCCCACTTCCCCGGGGTAACGGTTTTTGCATCGATCGCACAGACAATGCACTGGCTTCCAAACTGGTCGGCGGCTTCGGCGATGACATCCGGGTTTGCCACGGCGGCCGAGTTGAAGCTGACCTTGTCCGCTCCGGCCAGCAAAAGGGCACGCACATCGTCTTTGGTGCGCACACCACCGCCCACGGTCAATGGCACAAAGCACTGCTCGGCCGTGCGTTGCACCACATCAAACATGGTACCCCGGTTCTCATGCGTGGCGTGGATGTCCAGAAAACAGATCTCGTCAGCGCCGGCCTCATCATAGGCTTTGGCCGATTCCACGGGATCACCTGCGTCGCGCAGGCCGACAAAGTTGACACCTTTGACCACGCGGCCATCGGCGACATCGAGGCAGGGAATGATGCGGGTTTTCAGCATAAGACATCCTTTGTTGGCGCACCTCTACCGGCAAAGCCCCGCCGATGCCAGACTTGTGATTGTCACATCCCTCAAAGCTGTGAAAACTGTCCCTAAATTCATCAGGAGATCAATGAGATGCGTAAACTCTTTCTCGCGACCACATTCATTCTTGGGGGAACTGTCGCAGCAATGGCAGACGATATTATCAAGGTAAACACCGACAAATCAGTGCAGGAGGTTATGGATGCGCTTGAGGCGGCGGTTGGCAATGCGGGTGCAACCGTCTTTGCCCGCGTAGATCACGCGGCCGGTGCCGAAAAGGTTGGGCTGAGCATTCCGGCCAATCAGGTTTTGATCTTTGGAAACCCCGCGCTGGGTACGCCTGCCATGCAAATCGACCCCCGGGCGGGGCTGTTCCTGCCGCTCAAGGTACAGGCATATCAGGACGCGGACGGTCTGGTTTGGTTGGCCTATGAGGATCCCAAAGAAACGATGGACGAACTCGATGAAGTCGAGAAGTCCCCGATCATCGAAAAGATGCGCGGCGCGCTTGCCAAGCTGACGGCTGCTGCTGCCAGCTAATCTACGCCGGCTCAGGCCATCTGGTCGCCCGGTTTACGCGCGCAAGCGCGTTTCGGGCGATCAGGATGTGAAAGGGCAGAATCGCTGCCAGATAAAGCCGACCACCCAGATTGTGTCGGTGGACCCATGTGGCAAGCGAAATCCGACCACCCTCGGAGTGCACTGAAACTCGGAAATCGAGATGCCGGTCGTTGAAACCAGCAATCACCTCGGTTTCATCTTCATGTTCCACCGGGAAGATACCAACCTTGTCCGCCGCGTCCGGTCCGGTGTTGCTGAGCCCAAATGGTGCAACCAAGAGACCCCTCAATCGAACCAGCGCGATCGCCCAGGATGGAAACGCCGTGATGATCTCTGCCGCCTGACGAGGCGGCAGGTCAGATGGGACACTAAAGCAATCCAGGAAATCGCCCGACTTCAGGCGGTTATGCAGCAGGCTTGATGTCGGTAGTGCTGATCGACTTACCAGTGATTTGAACATTCGGCTACGCTCTGAGCGTTGCCAGAGCCTCCTTCAGGTCAATGGCGCCATCATACAGCGCACGGCCAGAGATGGCACCGTTCAGACCTGCGCCACAATCGCGCAGGGCGATGAGGTCAGCAATTGAGGAAACGCCACCCGATGCGATGACCGGGATCGATACAGCGCGGGCCAGATCGGCAGTCGCCTCGATATTCGGGCCCTGCATCGCGCCGTCACGGTTAATGTCGGTGTAGATGATGGCTGCAACGCCTGCGTCTTCAAAGCTGCGGGCCAGATCCGTGACCTGTACATCTGTTTCTTCAGCCCAGCCTTTGGTTGCGACCATGCCGTTGCGAGCATCGATGCCCACGGCGACCTTGCCGGGAAATGCTCTGGCTGCTTCACGCACCAGATCAGGGTTTTCGACGGCAACGGTTCCCAGAATCACGCGTGCCAGGCCTTTGTCCAGCCATGTCTCGATTGTCGCCATATCCCGAATGCCGCCGCCCAGCTGTGCAGGGACATTGCATTCCTTCAAAATCGCCTCAACCGGGGCAGCATTCACCGGCTCACCCGCAAAAGCTCCGTTCAGATCGACCAGGTGCAGCCATTCGCATCCCGCCTCGACAAAGGCGCGTGCCTGTGCTGCCGGGTCGTCGTTGAATACGGTGGCTTTGTCCATTTCGCCGCGCAGCAGGCGAACGGCCTGGCCGTCTTTGAGGTCGATGGCGGGGTAGAGGATCATGTGACGCGGCCCTATATGACAGTTGTTCGCGCGGGATATCGCACAAGCGGGGCAGGGGATGCAACGCGACGCTAAGTCAATCTTGCCCGAAGGCATTCAGCGGGTCAGACTGAAGTCAAAACAGGGAGAAGATCATGAAGAAGCTTACACTCGCAGCTGCATTTGCTGCTATGGCAACAGGCGCTTTTGCGGATCCGGTTGACGGGCTGTGGAAAACCCAACCGGGTGACACCGGCGGCTATCTGCACGTTTCGATTGCACCTTGTGGCAGCGCCATCTGCGGTACAATCGATACCGCCTTTGACGCCGATGGCAATGAGCAGTTGAACTACGAAAACCTCGGCAAGCAGATCATCTGGGATATGGTTCCTGAAGGTAACGGCAGCTATGACGACGGTAAGATCTGGGCGCCGGACCGAAACAAGACCTACAGCTCGAAAATGTCGCTGGACGGTCAGAACAAGCTGACCGTCAAAGGCTGTGTGGCTGGTGGGCTGGTCTGCCGCGGTCAGACCTGGACGCGGGTTCAATAACCCGTCACGGGGTCCAGGTCAGAAAGTTCCCGATCATACGCAGCCCCACATCCTGACTTTTCTCAGGGTGGAACTGCATCCCAACCATCGTGTCACGGCCGATCACGGCCGTGACCTCCTGCCCATACTCCACATAAGCCAGACGTTCCGCCGGGTTATTGACCCGGAAGTGATAGGAGTGGACGAAATAGACGTGATCCCCGGATTTGACGCCGTCAAATACAGGGTGGGCATTTTCCAGAACCAGATCATTCCAGCCCATATGCGGCACCTTCAGTGCGCTGTCTGACGGCTCAATCCGCACAACATCGCCTGCGACCCAGTCCAGTCCATCGGTCTCGGAATATTCGTGACCTTTCGAGGCCATGAGCTGCATGCCCACGCAGATACCCAGAAACGGACGGCCTTTCTGTTCGACGGCCTCGACCATAGCGTCGTAGATGCCCTTGTGCCCGCGCAGCTCGGCAGCGCAGGCCGGAAAAGCTCCATCGCCGGGCAGGACCAGCCGATCAGCTCTTGCGACCACATCGGCATCCGAAGTCACAACAACTTCGCCCGCATCCATCTCACGCGCCATGCGCTGAAACGCCTTTTCGGCGGAGTGCAAGTTGCCGCTTTCGTAATCGATAATGGCAGTCCGCATTTACAGCGCGCCCTTGGTCGACGGGATCGCATCGGCCTTACGCGGATCGGTCTCAACCGCCAGACGCAATGCACGGGCGACCGCCTTAAACGCGGCTTCGGCGATGTGGTGGCTGTTGAACCCGTGCAACTGATCGATGTGCAACGTGATACCGGCATGTGTGCTAAGCGCCTGAAAGAATTCACGCACCAGTTCGGTATCGAAGTTGCCGATCTTGGGCGTAGGCAGATCCACGTTCCAGATCAGGAAAGGACGGCCCGACAGGTCCAACGCACAGCGGACCTGTGCATCATCCATGGGCAGGTGGCACTCGCCATAGCGGCGGATACCTTTCTTGTCGCCCAGGGCCTGCGTCAGCGCCTGACCCAGCGCGATACCGGTATCCTCGACCGTATGGTGGTCGTCGATGTGGTAATCGCCCTTGGCACGGATCGTCATGTCGATCAGCGAATGACGCGCAAGCTGATCCAGCATGTGATCGAAGAATCCAACGCCGGTCTGGTTGTCATAGGTACCGGTGCCGTCAAGATTGACCTCGACCGTGATCTCGGTCTCGGCGGTCTGACGGCTGATCTTTGCGCTGCGCATGGGCGAATTCCTTTTGCTACAGGCGCGCTTATAGACGGGGTAGGGCAGAGGTTTCCAGACCGCCCGTACCATTCGCGGCAAACTGTTGCGGCGCAATCAGGGGATTGCGCCCGCAGTGCCACCATGTCAGCCTGCCGCCAACAAAACAAACAGGGCCAATATCATGTCCACCTGCGTATTCATTCAGATCCGTTGCAAGCCTGGCACCACCTATAAGGTCGCCGAGGATATCGCCTTGCGGGAAATTCACTCCGAGCTCTATTCGACCAGCGGTGAATACGATCTGTTGCTCAAGCTCTACATCCCGGAAACCGATGATGTGGGCCATTTCATCAACGAAAACCTGCTGGTGATCCCGAATATCGAGCGTTCGCTGACCACCATGACCTTCAAGGCGTTCTGACTAGATCGAGTCCTCAGACATCGAACCTTGTTGCGGCGCGCATGCCAGAACCGCGCCGTTGCGTGATTGCTGATCAGTTGTTCCTGCCCGGAGCAACTGATGAACGCCGAACAGCACCATCAACGGGACAGCAAGTGAGACAAGGTAGTTGTCTCCCGCAAATTGAGACCACACGACCCCGAATGCGCAAACAATCAGCAGCACGACGGAATGAGTGCGCTTTTGATTAGTGCTGCTGGGCTGATAGCTTAAAAACCCATTTGGGGCGAAGGCGGTCAAAATCAGACCGGTCACAAAAACGCTCATCAGAACCAGCGTTGCGATATTCCCGATCAAAAGCGTCGCGGCATCTCGATATCCCGCAAGAACCAGGCCTTCGATCAACGGCGTGATTGTGATCATGAAAATGTTGATCCCAAGCAGGATTGGCTGAGGCCGCAGGACATTTCTGGCATATGTAACGCAGACCGCTGCCGCCAGAACCGTGCCAACCCATCCGGCCAGTTGCAGATCATAGGTCGTGCGAAACAGAACCATGAAACTCACGCCCGGCAGGTTCTCAAACATCTCAAGCAGCAATCGCTTTTGGTTGTTTCCCGGCATGGTTTCGAACCCTCTCAATCGATCATTATCTTGGAGTATCGGGGTGGAGATCACCCCAGCTCAAACGTCGTGATTCCATAAATCCGATCCAGATCAATGTCCGGCGCATGGCTGGAATACATGCGGCCGGTTTCAAACACTTTGGTCATTCCCAACTGTTGCGCCATCGCCATGGCTTGTGCGTTGGGGTTGGGCATGTCGATGAATATCTCGGCATCCGACTGGTCAGCGGGAAGAGTCATAAGAAGCGATACCAGAAGGGCCTCGGCGATCTCGGAGCTGTCCGCAAATAACGGGCCGACCTTGTACCCGGTCAGGCATCGCCGCAGCGTCGCGTAGCCCTTGATTTGACCGTCTTCCTCAAACACCCGAGAGGCATGATTGGGCGCATCCAGCCAGGCGTGAAGGAATGTATCTCGCGATGCGGGGAAGAGGCCCCTGTCATAGGACCTCAGTTCATCCGTCAGGCTATCCAGCGCAGCGATACGATCATGCTCTGATCGGCCCAGCTGATCCAGTATGCTGCCGGCAGAGCCAGAGAAGCGGTAGTTGTCATAGGCCAGATCAAAGCCGAACTTACGGTAGTTGTCTTGCTGCTCAACAACGCCGTCCATGCCCATGTTTCGGTGCTCGCAATGCGCCTTGACAGCTTCAGCCACCTGAAGCCCGTATCCCGATCCGCGATAGTCAGGGTGCACGATATAAAAGCCCAGGAAGGAATAGGCATCGTCGTAATTCACGGCTGATGCCGACGCGATCATCTGACCATCCAGAAACCCACCCTTGAACCCCTCGGGGTCCGAGCTACGGAAGCATACGGCATCGTGCAGTCCGGGATTCCAGCCTTCCCGCCCGGCCCAGTCGACGGCTGTCTGGACCTCATCCGCTGTCAAAGCGCGAATTACGTATTCTGGCATGGCCGGGTCTCCGTCGTGATTGCTTGCAATCAGAGGATGCCGCAACAGGAGCGAAAGAACCAGCGTGTTGAGAAAGGTTAGTATCTGGAGCGGGCGAGGCGATTCGAACGCCCGACCCTAACCTTGGCAAGGTTATGCTCTACCCCTGAGCTACGCCCGCATCAGATACATATGTTTTGGTCCTAAGACCTCTCAATGGAGCGGGCGAGGCGATTCGAACGCCCGACCCTAACCTTGGCAAGGTTATGCTCTACCCCTGAGCTACGCCCGCGCCGTTGAGTGAGGAGGGATGTATAAATTCCCACGCAGGGCTGCAAGCGGAAAAATGCAGAATTCTGAAAAAATCTTTTTTCGACGGAACCGCTGCGCTCGCCCGTTAAAGAACCAGCGCATTACGAAAAGATAATGGTGGAGGTGAAAAAATGGCGAGGGTTGAAAACGTTAAGATGGCAGCACTGGCCGCGATGATTTTGCTGGCAACGGCAATTTCCCGGGCAGACAGCGACAGGCTGGTCCAGGTCGAGCCGATCCTGATGCCTGCCGCTGAAATCGAAGTACAGGTTTTGACCTGATAAGCACCTGCCGGATTTGGCTCAGAGCGCCAGAAACAGGTTGGCCAACGCTGCGATCAGAATGGCTGCGAATGTCAGAAGCATGCCGACCTGGCGCAGAATCACGATCTGAGCAGAACGGCCAAAGCCATAGGCATGCAGCAAGCGCCCGACCAGCAGCATCAACCCCAACAGGTTCAGAATCAGCCAGCCTGCGCCCTGTAGTTCGGCCATCGCGATCAGCAGCAACGCAAACGGTGCGTATTCGGCACAGTTGGCATGCGTGCGCATGGCCTTAATCATGGCCTTGTCACCACCATCCCCGACCGAGATTTTACCACTGCGACGATGCAGGATGACATTGGCGCTGAGTGCGACATAGAGAATGGCAATCAGGGCGGCGTAGATCGGTGTGATGGCAAGCATGTAAAGGTCTCCGCGAGGTCATAGAAAAGGCCGCGCAGTTTCCCACGCGGCCCGACTGAGCTTACGCTGTTTTTTCGGTTATTCCAGTTCTACCAGAAGGTCCTTTGCGTCAATCTGGCCACCGGGTTGGACATGGACAGCTTTGATTGTCGCGTCACGCTCGGCATGGATGCCGGTTTCCATCTTCATCGCTTCGATGGTCAACAGCATGTCGCCTTCCTTGACCTCCTGACCGGCAGTTACGGCAACCATGGCCACAACGCCGGGCATGGGTGCACCGACATGGTTGGAATTGCCTGCTTCGGCTTTGGGGCGCGAGGCTGTGGCGGATTTGACCAGACGGTTCGGTACACGGATCACACGCGGTTGACCGTTGAGTTCAAAGAACACTTTGACCTCGCCGTTTTCATCGGTCTCACCAATGGCTTGACAGCGGATTTCCAGCGTCTTGCCCGGATCGATCTCAGCGGTGATTTCTTCGCCCGGCTCCATCCCGTAGAAGAAGGTGCGCGTCGGCAGGGTACGCACTGGTCCATAGGTCCGGTGGCGGCCCATGTAATCCAGGAAGACCTTGGGATACATCAGGTAACCGTTCAGATCCTCGTCATCGATTTCCATGCCTTCCAACTGCTTGGACAGATCGGCACGCGTGGCATCCAGATCGACCGGATCGACGCCTTTACCGGGGCGTTCGGTATTCGGCGTCTCGCCCTTCAGCACCTTGCTGATGATGGTGTTCGGGAAACCACCGGGAGGCTGGCCAAGGTTGCCGCGCATCATGTCGATGACCGAGTCGGGGAAGGCCACGTCAGTCGACGGATCCTCGACGTCAGAACGTGTCAGGTTCTGGCTGACCATCATCAGGGCCATGTCCCCAACCACTTTGGACGATGGTGTCACCTTCACGATATCACCAAACATCTGGTTCACATCCGCATACATCTGCGCCACTTCGTGCCAGCGCTCCTCCAGACCCAATGAACGCGCTTGCGCCTTGAGGTTGGTGAACTGGCCGCCGGGCATTTCGTGCAGATACACCTCGGAAGCAGGCGCCTGAAGTCCGGTTTCAAAGGCCGCATACTGACCGCGCACAGCTTCGAAATAGTCGCTGATTTCGCGTACGGCCTTGATGTCCAGACCTGTGTCACGATCCGTATGGCGCAACGCCTCGACCACTGTACCAAGGGTTGCCTGCGACGTGTTGCCCGAGAAGCTGTCCATCGCACAATCGACCGCGTCCACACCCGCTTCAGAGGCGGCAAGGATCGTGGCGCTGGCGATACCTGCGGTGTCGTGTGTGTGGAAGTGGATGGGCAGGCCGACCTCTTCCTTCAACGCGCGGATCAGGATGCGGGCCGAAGCAGGTTTCAGAAGGCCTGCCATGTCCTTCAGGCCCAGTACATGTGCACCGGCGTCGCGCAGCTCTTTCGCCATTCCGACATAGTACTTCAGATCATACTTGGCGCGATCCGGGTCCAGAATGTCTCCGGTGTAACAAACTGTGCCTTCGCAGATCTTGTTGTTCTCGATGA
Source organism: Ruegeria sp. CE12 (assembly GCF_056537525.1). NCBI lineage: Bacteria > Pseudomonadati > Pseudomonadota > Alphaproteobacteria > Rhodobacterales > Roseobacteraceae > Ruegeria > Ruegeria sp. CE12. The sequence continues at coordinate 542,005 of NZ_JBQFRS010000001.1, read as the reverse complement.
CCGCATCCATGGCGACACGCATGTTTTCAACCCAGTTCAGCGAATCGAAAACACGGAATACATCAATATTCTTCGAGGCTTGACGCACGAACTCCTGAACCACGTTGTCCGGATAGTTGGTATAACCAACTCCGTTCGCCCCACGCAGCAGCATCTGGGTCATCAGGTTCGGCATCGCCTCGCGCAGGTCGCGCAGGCGTTGCCACGGGCATTCCTGCAAGAAGCGATAGGCAACATCAAACGTCGCACCGCCCCAGCATTCAACCGAGAACAATTGCGGCAGGTTGGCGGCATAGCTTGGTGCTACCTTGATCATATCGATCGAACGCATCCGGGTGGCCAGCAGAGACTGGTGACCATCACGCATAGTGGTGTCGGTGATCAGCAGCTGACGCTGGGCCTTCATCCAGTCGGCCACGGCCTGCGGACCTTTTTGCTCCAGCAGGTTGCGGGTCCCCATCTGAGGTTCAGCCTTCGGCGCAGGGGATTTGGCCTCTTTCAGATCTTCGCGGGGCATCGGACGGTCTTTGGTCTCGGGGTGCCCGTTGACCGTGATGTCAGCAATGTAGTTCAGAACCTTGGTGCCGCGGTCACGACGCTTTTTGAAGTGGAACAGGTCCGGCGTCTCATCGATGAATTTGGTGGTGTATTCGTTCGACAGGAAGATCGGGTGCTTCAGCAGGTTCTCGACAAAAGCGATGTTGGTCGACACGCCACGCACACGGAATTCACGCAGGGCACGGTCCATCCGGGCGATGGCTTTTTCCGGGGTCGGCGCCCAAGCGGTCACCTTGGTCAGCAGCGAGTCATAGTAACGGGTGATCACACCACCCGCATAGGCAGTACCGCCATCCAGACGAATGCCCATACCAGTGGCTGAACGATAGGCAGTGATGCGGCCATAGTCGGGGATGAAGTTGTTCAACGGATCTTCAGTCGTGACCCGTGTTTGCAGTGCATGGCCGTTCAGGCGAATCTCATCCTGGCTGGACTTGCCGGTGGCCTCGGCCAGCGTCTTGCCCTCGGCAATCAAGATCTGAGCCTGCACAATATCGATGCCGGTGACTTCTTCAGTGACGGTGTGTTCTACCTGAACGCGCGGATTCACTTCGATGAAGTAGAATTTGCCGGTGTTCATATCCATCAGGAATTCGACCGTGCCCGCGCATTCGTAGTTCACATGGGCGCAGATTCGGCGGCCCAGTTCGCATATCTCAGCGCGCTGTTCTTCACTCAGATACGGGGCAGGGGCGCGTTCAACAACCTTTTGGTTCCGACGCTGAACCGAGCAATCGCGCTCATAAAGATGGTAGATCTCACCGTGCTTGTCGCCGAGGATCTGAACCTCAACGTGGCGCGCGCGGGTGATCATCTTTTCCAGATAGCCCTCACCGTTGCCAAAGGCGGCTTCGGCCTCGCGGCGACCCTCCAGCACTTTCTCTTCCAGTTCGTCCTCGGACAGAATCGGGCGCATCCCGCGACCGCCGCCGCCCCAAGATGCCTTAAGCATCAGCGGATAACCGATTTCAGCTGCTTCCTTGCGGATCGCATCCATATCATCGCCCAGTACTTCGGTCGCGGGGATGACGGGTACGTCTGCCGCAATCGCGACCTTGCGGGCGCTCGCCTTGTCACCCAGCGCGCGCATGGTCTCGGCTTTGGGGCCGATGAATGTAATGCCGTTCTGAACACAGGCATCCACAAAGTCCGGATTCTCCGAGAGAAGGCCGTAACCGGGGTGGATCGCATCCGCACCGCTTTCCTTGGCGACGCGGATGATTTCGTCAATCGACAGATAGGCGGCAACTGGTCCCAGACCTTCGCCGATCCGATATGCCTCATCAGCCTTGAAACGGTGAAGCCCCAGTTTGTCTTCTTCGGCGAAGACAGCAACGGTGCGTTTCCCCATCTCGTTCGCGGCGCGCATTACGCGAATGGCAATTTCGCCGCGGTTGGCGATCAGGATTTTCTTGAAGTCGGTCATGGCAGGTCCCGGTCTTATTGGTGTGGCCGTATGAATAGGCGGAGATTACGCGCAGTGATATCTGTAGTTCTGGGTAGAACCGGCATGTTATCGCTCGCAAACGCCGCTTATTAGCGCATTCTTAATACACACGCTGCGCTGCAGCATCAAATGTATCGATCGAAGGGGGCAGATGACCAAGGTCTGCCGCCCCGATTTGCCCCATATTCGCTTGCAGATCCTGCCTCAGAATGTCGATCACATGTGCCGGGCCACCGATTCCCAAAGCCCCGAGACCATAGAGAAATCCTCGTCCCAGCATCACGAAATCTGCTCCTCGGGACAAAGCGCGGAGGATATCCAGCCCACCTTCGATGCCGCTGTCAAAGATCAGAGGCAGATCAGTCGCGGCTCGCATGGCGGGTAAGGCGTCTATGCTGGCCGGTGCACCGTCAAACTGCCGCCCACCGTGATTCGAGACCCACAGCGCATCGATTCCCACACTTTCCAACCTTTCGGCATCTTCTGGGCGCATGACTCCTTTGATGATGAAAGGGCCATCCCAATGGTCGCGCAGCCATTCAACATAATCCATCCCCGGAGACGTTCTGAGCAAGTAACCAATGTGCGCGGTCGGCGGTAGTTGCAGATTGTTGTCGATATATTTGTCGAGCGTCCGCATCCGAGGAACGCCATTTCGCGCCATCCCCAGCGCCCATGCGGGCCGTTGGGCGATCTGCGCCAGCAGGCGCGGCGTCAGTTTGGGCGGATGCGTCAGGCCAGATCGCGTTTGCCGTTCCCGGCGTGATGCAACAGGGACATCAACGGTCAGGACCAAAGTTGAAAAACCTGCATCCTTCACACGGTTCAGGATATCCGTCCGAATCTTCGGATCTTTCGGCGGGTAAAGTTGGAACCAGGCATCCGGCCCGATATGTGGCGCCATGTCTTCGGGATTTTGACTCGCGACCGTCGAAAGCGTGTACGGAATTCCCGTTTCAGCAGCGGTGCGCGCAAGAATGCCCTCTGCGTCAGGCCAGACCAGTCCGGACATTCCGATTGGAGCTATACCAAAGGGCAGGGGATAGTCCTGCCCCAGAAACCGAGTGCTCAGATCGAAATCCAGCGGTCCGTGAAGGATCGATGGCATAAAGCCGATCCGATCCAACGCTGCGCGATTGCGCCGACGGGCCACTTCTGTCCCCGTGCCGCTGTCCAGATATTCCCATACAAAGTGAGGCAGGCGACGCCGGGCGCGCCGCTTCAGATCTTCGATACCCGGATAAGTGCTGTGCAGGTCCATGAGGATTGATCGGACCTGCAACGCGATTCGGCAAGGTATTCAAGCAGCTGACGACGAAGGCTGTGTTGTGCCCGGCCCGGTCGGCCCCTTATCGGTGGAGGCATTAATGATATGCGCTGCGCGTGCAACCTGTACCTGATTGCGTCCCTTGTCCTTGGCCACATACAGCGCATCATCGGCTGCACGCATCAGGTCCTGTGGCATCGTCCCGTGTGCCGGATAGTGTGCCACGCCCACCGAAATGGTAATGCGCGGCAGGGATTTCTCGCCATACCTGACCGAGACCGCCTCGACTGCCTGTCGCAATTTCTCAGCTCGGGTCATTGCGTCTTCGGGCGTGTTGTCCGGCAGGATCAACATGAATTCCTCTCCCCCGATGCGGCAGGCAACTTCGTCCCGGTCGCAGCCTTGCTCCAACGCTGAACCAACGGCGCGCAGAACCATGTCACCGGCGTCGTGCCCGTGCGTGTCGTTGAATTTCTTGAAATGGTCCACGTCCACTGCAATCAGGCTGAGCGGGGCACCTGTCTGCTGACTGCGGCTGATGCCTTTGCGCAGGGTTTCCGTCATGTGGCGGCGATTGAACAATCCCGTCAGCGGATCCCGCACGGACTGATCATGCAACTGATCTCGCATGCGGACATTGGCGATCGCCATGCTGATCTGTTCCGCACAAAGCTGCGCCAGTTTCTTGCTGCTGTGAAACTCTTGGCCGCTTCCCTCATGCGCGCGCAGATGCAACAAACCAACCGTTTCCCCGTGCGCCAGAATAGGAAAGCAGAAATAGGGTCGACCATCATGCGGTTCGGCATGTTCACAGACAAAGTCGATCTCGGACGCGCCGAATTCATATGTTCGTCCCCGGCGCAGGCCCCAGCATCCTTCGGGATGGATATGCGCCTTGTGCGATCCGCCATTCCAGCTAGCACAGCCATCCAGAACATCGCGAGAGTTGGAATAGACATAAACGCTGCCTTCAGCCTCGGGCAGGATATGGGTCATGAACCGGGTGACCATGTCGAACAGCTCGTCCAGTGATCTGCTGGATTGCAGCCACTCATTCAACTCCCCCAGCAGTCGCACCTCGCGTGCCAGACGCAGCTGTTCATCCATCAGATCCCTTTCTTTCGCCGACTGTTTCTGCAGGGCCAGGACCTGAAACCGGTTAGTCCGATAGGTCGCCAGAGAAACTGCACCAAGGGCAAACAGGGCAATCCCGCTTAGTATTGCCAGCGAGATTCTGAGGCGCGAGATGAAGGTCGTGCGCAGATCAGAAAAGTCGGTGAAAAACTCGATGGCGCCGATAAATCGCCCGTTCTTGGTTACCGGCATAAACACTTCGGCGACGTGGTGCTGCGTCGCGTTCTGGATATTGTCGGTGTGCAGGTCCAGCCCGTCGATCTCGGATAGCGGAACGACCTGTTGTATATAGTGGACCATTCCCCGGGCAACGTCGCTGCGAAAAAATGCGCGCTCTTCCATGCTGCCGATCTCATTCGCGCGCGTAGACCAGACCACCCGCCCCGCCGTATCGAGTAGTTTGAAACGATAGACATCCGAGGCCTCGGGCATGGATGACAGAAACTCAAGGTCATGATCATCAATGTTACCGGTGCGCAGTGCCATTTCGGGATCATCCAGATGCAGGACCACTCTGCGTTTCCACAGTTCGGCCTGTTTGAGGATGTCCGTCTGCAGCATCCGGTCGACCAGAGGTGCCGGGAGTTTGTAAATGCCCCACCCGGCGGCAATGGTCAGAGCGACCAGCAAAAAGGTGATACCGGTCCATTTCAGCCGGTGATTGACAGTCCCCCGATCCGGATTTTTCATGATCTCGCGCTCCCACAACAATGGGCCAAGCATCAGGGTCAAGGTTTGACAGATGGTTAACGCCAGCGTGGGGCGATCAGTGGAGTTGTTTAGAATTCGTCAGAAAGAATTTTGAAAATCCGTGTGAACAAGCCGTGAACAAACCCTTTCCCTTTGCGTCCAACCAGCGTAGTTTGGCAGCATGAGCAGTTTTGACGAAATGGATGCCTTCGAAGGCGCATCGCTATCGGCGCGGGCGATGGCGATGCCGTCGTTTGGGAACTACTTGAAGTTTCTCAACCCTAACCAACTAGAGGCGGTAGAGCAATTGGACGGGCCAGTGCTCATGCTGGCTGGTGCCGGAACCGGTAAAACTAGAGCGCTGATGTCGCGCTTGACCCATCTGGTGGCGAAGCGAAAATCCAATGCTGATCAAATACTTGCAGTTACTTTCACCAACAAAGCGGCTCGCGAGATGCAGGATCGATTGCGTGACGATCCCTATCTATTGAAAGAGCCGGTAAGGTGGATGGGAACCTTTCACTCAATCAGTGCCAAGCTGCTGCGACGCCATGCTGAACTGGTCGATCTGAAATCGAACTTCACCATTCTGGACAGCGACGATCAATTGCGGTTGCTCAAGCAACTGGTACAGGCCGCCAACATCGATGATAAACGCTGGCCCGCACGGATGCTGGCCGGGATCATTGACGACTGGAAGAACCGTGCACTGACACCGGATAAAGTCCCTACTGCAGACGCTGGAGCCTATAACAACAAAGGCATCGAGCTTTACGCCCAGTATCAGACCCGTCTGCGCGAACTGAATGCGGTGGATTTCGGGGATTTGCTGCTGCACATGGTCACGATCTTCCAGACCCATCAGGATGTGCTCGAGCAGTATCAGCGCTGGTTCCGCTACATCCTTGTGGACGAGTATCAGGATACCAACGTCGCCCAGTATCTCTGGCTGCGTCTGTTGGCCGGAGGGCACAAAAACATCTGTTGTGTCGGTGATGATGACCAGTCGATCTATGGCTGGCGTGGGGCCGAAGTAGGCAACATCCTGCGGTTTGAGAAAGATTTTCCCGGCGCATTCGTTGTGCGGTTAGAGCAGAACTACCGCTCGACCCCACATATTCTGGCAGCCGCGTCCAACGTCATTCGCGGCAACGAAAGCCGATTGGGTAAAGAGCTTTGGACTGACCGCGAAGATGGTGAACAGGTTCGTCTGATTGGCCATTGGGATGGCGAGGAAGAGGCGCGCTGGATCGGGGAAGAGATCGACGCGATGCAGGGTGGCACCCGTGGTGTGCGGCCCATGAACCTCGATGAGATCGCCATTCTTGTCCGTGCTTCGCACCAGATGCGCGCTTTCGAAGACCGCTTTCTGACCATCGGTTTGCCGTACAAGGTTATCGGTGGTCCGCGATTCTATGAGAGGATGGAGATTCGCGATGCCATGGCCTATTTCCGGCTGGTGGTTAGCCCCGAAGACGATCTGGCATTCGAGCGGATCGTAAACACACCAAAGCGCGGACTGGGCGACAAGGCGCAACAGACCATCCAGATGACCGCGCGGGAAAACGGCGTGTCTCTGGTCGATGGGGCGCGGATAGCCGTTGATAACGGATTAATAAAAGGCAAGGGCGCCAAGGCGCTTCGCGAGCTGGTCGAGGATCTGGCGCGCTGGAATGCCATGACGCGAGGCCCAAGGATCGAGTTCGATGACGATTCGGTGATTGATGATGGTACTGCTCCGATCCGCTATGGGGAGCCGGAACATAGTCACATCGAGTTGGCGCAGATCGTACTGGATGAGTCCGGCTATACCGCGCATTGGCAGAACGACAAGACACCCGAAGCACCCGGGCGGTTGGAAAACCTCAAGGAACTGGTCAACCAACTGGACAATTTCGAGAATCTGCAAGGGTTTCTGGAACACGTCAGTCTGGTCATGGATAATGAGCAGGAGTCAGACGGTGCCAAGGTCTCAATCATGACCCTACACGCGGCCAAAGGGCTGGAATTCCCGGCTGTTTTCCTGCCGGGGTGGGAGGATGGGTTGTTCCCCTCTCAGCGTTCTATGGACGAATCGGGGCTAAAGGGCCTCGAGGAAGAACGGCGACTGGCTTATGTCGGCATTACGCGTGCCGAGGAGGTCTGCACCATTTCATTCGCCGCCAACCGGCGCGTGTTTGGGCAATGGCAGAACTCGATGCCATCGCGTTTCATAGATGAATTGCCCGAGGATCACGTAGAGGTTCTGACCCCTCCTGGGCTATATGGGGGCGGTCAGCCCACAGCCGGGATTGAAACCCGCGCGGCTGAGGCCAACGTCTACAACTCGCCCGGTTGGAAACGCATGCAGGCGCGGCAGGGCCAATATGGCATGTCGCAACCGAAAGAGAGCAAGAATACGGTGATCGACGCAACTGCGGTCGCCAGTTTCACGCTGGGCGAGCGGGTGTTCCACCAGAAGTTCGGTTATGGCGGGGTCATTGGAATCGAAGGTGACAAGGTCGAAGTCGAATTCGACAAGGCCGGGACCAAAAAGGTTGTGGCCAGATTCCTGTCTGCCAAGGATGATGTCCCGTTCTGATCCAGCGGAATTTGCCTGACGGCAAATACTCGATCCATTGTATGGCGCCCGGTTCTGACCGTGGCGCCATTGTTTTGTTCAGGGAAAAGAAAAACGGCGGTTCCCAGGGAGGAGGAGGGGAACCGCCGTTCTTTTCTACATCAGGACAGGGAGGAGGAGAGCCCCGATGTATTCGAACCCGGGTTTGATCCCGGTATGGAGAAGACGCGGCGACGTCAGGGAGGAGGAGGCGTCGCCGCGCGCTTTCAACATCAAGGCAGGGAGGAGGAGAGCCCTGATGTATCGGCTTCCGGCATTTGAGGCCGGTATAAAGTGCGGCAGCATCAGGGAGGAGGAGAGATGCCGCCGCTGAAATACAGACCCTAAGGGAGGAAGAATGGGTCTGATCTCGTTGTTTCTGTTGCGCTTAGCGCGCGGATTGCTCTTCTGCCGCTTGCATCGCAATGCGGCGGATCATCGAACGGTGCAGGCCCAGATCGGCCAGCTCGCGGTTCGACAACGAAGACAGTTCGTTCACGGTCTGGCGGTACATGCGGTGCCGGGCGTAACGGACCTTTACCGCCTCAACCAGTGAAGCAAATCCAAATGTCGGTGCGCTTTTCAGCGCTGTGTGATTGGTTGCTACAGCCATTTTCGTAACCCGATTTACTATTGTTGCTGCCGGTGTGTTCCGGCGTTTGCTTGAGGATGAAAATAGGTGAATGCTGCGATTGCACAATAGGGTGCGACGTCAATGCTGCTATGCGGCAAGTGCATAGATTGGATGGTGTTTTTGCTTGAACCCCAAAAATCACCTTAAAAATACAGGTTTGAGGTTGCTTTACCGTAGGGCACCGTTTTCCGATGGTTTTTGCCTACACTTTAGATGCCGGAATTTTGGACGGAATCTGTGAAATTCTGTGCGTTCTGTTAGCGAAGACTCTGCCTAAAAAATGTGCCTGGGAAATCATGGGACGCTTCTATGGGAATACATGGGTAAGTATCTCGATACTCGAAGCAGCACTGAGATGAACATGGCTCGAAGGTGGGTTTATGGGTGATTCGGGTCTGATTTTGAGAACAAAACAAGATCAAATAAGGCGTGTGATCCGAATCTTTGAAATACTTGGGAAATTATGGGAAAAAATGTCCCACTGAAATGCTGTCTATATATAGTGGTGATATTGCTAAATTTTTGCATATAGTGTGGAATTGACAAGATTGGGGTGAGTAATTTATCTCTTGTGATCGTTTTAATTGAGAATGAGCCTCAAAAATTATATTGATTTCCATGAATTCCCATGGCATCCCTTATTCATCCGATGAGGACGAGGCAGAAGGGGCACCAAACGACCCCGAACCAAAAATACAAGAACAGGTTTCATACAGGCATCTCGCTTTCATCACTCAAGAGATCCGGCGCGCGGGCGAGCAGACATCCCCCCAGGTGGCGCGCGCAGCTGGACATCCCGCAAAGCGGGCGAATGCGGCGGGTTGATCAGTGGCAGCAGATCAACCCGCCGTTTTTAACTTCGGGGGACGTGAAATTTAGGTGGGGCGCAAGCGAAAGGGACAGTCGTCTTGGCGCGCAGGTTCAGAGGCGAAAGCCAGCATAAGGTGGATACAAAGGGCAGGGTGTCGATCCCGGCCTCGTTTCGCCGTGTGCTTGAGGCATCTGATCCCAACTGGCAACCAGGCGACAATCCAGAGCTCGTGATTGTCTACGGTGACCACCGCCGCAAATATCTTGAATGTTACACGATGGAGGCGATCGACGAGGTCGATGCCAAGATCGATGCACTGCCCCGCGGTTCGATGCAGCGTAAGATGCTGCAGCGCATGTTCCATGGTCAGTCATTCCCGACCAACGTAGACGAAACTGGTCGTCTGGTTCTGCCTGCAAAGCTGCGCAACAAGATCGAACTGGAAGGCGAGGCATTCTTTATCGCCGCTGGTGATACTTTTCAGATTTGGAAACCCGAGACCTACGAGGCCGAAGAACTGGCCGCAGCCGAAGAATGGCTGGACGACCTGCCTGACGATTTCGATCCGATGGAGTTCCTCGACGGTCCCGGGGATGCGTGACGGCATGGCCGGCGCGGATCATTCACCTTCGGATAAGCCCCATATCCCTGTCTTGCTTCGCCCGTTGCTTGCGGCGGTTGCACCCGTTTCTGGTGTCTGGCTGGACGGTACTTTTGGCGCTGGCGGATATACACGGGGACTACTGGAGGCCGGGGCTGACAAGGTCATTGGTGTAGACCGCGACCCACTGGCATTCGAAATGGCTGCGGATTGGGCAAAGGGCTATGGTGACCGGCTGGTGATGCAGCCTGGTGTATTTTCACGCATGGATGAATACGCACAAGACCTTGATGGTGTTGTGCTGGATCTTGGTGTCTCATCCATGCAGCTTGATCAGGCCGAGCGTGGCTTTTCCTTCATGAAGGACGGTCCGCTGGACATGCGGATGAGCCAGGACGGCGAAAGTGCCGCCGATCTGGTGAATACAGCGACCGAAGCACAACTGGCTGATATCCTGTTTCACTATGGCGAGGAGCGCGCCAGCCGGCGTATCGCCAAGGCTATCGTCAAGGCGCGGGCGGAAGAGCCGATCACGACAACTCTGCGTCTGGTCGAGATCATCGAATCCTGTCTGCCGCGCCCCAAGCCGGGGCAATCTCATCCTGCGACGCGTAGTTTTCAGGGTATTCGCATCGCAGTGAATGCTGAATATGAAGAGCTTTTCCAAGGACTTATGGCGGCCGAGCGGGCGTTGAAACCCGGCGGTCAGTTGGCTGTTGTCACCTTTCACTCGATCGAAGATCGCATGGTAAAGCGGTTCTTCCAGTCGCGCGCGGGCAAAACCGGTCGCGCAAACCGCTACGCACCTGAGATTGAGCAGGAACAGCCGCAGTTCACTTTGAAAACCCGCAAGGCCGTTGGCCCGGATGATCGGGAACTGCAGGAAAATCCGCGCGCGCGTTCAGCCAAGCTGCGTGTCGCCATTCGTACCGATGCCCCGGCGGGGGAAATTGATGCCCGCGCCATCGGAATGCCGCAACTTGGGGGAAGGGCAAGATGAAGAGTGTATTGTATGTGTTGACCGCCCTGGCCGTATTCGGGCTGGCTTTGTGGGCCTATCAGGAAAACTACCGCACGCAGCAGGTATTGAAGGAAACCCAGTCGCTGCAGCGTCAGATTGGCGCCGCTCAGGCGCGGCTGGCTGTTCTGAATGCAGAATGGGCTTACCTGAATCGGCCTGATCGCCTGCGCGAATTGGCGGACCTTAACTTTGAACGTCTAGGCCTGCTGCCATTGCGGGCCGAGCAGTTTGGTCGCGCTGATCAAATCGCTTATGCCGAAGATCCCGATCTGCCGATTGTCGATCCGATCGAATTGCAGGCCATCACAGACATTCAGGCACTGGGCGAGGTACAGATCCCATGACCCGCACACCGCTCCGCCCGCTTGCCCGCATTCTGGACGCCCGCGCCCGAGGCGAAAACCCCAAGGCGATCGAGCGTGAGAATATCCGCCAGCGTCACGAGGATATGAAAGACCGCGCCCGGGCCCGAGCCGAGGGGCGCTTGTTGGTGCTTGGGCTCTTTTTCTTCTGTGCGTTCGCTGTCGTCGGTGTGCGCATGGGCATGCTCGCCACTTCTGAGGCTCAGGAGCCTTTGGCAAGCGCTCCCGGCGCATCCATTGCCATGCAGCGCGCAAACATCGTGGACCGTGAAGGGCGCATTCTTGCGACCAACCTGGACACCTATTCGGTATACGCACAACCACCTCTGATGATCGATCCGGAGGCGGCGGCGGATGAGCTGGTCAAAATCTTCCCAGATCTTGAAAAAGAGCGTCTGGTCAAGGATTTCACAGGCAAACGTAAGTTCCTCTGGATCAAGAAACGTATCTCACCCGAGCAGAAGCAAGCCGTACACGATATCGGCGATCCGGGCATTTTGTTTGGCCCGCGCGAAATGCGTCTTTATCCTAATGGGCGACTGGCGGCGCATATCCTCGGCGGAGCAGGTTTCGGCCGCGAAGGTGTCAGCGCTGCCGAGGTGATTGGCGTTGCGGGCGTTGAAAAACAGTTCGATGACTATCTGCGCGACCCCGCCAATGGCAACAAACCGCTGCAACTGTCGCTGGACCTGACTATTCAGGCCGCAGTCGAGCAGGTGCTGCACGGCGGCATGAAGATCATGAATGCCAAGGGTGCCTCGGCAGTGCTTATGAACGTGCACACCGGCGAGGTCATTTCAGCGGCATCGCTGCCATCGTTTGATCCCAATGACCGTCCGCGTCCGCCAACCTCGGGTTTTGATCCGTCGGACAGCCCACTGTTCAACCGATATGTTCAGGGCGTTTACGAGCTTGGTTCTGTGTTCAAGATTTTCACCGCCGCTCAGGCGGTGGAGATCGGGCTGGTGAACTCGAATACCATCATCGACACATCCGGCCCGATGAAAATCGGCCGCTTTCCGATCGGTGAATTCAACGGCAAAAACTACGGCAAGATCAGTGTTGCCGACGTGATCGTTCACAGTTCGAACCGGGGGACCGGGCGTCTGGCATTGCAGATCGGCGCGCAGCGGCAGCAGGATTTCCTGAGCACGCTGGGCATGTTTGAGCCAACTCCGTTCGAGATTGTCGAGGCAGCTGGTGGTGAGCCGCTCAAACCCAAGAAATGGGGCGAGCTCAGCACAGTGACGATTTCCTATGGCCATGGCCTTTCGACAAGTCCGATGCATCTGGCGGCGGGCTATGCGGCGATTGCCAATGGGGGGCATTATGTCAGCCCGACGATTCTGCGTCGCAACGGTCCGCAATACGGCCCGCGCGTCCTGTCTGAGAATGCCGCAACGCAGGCACAGAAGATGTTGCGCAAGGTCGTGACCGATGGCACCGCCAGCTTTGGCGATGTTCCCGGCTATGATGTGGCAGGTAAAACTGGCACGGCGGACAAGCCGAAACCACGCGGTGGATATTATGATGACAAGGTCATCGCGACATTCGCCACTCTGTTTCCGGCCTATGATCCTAAATATGTGCTGATTGTCACTTTGGACGAACCTTCCATCGTGGCCTATGGCGAAAAGCGCCGTACAGCAGGCTGGACAGCGGTGCCGGTCGCTGCCGAACTAATCGGTCGTATCGCACCGCTTCTGGGTCTCAGACCACGGCTTGAGCCTGAGGCGGGCGCTGCTATAACGCTGACCTCAAACTAGGCAGAACCAGGCAGGTGGGGCATGGGCGCAAGGTCAAAGAAACTCAGCCAACTGGCCCTGACTGCGCGGGGTGGAAGCAATCCCGACATAACCGGGCTGGCGGTCGATAGCCGCGAGGTCAAGGACGGGTTCCTTTTTGCAGCACTTCCCGGAACGCGCGTGCATGGCGGCGAATTCATTCAGTTTGCCTTGCGTATGGGCGCAGCTGCGATCCTGACAGATGCAAAAGGGGCCGAGATTGCGGCCGAAGAATTGGCGGCCTCGGATGCCGCATTAATCGTTGTCGAAGATCCGCGTCAGGCACTCGCCTATTCCGCAGCATTGTGGTTCGGGGCGCAGCCCAAGATCATAATCGCCGTGACCGGAACCAATGGCAAAACGTCCGTTGCGACATTCGTGCGCCAGATCTGGACCGAGCTTGGCCACGCTGCAATAAACCTTGGAACAACCGGTGTTGAAGGGGCATGGACTGCACCGTTGGCACACACGACACCCGAACCAATCACACTGCATCGGTGTCTGGCGGATGCGGCAGCCAATGGCGTGACCCATGCCGCGATGGAAGCATCGTCTCATGGGCTCGAACAACGCCGCCTGGATGGTGTACATCTCACGGCGGCAGGATTTTCGAACTTCACGCAGGATCATCTGGATTATCACGATACGTTTGAGGCTTATTTTGCCGCCAAGGCCGGGCTGTTTGACCGCGTTCTGCCTCAGGATGGCACCGCCGTTATCAACCTCAGTGACCCAAAAGGTGCCGAGATGCGCCGGGTCGCCGAAGCCCGGGGCCAGACGGTACTCACCGTCGGTTCAGAGGATGCGGACCTGTGCCTGCTGAATCAGCGGTTTGATGCAACCGGTCAGGATTTGCGCTTTTCATGGCGAGGCAAGACATTCCAGACCCGGCTAAATCTGATTGGCGGGTTTCAGGCTGAAAATGTTCTGCTGGCTTGTGCTCTGGTCATCGCAGGTGGTGAAGATCCCGAGCGTGTCTTCGAAACGCTTCCGCATCTGACGACTGTACGTGGGCGAATGCAACTGGCTTCGACCCGTGACAATGGCGCAGCAGTTTTTGTCGACTACGCCCACACTCCGGATGCGGTCGCCACTGCACTGAAAGCGATGCGCCCACACGTCATGGGACGGCTGGTTGCTATTGTCGGCGCTGGCGGGGATCGCGATGCCACAAAGCGTCCGTTGATGGGCAAGGCAGCCGCAGATCACGCCGATATCGTATTTGTCACCGACGACAATCCGCGCAGCGAGGACCCGGCCACTATACGCGCAGCGGTGATGGCGGGCGCGCCTGAGGCGACCGAGGTCGGAGATCGCGCCGAAGCAATCCTTCATGGGATTGATGCGCTGCAACCCGGCGATGCGCTGCTTATTGCGGGCAAAGGGCATGAAACCGGTCAGATCGTTGGTGATCAGGTTCTTCCGTTCGATGATGTGGAACAGGCCAGCATTGCTGTTGCGGCTCTGGATGGGAGGGTTGCATGACACTCTGGACTGCAGCCGAGGCCGCCGAGGCAACAGGTGGACGCACGACAGGTGATTGGAGCGTGAATGGCGTTTCCATCGACACCCGGACGATTCAGCCCGGAGATCTGTTTGTCGCCCTCAAAGCTGCTCGTGATGGGCATGATTTTGTGGCGCAGGCGCTTGAAAAGGGCGCCGGGGCAGCGCTGGTGTCCCGTATTCCCGAAGGTGTGTCCGAAGACGCGCCGCTGCTGATTGTTGAGGACGTTCAGACCGGGCTCGAAGCGCTGGGGCAGGCTGCCCGTGCGCGCAGTGATGCCCGGGTTGTCGGCGTGACCGGCAGCGTTGGCAAAACCTCGACCAAAGAGATGCTGGCCACGATCCTTTCTGGTCAGGGGCGAACCCACGCAAGTGTTGCCAGCTACAACAACCACTGGGGCGTACCGCTGACTCTGGCGCGGATGCCGCGCGATACGGAATATGCCGTGATTGAGATCGGCATGAACCACCCCGGGGAAATCGGACCGCTGGCCCGACAGGCCAGACCGCATGTGGCGCTGGTCACGACTGTAGCCGCTGTGCACCTGGAGGCGTTCGAGTCCGTCGCAGGTATCGCTCAAGAAAAAGCAGCTATATTCGAGGGCCTTACGGATGACGGCTCAGCCATTGTGAATGCCGACATCGAACACGCTGACATTCTGCGTGACTGTGCCAGTGAACGCGGCGCAAAGATCGTAGATTTCGGCACCCAGGCAAAAGGTTACGCGCTGAAGGATGTGGTCCAAGCTGCCGATGCCGTGCGCGCGACGGCCAGTGCAGATGACAAACCGATTACCTTTGACGTTCAGTCTGCTGGCACACATTTTGCTATGAACGCACTGGGTGCCCTGGCAGCATGCGTCGAGTTGGGTGTGGATTTGGATCAGGCAATCGCTGGGCTAAGGCAGTGGTCCCCGGTCAAGGGGCGGGGCGTGCGTGAGACGCTGTCTCTGGCCAGTGGCGGGCAGATCGAACTATTGGACGACAGCTACAACGCCAACCCCACCTCGATGGCTGCAGCTCTAGATGTGCTGGCCGCGGCCGAGGGCAAGCGCCGCATCGCGTTTCTGGGCGACATGAAAGAGCTGGGCTCGGCAGAACTGGCAATGCACGCGGCAATGGCGGATGTGGATGCGATGGCTCGCGTCGATCAGGTGCATTGCATTGGCCCGCTGATGAAGGCACTGCATGACGTCTTGCCCGCGGGCAAGCGCGGGCTGTGGTTTGAAACAAGTGACGAAATGGCGGTGCATTTGCCTGACCTGATTCAGGATCAGGATGTGGTGCTGGCCAAGGGATCGCTTAGCATGGCGCTGGCACAGATTGTTGACGGTTTGCGTAAAATGGGGCAAGGGGGCGCGCTTGATCAATGACCGCACCCGCGACCTCTGTGTGAGAAAGGTTTTGTAATGCTCTATTGGTTGACCGCGCTGTCGGACGGAGGGGATTTCTTTAACCTCTTCCGCTATATCACGTTCCGCGCGGGCGGTGCCTTTCTGACTGCGCTGATCTTCGGTTTTCTGTTTGGCAAGCCGCTGATCAACGTTCTGCGCAAGAAACAGGGTAAGGGCCAGCCTATCCGTGATGACGGCCCCGAGGGGCATTTCTCGAAGGCCGGCACACCGACCATGGGCGGTTTGCTG
The DNA here is from genome assembly GCF_056537525.1 of Ruegeria sp. CE12. Taxonomy (NCBI): domain Bacteria; kingdom Pseudomonadati; phylum Pseudomonadota; class Alphaproteobacteria; order Rhodobacterales; family Roseobacteraceae; genus Ruegeria; species Ruegeria sp. CE12. The sequence goes on along the minus strand of NZ_JBQFRS010000001.1, from coordinate 525,951 downwards.
ATCGTTGGTGCGCTGGTCACCTCGACGCTGATCTGGGCGCGCTGGGATAATCCATACATGTGGATGGTGCTGTTTGTGACACTGGCCTACGCGGCGATCGGGTTCGCGGATGACTATGCCAAGGTGTCCAAGCAGAATACCAAGGGCGTTTCGGGCAAGATGCGATTGGCGCTGGGGATTCTGATCGCCGTGCTCGCGGCGCTCTGGGCCTCGCTGCACCATCCCGAAGCACTGCAAAATCAACTCGCTTTGCCGATCTTCAAAGATACTCTGATCAATCTCGGCATCTTCTACATCCCGTTTTCGATCATCGTTATCGTCGGTGCCGCAAATGCGGTGAATCTGACCGATGGTCTTGACGGCCTTGCGATTATGCCGGCCATGATTGCCGCATCAACACTTGGCATCATTGCCTATGCGGTTGGTCGGGTCGACTTTACCGAATATCTGGACGTGCACTATGTTCCGGGCACGGGCGAGATATTCATCTTCACCTCTGCCTTGTTCGGCGCCGGGCTGGGTTTCCTGTGGTACAACGCACCGCCTGCTGCGGTGTTCATGGGTGATACCGGATCGCTGGCGCTGGGTGGCGCATTGGGCGCGATTGCGGTGGCGACTAAGCACGAGCTTGTCCTTGCGGTTGTTGGTGGCCTGTTCGTGGTCGAGGCGCTGAGCGTGATCATTCAGGTCCTCTATTTCAAGCGGACCGGCAAGCGCGTGTTCCTCATGGCTCCAATCCATCATCACTATGAGAAAAAGGGCTGGGCGGAGCCCACGATCGTCATCCGTTTCTGGATCATTTCCCTGATCCTCGCGATGATCGGTCTGGCAACGTTGAAGGTTCGGTGAAACCGCGCAGGGTCGTTCTCTCAGGCTGTTCCGGGGGTGGTAAGTCCACCCTGCTGCAGGAGATGTCAGAGCGCGGCTATGCCACGGTTTCTGAACCCGGGCGGCGAGTGATCGCGCTGGAACGGCATAACAATGGTCAGGCATTTCCATGGTCTGACCCAAAGGCATTTTGCTTCCGTGTCATCGAAACTGCGTTGGCGGATTTTCATAACGCTCAGCAGGATCAGGTGATATTCGACCGTTCAGCTCTGGACGCGTTGATCTGGTTTGACCGAACGGCAACGCCATTAGACGCTGATATTCGTCGCGCAATACTGGATGTCGGTTATGATCGTCATGTATATCTGACTCCGCCATGGCCTGAGATTTTCGAGCAGGATCAGGACCGGCAGCATGATTTCGAGCAGGCTCTTGCAGAATACCAAGCGTTATGCGACCGCTTACCTGAATACGGGTTTGTTACGGTGGAGGTCCCGAAAATGGCCGTGATCCCTCGGGCGAGCTGGTTGGAAGAGCAACTGTCAAAAGGGTGAGCGGCATGATCCCGGTCAAAGGGTTTTCCGGACAAAAGGTTGCGGTTCTGGGACTGGGCCGGTCAGGGCTGGCCGCAGCGCGGGCGCTGCGGGCGGGCGGGGCCGAGGCTATTTGCTGGGACGACAACCCAGCTGCGCGCGACGCCGCCGAGGCCGAAGGCTTTACTTGCGCCGATCTGCGCCGCCAGGGTGCCTTTGATGATATCGCGTCACTGATTGTTTCGCCGGGCATTCCTCATCTGTATCCCGAACCTAACCCGGTCGTGGTCGCCGCGCTGGAAGCCGGGGTTCCCGTCGACAACGACATAGGGCTGTTTTTTCGATCCTTTGCGGGGCCCGAATGGAACAATCTCGAAACCCCGCCACGGGTCATTGCGGTGACGGGTTCGAATGGCAAGTCGACCACTGCCGCACTGATCCATCATATCCTGACCGAGGCCGGACGCGACTCTCAGCTTGCGGGCAATATCGGGCGTGGAGTTCTGGATATCGATCCCGGTAGTGACGGATCGGTGGTAGTGCTGGAACTCAGCAGTTATCAGACCGAACTGGCGCGGTCATTGACGCCGGATATCGCCGTTTTCACCAATCTCTCACCGGATCATCTGGACCGTCACGGCGGAATGGGCGGCTACTTTGCCGCCAAGCGCCGGCTGTTCGCCGAAGGTGGGCCGGACCGCGCCGTCATCGGCATCGATGAAACCGAAGGAGCGTTTCTGGCTGGGCAACTAGCCGAAGGACCTGCAGATGACCGAGTCATCCGTGTCTCGGTCGACCGCAAGCTGACAGGGCCGGGCTGGCAGGTATTTGCGCGTAAGGGGTTCCTGTCGGAATACCGAAAAGGTCGTCAGGCAGGTTCAATTGACCTGCGTGAAATCAAGGGGCTTCCGGGTGCGCATAACCATCAGAACGCCTGTTCAGCTTATGCGGCCTGCCGTTCGCTGGGGCTGGCGCCGCGTGTGATCGAACAGGCGCTGCACAGCTATCCCGGGCTGCCGCATCGCAGCCAGATCATCGCTGAGGCAGATGGGGTCACCTATGTGAACGACTCCAAAGCCACCAACGTTGACAGCGCGCTCAAAGCTCTCAGCGCGTTCCGAAACATCCGCTGGATTTGTGGCGGGCTTGAGAAAGAAGGCGGCCTGTCTGCACTGAACGGTGCCGGGGATGCGGTGCTCAAAGCCTATGTCATTGGTCGTGAAGCCGCCGGTTTCGCGATGCAGCTTGAGGCCGAGACCGAGGTTTGCACCACGATGGGTGCAGCAGTCGAGCAGGCGATGAAAGACGCAGCGCCCGGAGAAACGGTCCTGCTTGCGCCAGCAGCAGCCAGTTTCGATCAGTATGACAATTTTGAACAGCGCGGCGATGATTTCGTTGCTGAGGTAAAAAAACGGCTGGCGGAATAGCCCCGTTTGCAATTGACCGCCGTTTCAGCCAAGGTTTCAGGTGATTAGCTTGACGCCATAATCGAATTGGTTTTGCTTCTCTGTAATTCAACAAGAGGTCATCGTTATGACAAACCGTAAGTCTTTTCTGATCCTTCCCGTGCTCATGCTGGCCGGTGCCTGCGCCAACACCGGCGCCAACTACCAGCCCGTTATCGATGGCCCGGTCGGACCAAACTACAGCAATGATCTGGCACAGTGCCAGCAACTGGCCGCATCTCAGGCAGCTGTCGACGGAAGTACTGCAGGCAATGCAGCAATTGGCGCGGCAGGTGCGGCGGCAACGACTGCGATCATTCAGGACAGCAGTGATAATCTGGGTCGTGCGGCAGCCGCGGGTGCTCTGCTTGGCGCCGGTGCAGACGTCTATGCCAAGAACCAGAACCGCGAAGTGATCGTGCGCAACTGCATGCGCGGACGTGGCTACAACGTCGTAGGCTAAGCTTTGCTGGCGATCGCAGTTCCTGCAGCATGGCCCGAGGACCACGCCCACTGGAAATTGTAACCGCCTAGCCAGCCGGTGACATCCACCGCTTCACCAATTGCATAGAGGCCAGGGATTTCCTTGGCCTCCATCGTTTTTGACGACAGATTATCGGTATCGATCCCGCCCAGGGTCACCTCGGCCGTGCGATACCCTTCCGTTCCCGAAGGCAGCAGGCTCCACCCGGAAAGGGCGGTGACCAGATCTGTCAGTTTTGCATCCGACTGATCGGCTAGATTACCTGACATCGGAATGTGCTGGCCCAGATAGTCGACCAGTCGCCCGGGTAGGTGTTTTGCCAGTTCCGTGGTCAATGCCTTGCGACCACCGCTTTGCCGTTGCTCCTTCAGCAGGTCGAATAGCGGTAAATCCGGGATCAGATTGACCCGGATCGTTTCGCCTTCGCGCCAAAAGGATGATAATTGCAGCACTGATGGCCCGCTCAGGCCGCGATGCGTGAACAGCAGTGCTTCGTCAAAGCTGGTACGGTCATTGGACAGGCGCGCGGGAAGGGAAACACCGGACAGATCCCTGAATTCACCGTTCGAAAACGTGAACGGAACCAGCGCCGCGCGCGTCTCGGTCATGCTAAGCCCGAATTGATCTGCGATGTCATAAGCCAGCCCTGTGGCCCCCATCTTGGGGATCGATTTGCCGCCCGAGGCCAGCACCAGATTGGTGCAGGTCAGATCAATGCGCTGCCCCTCTCTTTCGACATCCAGCGCAAAGCCATCCTCGGCCTTGCGCAGATCGCGCAGTGAGGTTTGCAACCAAAGCTCGGCGCCTACGCGCTCCATCTCGTTGACCAGCATCGAAACGATCTGCTTCGACGACCCATCGCAGAACAACTGTCCCAGCGTCTTTTCATGCCACGCGATGTCGTGGCGGTTTACCAGATCGATGAAATCCCACTGCGTATAGCGGGCAAGCGCTGATTTGCAGAAATGTGGGTTCTGCGACAGGAAGTTGGCAGGTCCCGCATACATGTTGGTAAAGTTGCAGCGCCCGCCGCCCGAGATGCGGATTTTCTCGCCAGGCGCTTTGGCGTGATCGATCACCAACACACGCCCGCCACAATGCATGGCGCACATCATACCGGCTGCACCGGCACCAAGGATGATCGTGTCAAATCTCATATGCTGCGCATGGCGTGGATTGGGGGTGAAGGCAAGGGGGCAAAGCTGAGGCAAGGGCTCCGAAGTTTTAGCTTGAGCTCAACCCAACTTGAGGAATTACAAAGATACTTGTCACGATGTTTCGGCACAAAAGAACTGGAAGGTGCAGAGATGAATCTGGAAAACTACCTCGAACGCATCGCATACTCGGGCGCTCCGAAACCTGATCGCGCCACGCTCGACGATCTGTTCGCAGCCCAATTGGCCACGGTTGCCTTTGAAAATCTCGATCAGCAGATGGGCGTGCCAGTGTCGGGAGATCTGCGCGACATCTATGAGAAGATTGTCCTTCAAAAGCGCGGAGGGTGGTGTTTTGAGCTGAACACTCTCTTCAGTTGGGCGCTGCAGGAGGTTGGATTCAACGTGTCCTTTCTGGCCGGCTATGTCGGCCCGGATCGACCTACCTTGGATCAGGCGCCCGATCATATGTTACTGAGGGTAGATTGTGACGAGCCATTGCTTGTCGATGTCGGCTTCGGGGGTGCGATGTCTGCCCCGATACCGCTCAAGCCCGATACGGTTACGCAGCAACCCTATGCTATTAGCATTGCAGTCCAACATGATGGCTTCATTCAATATTCAGAGAATGCAGGGGGCAGCGAAGCCGGCTACTGGATTACGCTGGATGACGTAGACCCAAGCGTATTTCTGCCCGCCAGTAAGAAGTTGCAAACTGACCCGGACTCGCCGTTTCTGCGCACATTGACGGCCCAACGACGTTACGCCAGCAGGCATGTCGTCCTTCGTGGTCTGGTCAAGCGCACTCTGGATTCTGCGGGAACCCGCGAGGAAGTACTTGCGACACCAAAAGCCTTGGTGGATTGCCTGAAGTATGATTTTGGCCTCGAAATTCCGGCAATTGCCGACAGCTGGCCCCGGATCAAACAAAGGCACGAGGACCTCTTTGTGAGTTGATGTCCGCATGGCTGATCCGCGACCGGCTACACAGCTGAGCGGATTTACCCATCACCTCTCATTCCGCTAGCCCAAACGTAAAAATCGCTGTAGAGTCTCAATCAGACCCCGAAAACGGGGCACGAGCGAGGCAGAGAGTGGCGGTATCTCATGACTGAGATGGTGTATGGCGCGGTCCAGGACCAGCGCGGAGAACCGATTCTACCAAAGTGGTGGCGGACGATTGATCGCTGGACAATGTCCTGCGTTCTGATCCTGTTTGTCATCGGTTTGTTGCTGGGGCTGGCTTCATCGCCGCCACTGGCCGGGCGCAACGGGTTCGACCCGTTCCACTATGTCGAACGTCAGGCATTCTTTGGCGGATTGGCGCTGATTGCCATGCTGCTGACTTCGATGATGTCGCCCACGCTGGTGCGGCGGTTGGCTGTGCTGGGCTTTCTGGCAGCCTTTGTGGCGCTGGCCTTTTTGCCGATCTTCGGCACCGATTTCGGCAAAGGCGCGGTGCGGTGGTATTCGCTGGGCTTTGCATCATTGCAACCATCCGAGTTTCTCAAGCCCGGATTTGTCGTCGTTGCCGCATGGTTGCTGGCCGCATCGCAGGAGATCAACGGCCCTCCGGGGCGGATCTGGTCTTTCGCGCTGTGTATGGCCATCGTAGGTATGCTGGTGATGCAGCCTGATTTTGGTCAGGCCTGTCTGATCCTTTTCGGCTGGGGCGTGATGTACTTTGTCGCCGGGGCGCCGATGCTGCTGCTGGTTGGTATGGCAGGCTTTGTCGTGCTGGGCGGTATGTTCGCGTATTCGAATTCTGAACACTTCGCTCGCCGCATCGATGGCTTTCTAAACCAGGAGGTCGATCCGACCACCCAGCTTGGCTATGCCACCAACGCAATCCGCGAGGGCGGTTTGTTTGGCGTGGGCGTGGGCGAGGGGCAGGTGAAATGGTCGCTGCCTGATGCGCATACCGATTTCATCATTGCTGTTGCGGCAGAGGAATACGGCTTGATCCTGGTTCTGATCATCATCGCGCTTTATTCAATCATCGTGGTGCGTTCGCTGCTGCGGTTGATGCGGGAACGCGACATGTTCGTGCGTCTGGCCGGTACCGGTCTGGCTTGCATGTTTGGTGTTCAGGCGATGATCAACATGGGCGTGGCTGTGCGCCTGCTGCCCGCCAAAGGCATGACGCTGCCATTTGTCAGCTATGGCGGTTCGTCCCTCATCGCGGGCGGCATCGCGGTCGGCATGCTGCTGGCCTTCACCCGAACACGCCCACAGGGCGAACTTGGCGATATTTTGCGCGGAAGAGGATAATGGGGAAACCTTACCTGTTGATTGCGGCTGGCGGTACCGGGGGCCACATGTTCCCGGCACAGGCACTGGCCGAGGCGATGCTGCAAAAGGGCTGGCGCGTGCGCTTGTCCACCGATGCGCGCGGCGCGCGTTATACCAGCGGCTTCCCGCACACGACCGAGATTGTCGAGGCCTCTTCAGCGACCTTCGCCCGTGGTGGTCTGGCAGCCAAAGCATTGGCCGGGCCAAAGATTGCCGGTGGTGTGACCAGCATGGCGTTTCAGCTCTTGCGTGACAAACCGGATGTAGTCGTGGGCTTTGGTGGTTATCCTTCGATCCCGGCGCTGAGTGCTGCGACGATGCTGGGTATCCCCCGGATGATCCATGAACAGAATGGCGTTCTGGGCCGCGTAAACCAACTGTTTGCAACGCGTGTCTCTCATGTGGCCTGCGGTGTCTGGCCGACGGACCTGCCCGAAGGTGCGAATGGGATTCACACGGGCAATCCCGTTCGTGCGGCTGTGCTCGAGCGTGCAGCGGCAGGTTATATCCCGCCGGGCGAATATCCGATGTCGGTTCTTGTGATGGGCGGTTCGCAGGGCGCGCGCATTCTCAGTGATATGGTGCCGGGTGCCATTGCCGCTCTGCCAGAGTTTCTGCGCTCATATATCCGCGTCTCCCATCAGGCACGCGATGAGGATGGTGAGCGGGTCTCGGCCTTCTACGCCGAACACGGTATCAAGGCTGACGTGCAACCCTTCTTTCAGGATGTTCCACGCCGCATGTCCGAGGCGCAATTGGTGATCTCACGCTCAGGCGCGTCAAGTGTCGCTGACATTTCGGTTATCGGGCGCCCGTCGATCCTGATCCCGTTTGCCGCTGCTGCAGGCGACCACCAGACCGCCAATGCCCGCGGGCTGGTTCAGGCCGGTGGCGCGATCATGATTCCAGAAAACGCGCTTGACGTTCCTTCGCTGACCGAGCAAATGACCACGGTTCTGACGAACCCCGAAGCCGCACAGAAAATGGCCCATGCCGCCTTGTCGGTTGGGGCACCCGATGCCACCGAGCGTCTGGTCGCCCTTGTCGAACAACTGGCGCAGAAGGAGACCACATGAATCCAGCAACCAAACTGCCACAGGACGTAGGGCCGATCCATTTTGTAGGGATCGGTGGAATCGGGATGTCTGGTATTGCCGAAGTGCTGCTCAATCTGGGGTACCAGGTGCAGGGTTCGGACCTGAAGGCGTCCAAGATTACGGATCGTCTGGCAGGACTGGGTGCTGAAATCTTTGTTGGTCAGCGGGCCGAAAATCTGAAGAATGCGGCCGTAGTTGTTGTTTCGACTGCAATCAAACCGGGAAACCCGGAACTGGACGGGGCACGGGCGCAAGGCTTGCCCGTCGTGCGCCGCGCCGACATGCTGGCGGAACTGATGCGCCTGCGATCGAACATCGCCATCGCCGGGACGCATGGCAAAACCACCACTACCACGATGATGGCTGAACTGATGGTCGCGGGCGACTTTGATCCCACCGTGATCAACGGCGGCATCATCCATGCCTATGGCTCGAACGCACGGATGGGGCAGGGTGAATGGATGGTGGTCGAAGCGGACGAATCCGACGGCTCGTTCAACCGACTGCCCGCAACCATCGCTATCGTTACCAATATCGACCCTGAGCATATGGAGCATTGGGGTGACTTCGACACCCTGCGCGACGGCTTTTACGAGTTTGTCTCGAACCTCCCGTTCTACGGCCTCGCGGTCTGCTGCACGGACCATGCCGAAGTTCAGACGCTGGTCGGTCGCATCTCAGACCGGCGTGTCCGGACCTATGGGTACAATGCACAGGCCGATGTGCGGGCCGTGAACCTGACCTACAAGGGCGGGGTGGCGCATTTCGACATTCATCTGCGCCATGAGGATAAGGTGATCGAGGGCTGCACTTTGCCGATGCCCGGTGATCATAACGTCTCGAATGCGCTGAGTGCCGTGGCCGTTGCCCGTCATCTGGGCATGAAGGCTTCTGAAATTCGCGATGCCCTTGCTAACTTTGGTGGCGTTAATCGTCGCTTCACCAAGGTCGGAGAGATCGATGGGGTCACAATCATCGACGACTATGGTCATCACCCGGTTGAAATCGCGGCAGTGCTGAAAGCCGCGCGTCAGGCGACCGAAGGCCGGGTCATCGCAGTGCATCAGCCGCACCGCTATTCTCGCCTGTCCAACCTGTTTGATGATTTCTGCACCTGCTTTAACGACGCCGACGTCGTGGCGATTGCCGAAGTATTCGCGGCCGGTGAAGACCCGATCGAAGGCGCAAGCCGCGATGATCTGGTCGAAGGTCTCATCCGCCATGGCCACCGCCACGCGCGGGCGATCCTGAATGAAGATGATTTGGAGCGTCTGGTGCGCGAACAGGCCGGCCCGGGCGATATGGTTGTGTGCCTCGGGGCAGGTACGATCAGTGCGTGGGCCAACGGTTTGCCCGAGCGTTTGCAAAGGAAACAAGCCGTTTGACGTTGTATACCATTTAGGTGCACAACTTCAGGATGTAGTTTCGTACACGCGAAATCCGGTACGGTCTCAGAGGCGCGCATGCAATTATCTGTCGTCTTTTCCGCCCTTTGGGTGATCTGCGCCACAATTGTGGCCATGCTGCCGATGCGGTTGCAATTCCCGCCCGGCATCATTCTTCTGATTTGCGCGCCGATGCTGATCATCTGGCTGGGATATGATTTCGGCTGGATTATATCGGCGCTGGCCTTTGCGGCCTTTGTCTCGATGTTCCGCAATCCACTTCGCTATTACTGGCGCAAATGGGTGCGCGGGGAGGTGATGGAATGAGCTGGTCTATCGCGCTAGCCGGTCTGTGGGGAATTGCGGCCAACGTATTGGCAATGATCCCTAGCAAGGACAACCACTGGACTCGCGCCTATGTTCTGATCGCTGTGGGCATCCCGATACTTGGCTATGTCACCTACGAGAATGGTCCGTGGATCGGTCTGATTGTTTTGGCTGCAGGTATGTCCGTACTGCGCTGGCCGGTGATCTATCTAAGCCGGTGGTTGCGCAAGCGGATCTGAGCTCCCCAAGCCGTTATGGCTTGCCTTGTCTGAACAAATCCGCGATCTAGCCGACATGATCACTTTACCCAATACCCGTGGCAAACTGACGGAAAACAAACCTCTCAACGGCTTGACATGGCTCAGGGTCGGCGGCCCTGCGGACTATCTGTTCCAGCCTGCGGATATTGAGGACCTGCAAAACTTCCTGCGCGACCTGCCTGGGGGCATACAGATCTTTCCCATGGGTGTTGGCTCGAACCTCATCGTTCGCGATGGTGGGTTGCGCGCCGTTGTGATCCGCCTTGGTCGTGGCTTCAACGGGATCACGGTTGAGGGTAATACGGTTACGGCGGGTGCCGCCGCATTGGATGCGCATGTGGCGCGCAAGGCAGCGGATGCGGGTGTTGACCTGACCTTTCTGCGCACCATACCCGGCTCGATCGGTGGAGCGGTGCGGATGAATGCCGGCTGTTACGGCAGCTACACAGCGGACGTGCTGCGTAAGGCCACGATTGTCACCCGAAAGGGAGAGGTTGTGGATCTTTCCCCCGAAGATCTGAACTTCCGCTATCGTCAGTCCGATCTGCCCGAAGGCGCGGTTCTGGTTTCTGCCACGCTCGAAGGACCGTCGGAAGATGCGGAAGAACTGCATGCACGTATGACAGCACAGCTGCAAAAACGTGACGAGACTCAACCGACCAAAGATCGCAGCGCTGGTTCGACATTCCGAAATCCGGCCGGTTTCTCATCTACGGGCCGTGCTGATGACGTCCACGACCTCAAGGCGTGGAAGGTGATTGATGATGCGGGGATGCGGGGTGCGACCAAGGGTGGGGCGCAGATGAGCCCGAAGCACTCGAATTTCATGATCAACACCGGAGAAGCCACCGCCGCCGACCTCGAAGGTCTGGGTGAAGAGGTGCGAAAAAAGGTTTACGAAACAAGCGGCATCACGCTAGAGTGGGAAATCATGCGGGTCGGTGAACCGCTGAAAGAATAAAGCCCTGGCCGTCAGACCAATAACAGGCAATTTAAGGCGACGGATCAAAGGCATAAACGCAGTATGGACCACCACATAAGGTCCAGGGACATTGAGGCGCACGTTGGGTATGTCGAGCAGGACAAACCCCAAAGTGGCGGTATTGATGGGTGGACCCTCGGCGGAACGCGAGGTGTCTCTCAGCAGCGGGCGCGAATGCGCAGCCGCCCTCAGGGGAGAAGGCTATGAAGTGGTCGAACTGGACGCAGGTCCCGACCTATATGCGCGCCTTTTGGACATCAAACCGGATGTAGTTTTCAACGCCCTGCATGGTCGATGGGGCGAAGATGGCTGTGTACAGGGCCTGCTGGAGTGGATGCGCATCCCATACACGCATTCGGGTGTTCTGGCCTCGGCTCTGGCCATGGACAAGCAGCGCAGCAAAGAGGTGTACGAGGCCGAAGGTCTGCCTGTTGTGCCCAGCGTGATCGTTCCCAAGGTTGAGGTGATCGAAGTTCACGTGATGGAGCCGCCCTATGTGGCCAAGCCCAACAACGAGGGCTCGAGCGTCGGCATCTACATTGTGCACGAAGGGTCGAATGGCCCTCCGCAACTGTCCGAGGATATGCCGGATCAGGTGATGGTCGAGAAATACGTTGCGGGTCGTGAACTGACCGTAACCGTAATGGGTGACCGCGCGCTGACCGTGACAGAAATCATGACGGATGGCGGTTGGTACGATTACGACGCCAAGTACAAGCCTGGTGGCTCGTGGCATGTGTTGCCAGCAGAGATCCCGCAAGACATCTTTGATCGGTGCATGGACTATGCCCTGCGCGCCCATAACGCTTTGGGATGCAAGGGGGTCAGCCGTACCGACTATCGCTGGGATGACAGCATGGGCGCCGATGGGCTGTTCCTGCTGGAAACCAACACGCAACCCGGCATGACGCCAACGTCTCTGGTGCCAGAGCAAGCAGCGCATCTTGGTATGACCTTTGGTCAGCTCTGCGCCTGGATGGTGGAGGACGCCTCATGCGACCGCTGACCGCCACCCGGGCCCCCGTGATCCACAGATCCAAACAGCTGGCAGGGCCGGACGCAGATTTCAATGACGCCCCTCAGCCGGACAGTGATGTCGCGCCGAAGCTAAGGTTGCGTGGTGCGGGTCTGTTCGGTCGCAACTCCGGTCGCTCTGATCCGGCTCCATCGCGTTTCAGCTATCGTTTTCAACGGTGGATGCTGACGCCGGGCATTCGCCTTGGTGTGAAGGTTGGCCTGCCACTTTGCGCGATTGCCGCAGCTATGGGGCTGTATTTCGCATCCAATGATCGGCGAGAGGCGGTTACCGCCTATATCGCGGACATCCGCACCTCAATTCAGGAACGCCCGGAATTCATGGTCAATCTGTTGGCTATAGATGGCGCAGGCACGGGCCTGTCCGAGGATATTCGTGAGGTCGTGCCACTGGATTTCCCGATCAGTTCCTGGGATCTGGATGTCGAACAGATCCGCGATGTGATCACCGGTCTTGATCCTGTGAAATCGGCTACGGTCCGTATTCGTCCGGGCGGTGTTCTGCAGGTTGATGTTGTCGAACGTCAGCCGGTTATCGTCTGGCGTACCCGCAATGGGGTCGAGCTGCTGGACGAAACCGGTGCGCATGTAAAGCCGGTCACGTCCCGGGCCGATCATGCGGGCCTTCCGCTGATCGCAGGGAAGGGAGCGGATCAGCACGTTTCTGAAGCGATGGAAATCCTCGCGACTTCGCGCGGCCTAGGGGATCGCGTGCGCGGTCTCGTCCGCATTGGCGAGCGGCGCTGGGATCTGGTTCTGGACCGGGGGCAGCGCATCATGCTGCCGGTTGAACGCCCGGTGCGCGCGCTCGAACGGGTGCTGGCTGTGAACGAGGTGCAGGACCTGTTGGAGCGCGACGTGGCGGTTGTGGATATGCGCCTCGGACAGCGACCGACGATCAGAATGACCAAAGCCGCCAGCGAAGACTGGTGGAATACAAAAGTGACAGTGGGTAACGGGCAGTAACGAATATGATGACCGATCTTTATCAGTCCCAGCGGGCTATGCGGCAGATGCGCAGACAGGCAATGCAACGCGGGGTCGTTGCCATTCTGGATGTGGGCAGTTCCAAGATCGCCTGTCTCGTGCTGCGCTTCGATGGGACCGGTCGGCTGAGTGAGGACAATTCGATCGGCTCAATGGCCGGTCAGACGGGGTTCCGTGTCATCGGCGCGGCAACCACCCGATCGCGCGGAGTGCAATTTGGCGAAGTCACCGCCATGCAGGAAACCGAACGCGCAATCCGTACCGCTTTGCAGGCGGCACAGAAGATGGCCGATATTCGTGTTGACCACGTCATTGCATGTTTCTCAGGCGCCAACCCGCGTTCCTACGGTCTGGATGCGCAAGTTGATCTCGAAGGTCAGCTGGTCACGGAGGCCGAGATCGGCCGGGTGCTGAACGCCTGCGACGTGCCGGACTATGGGGCAGGGCGCGAGGTGCTGCACGCGCAACCGGTGAATTTCGCGCTCGACAACCGTTCGGGTCTGATTGATCCGCGCGGACAGCTGGGCCAGTCGCTGGCGGTGGACATGCACATGCTCACGGTTGACGCCGTGGCGATCCAGAACATCGTCCGCTGTATCAAACGCTGCGATCTGGAACTGGCGGGGATTGCGAACTCGGCCTATGTCTCGGGTGTCTCGGCGCTGGTCGAGGATGAGCAGGAACTGGGCGCAGCTTGTATCGACATGGGCGGCGGCACGACCAGCGTGTCGATCTTCATGAAGAAACACATGATCTACGCCGATTGCGTGCGCATGGGCGGTGATCACGTCACATCGGATATCTCGATGGGTCTGGGCGTTCCTGCATCGGTGGCCGAGCGGATCAAAACCTTTAATGGTGGGGTTCATGCCACGGGCGCGGATGACCGCGATCTGATTGATATCGGTGGTGACACTGGTGATTGGGAGCACGATCGCCGCACCGTAAGCCGTGCCGAGCTGATCGGTATCATGCGTCCACGTGTCGAGGAAATCCTCGAAGAAGTACGCGTCCGCCTCGATGCCGCAGGATTCGAGCATATGCCCAGCCAGCAGATCGTACTGACTGGTGGCGGCAGCCAGATTATGGGGCTGGACGGTCTGGCCAGCCGTATTCTGGGGCAGCGCGTTCGCCTTGGCCGCCCGCTGAGGGTTCATGGGCTTCCTCAGTCTGCAACGGGGCCGGGTTTTTCGTCTGCCGTGGGTCTCAGCCTGTTTGCAGCGCATCCGCAGGATGAATGGTGGGATTTCGAGATCCCGGTCGACACCTACGCGGCACGCCCGTTCAAGCGCGCCGTGCGCTGGTTCCGTGACAACTGGTAGGGTCTTCCGTCGGGCCATCGCGGGGTTGCTGGCAGCCCTGCTGCCCGCTCATGCGTCGGCGCAGACCGTTATAACACCGGACGAGTTTCTGGATGCGGTCGTGGGTAAAACCATCAAGTTCTATGAGGTTCGCAGCGGTTTCCTTGTTGGGACCGAACAGTTTTTGAACCGATCAACTTCGGTCTGGCGAATGGAGGGGCGGGGATGTGTCTATGGTCAGATCACCACTCCCAATGGTCAGATCTGTTTTCTGTACGATGACGATCCCGACGGCATCCCGGTTTGCTGGTGGCCGTTCCTGCACGAAGATCGCCTGTTGGTTCGATTGGCCACGTTCCTGAACAGCGAAACGCAGGAGGTGCGCAGCATCACCGAGGATGGTGTGAACTGTCCAAGTACCCCAATCAGCTAAAGATTCGGGTTGCGGTATCGAATTTTATCCCTCAAGATATCCACAGGGCCCGTCAGAGGCCCGGCGGCAGGACTGAGCAGTTTTCCGCAATATGATCAGATGCTCCGAAGCGTCGCATGTCTGTGGTTTTGCAGGCTGCGCCGGTCGGTTGCTTTGTGTTGTCCGGTTGCAAAACCGCAACATTTGCGCATCACAGCAAAATGACGCCGGATCAGGCCTTATTTCTTCCATATTTTGTGGGTTCGCGCGATTTTTGGCGTGACCTTTGTGGATTCGAAAGGTAGAATCAAAGGCGGATAGGTAAGAAAAACACCGCTTTGGCGGGAACATAAATACAGGCGGACAGAGCATGACATTGAATCTTTCGATGCCCGGGCACGACGAACTGAAGCCTCGGATTACAGTATTTGGCGTTGGCGGTGCGGGCGGAAACGCCGTCAATAACATGATTGAAAAACAGTTGGACGGCGTCGATTTTGTGGTCGCCAACACAGACGCACAGGCACTGCAGCAAAGCCGTTCGTCAGCGCGGGTGCAGCTGGGCGTGAAAGTTACCGAAGGTCTGGGTGCAGGTGCACGTCCTTCGGTGGGTGCAAGCGCGGCCGAAGAAAGCATCGAACAGATCGTGGATCACCTGGCGGGCGCACATATGTGCTTCATCACTGCCGGCATGGGCGGTGGCACCGGGACCGGCGCTGCGCCGATCATCGCGCAGGCAGCGCGTGAGCTGGGTGTCCTGACCGTTGGTGTGGTAACCAAGCCGTTCCAGTTTGAGGGTGCAAAGCGCATGCGTCAGGCCGAAGACGGCGTTGAGGCGCTGCAAAAGGTTGTCGATACGCTGATCATCATCCCCAACCAGAACCTGTTCCGTCTTGCCAACGAAAAGACCACCTTCACCGAGGCCTTCTCGATGGCGGACGACGTTCTGCATCAGGGTGTCAAAGGTGTAACCGACCTGATGGTCCGCCCTGGGCTGATCAACCTCGACTTCGCCGACGTTCGCGCGGTGATGGACGAGATGGGTAAGGCCATGATGGGAACCGGCGAAGGCGAAGGCGAAGATCGCGCTATCCAGGCTGCGGAAAAGGCGATTGCCAACCCGCTGCTGGACGAGATCAGCCTCAAGGGTGCCAAAGGCGTGCTGATCAATATCACCGGGTCGCATGACCTGACCCTGTTTGAGCTGGACGAAGCCGCAAACCGCATCCGCGAGGAAGTGGACCCTGAGGCAAACATCATCGTCGGTTCTACGCTCGACACCGAGATGGAAGGCAAGATGCGGGTTTCGGTTGTTGCAACCGGTATCGACGCAAGCGAAACGCAGGCAGAAGTTCCGGTCGCGCGTCGCTCGATGTCTGCGCCGCTGACCCGTACCGTTTCTGCTGAAGAGCCGGTACAGGACGAGGTAACCATCGAAGTTGCCGATCCGGTCCAGCAGCCCGAAGTAAACCGTGAGCCTTCCTTGTTTGAAGCGAGCGAAGAGCCAGCGCCGACCACATCGCAATTCGAGCCTCCTGCTGCTCAGCAGCAGGATGACGACGGACTTCCGCCGCCAGCCTATCAACCGCGCGTGGCTGAATTCGAACCGCAGCCCGAGGCAGTTGAACCTGAACCGGAAAGCTACGTTGCCCCTCGCGCACCAGCGCCTGGTACACCTTCGCCAGAGGCTCTGCAGCGTCTGCAGGCAGCGGTTCAGAACGCCCCGTCAAACGGGCATCGCCCGCGGGTTGCGCAACAGCCAGTGGCTGATGCCGCGCCGCGTCAGCCAGAGGCTGAAAGCCATGATCGCCCCCGTTTCGGGTTCAATCGTCTGATCGATCGCATGACAGGTCATGCCGCTGATACACCGGCTCAGCCAGTGCGTCAGCAGCCCGTGATGCGCCAGGCTGACGCTACGGCACCTGCGCAAGACGAAGCTGATCCCGAGCAGGAACGTATCGAAATCCCGGCTTTCCTACGCCGTCAGGCCAACTGATCGCGGTAACAAAATCTTAACAAAGGGCCGCCGTTTGGCGGCTCTTTTTTGTTTGTTTACAGGCTTGTAAGGGGGGGTAAGCAGGGTTTTGCCGATCTGTTGCAGAACTGTTTCATTCAGTTACAAAGAGTGAGTTGAGCCTTGATCCGCGCTTCCTTAACTGAGGGTCCAACACAGTCGTACAGGCTGGACACCACTCGCTGAGGTTCATTTTGCAACATACGCTCAAATCTTCGGTCACGTTCAAAGGCATCGGGCTGCACAGCGGCAAGCCTGCGACCATGGTCCTGAAACCGGCAGCCGCCGGGCATGGAATCTGGTTCAAGCGGACGGATATCGAACTGGGCAATGCGCTGATCCCTGCGATTTATGACGTGGTCGAGCGGACCCCGCTCTGCACCCGCCTCGTGAACGATGCCGGTGTGTCTGTTTCAACAATCGAGCATATCATGGCCGCGCTGGCCGGTTGCGGCGTGCACAACGCGCTGATCGAAATCGACGGACCCGAAGTTCCGATCATGGACGGGTCGTCGATCGAGTTTGTGCGCGGCATCATGTCGAAAGGCGTCCGCCGTCAGGCCAGCCCGGTTCTGGCCTACGAAGTGCTCAAGCCGATTACGGTCGAGCGTGAAGGTGCGCGTGCGTCGATCCGCCCTGCCGATGGGCTTGAGATCGAATTCCACATCGAATTCGAAGATGACGCGATTGGAAGCCAGACCAAGACGCTGGATATGCGCAACGGCGCTTTCGCACGCGAATTGTCCGATTGCCGGACCTTCTGCCGTCGCACCGATGTCGAAGCAATGCGTGACAACGGCCTGGCTCTGGGTGGTACGCTGGATAACGCTGTCGTTGTGCAGGGTGACGAAGTACTGACCCCCGGTGGCTTCCGCCACGCGGATGAGGCGGTGCGCCACAAGATGCTCGATGCGTTGGGTGATCTCTATCTGGCGGGCGGACCGATTCTCGGCCATTTCGTCGGTGAAAAATCTGGGCATTCCATGACAAATACGCTGCTGCGTAAGCTGTTCGAAACGCCTGGCGCGGTTCGTCCGGTTCTTTGCACACCGGAACAGGCTGCCCGTTTGCCCGGGCAAGGCCTTGTTATGGGCGAAATCCCCGAAGTAGCGTGATCTGATCAACTCTGGCGACAATTATGCCAGAGCGCGGATAAGGCGTTTTGCACCGGAATTTTATGTGCTAGACCGAAGCCCAATCCGGGGTTACCCAAAGAGACAAGACGACTAGGATGGGCGGTATGGTTGGCAGCAAAGCGGCAGTCAGGCTTGCGAGTGCGATTCTTCTGGCGGCTACTTTGACAGCATGCGGTAATGCAGGCGGGCTGTTTGGCAATAAAGGCGCAGATCGTACGCAGAATCTTGAAGGGTATACACCCGAACAGATTTACACCCGCGGCGAATACGAATTGGCGCAAAGTCGCCCGGACGATGCCGCGTGGTATTTCTCCGAAGTAGAGCGTCTGTATCCGTACTCGGATTGGGCCAAGCGCTCGCTGATCATGCAGGCGTTCTCGTTCCATTCGGACAAGAACTACGAAGAGAGCCGTGCATCAGCACAACGCTACATCGATTTCTATCCTACCGACGAAGATGCTGCATACGCCCAGTACCTGCTGGCGCTCAGTTATTATGACCAGATCGACGAGGTTGGTCGCGATCAGGGCCTGACCTTCCAGGCGCTGCAGTCGCTGCGTACCGTTATCGAAGTTTACCCTGACAGCGAATACGCCACTTCGGCGGTCCTGAAATTCGATCTGGCCTTCGACCACCTGGCGGGCAAGGAAATGGAGATCGGGCGTTATTATCTGCGTCAGGATCATTATACCGCCGCAATCAACCGATTCCGCGTCGTGGTCGAGGACTTCCAGACCACCTCGCATACGGCTGAGGCACTTTATCGACTGATCGAGGCTTATCTGTCCCTTGGTCTGGTGGATGAAGCACAGTCGGCAGGTGCGATTCTGGGTTACAACTACCAGTCTTCCGAATGGTACGATGCCGGCTACAAACTGCTGACCTCCCGTGGTCTGGATCTCAAGAGCCGTGGCAACAACTGGCTCAGCCAGATCTATCGCCAGACGGTCAAGGGTGAGTGGTTGTAGTCGCTATGGCTAAAGGCTTGGGACGCTAAAGACCCGATGCTTCGCGCCCTTGATATCCGCGACATGCTGATCATTGACCGGCTGGAACTCTCGTTTCAGCCGGGTCTGAACGCACTGACCGGCGAAACCGGCGCGGGCAAGTCCATTCTTCTGGATTCGCTGGGCTTTGTGCTGGGCTGGCGCGGTCGAGCCGAACTTGTCCGGCAAGGTGCTGCTCAGGGAGAGGTCGTGGCAGAGTTCGAACTCTCCAAAGATCATCCTGCACATGAGATTTTGGCCGAGGCCGGTTTGCCCGGTGGCGAGGAATTGATCCTGCGCCGCGTGAACACAGCCGAAGGTCGCAAGACCGCATGGGTCAATGACCGTCGATGCTCGGGCGAGGTGCTGCGCGCTTTGTCAGAAACGCTGATCGAGCTGCATGGCCAGCATGACGACCGCGGGTTGCTCAATCCGCGTGGTCACCGCGCGATGCTGGACGATTATGCCGGGGCAGGAGATCACCTCGCTGCTGTTCGCGCTGCATGGTCTCAGATGTCGCGCACCCGAAAGGCTCTGGCTGAAACCGAAGCCGCGCTTGAGGCTGTGCGCAGCGAAGAAGAATTCCTACGTCACGCTGTTGCAGAACTCGACCAGCTTGATCCGCAACCGGGTGAGGACGCTGATCTTGATGCGCGCCGCCGCATGATGCAGGGGGCCGAACGTATTCGCGATGACGTTGCCCGTGCCTTTGGTCTCTTGGGCGGTGATGGGGCCGAGGGGGCAATGTCTGACGCGATACGCTGGCTGGAAGGCGTATCCGATAATGCGGGTGGTCAGTTGGAAGATCCCATCGCGGCCCTTGGGCGTGCGATGATCGAGCTGGGCGAGGCACAGGATGGCGTAAATGCCTGTCTGCAGGCACTGGATTTCAATCCAGCCGAGCTTGAAGCCGCCGAAGAACGCCTGTTTGCGATCCGCGCATTGGCGCGCAAGCATGATGTCGCCCCGGATGAATTGGGGCCATTTGCAGACACACTGCGTGACCGGCTGAACCGGCTTGAGGCGGGTGACGCCGATCTGGTGGACAAGCGGGCTGCAGTCGAAGCAGCTCAGGTTGCTTATGACGCGGCTGCTGAAGGTCTCAGCAATGCGCGTCGGGCGGCTGCAGGTCAGCTGGACGCGGCTGTAATGGCAGAACTGGCGCCGCTGAAAATGGAACGCGCAGTGTTTCAGACCGAAATCACCCCGGCAGAGCCCGGCCCCGAGGGGTGTGACGCAGTTGCATTCACCGTTGCCACCAATCCCGGCGCCCCCTCAGGTCCGTTGAACAAGATCGCATCAGGGGGTGAGCTCAGCCGCTTCCTGCTGGCGTTGAAAGTTTGCCTCAGCGGTGACGACAGCGCCCGAACCATGATCTTTGACGAGATTGACCGTGGTGTTGGCGGCGCGACTGCGGATGCGGTTGGGCGGCGCCTCGCATCACTGGCTCAGGGTGGTCAGGTGCTTGTGGTTACGCATTCGCCGCAGGTAGCCGCCCGTGCCGCGCACCACTGGCGGGTGCAGAAACAAGTGACTGACGGCCAGACCCTATCAACGGTGATTCCTCTGGCCGACCCGGATCGCGTGGATGAGATCGCCCGCATGGTCGCCGGGGACACCATCACGGATGAGGCCCGCGCTGCAGCCCGTGCATTATTGCAAGCCTGACGTTTCCTGGTTCGCAGACTGTCGTTAACCGTCTTTTATATGCGTGCTCCGTAGCTTACTAAGGGTCATAAGGTATTCCCAGAGGGCCAATGACCCAGTCGACCCGCACCGTTCTGCGCAACCAGCTCAATCAGGCTCTGGCCGCGATCAAGGACGCTTGGCGGGTCATGCGGCGGCGCGGCCCCAGTCAGATACAGTTCTGGTTCATCGCTCTGGCCATCGGGATCGCCGCCGGGTTCATGGCGCTCGGCTTCCGCAAAGCCATCCGCTCGTTGCAGGCCTATGTCTATCAGACCGAAGATATCCTGCTGCTGCACAGCCATGCCGAAAAGCTGCCTTGGTTCCTGATCTTCATTACGCCGGTAATCGGTGGGCTGATTGTCGGTATCATCCTGCACCGGTTTACCGATGACGGGCGCGTAAGATCGGTCGCCGATGTGATCGAAGGGGCTGCCGTCACCGACGGCAGGGTCGAGACCAAGGCGGGGATCGCCTCCTTCTTCGCCTCGCTCATCACGCTCAGCTCGGGTGGATCGACGGGCCGGGAAGGGCCGGTGGTTCATATGGCAGGGGTCATCTCCACCTGGGTCAGCAACCGGATCCACGCAGACGGCATCACCGGTCGTGACCTGTTGGGCTGTGCGGTCGCCGCTGCCGTTTCGGCAAGCTTCAACGCCCCCATTGCCGGCGCGCTTTTCGCGCTTGAGGTGGTGCTGCGCCACTTTGCAGTACATGCATTTGCCCCGATCGTGATCGCATCGGTAGCAGGCACGGTCATCAACCGTCTCGAATATGGTGATGTCACTGAATTCACACTGGAAACGCCGGGATCGCTGCAATTCTACGTCGAACTGCCCGCCTTCCTGATCCTCGGCCTAATCTGCGGGTTGGTATCTTTGCTGCTGATGCGCTCGATCTTCTTTGCCGAAGATATCGGAACGCATGTGCAAAACCGCCTGTCCCTGCCGCGATGGCTTCGCCCGGCGGTGTCCGGTGCAATGCTCGGCGTTCTTGCTGTCTGGTTCCCGCACATTATCGGCGTGGGGTACGAGACCACGATTCGCGCGCTGACCGGTGATCTTGTGCTGACCACGGCAATCCTGTTCGCCGTCATAAAAACCGTAGCTGTTGCGATCACGATGGGTGGGCGCATGGGTGGTGGCGTCTTCTCACCCTCGCTGATGATCGGGGCCCTGACCGGCTTGGCCTTTGGCCTGATCGCAACTGGGTTGCTTCCTGATGTTTCCGGCACCCATACGCTTTATGCCTTCGCTGGCATGGGTGCAGTTGCTGCGGCAGTATTGGGGGCGCCAATCTCGACCACGCTGATCGTCTTCGAACTGACAGGGGACTGGCAGATTGGTCTGGCCGTTATGGTGTCGGTTTCGATGTCCACGGCACTGGCCTCGCGCCTTGTGGACCGGTCCTTCTTCCTGACGCAGCTTGAACGCCGCAATGTCCACCTTGCGGCCGGTCCGCAAGCCTATCTTCTGGCAATGATGCGTGCCGGTGCCGTGATGCGCCCGCTTGGTGATGCACGTTCAATCAGCAAGGAAGAGGCGCAGGAACTGATCGAACAGGGCCTCTGCGTGCAGGCCAGCGCGACACTCGAAGCAGCGATGCCTTATTTCGACCGCGATGACATCCCCTGCATCCCGGTTGTCATCGTTGACGAAGACGGTGCCGAAGACCCCGTCGGCGCGCTCTATCACGTAGACGCGCTCAAAGCTTACAATCGCGCATTGGCCGCTACCGCAGCGGAAGAGCATTCCTAAGAAAACTGATGAACATGAGCGAGGTCCCTTGCGGACCTCTAGGCTGAGAACACCACCAGAGTGTGATCAAGCCCCGCAAGCGCGTCTTCGATCCTCGGTGCAATGACCGACCAGTCACCGCCTGCAAGCCCCGCTCCGATCAAGGGATATCCGATCCGCGCGTCTGTATAACTCTGTGCCACAAGCCGAAAACAGTTATCGATTGCATCGTAATCGGCCTTCAGTCCGCGCCCTTTCCAATTGAAC
Source organism: Ruegeria sp. CE12 (assembly GCF_056537525.1). Taxonomy (NCBI): domain Bacteria; kingdom Pseudomonadati; phylum Pseudomonadota; class Alphaproteobacteria; order Rhodobacterales; family Roseobacteraceae; genus Ruegeria; species Ruegeria sp. CE12. The sequence continues at coordinate 503,604 of NZ_JBQFRS010000001.1, read as the reverse complement.
TGGGTATAGGCGTTCACAATGGTGAACCGGGTATCTGCCCTCTGGATCTGAGCTGTCGATATCGTGCCCAGCTTTGCCCTGTCGCCATAAGGGGTCGTTTTGTCCGCCTCCAAGGCCTCGGGAAACTTCTGCACAATTGGCTTGGCAATCCCCGCACCCATCGTGTGAAAGCAGTTGCAGCCATGGATTATGACGTCGAACTCGCCATCCAGCGCGAGTTTGATCAAATCACCTTTGACTGTCTGCATCTTCCTGACTTTCTTTCTGTCTTAGCTCATCCCTTACATGCATTAGAATTTTGCCAAGTTTGTTCAGCCCGTTCCCATCGGGACCACATCCCCAATATGCATCCATCGGTGCATTCTCGACAATCTGCGCGTCACCGGTCGAAAGTAACAGGACTTTCAGGTCGACGTGGGTTTTGAACTTGATACCCACCGCCTCCAGCATGATCTGGTCCTTAACTTCCTCCCAGTCATCCCTAAGAGGAATCTTACGAGTCATGCCGAGGGCCTTGGCATCTTTCGGTTTGTTGCTTAGCCGAATGCGTTCCCGATACTCCGCGTTATGGAACTTCTGCGCCTGAAAATAGTGCTCCACGGTTCGCCACCATTGGCCTTCAATTGACACGCCAAAAGGCGCGAAGTTCGAAAACTCCGAATATGCGTCGGTCTGTGCGTAGAAATAGATCGTTAATGAGAAGGATGGTGCAGACATCTCCAGCTCCGTGTGGTCCCGTTAACGGGTTTAGAGCTGTTCGACCTTCACCGAGTCTCCGGCATAAAAGGCTAGATGATCCTTGATTTCACCAACTGCCGGGATCGGAGCTTCATAGCTCCAGACGGCGTTTTCAGTCACGGACGACTTGTTCACGATGGAAAAGTGCGCGGCATCGCCCTTGTGCGGGCAGTGGGTCACCTTGTCGGTGCGATCCAGAAAGGCCATCGCGATGTCCGAGCGCGGGAAATAGATCACGGGTTCTAGATCGCCTTCAAGCAACTCCAGCGCATTGGTCGTCTCGCCCAGAATTGCACCGCCCGAGCGTACACTCCATTTACCCGGCGCTTTGCGTATCGTGATGTGATCAGTCATTCCTGCTCCTTCCTTCGTCGTATCAGGGCCTCTCCTTTGCCCTTTCTATGTAACAGCCCGGTGTCAGACCGGCGCGGTTGCGGCATCCAACCACAGTTGCGCGTCATCGCCCAGCCTTGGCCTGATTTTTTCTGCAACGTCCTGATGGTAGGCGTTCAGCCAAGACCGTTCTTCACGTGTCAGCATGTCCACCACGATCAGTCGCCGGTCTATCGGCACATAGGTCAATGTGCGCCAGTTCAGCATCGCACGCTCATCATCGCCGCCTGGCAGAGCCGGCGCCTCTTCGACCACCACAAGGTTTTCGATGCGGATGCCAAACGCACCTTCTCGATAATATCCGGGTTCATTTGACAGGATCATGCCGGGTTCCAGCGGAACGTGACTGACCCTGGACAGGCGCTGTGGTCCTTCATGTACGCTCAGATAGGCTCCGACACCGTGGCCAACACCGTGGTTGAAATCCTGTCCAGCCAGCCACAGCGGCAGTCGCGCGACACATTCGATATCCCGGCCCGCCAGACCAACAGGCCAGCGCAGCATGGACATTGCGATCATGCCTTTGAGGACGCGTGTGAAGCAGGTCTTTTCCTCAACTCCTACATCACCGATCGCGATGGTCCGGGTGATGTCGGTGGTGCCGTCCAGATACTGACCGCCGCTGTCCAGCACCAGTAGATGTCCGCTCTCCAGCCGGCAGTCGGTCTCTTCGGTCACACGGTAATGCATGATCGCCCCGTTTGGCCCTGTGCCAGCGATCGTTTCGAATGAGATGTCCTGAAGCGCATTGTCTCTGCGGCGGCTTTCTTCCAGCCGCGTGACAACCTGTGTCTCGGTCAGGGTTTCGGGCGCTTGCTTGTCCAACCAGCACAGCAGTTCGATCACGGCAGCGGCATCCCGCAGATGCGCTTCGGCACTGCCGGCAATTTCGGCCTTGTTCTTGCAGGCCTTGGGCAGGGCGCAGGGATCGCCACCATCGACCATCCGCTCACCCAGTGCGTCCGCAACGATCTGAGGTACGGTGCCGAGGTCTACCTGAACCTTGCCTGCCAGATTGTCGACGGCATCCAGAAACTCGCACGGCTCGTGTTGCTTCACTTCGGGGCCGAAATGATCCCCCAGCTCAGCCAGTTTCTGCGCGGCCATGAATAGATCAACCTGGCCATTCTCATGCAGGATCGCAAACCCATGTGCCACCGGGTTGCGCGGGATATCCGAGCCCCGGATGTTCAGCAGCCACATGATTGAATCAGGCAGCGTAATGACCGCTGCGGAATGCTCGTCCTCTTTCAAGGCTGTGGCCAGTCTGCTGATCTTGCTGTCAGCGCTTTCTCCGGCGAATTCGATTGGGTGCGCCTTGACCGGATTCATCGGCGGGGCAGGCTGATCCTCCCACACCCGGTCCACCAGATTGTCACAGCGGACCAGTTCGATGCCGGTGCCATTCAGCTCTTTCTGCGCGCCGGAAATCTGCCCGGCAGAATGCAACCACGGATCAAATCCAACCTTGCCACCTTGCGGCAATTGTTCTTTCAGCCATGCGCTCAGACTGACATCAGGCCATGGCACGGGCGTATAGTCACTGGCTACCTGCGCCTTGACTTGAGTGCGATAGCGCCCGTCGATGAAAACCCCGGCGATATGTGTAAGCGCTGCACAAAACCCGGCAGAACCTGTAAAGCCAGTCAGCCAGGCCAGCCGTTCATCCCGGGGGGCCACATATTCCCCCTGATGCGCATCCGCACGGGGAATCAGGAACCCGTCCAGACCCTCACGCGCCAGTTCTTCGCGCAGGGCAGCCAGACGCGGCGGCCCCTGTTCCGGGCGTGCGGTAACTTCGAAGGACTGGAACATGCTGGCCTCATTCTTGTCTTGATGCGGCGAACCTGAGGCCTGCGACGGCAAATGTCCAGCACCTCGGCCCATCACTCATTTGCGGCGCTCAGGAAGCCTTGCAGCGTCTCGATATAGGTGTCGTAGACGTCATTGCCGGGCAGGGGGATGTGATTTGCGGTTTCCAGAATGACCAAGGATGCATCGGGAATGCCTGCCGCCAGCTTTCGCGCCTCGGACAGGGGATGTACCGCACTGTTGCGCCCATGCAGGACCAGGGTAGGGCATTGCACCTGAGGTAACAGATGCAGAACCGAGGCCGTATTGCCGCTGTCGCGCTGATATAGTTTCTGCTCGACAGAATAGAGCGCCTGCATTTCGCCCACAATTTCGCGAACGGTCTCCAAAGGCCCTTCTGGGAAATAGCTCAGCAGTGATCCCACGGCATATCCGCTGCCGGGGTTTTTCCAGCCCTCGATGATCAGATTGCGGATCGAATCTGGCCCAGCGACGCCTTCGCGGTGATCACGCCCCTCGGCCCAGCCACCAACTATTGCCAGCCTGCTGACATGTTCGGGATACTTCGTGGCGAACTGCAGAGCAGAGAAGATGCCGCCGAACTCGGAAACAATGGCAAAGCGATCAAAGCCTGCGGCCTGGGTCACGGCCAGTATATCCTCTGCCACCCCCTCGTAATTGGCCCGGCAGGGGTCGCCCCAATGAGATTGGTGGCTTTTGTTGTAACGCAATATCGTGAACTTTGCGTCCATCGCACTAATGTAGGTGCGCTCGGAAGCCAGTCGCCATTCTGCCTCAAGATCATAGACGATAGATCCAACCCTCAGAACCGGAGGGCCCTCTCCCGAAACGGCAAAGGCAATTGCCTGACCATCGTGACCCCGGGCGTATTTCAGCTGCTGGGTCTTATGTTCGCTGTGTTGTGCAGGTTCTGAATCACGGCTGACTTCAGCCGCCATCTGCAGGCCACGACGCACGATCGTCCGGATGATCCGCTGCGTCTTGCCATCATCACCCACCGCTTTGCGTGCTGCAGCGATGCGGGCGCTTATGGTTGATTCTGAGACAAAGCGACCATGCCAGACCCGCTCGATGATCTCTTCGCGTGCAACCAGCTTGCCTGGGCTTTCAACCAGCAACTCCAACAGATCAAAGACCTGAGGTTCAACCGGAACCGCTTCGCCCCCGCGCAACAGCACGTGGCGGTCAACGTCCAGAACACAATCTGCAAACTCATAGCGCATGGGCTGAATACACTCCGTTTCGATTGGGGCCACAAGGTTCAATGGCATTCCCAAAGGTTTCTCGGGGGTTTCTCAGGATTGTCTTCAAGCGAGAGGGCAGCGCCGTTGCCAAATTAGAGGCAACAAACAGGAGCTTCAGATGATGCCACCCTTCGATATCGCGTTATTGCACCACAAGGCCGTTCGCCACAGGCACAATAATACCCAGCCCCGAAACGCTCCGACAACCGGATCGCCAATCTGGGGCTGGTTACTTGGGATGCTATCCCGCCCGGCAGGGCGACGTCAACGGATCTAGCTGGCCCGCTTCATTCCCATGACCCGAGCCCGCGCCCGCGGGTCGCTGTCGAACAGAGCCGCCAGCTGCTCGGTCATCGCACCCGCCAGTTGCTCGACATCGGTGATCGTGACCGCACGGTCGTAATAGCGGGTCACGTCGTGACCGATACCAATCGCCAGCAGTTCGACCATCTTGCGTTTTTCCACCATCGCAATCACGTCACGCAGGTGTTTTTCCAGATAATTCGCAGGGTTAACGCTCAGAGTTGAATCATCGACCGGCGCACCGTCTGAGATCACCATCAGAATCTTGCGCTGCTCGCGCCGCGCCAGCATCCGGCGATGGGCCCATTCCAGGGCTTCGCCGTCGATGTTTTCCTTCAGCAGGCCTTCTTTCATCATCAGACCCAGATTGGGTCGCGCACGACGCCAAGGGGCGTCCGCACCTTTGTAGATGATGTGGCGCAGGTCATTCAGACGACCGGGCTGCTGTGGGCGTCCATCGTTCAGCCAGGCCTCACGCGCCTGACCGCCTTTCCACGCCCGCGTGGTAAAGCCCAGAATCTCGACCTTCACATTGCACCGCTCCAGCGTCCGGGCCAGAACATCGGCACAGATGGCGGCGATTGAGATCGGACGACCTCGCATCGAGCCCGAGTTATCCAGCAGAAGCGTCACCACGGTATCGCGGAACTCGGTGTCTTTTTCGACCTTGAAGCTTAGCGGCGTGGTCGGGTTCGCCACGACACGTGCCAGACGGCCTGCGTCCAGAATGCCTTCCTCGCGGTCGAACTCCCAGCTGCGGTTCTGTTGCGCCTGCAACCGGCGCTGCAGTTTGTTGGCCAAACGGCTTACCGCACCCTTTAGCGGCTCAAGCTGCTGGTCCAGATAGGCCCGCAACCGCTCCAACTCTGCCGGTTCGGCCAGATCTTCAGCGGCAATTTCCTCATCGTAGGTGCTCAGATAGACTTTGTAGTCCGGATCAGCCTCGGATGCTGGCGGCGGGGCAGGTGGCTCCAGCGGGGCCTCACCCTCGGGCATCTCAGCCTCTTCGCCCATCTCATCCTCGGCCATCTCGTCCATCGAGACCTGTGCCTGAGATTGATCCTGCTGCTCTTCCTGAGTCTGCTCAGGAGAGGCGTCGGCTTCCTGTTCGTCCTGATCGTCCTGACCGGTGCTGTCTGGATCGGGTTGTTCTTCGGCGTCGTCCTCGGCCTGATCCTCCTGATCCTCATCCAGCTCATCCGGGTCGTCGCCCAGCTGATCGCCGTATCCCAGATCCTTGATCATCTGGCGGGCGAATTTGGCGAATTCGGCCTGATCCGAGAGCACCTCGTCAAGGTTCTCCAGCACGCCACCGGCCTGTTCCTCGATGAAACCACGCCACAGGTTCATGACATTCTCAGCCGCAGGGGGCAGGTCGCGCCCAGTCGCCAGATGACGGATCAGATAGCCCGCAGCAACGGACAAAGGCGCCTCGGCAGGCTGTTTGCACTGGTCATACCCGCGCCGCAGCGCTTCATGCCCGATCTTGACGTCAATGTTGGACGCGGTGCCGGGCATGTCCCGGGCGCCCATCGCCTCGCACCGGGCGGTCTCCATCGCCTCATAGAGATCCCGCGCCATATCACCCGGAGGCGCATAGCGGTTATGGGTCGCGTCATCATGGTATCTGCGCTGCAACGCCAGAGCATCCGCCGTACCGCGCGCCAGCAATACCTCTTCACGGGTCATCCGGCGGCTGACCTGAGGCAGACGCATCGATTCACCCGACAGGCCCGACGGGTCGACCGTATAGCTTACCGACAGCTCAGGATCGTCAGCCATCACCTTGGTGGCTTCGGCCAGCGCTTTTTTGAACGGATCGGCGGGGTTGTCGTTTGGTTTGCTCATTTGGCGTCCTGATGTCTGAACATACAGCTCATTTGAGCTAGTTTGATACGCCCTTCTAGGAGCGTTTTATTGCAATTAGCTCCTGAGGGAATCTTTAGATTTAACCATGGCTGACCATCTTGGAGTACAATCCTGTCGGCAAAATAGACTTCAGAGCTTTCCGATATGAATTCACCGATTTCGTTTTCAGCGGTTTGATACTCTACAGAAAGCCCTGGTGGTGTGGTGCAGATTGCAAAAATGCTCTGATCTTCGGCCCAGAGTTTTTCCGCACGCCAATACTCTACGCGTTCGGTGCCGCAAGGCAAAAGGAATTGGGCCGATACAGCCGTTGCCGACCAACAAAAAAGAGCGAATACAGAACTAATCGCTCTTTTTGCCATCACCCCAAGCTCACGCTCGCCGCGCTTTCCGGCAGTTCTTCGTCAAAGCAGCGCTGATAGAACTCGGCAACGGTCTGACGCTCCAGCTCATCACACTTGTTCAGGAAGGACAGGCGGAAGGCATAGCCTACATCGCGGAAAATCTCGGCGTTCTGGGCCCAGTTGATCACGGTCCGCGGGCTCATAACGGTGCTCAGGTCACCGTTCATGAAGGCGGTCCGGGTCAGGTCGGCAACGGTAACCATCTGGCTGACGGTCTTGCGGCCCTCGGCGGTGTTGTACAGCGGCGCCTTCGACAGAACGATCATCGTTTCCGCATCATGGCTCAGGTAGTTCAGGGTCGAAACCAGCGACCAGCGGTCCATCTGTGCCTGGTTGATCTGCTGCGTACCGTGATACAGGCCGGTTGTGTCACCCAGACCCACGGTGTTCGCGGTGGCGAACAAGCGGAAGTTGGGGTTCGGCGTGATGATTTCGTTCTGGTCCAGAAGGGTTAGCTTGCCGTCATGCTCCAACACGCGCTGGATAACGAACATCACGTCCGCACGGCCCGCGTCGTATTCGTCGAACACGATGGCAACGGGGTTGCGCAGCGCCCAGGGCAGGATGCCTTCGTGGAATTCGGTGACTTGCTTGCCGTCGCGCAGCTTGATCGCATCTTTACCGATCAAGTCGATCCGGCTGATGTGGCTATCGAGGTTCACGCGTACGGCGGGCCAGTTCAGGCGGGCAGCGACCTGCTCGATATGGGTCGATTTACCTGTGCCGTGATAACCCTGAATCATCACGCGGCGATTGTGCGAAAAGCCCGCCAGAATCGCCAGTGTGGTTTCAGGGTCGAACTTGTAGGTCGGGTCAATTGCAGGCACGCGGTCGCTGCGCTCGGCAAAGCCTTTGATTGCCATGTCGGTATCAATACCGAACACTTCACGGACCGAGATTTCTTCGGTGGGTTTTGCGTTGATATCGATCGATCCGTCAGCCATATGCCTTGTCCTTATCCTTTGGCCCGTTCACCGGGTATGAACCCGTGTGTGGTGCAACATATTGCGGACAAGGGCAAGGGAAAGCGGCGCAGGCATTGGCCTAGCAGGGTGTTTCTTTCAAACTGGCCTTATCGTCATGCGATATTGGTCATTCAAGAATGGCTTCGCGCACCCGAACCAGACTGCGCTCATCAACAAATCGTGGGGTCGACCGCATATAATCCTGAAACGCGCGGCCATAGCCCTGCAGCAACCAACGCTCTTCGTTCAGCACGAACAGGAAATAGATCACAAAAAGGATCAGCGCCAACGCCAGGGTAACCCACGACCCGCTGGCAATCCCTAAACCAACTGTGGCCAAGACCGAGGTTACGTATTGGGGATTGCGCGAATAGGCATACATACCGCCGGTCACCAGCCCTTCGCTTTCGCAATAGGTGTTGTCGAGCCCCAGAAATCGATAGCCCCACAGGGTGATCCCAAAGGACAGCACCATGATCGGAACTCCGATCACATAGCGTATCCAATGACCCCAGCCGTTCATCCAGACCTCGCTTAGCGCGAACACAACGGTTGCACCGCAAAACAGCCGGAAAAGACCAAAGGCGGTATGGTGCCGCCATCCGCTGGCGCTGGGCCAAAGCCCAAGGCGAGGCAGACGCAGATTGAGGGCAAGATATCCGCTCAGCAAAACGGCCGAGCAAAGGGCAACCAAAAGAGCAGTCGTATGTACCGGAGAAATCAGATGTTCCATATCGCGTTCCATTTGGACCAGTCACGTATAGTTCGGATATGGGCCTTGTCTGCGACCCATGTGACAGGCCGTAACAAGGCTTTGTAACAAGTTGAGGACGACCACGGCGACGACCTGAAGCCGGTCGGGTATGCGCCGGACAATGCGCGCAAATTTGTCAATTAGCCCAAAATTCTATATCATAAATTCAAATAGATTAATCTTTTGGGTTTTGTGGCGGTGGCACATATGCCTTCGACCTGACGCTGTTGTTTCCGGCGACCCAAATTTGGTGCTGGTAATGTTGGGTATTGGTCATGGTTTCGACGCCTATTGATCCGTTTGACGCGGTGATCCTCACGATATCAGGTGATACAACGGGGACGGTAACCGGCGACCCCCCGCTGCCTGCGACCGGAGATCTCGATGGCACTATCGGTGTTCCAAATCAAAACTGGACGCCAATCGGAACATTCTGGGAAATATCGGATCCTCCGGATTTTGGTACAGCTTCGATTAACCCCTTCACAGGCGAATGGACCTATGAGGTTGATCCTGCCTACTACGATAGTCTCGATCCCGGAGATATCGTAACCGATACCTTTGTTGTTCGGGGCGTAGGGGTTGCGCTCAATCCAGGCGGCAATCTTATTGGAGGCGAAGCATTTCAAACAATCACGATTCAGATCGAGGTTGTGTGTTTCGCATCTGGAACGTTGATCGATACACCAATAGGTCCTGTACCTGTCGAGCGGCTCGAACCGGACGACCTCGTGCTGACGATGGATCGAGGGGCGCAACCGATCCGATGGGTGGAATCCGCCCATCTCGGCCCGGAGCGTTTGGCAGAGAACCCGAAATTGTGCCCGGTTGAGATCGCGAAAGGAGCTTTGGGTCCAAATTTACCCTCCCGAACCCTGCGCGTATCACCACAGCATCGCATGCTGGTGAATGGTCCCCTTGTCGAACTGTTGTTCGGGGAAACGGAAACGCTGGTCGCAGCTTGTCATCTGGTTGGGCTGCCTGGGATACGCATGATTAAGCCGCAAGACGGCGTGACATATGTTCATGTTTTGCTGGATGATCATGAAATACTGTTCGCCGAGGGCGCACTGTCTGAAAGCCTGTATCTTGGTGATGAGGCGCTTGTTGCCATGAGCTCCGAGGGCCTGCAGGAACTGGGTGAGATATTCGGATCAAAGCTGGACAGACTGCAGCAGGGTTTCCCGTCTCTCGCGCGCCGGGCGCTCAGATCGTATGAGGCCAGAGTGTTGGTCTCAGTAACTTCAGCGGCAGAACACTGTGTTTGAGATCCGATTTCCTTAATAGCTCAGCAGAAATGAACCGAGGTTAGGACGACCAAAAGAGCAGTCGTATGTATCGGCGAAATCAGATGCTCCATATCGCGTTCCATTTGGGCCAATCCAGTACAGTTCAGATATGGGCCCTGTCTGCGACCCATGTGACAGGCGGTAACAAGGCTTTTTAACAAGTTGAGGCACTCTGGCGTCGGTCCGACCATGAGGTGACGTTGCTCTCACATGCGCCGGAATCGTCGGGTATAGATTATCCGCTCGAATATCACGATATCAGCCGATATGACTTGTTTGTTCGAAGTGTTTTCAAGGACCAAACGCAATTGAATAAGACTGTTACCAATCCAGAAAGACTGGAGAATCTGGACACGCTGATCGGGCTTGTCACGGCACGTGTTTCATCCAGCCGTGACTTCAAAAGGGCCGTGGGCACATTGTCGGAAGATCTGGATTTCGTCGCCATTGCGTTGCGTAATGATCCCGAATCGTGGCGCATGAACCGGGCGTTCCACCTTATTCATGTGCCAAGCTTCATCGCGGTCATGTCGATGCTTGACGAGATTGATCAGATGTCGTCGGTCACCGAAGATGAAGTGCATCAGGTTCTGGCTTCGGTAAATCGCGCGGCTTCGCTGGCCAAGGACGCTCGGCAGCGTATCGAGCAGGCAAATCTGACGGATGCCAAAGTCGAAATCGAGGTGTTGGCTGAATATGCGCCACAACCTGCGAAACCCTTTCAGAAGGCTTCGAGATTCACGCGTGCCTTCGACAGTATTGCTTCGGTTTCAGAGAGCGTTTGGGACGGTGCCAAGTCAGGGGCGACCGCCGTTCCCGGTATTGTCGGGAATTTGCAAGAGGGGGTGTCCGACACCGTGTCGCGCGCGGCCTCTGTCCCTAAACTGGCCATAAATTTTCAGAAATCACTGTCCGGAACCCTGTCCGACAACATCTCAAAGCCGATTTCGATGCGATTGAAGGCGAGTGGTCGCGCTCTGGAGCATGGTGTAGGCGCTGGCGTTGGTTTGGGGGTAATCGTCGGGGTTCTGTGCCCACCTCTGTTGCCGCTCACCGCAGGCGGCGCAGTACTTGCAGCGATGCGGGCATGGCGCAACGAAATGAACGATGCACGTGAGCTGAACGAAGTCGAAAGGCAACAACGTATAGCCGAGCTTCAACGAGAAAGAACCCAAGCGCTCAAACAGCTGACGCACGGCTCTGCCGCACTTCAAATGGAAACCGAAGATCTCAGCATGACAATGGATGTCGAGACGGGAGAAGCGGATGCCGTGCTGCTCAAAGGTGAATACACCGGTCGTACGTGGTCAAGCCTGACCGCGATGGAAAAGGCAGATGCGGGACTGACTTTGGTTGAAGGCGCCAATAACCTGCTTAGTATTCTGGAACTCGCAACAAGTGACTGACAGGGATTGCGTCTCTCTAGGCGCTAATCCTTTTGAAGTATAGCGCATCAGTCACGCCGCCGGACTGATCGCCTCAACGATACGACAACTGGAAATCGTGCCGCTTCCCTGACATTGGCTGGAAATGCTCTGTAGTTCTTCTTCCAGTGCCTGCAGATCCGCGATCTTGGTCTGAATGTCCCGCAGATGCCTTTCTGTCAACGCATCGACTTCAGCGCACGAGCGTTCAGTATCCTCGGCCAGATCGGCCAATTCCCGGATCTGATCCAGCGAGAACCCCAGCGCCCGGCAACGCCGGATAAAGCGTAAGCGGTTCAGTTCTGCGGCACCATAAATCCGGTAGTTCCCTTCGCTGCGGCCAGAGTTCTGCAGCAAGCCGATCTTCTCATAGTAACGGATGGTGACGACCTTGGTGCCCGTGTCACGGGCCAGATCACCAATTCTGAAGGCCTCGGTTTTCATTGCTTGACCCTATAGTTGCTATAGACACTATACCTCATGTGAACCCTGATTAAAGGACCTCAATTTGCCTTGCTGTTCACATGATACCTGCGCCTCGGGCGCGGTGGCTGCGGGTAAGTACCGCACCGTTCTCTGGATCGTGTTGGTGATCAACGCGACCATGTTTCTGGTTGAAATCATTGCCGGCCTCGCCGCCGGTTCGGCCGCTTTGCAGGCGGATGCGTTGGATTTCTTTGCTGATGCTGCCAACTACGGCATCAGCCTGTTCGTTCTGGGTATGTCCCTGCGTTGGCGCGCCAGCGCGGCGCTGATCAAGGGAGCTTCAATGGGTCTGTTCGGATTGTGGGTCATTGGCACCGTCATCTGGCATACCCTGAACGGAACCGTGCCTTCATGGGGCACAATGAGCCTTGTCGGAATGGTAGCCCTGATCGCAAACGCCGTCTGTCTGGCGCTGCTTTTTGCGTGGCGCGACGGCGATTCCAACATGCGCTCGGTCTGGATCTGCTCACGTAATGACGTGGTCGCCAATTGCGCTGTCCTCGCTGCAGCTCTGGGCGTGTTTGGCACAGGCACGGGCTGGCCTGATATCTTAGTTGCGGGTGTTATGGCTCTGCTTGCCCTGCAAGGTGCAGACACGGTTATCCGGCAGGCACTGGGCGAACTGAGGCACTCAAACAAAGAAACGCAGGCCCCAACCACATCTTAATGCGGGAAGGGGCCATGCTGACTTATTTAAAGTTCCGGCTGTCCTTGATCTGGTCCCAGGCCCAGACAACCTCTTGCAACTGCTCTTCCTGCGAGCGGTCGCCGCCGTTCATATCCGGGTGCAACACCTTGATCAGCTTCTTGTAGGCCTTGCGCACCTCGGCCTTGGTCCAGCTGTCGTTGGCTTCCAGAATCTCGATAGCACGACGCTCGGTGGGAGGCAGGCGACGACCACCGCCGCCAGAGGTGCGACCCTTGTTCTGGGTGCTGTTTGCGCCAAGCACCTGATGCGGATCCTCGATGCCCAGTCTGGCCCATGCGCGGGCCTCGGGATCACCCATGGGTTTGGTCTCCCGCTCCCATACCTTGTCCTTGGACCGCTGCGCGTTCAGTTCGGCCTCGGTGGTGCCGTCGAAGAAATTCCACTTCTGGTTATATTCGCGCACGTGCTGCTGACAGAACCAGTAGAAATCATCCAGAACATCCGGCGCTTTGGGCGCGCGGAACTTGCCCGGTTCATTGCAACCTTCATGATCACAGATTCGGACCGAAGTTTCCGACGCACCCGACATGCCCCGGCGCCCGCGCGGGTTCTTTTTCTTAGCGCTGGAAACGGACATATCGAATCCGAAGGGGTCTGACTTCACCATGTGCTCATCCTCACGAACGCATCTTTTCGACTCGGAGGCAGCAGTTTAATCTAAGCAGCCGAAAGTAGAAGAGGGGAGCGGCATTTATTTTGCCGTTGAGCGTAAAAATGAGCGTGACTGACGAAATCCGCGACCGCCTGCAGGCAGCCTTTGATCCACGCGAGCTGGAAGTGGTCGACGACAGCGAGAGCCACCGGGGCCATGCCGGATATCAGGACGGGGGTGAGAGCCACTTCAACGTCCGCATCCGCGCCTCTGCCTTCGAAGGCCAATCCCGCGTTGCCCGCCACCGCGCAGTGCACAAAGCGCTGGGCGATATCGTCCCGCGCATCCACGCATTGGCGCTGGATATCGGAGTTTAGCGTATCTGCCTGGACCGATTTCACTCAGCGAAAATCGCCTGCGCCAAGAAAACAGCTCCACTCGGTTGAAGGTCAGGGGCGCACGGTGGCAGATCGACAAACTTCAACAGCGAAGCTATTGTTTTGAATGCAATAGCTTTTATCTCATTAGGAATATGAACGCTCATTCAATGAAACGTGTGTTAGGCGGCCTATTTGCGGCTTGTACATGTTGTTCGACGCTTCTCGCCGATTCTGCAAATCCCCAGATATGGGTCCGGACAGGGTCTGTTTCTTCACAAATGAAACCGGTCGACCCGGGTGAGGCGTATACCTGCGAGCAGCCGGAACAGCCCGTCAAAGTCGAGATGCGCCATCGATTGCATCCGACCCGATCCGGGTTGACAAAGCTCTTTCAGGCGGAAAGGGCCACAAAGCGGGTTACTGTGCGACGTGGTGGTCAGATCGGACAAGGTGACAAAGGCGAAGAAACAGGTGCGCGGTTCGTTGCGAGAAACTACTCTATTGATCAGCTAGTGACGACGTCCAGTGTCGAAATTTTGACCACAATTTTCTTTTGCGACTACAATGGCTACCCCGAATTCGTAGGGCTTACTTACAAGCTTGAAGGTGAAATCGGAAACTTAGTCATTCGTTACAAAGATGTGTTGGGTCCGGGCGTCAATCAGGCTCTGTCGTTGAGCTATAACTCGAACGAGTATCGACCAAGCCAAACAGATATTGATGAGGGGGCTTCTGAGGCTGTCGGAGTGTTGGATTTGACTTTGCGCCTCAAAGATCTGCCATTTGAATTGAAGCAGGGCAAAGGTGTAGTCTTGGCTGATTTGAAACTATCCAGCGACATTACATTTCCAATAATCGGGGCAACTCCATAATGCTACTTCGCGCTTTCTGGCATCTGTTCTGTGTTTTATTGGTGTCTGGCATGTTCGTCTTTATATCCAGCAACAGTGTCTCCGCACGCGCTTGGGAGATGCAATTTGAGCAAGAACAACTGGTCTTCGCGCATTTGCAACCGATGCAGCTGGAAATTGGCAGCAAGCCCTGCCCAGAGCGGTTCAGACCCGTACGAATTTTAGAAGAAATCAACCTTCGGGAACATGGAACTCTTTCGACCAAGACCAGGAGCTCTGAGCACCTCCTCTCCACCAAAATGGCAAAGGATCGCAATGCTGAAGATGCTAATCTATCGGCTTTACTTGAAGTTGAGGGATGTGTTTTCCGCAGGCATTTTCTGGTTCGGTCAGGGTATCTAACTCTGTCAGGTGATCTTGGATTTGCCGTTATGACGCCAACTAAATTCGCTCTCAACGATCCATTTGAACAGTATACCCCTGCAAGGATGTGGTACCGTGCGCAAATCGCGGGTATACCTGATATTCAAAAATGGTATAGCCGCGGAAAACCTGCTGGTTTCGATCTGCCCGCAGGGCTTCCCGAAGACGAGGTAATTGGTGTCCTCTCTTTGGGAATCAACAGCGACTGGCTCCTTCTGGTATCTGACCACCATAAAAAAGATTGGATAGAGTTGACAATCTGGCGCTTCAAAATAGTGGTATTGTCAGAGGATAATTCAGGTTAAGCAGACAGTTACAGCCTGACTGAAAGCGCTCAAGGGCGTTTAGCTGCCGCGGGGTCGGAACCGAACACTCGTTCCGGCTATCTTCACTCTTTGCTTTTCTCGGCCTGATCGGTCTCTTCTTCGGCACCTTTCAGTGACAAAGGCGGATCTTTTGCCTCTTCGGCAATCGGGGCGGGTGCCTTGACCTCTTCCGGCCCGGGAATCGGCTGCGCCAATGGCGCCTCATCCTCTGCAGCGGGGGTCGCCACTGATGCGGCATCGATGTCGGTCTCAACAGCCCGGCGGAACACCAGAACATTGCGCCAGTTCGTTGCCGACCCGGTCAGACCCGTCCGCTCTTCGCTCGGCAGCAATTCGGCGCGTTGATATTCCCAGCCGTCCTTGCCCATCTGATTCAGCAATTGTTCGATCGAATTGGCAAATCGTCCTTCGGGTGTCTTCACGCCCTTGGCTTTGGTGCCTTTCTGCGGGGCGGGGACAACTTTGTATTCGTAGCGCTGCATCAATAGTTCCTAAAATGCCTGTCGCGGCCAACTTATCACGTTGGCCGCAGGGTAAAAGAGAGCATGGCCGGACAGCAGAATTCAGCCTGCACTGTTGCCGTCAGTCCCCGCCGCCTTTTGCACGACGGACAGGCACAGCTCGGTGGCCAGGGCCATGTCCTGTACCGATACCCATTCCAGAGGCCCGTGAATGCACTGCATGCCGGTGAACAGGTTAGGGCAGGGTGTGCCGAATTCGGTCAATCGGGATCCATCGGTACCACCACGGATCGGTACGGAAAGCGGCTCGATCCTCAGTTCACGGCAAGCATCGCGCGCCAGATCGACCGGTGTCATGTCTTTTTCCAGCCAATAGCGCATGTTTCGGTACTGATGGTAAATCTCACAGGTGATCACCGCACGCGGTTCTGTGGCCTGAACGGTGGCACAGACCTGCCGGACCAGATCGCCCTGCGCCTCCAGCGCTTCCATTTCGAAATCGCGCAGGATCAGCTTGATTTCCATCTCAGAGGAACCGCCATTCATGTCTGTGATATGGATGAACCCCTCGCGCCCGTCAGTGACCTCGGGGGTCATGGTGGCCTGCGGAAGGGTTTGCACGATCTTGGCCGCCAGATGGGCTGCGTTGACCATTTTGCCCTTCGCCAGCCCGGGATGGATCGAGACGCCCTCGATCCGGATCACGGCACGGTCGGCAGAAAAGCTCTCATATTCGATTTCGCCGACTTCCTGACCGTCCAGAGTGTATGCGAAATCAGCACCCAGATCCTTGGGCAATTGTTCGGTAACACCGCGCCCGATCTCTTCATCCGGGGTAAAGGCAATGCGGATCGGCCCATGCGGGATGTCCTTGTTCTCAAGCAGATGCCGGGTCAGCGTCATCAGGATTGAAACACCCGCTTTGTCATCGGCACCCAGCAGTGTGGTACCCGAGGCGGTGATCAGGTCATGTCCGATTTTCTCGGCCAGATAGGGATGCTCTTCTGGCGACAGAACCAATTCCGGATCATCGGGAAAGCTGATGTCTCCACCATTGTAGCCTTTGATCACCCGCGGTTTGACGCCGGTCGCATTGAACTGCGGTGCAGTATCGACATGGGCAAGAAATCCCACGGTTGGTCCCGGAACTGTGCCGGGAATGGTGGCCACAACGACGCTGTCTCCGGTCAGTTCAACATCCTGCGCTCCGATTTCGGTCAGTTCCTGCTTGAGCAGGTTCAGCATGTTGAGCTGAATTTCCGTACTGGGTGTAGTTGGCGAATTCTCATCGCTCTGGCTGTCGATGGACGCGTAGCGAACCAAGCGATCTTCGAGTTCCTGATCAAATCTTTTCTGCATGAAACCTTACCTCTCTGATCCGGAAGAAAGAGCGCAATTCAAAGGGGAGTCAAGCACATGGCAAGCCCCTTGAAACGTTAAGAAATGGGAAATCAGAATTGTACAAACCGAACAAACCCTGTCGCCCGGTTTGTACAAAATACAAGATTTACTGACCCAGCTTGGCGCTGACCAATTGGTTAACGGCCTTCGGGTTCGCCTTGCCGCCGGTCGCCTTCATGACCTGACCCACGAACCAGCCTGCCAGTTTGGGGTTCACTTTGGCCTTCTCAACCTGTGCGGGGTTGGCGGCAATGATCTCGTCCAGAGCGGCTTCGATGGCACCGGTATCGGTCACCTGTTTCATACCGCGCTCTTCGACGATCTGTGCCGGGTCACCACCTTCGGTGTAGACGATCTCGAACAGGTCCTTGGCGATTTTGCCCGAGATCGCATCCGATGAAATCAGATCAATGATCCCGGCCAATTGGGCGGGCGAGACCGGCGACTCGGTGATGTCGTGATCTTCTTTCTTCAACCGGCCAAACAGCTCGTTGATCACCCAGTTCGCAGCCAGTTTACCGTTACGACCCTTGGCGACTTCTTCAAAGTAAGCAGCTGACTCTACCTCGGCGGTTAGTACCGACGCGTCATAGTCTGTCAGGCTGAACTCACTGATAAAGCGTGCTTTTTTATCGTCGGGCAGTTCGGGTAGCTTGGCGGCGATGTCATCTACCCATGCCTGTTCGATCTCCAGCGGCAGCAGGTCGGGATCGGGGAAGTAGCGATAGTCATGCGCCTCTTCCTTGGACCGCATCGAACGGGTTTCACCTTTGTCCGGATCGTACAGGCGAGTTTCCTGATCGACTTTTCCACCAGCTTCGACAATGGCGATCTGGCGGCGCGCTTCGACTTCGATCGCCTGTTGGATAAAGCGCATCGAGTTCATGTTCTTGATTTCGCAGCGGGTACCCAGATGCGAAAAGTCCTGTGTTTCCTGATACTTCTCGTACGCGCCCGGCAAGCAGATCGAGACGTTCACGTCCGCCCGCAGGTTGCCGTTCTGCATGTTGCCGTCGCAGGTGCCCAGATAACGCATGATCTGACGCAACTTGGCGATGTAGGCCGCTGCCTCTTCCGGGCCACGGATATCGGGGCGCGACACGATCTCCATCAGGCAAACACCGGTTCGGTTAAGATCGACGAAGGACATATGCGGATCCATGTCGTGGATCGATTTACCGGCGTCCTGCTCCATGTGGATGCGTTCGATGCGCACCATACGTGCGGTGCCGTCACCCATCTCGACCAGCACTTCGCCTTCACCCACAATCGGATGATAAAGCTGGGAAATCTGATATCCCTGCGGCAGGTCGGGGTAGAAATAGTTCTTACGGTCAAAGGCCGATTTCAGATTGATATCCGCCTTCAGGCCCAGACCGGTTCGTACCGCCTGCTCAACGCAGTATTCGTTGATCACCGGCAGCATCCCCGGCATCGCGGCGTCCACGAAGGCCACGTTCGAGTTCGGCTCGGCCCCGAATTGGGTCGATGCGCCCGAGAACAGCTTGGCATTGGATGAGACCTGCGCATGCACCTCCATCCCGATCACCAGCTCCCAGTCGTGCTTGGCACCGGCAATGGTCTTGGGTTTGGGCATTTCATAGGTCAGGTCGAGCATGGCGCGCCTCTTATCCGCAGAAGTCTAGGCCTGCGTATTATGCCCGTGCGCGCTAGGGGGCAAGGGGGAATGAATCTTTGTGCTTGATCTCAACCATACTTGAGGCGCCAGAACCGAAGGCCACAGTCATTCAAACCCTCGGAGAACCAGATGAACATATTTGTATTGGGTGCAACCGGATTGATTGGTTCGCAGGTCACCGCGCAACTTCTGGCACGCGGGCACAGCGTGACCGGTTTGTGCCGGTCCTCTGCATCTTGTGCAAAATTGCAGCAAGTGGGAGCACAGGTTAGTCGTGGAGATCTGCGGCAACCAGAGGGCTGGGTTGATAGGGCGGTCGCATCGGATGTTGTTTTGCAGATTGCAGCCACGTTCGATGAAGAAATGGCACAGGTTGATTTTCTGGCAATGCAGGCGTTGCGACGGGCGGCAAAGCGGCGGGGTCAAGCTACGCGTTGCATCTATACCGGCGGTGTCTGGCTTTATGGGGATACGGGCGGTGACGTTGTCGATGAAACCAGCCCCTTTTCACCAGTTCCCGAGTTTTCGTGGATGCTGGAAACAGCAAATGTGCTCGCAGCTGATGATTGGGTGGACTTGGCGGTTTTGCATCCGGGTCTGGTTTATGACAGCAACGCCCAAGGAATGTTCCATCGTTTCGACGCGCAAATTCAGCACAGGCAACCGATTGAAATCTGGGGGAGCGCTGAAACGCTATGGCCACTTGTTCATGTCGAGGATTTGGCGGTGGCCTATGTTTTGCTTTGCGAAAACAGCGATCTGTCGGGACATTTCAATGCAGTGACCGAGGTAGGGGTTGCGGTGAAAGACATCGTGCAGGCCTTGTCGAGCCGGCGTGAGGTTCCATACCGGACGCATGTTGTTCCACGGTCGGAAGCGCTTGCGAAATACGGCTCCTCAGAGGGGCCGATGCTCAGCCAACGGGTTTCGGGGCGCCGGTTAAAAGATCTTGGTTGGACGCCGCGTTACGATGATTTCAGAAAGGCCCTCGCACCAATTATTGGTGCGTGAACTGCAACCCGTTTGGCGTGAACGTCACGCTCTTGCCGCTACCCAACTCATCACGCAGCAGGTTGCTGATGGCGCGCAGGGCATCGCGCTGTCCGCGTGCTGCAAAACGCTCGGGCGAATTGATGCGGACGCTGTTGTTGAACCCGTCCGCAGCGTGGGCCCAGATGAGCGGGTGCAACTCAGTCAGATGATCACGGATCAGCCAGTCGGCAGCCTCACCGATCTGAGTTCGGGCCAGATCTGCCCGTTCATCCAGTCCAAGCCCGTTTTGCAACGTGATTGCGCAATAGGCGGCCAGAAGGTTGATCGTTTGCTGATCGGATTGCCGTTGAACGATGTCGCGCAGGCCTTCAATGAAGTATTCGACATCCACCCGCGCGCAGGCCTCTTCGTCCAGAGCGATGGCATCGAATTGCACCCAAGCGTATCCGCCAGCGCCCCAGATATCCTGCGTTTGCGCCGCGTTACGCAGGGCCTGCAGCTCCAGCTCCTGATAGCTGCCAAACCAGCGCGGCAGCAAATGACTGCCCATCGCCCGCATGTGGCGATGATTGCGTGGGTCGAGCGCGATCAGTTTCTCGTATTGATCAGCAACACGCGCCTGAGTTTTGCGTTGACCTGCAAGAAGGGCGCAATCGGCGGCTGCAACTGCCGGGCTGTTAGGCGCGGCACGACGGCAATTCGGCAAAATGGCGGCAGCCCGGTCAAAATGCGCCGCGCAGCGTGACCTGTGCAGCGGAGGCAGCGTAGTCTCCCATGCAGTTCCCCGCCATGCCCAGGCCAAATCGACGTGAGCCAGAGCAACCACAAGTCCAATCATCGGGTCGTCAGGATGCTCGCGCAGTTCGTTCTCAAGTTCCGCGATGCCGCCCAGCAAATCATAGTCTGAAATCGCTTTGCCATCTGTCAGAGCGTGTTCGGCGGCAAGTACAACATCAGAGCGTGCGCCAAAGGCCAGCAGATCAGCAATCGGAAGGCCGCCGGGGGCTGCCTCTCTTGCAGCATCGGCTGCGTGCATCTCGGCGGACAATTGTGTCCACAGATCCTGACGGGCCAGATAGCGCCCGCGCTCTATTACATCACGACCGATAAGGTCACTTGGACCTAATTGTGCCACAGGAATATTGAGCTGCCCCGTATCCGCAAGGGTTGCTGCGGCAACGGCATTTTGCGCGCGTCTTTCCGGCGCAATCTGCTTTCGGGAACCTGATATACGGGCAGTGGCTGCCCTGAACGACCAGAACATGGTGAAACTCGAAACTGTACAAACTCGTAAACTGACTTCGAAGTCTGGCCGCAATTTGCGCCCAATTCAAGGCATTAGGGGGGAAATCTGCGTGTTTGGAGTTAATCTTGGGGATTCGCGGCTGATCGTTTCAAAATACAGTGAAATGATGCCGCTCAACTTTGAAACCAGCTTGCTGAAGTATCTGTTCGAAGTCCCGATGAGGGGGCAAGGCTTCATCCGGCAGGCGCAGGCGTTTACCTGTTTTCAGCACCATGGATACCCGCACAGAAAAGTCCCAGCGGGTATCGAAGCGGAAAAAATCGATTTCATCCAAGCTGATATCGCCCTGTCTTCGCCCTGAATGCCAACTCAGCTTATGCTGATCCAGGTTCAGGCCCGCGCTGCTGTCTTGGACGAGATCCCAGACCGCTGGAAGCGTGCCAAGCGCCAGCAATCCGACCAGCCAAAGTGCTGCATTGAAAAAGATCACCAATCCGATGAGCGCCGCGTAGACGCAGATCAGGATCACCACGGTTCTGGGTGAGCGGTTCTGGCGAGTGAAGGTAAACGGAGTCATTTCTTGAGTTGCGCCGAGAACGGGGGCTTACGCCCCCAATATCCGTGTGACCATTTCTGTCGTATCCCGCGACAGGTTGGGTGTTTCCGAGATGCGGGTCAGTTGGTGGCGCATCAGATCCTGACGGTCGGCGTCGTAGCGTTTCCATGTCTGGAAAGCCGAGCACATGCGCGCAGTTGTTTGCGGGTTCACCGGATCCAGCCGGATCAACCAATCTGCAAGCAATTGATAGGCAGCCCCATCGGCCTGATGGAAGCCGGCGTGGTTCATGGCCAGTGATCCCATCAGTGCGCGGAAGCGGTTTGGGTTCTTCCAATTGAAATCGGCATGTTCTGTCAGCGATTGGGCAGTTTTGGGTGTTGCTTCTGGCGCTGCCATTGAAACCTGTAGCGCAAACCATTTGTCCATGACCAAACGGTCATGTCGCCACTGATCGTAGAATGCTGCCAATTCAGCCTCACCTTTACGGGCGCGCAGCAGGCAAGAGAGCGCAGTCAGCTGCAGCGTCATGTTATCGGCCTTGGCATATTCCTCGGCCGCTTTTGCTCCGCCATCCAATCGTGAAGTCAGCGCCAGAGCTGCACCGCCCAACGCGCGTTTGCCGGATTGTGCTACGCCGGGGTCATAAGGGGCGTCGATAACTGCCTCGCTATGCAGACGAGGCAGTAGGTCTTGCACATGTTGCGCCGTCGCCTGGCGCAGCGTTTCTACGGCTGCCCAGATCGCCATCGGGTCTGGTGTAGTGCCACTCTCATGCAGTGCTGCAGCCAGTTCGGATTGTGTTGGCAAGCCCAACATGAGCGCCCGATAGGCAGGGTCGAGGTCACCGTCGCGCAGAACGGCTAACAGCCCATCTAGATAATCGGCATTTGGCGCGGCATCTTCCGTGATCATCCGCAGCAGCGTATCCTGCGCAAGTGAACGCCCGGCTTCCCACCTGTTGAATGGATCCGTGTCATGCGCCAGCAGAAACGCGCGTTCGGCGTTGCCGTGGTCATGTTCCAGGATCACTGGAGCTGAAAAGCCGCGCAGGATCGAAGCCACGGGTTTTGAAGCCAAGCCTGTGAAACTATAGCTCTGCTCTGCTTCCGTCAGTTCCAAAAACTCGGTACCTCTGACTTCGTCACCATTGGATCCAAGCAGGCCGACAGCGACCGGGATTACCTGCGGCAGCTTCTCCGATTGTCCGGGCGTCGGGTTCGTCGATTGGCTGAGTGTCAGGGTGTAGGTTCCATCGGCCCAATCTTCGGCCACTTTCACGCGTGGGGTGCCCGATTGGCTGTACCAGCGTTTGAACTGGCTCAGATCGCGACCAGTCGTATCCTCGAACACCTGCAGCCAGTCTTCGATGGTGCAGGCCTGACCGTCATGGCGTTCGAAATACAGATCAAGCGCTTTGGCATAGGCGTCATCACCTACCAGCCGCTTGAGCATGCCAATAACCTCAGCACCCTTTTCGTAGACCGTCGAAGTATAGAAGTTATTGATTTCCTGAAAACTCTCTGGGCGAACGGGATGCGACAGCGGGCCGCTATCCTCGGGGAACTGACGGGCACGCAGGTCGATCACGTCATGAATGCGTTTGACCGGCTCAGAGCGCATGTCTGACGTAAACTGGGCGTCGCGAAAGACGGTCAGACCCTCTTTCAGGCAAAGCTGGAACCAGTCCCTGCAGGTGATGCGGTTACCAGTCCAGTTGTGGAAGTATTCATGCGCGATGATGGCTTCGATGCGTTCGAAATTGGTATCTGTCGAGGTCTCGGGGCTAGCCAGAACGGCGGAAGAGTTGAAGATATTCAACCCTTTGTTCTCCATCGCTCCCATGTTGAAATCGTCGACTGCCACGATGTTGAACACGTCCAGATCGTATTCGCGACCGTAAACATCCTCATCCCACTTCATCGACTGTTTCAGCGCTTCCATTCCAAAGGCGCATTTGCCTTCATCACCGGGGCGGACCCACAGGTTCAGTTCGACGTCGCGCCCGGAACGCGTTGTGAATTGATCGGGATGTGCAACCAGTTCCCCTGCAACCAGGGCGAACAGGTATGCAGGTTTGGGCCAGGGATCTGTCCACTCGGCCCAGCCTTCGCCGCTGCCGGTTGGATTGCCGTTGGACAGCAGAACCGGAAGATCGCCATTTATGCGGACTGTGAAGGTGGACATCACATCGGGGCGATCCGGATAGTATGTGATCTTGCGAAAGCCCTCGGCTTCACATTGGGTGCAGTACATGCCGTTGGACATATAAAGCCCCTCGAGCGCTGTGTTGTTGCCGGGATCGATTTCGACTTCGGCCTCCCAGATAAAGGGAGCGTCAGGAACCTGAGCGGTCAGGCCCTTGTCGGAAATGTCAGGAGAGATAACCTCGCCGTCGATGGCTGCCCGGATCAACGTCAGCTCTTCTCCATGCAGAAAAAACGTCCGATCGGTTGCGTCCGGATTGGGACGGAAAGCGATGCGGGAGGTGACACGGGTTGCGTGCTGAGCAAGGTTGAATGTCAGATGCACGCTGTCCACCAAATAACCGAACGGCGTGTAATCTTTCAGATAGATCGTGGTGGGGGCGGCGTCGCGCATCGGGGGCCTCGCATCGGTTCATGTCTGGCGCGACGTTATGAGCTTCGTCCGGTGGCTGCAACCAGAGCGATTTGGGTGCGGCATTGCCTTGCTGCTTTTGAAGCAGTTTCCAATCCTGTCTGAAAATCAAAACGTAAGGGCGCAAGTTGCCTATCGGAAACTTTCGTCCTAACTGATGTGCGCATACAACGGCACACAATTGCGGGAGATTCGGAATATGAGCGGCAGAGAAACCCGGAACGGGCTGCAGGTTGATCAGATATTGGCCGATTTTATCGAGCAACAGGCGCTGCCGGGAACAGGTGTAGCTCCGGATGTGTTCTGGGCTGGCCTTGCAAAGATGGTCTCCGAACTTGGCTCCAAAAACCGAGAGTTGTTGGCCAAGCGCGCCGACATTCAGGGCCGCGTCGATGGCTGGCACATCGCGCGCAAGGGGCAGAACATTGATCCGGCAGAGTACCAGTCTTTTCTGCGTGAGATCGGATATCTCGTAGACGAAGGCGATGAATTCCAGATCGAAACCGAGAGTGTAGATCCGGAAATCGCGCTCACACCGGGTCCGCAGTTGGTTGTGCCAATCACCAATGCCCGTTTTGCCCTGAACGCTGCAAATGCCCGCTGGGGCAGCTTGTATGACGCCTTGTACGGAACCGACGCCATGGGCGATTTGCCATCGGGTGGCGGTTACGATGCTGAACGTGGCGCGCGCGTGATTGCATGGGCCAAAGCGTTTCTGGATGATGCAGTACCGCTTGCTTCCGGATCCTGGGCCGATGTCAGCGGCCTGAGTGTCGTAGACGGGTCACTGGTACCTGCGTTGGCAGACCCCGCCAAGTTTGTTGGCTTTGGAGGTTCGGCAAGTGCCCCCGAATTCGTCCTGCTGAAGAACAACGGACTGCACATCCAGATCACGATTGACGCCTTCAGCAATATCGGCGCCTCTGATCCTGCTGGTATCGCGGACGTACGACTGGAATCCGCTCTGTCCACGATCATGGACTGTGAAGATTCAGTCGCCTGTGTTGATGCTGCCGATAAGGTTGTCGCCTACGGAAACTGGCTGGGCCTGATGAAAGGCGACCTAACCGAGGAAGTAACCAAAGGTAGAAACACCTTTACCCGAAAACTGGCAGGCGATCTTGACTTCACCGCCGCTGACGGAGCTCAGAATACCCTGAAAGGGCGTTCATTGATGCTGGTGCGTAACGTTGGGCATCTGATGACCAACCCCGCGGTCCTGGATGCCGACGGCAACGAGATTGGCGAAGGGCTGATGGACGCTCTCTGCACCACATTGATCGCGATGCACGACCTGCAGCGCGAAGGTGGCAACTCGGTCGCCGGGTCGGTCTATGTTGTGAAACCCAAGATGCACGGCCCGGAAGAGGTCGCGTTCTCGGTTCAGATCTTCGACATGGTCGAGGATATTCTGGGATTGCCGCGCAACACTGTAAAGCTGGGCATCATGGACGAAGAGCGTCGGACTTCGGTGAACCTCAGGGAATGCATCCGAGCCGCAAAATCGCGTGTAGCCTTCATCAACACCGGCTTTTTGGATCGGACTGGCGATGAAATCCACACCTCGATGGAAGCGGGGCCGATGCTGCCCAAAGGGGACATCAAGAATACGCCATGGATCGCTTCCTATGAAGATCGCAATGTGGATATCGGTCTGGCCTGCGGGCTGAAGGGCAAGGCTCAGATCGGCAAGGGCATGTGGGCGATGCCCGACCGTATGGGTGATATGCTTGAGCAGAAGATCGGGCATCCGATGTCTGGGGCGACCTGTGCCTGGGTTCCGTCCCCCACAGCGGCGACCTTGCATGCGACCCACTACCACAAGGTAAATGTACTGACGCGGCAGGATGAGATCGCTGCGGGCGGGGCTCGCCGCACATTGGGTGATCTGCTGACCATTCCGCTTTTGGATGGCCGTAATCTGAGCGATCAGGAAATCACCCGCGAGATCGAGAACAATGCTCAGGGCATTCTGGGATATGTCGTGCGTTGGGTTGATCAGGGTGTCGGATGTTCGAAAGTACCGGACATCAACGATATCGGTCTGATGGAGGATCGCGCGACCTGCCGTATCTCAAGCCAGGCGCTGGCCAACTGGTTGCATCATGACGTCGTTGACGAAGCGCAGGTGATGGCGGCGATGCAGAAGATGGCTGCCGTAGTGGATCGTCAGAACGAAGATGATCCGGCCTACAACCCGATGGCGCCGAACTTTGACGGTATCGCTTTTCAGGCCGCCTGCGATCTGGTCTTCAAAGGTCGCGTGCAGCCGTCGGGTTACACCGAGCCGGTACTTCATGCACGCCGTCTGGAACTGAAAGCGGCCAGCGCTTAAATCCCGGCTGCGGGGTTGTTCCCCGCAGCACCAACAGAACTTTCATCCAAGAGGGCAGGACATGTCAGTTTCACTTCGCAAGGCGCGCACGATCATTCGCAAAACTCTGGAACAAGGACGCGAGATGGAGCTGAAGCCTCTTTCCGTGGTCGTTCTGGACTCGGGTGGCCACGTGATCGCGTTCGAGCGTGAAGATGGCGCAGCGCCGGGTCGTTTCGCGATTGCACATGGTAAGGCCTATGGATCGGTGATGCTGGGCATGGCGGGTACAGCGCAGATGCAGCGTGCTGAGGGTCAGGCCTATTTCATGGCTGCAGTGAATGGCGTCTATGGCGGGCAAGTCATTCCCGTCCCGGGTGGTGTTTTGTTGCGTGATCGCAAGGGTGCGATCATCGGTGCCGTTGGTGTGACCGGGGATACTTCGGACAATGATGCCGCCGCTGCGACGGCGGGTATCGAGGCTGCTGGCCTTACAGGCGAGATCTGATCCGCCCTTTAGTCTTGGTCTGCGGCGCCTCGCAACATGGGACGCGCCGCAAGCCACGCTGAAACAGCAAAAACGACTATTCCTCCGATCATGTCCGTAAGGTGATGACCTCCGTGTGACAGGATGGCGGGAACCATGGCCACGTTCAGGATCAACGCCGGAATGAACAGCGCCGTACCGCGCAGATACCACACAACCAGCAATGCCATGATCGTGTGATAGGACGGGAAGGCAATCGTCCCGACGATGTCTGAGGGTGCAATTACGGCAAGCCCCTGATCCGATAGCGTGCGGAGGATTTGTGCGTAGGTGCTGTTGGTCACTAGATCGATCTTTTTTTCCAGCCCAACAGGCAGGTCGTAAAAGACCGACGGCCCGACGCTGGGTACAATCCACCAGATCAGTGTTGTGAAGAGCAGGCCGAAGGTGCCCGCCATCAGGGCCTGGTCCAATGCGTCGGACCGTCCGGTCAACGCCAGATATCCAACCATGATAAACAGTTGGGGTAGTGAACTGTGGTAAACATAGCTCAGCGCCCGACCGACATCGGGATAGGCTGCAAGCACCTCAAGGAATTGTGGCCAAGAATACCCAAGAGCCGCATCCGCTTGCATCAAAAGCTTGTCGAACGACAATTCGGCTATCGGAAAGCGCAGATAGATCAGCAGGGTTGTAATCCCCATGAAACCGAGAAACAGGCTGTTAGCGATTGCAAGCTGTGCGATGCGCGGCTGATTTTTGAATTGGCGAATGTAAAGACCAGCGGCAAGCAACCCAACCGTCGGCGCCAGACCCATCGCAAAACCGCCCCAAGCAATCGGTTGAGCTTTCAATACAGACAGCAACAACGACAGTAGCACCGACAAGACCAGCATCGAGACGAGAATGATCTCTGGTCGACTGAGGCACCCTTTGAGCACTAACCGTTCGGATGCTTTCCGATTTTGGACGCTGGTTGTCATCGTATTCCGCTCAATCACTTGCTTTTTGCCTGAATTGTCCAAATTTGTGGCATATCTTGGGCGCTGGGCGACAGTTGTTGAGAAATTCACAGTGCAAGCTGCGCCCACGCACTTTGATTAGTTGTGTGAAACTGGCATGAATGCTTGAGCAGTTTCAAAGATTAGCGAGGTTTGCATGGTGCGTCCGGTCGTCGGCATTATCGGAAATTCTTACTTGATGAACGATCAGTATCCGACACATGCGGGCGGAACTATGAATTCGGACGCGGTTGCAAATGTATCGAATTGCCTTCCTCTGCTGATACCTGCCGATCCGCGCTATGTTTCAGTGGACGAGTTGCTGGAAGTTTGTGACGGATTTCTGCTGACGGGTGGGCGCCCAAATGT
Organism: Ruegeria sp. CE12; assembly: GCF_056537525.1. NCBI lineage: Bacteria > Pseudomonadati > Pseudomonadota > Alphaproteobacteria > Rhodobacterales > Roseobacteraceae > Ruegeria > Ruegeria sp. CE12. Next base: position 475,535 of record NZ_JBQFRS010000001.1, on the reverse strand, counting down.
GCACCCCGAAGAATATGGTGAAGCGGAGACCGAAGCGCATGGTGAGTTCGACCGCGCACGTGACGCGATCACCTTGCCCCTGGTGCGTGCCTGCGTCGAACGGGGCCAGCCGTTTCTGGGAATCTGCCGCGGATTTCAGGAAGTGAACGTCGCCATGGGCGGCACGTTGTACCCGGAAATTCGAGACCTGCCCGGGCGCATGAACCATCGTATGCCGCCGGACGGTACACTGGAAGAAAAGTTCGCTCTGCGCCACGTTGTTACGTTGGAAGAGGGCGGTGTATTCCAGCAGATATTCGGTGCGTGCGAAGTCATGACCAACACGTTGCATGGACAGGGCATCAAGACGGTCGGTCAACGGGTCGTGATTGACGGTCATGCACCTGACGGAACGCCAGAGGCGATTTACATCAAGGATGCACCCGGATTTACTCTGTCAGTGCAGTGGCATCCTGAATGGGACGCTGCCAATGACCCGGTATCCCGACCGCTGTTCGAAGCCTTCGGCGCTGCTGTTCAGGCATGGTCAGCGGGCTCGAAAGCTCCGCTGATCAAGCGCATGGCGTAAGCTAGCTCTCAAGCAACCAGCAGCATTTTGCATCGGCCCCGATGAGGGTAGAGCCGATGCAGTCGGTTCAGATTAGATCAAGATGTCGAATTGATTGATGAGCGGCAGGCTGCGTGCGCGCTCACCTGTCAGATCAAACAGAGCGTTGCCCAAAGCCGGCATCGATGGTGGAGTGCCGGGTTCACCTGCGCCGCCCATATGACGATTGGTTTCAAGCACGCGTACTTCGACTTGTGGTGCTGTGTGCATTCGGATGGCCTCATAATCAGGGAAGTTGAACTGTTCGACTTCACCCTCCGAGAATGTGATTTCACCGAAACAGGCCGCCGACAGGCCATACATCATGCCGCCGAACATCTGCGCCTTGACGTTTTCCGGATCCAGCGCAAGACCCATGTCGCAGGCAATCCAGGCTTTGTTGATGCGGATGGTGCCATCCTCATCTACGACCTCGATCACTTGCGCGACAGGTGTGCCAAAGCTGTAGGTGAATGCCACTCCGCGACCAACGCCATCGGGTGTCTTACCGGTCCAGCCTGACATTTCACGCACAGCTTCCAGACATCCGGCTGAGGGAGCGTGCTCGTTCTTCATAAGCTCCAGCCGGAATTCCAGTGGATCACGACCCGCGGCATGTGCCATCTCATCCATGAAGGTCTCGTGGAAGAAGCCATTGTGGCTATTGCCGACCGAACGCCAGAAACCTACCGGGATATCAAGCGCAGCGATATGCCCGCTCATACGGTAGTTCGGAACCGCATAGGGCTGATTGAAGAATCCTTCGACCAGCACCTTGTCTGGGCCACCCGCTGGCAAGCCGGTGTAGCGTCCGACCGCTTGCTGCGTACAGGACTGCGCCGCAACCTTGCCATCAATCAGAACAGCCTTTCCGTCCTTAACCGCACCACGCATCCGCGCCAGCGCTCCGGGGCGGTAATAGTCGTGGCGCATGTCTTCTTCGCGGCTCCAAGTGGTTTGCACCGGCGTTCCGGGCATCGTCATGGCAACCTTGGTTGCGATTTCACCGAAATCCAGTTCACCGCGCCGGCCAAAGCCACCGCCAAGATAGGTGGTGTGTATCTCAACCGCTTCGGTGTCCAGATTGGCGACATTTGCCACACGCATTTGGATCAGTGTTGGTGCCTGGTTTCCGCACCACAGATCCAGCTTTGTCCCGGTGAACAGCGCAGTTGCATTCATTGGCTCCATCGTGGCATGCGCCAGATAAGGCAGTTGATACTCGGCGGTGATTTCCGTTGCGCCTTCGGGCAAGGTATCAACGTCTCCGTCATCGCGCATGGTCGAATTTGGAGAGTCGTCGAATGCCTTGGCAATGCTGGCAAAGATCGCGTCGGTTTCGGGCGGGTAGGGCGCATCGCCCCAGTCCACGTCAATCGCTTCGACAGCCTGGTTGGCAAGCCACGTGTTGTTGGCGATGACGGCCACTCCGTTACCAAGATCGACGATCTTTTCGACGCCAGGCATGGTTTTTGCCGCGCTGTCGTCAAAGCCGTTCATGGTGCCACCCAGTTTTGGATTCATCCGAACGCTGGCGAACTTCATATCGGGAAGGCGAACATCAACACCAAACTCGGCGGTACCGGTCGCTTTTTCGGCCATGTCCAAACGCGGTTGGGATTGACCCAGATAACGCCATTCAGACGGGTCGCGCAGTGGTGCCTCAACCGGCTCGAGTGTGGCCGCATCCGCCGCCAGTTCGGTATAGGCGATTTTGTCTCCGTTCGGTGCAATCACGTGACCTGAGGCGGTTTTCAACTGCGTGGGATCAACACCCAGACGTTCTGCCGCCGCCAGTTTCAGCGTTTCGCGGGCCGATGCGCCTGCCTCGCGCATGCGTTCATAGCCATCCTTCATCGACGTAGAGCCGCCGGTGACCTGCAAACTAAGCGCCCGGCCGACAACACCCAGTGCCTCACCCAGATTGTGCTGGAAGTCCGAGATATCGTAGCCCTTGTTTGGCAGGCTCTCACCCATCAGAGCCGAGTTGTAGTAGGCGGCTGCTGCCGGGCCGTGCAGAACGGTGACCTGGTCAAGATCCACATCCAGCTCCTCAGCAATCAATGCGGCCCAAGTGGTTTTGACACCCTGACCCATTTCAGCGCGTGGGGCGAACAGGGTGACGCCGTTCTGATCAATCAAAACGAATGGATTCAGTGCGGCCTCGCCTTCGCCTGGTTTCAACGGGTTCGGTGCAGGGCGATTGACGTAGTAGACGCCAAAGGCCACGCCTCCGGCGATTGCGGCAGAACCAATCAGGAATGTACGGCGAAGGATTTTTCCAATGCGTGCCATTGCTTAGGCCTCCTTCAGTTTTGCAGCGGCGTCGTGGATCGCCGCGCGAATACGAGGATAGGTGCCACAGCGGCAGAGGTTTCCCTGCATTGCGTCGTCTATGTCAGTGTCTGAGGGGCTTGGGTTCTCGGCAAGCAACGCGGCCGCCTGCATGATCTGGCCCGACTGGCAGTAGCCACATTGCGCCACCTGGTGGTCAACCCAGGCCTGCTGAATTGCCGCCATCGAATCCGGAGAGCCGATGCCTTCGATTGTGGTAACGTCACCCCAGACATCAGACAGTGCTACCTGGCATGAACGTACCGCCTCGCCATCGATGTGGACGGTGCAGGCCCCGCACGCGGCCACTCCGCAGCCAAATTTCGTTCCGGTTAAGCCAACTTCATCCCGCAGTACCCAGAGAAGGGGCACATCATCGGGCAGGTCGACCTGATGTGATGTTCCGTTGATCTTCAGGGTCGTCGCCATGGCGCACCTCTCTTGGCTGTGGCTGGTTTCTGACATAATTGGTGAAAAATGTCAGTGTGTCAATTGACAAAATATACAAAAAATGTCAGAGGTTCGGTTATGACGGATTTGATCGACGATACGCGGCAAAAGGCCATTCTGACGTCGGCCTTTCAGGCCTTTTCAGCTTATGGATTTCGCAAAACCTCGATGGATGACATAGCGCGCGGGGCCGGAATGTCGCGGCCTGCCGTCTATCTGCACTACAAGAACAAAGAGGCGATTGTTCGTAAGCTCACCGAGCTGCACTACGTCGAAAAGACCGCTTCTGTTGCAGACGCACTGAATGGTGAAGGTACCGTGTCGCAGATTCTGGAGAAGGCGATCAACGCGCAGATTGATGGCATGGCCGCTATTCTGGCGTCACCGCATGGTCTTGAGATGCTCGATACGACCAAATCCATGTCCATCGATATTGTCGAGCAGGGTGAAACGGAACTTACGGATCTGTTCGCAAACTGGCTAACCCGGGAACATGCAGACGGGCGTGTAAGGCTGCTTGATGAAGCGCATGAGACGGCCAAAACCATCACTGCGACGCTCAAAGGGATCAAGATGACCGCTTCGAGCGCCGACGAGTTCGAAAAGCGCACTGCTCAACTGGCAGCGCTTATCGGTGCTGGTTTGGAAGTCAGGTAACCCGCTGACGGACCTTGTATTCCGGAACATCCCACAATCTGTTGCGCATGATGTCGGCAACGATTTCAGCCGCTTGCTCAACATCGTTTTCATCAACGTAAAGCGGTGTGAAGCCAAATCGCATAATGTCTGGTGCCCGGAAGTCTCCGATCACACCACGTGCGATTAGGGCTTGCATGGCGGCGTATCCATCGGTGAATTTGAACGACACCTGACTGCCCCGCAGCTCGGGGTTGCGTGGGCTGGCCAGTTCCAGCTCGGGGCAGGTTGCCTCGACCCGTTTGATGAACAGTTCGGTCAGCTTAATGGATTTTGCACGAACATCGGCCATGTCTGCCATGTCCCAGATGTCCATCGCTGTCGCCAGTGCGGTCATCTGAATAACCGGTGGGGTACCAACGCGCATTCTTTCGATACCGCTCCCGGGGCGGTAATCTAGATCGAATGCAAACGGTGCCTCATGGCCCAGCCAACCGGACAGGGCGGGGCGCACGGATTGAGCAAGACGCGGTGCAACGTAGATAAATGCAGGCGCGCCGGGACCGCCGTTCAGATATTTGTAGGTACAGCCAACGGCGAAATCGGCGTTGCAACCTGACAGATCAACCGGGATCGCACCAGCGGAATGCGCCAAATCCCAAACCGTAACGACGCCATTGGCATGTGCCAGTTCGGTGAGCGCCTTCATGTCGTGCATGCGTCCGGTCCGATAGTCCACCTCGGTCAACATCAGAACGGCGATATCTTCGGTAATGTTTTCAGCAACCTGCTCGGGATCAACAACGCGCAGTTCGTAGTCCGCCCCCAATGAGCGTAACAATCCATCAACCATATACAGATCTGAAGGAAAGTTTCCGTTGTCTGATAGTACAACCTTGCGCTGTGGATTGAGTTCGAGCGCTGAGGCGACCGCCTGGTAGACTTTGATCGATAAAGTGTCGCCCACCACAACAGCGCCTGCCTCTGCTCCGATAAGGCGACCGATGCGGTCGCCAAGGCCTGTTGGCAGCCCCATCCATCCGGCCTTGTTCCAGCCGGTGATCAGCATCTGCCCCCATTCTGCGCTTAACATATTCTGAACGCGCTCTCCGGCGGCTTTTGGAAGTGGTCCTAAAGAGTTACCGTCCAGATACAGCACCCCTTCGGGCAGTTCGAACATGGCCTTGGTGGCGGCAAAATCTGTCATGGAAGCTCCCTGAAGCTTTAGGCGGAATTTATTGTTGTGGTTGACGTATCCGATTGGGCCTTAGCTGTCCATTATCGCAGCGCTGACGGGCAGATCGCATGGTTGAAAGCAATGCTAAGCGCGAATTTCAGGCGCGTTCTGACAGTATCAAAGCTTCTGCCTTGGTTGTTATCGCTTTCAGGTAAAGAAAAAACCCGATGCGACAACCTGATGTTTTGCCAAATAAGCGCAAAAGCGGTAGGACGTCTGTCAGAAGCGACATGTGTCGGTGCATGTCGTCATTCACAGGGAATGCTCATGCGCCGGATCGATGTCCCGCCCGTTTGGCTTCTGGGCTTTGTGCTGCTTTCATGGCTACAGGCCAAATACCTGCCTTTGGGATTATCCCTGAAAGGTGGATTTACGGGTCTTCTCAGTGGAATATTGATTGGTGGCGGCATACTGGTCGTTGTCTTGGCAGCGGTCGAGTTTCGTCGACACCGCACAACGATCATACCTCATGAAACGCCTTCCGCACTCGTCCAGTCCGGTATCTACAAACGTAGCCGAAATCCAATTTATGTTGGCGACGTTTTGATCCTTGCCGGGTTGATTTTGCGTTTTGATGCAATCGCTTCACTGGTGTTGATCCCAATCTTTGTCTGGATCATCGAACGCAGGTTCATCCTGCCCGAAGAGGATCGGTTGCGCCGGACATTTCGAGCGGATTTTGCTCGATACGAACAGAAAACACGCCGTTGGGTTTGAGGTACATCAGAACGTGACACAACGTAAAAATTGCTGCGACTGCGAAATAATGTTGCGCAAGATGTATCTTTTGCTTAACAAACAATACCGACCACCCGCTCAATCAGAGTGACAATTAGGGGGACCTGCCGGTGAAAATAGGCACACCAAAAGAAATACTGGATGGTGAGAACCGGGTCGCAATGACACCGGATTCGGCTGTGCAGCTGCAGAAACTCGGCTATGAATGCGTCATTGAAAAAGGAGCGGGTGAGGCTGCCGGCTTTTCGGACGCGTCTTATGAGGCCGTTGGCGTTGAGATCATCAAAACAGCGGCATCGCTGTGGAAGACAGCGGATATCATTGCCAAGGTTCGGGTGCCCACCGAGACAGAACTCAAGCGTCTGACCAAGGGCAAAACCCTGATCTCTTTCTTCAACCCAGCGGGCAACGAAGAAGGGATGGAGCTGGCCAAGTCCAAGGGCGCGAACGTCATCGCCATGGAAATGGTGCCGCGTATTTCGCGTGCGCAGAAGATGGACGCACTTTCGTCGATGGCCAATATCGCGGGCTACCGTGCGGTGATCGAGGCGGGCAACAACTTTGGTCGCTTCTTCACCGGCCAGGTGACGGCAGCGGGGAAGGTTCCGCCTGCAAAGGTTCTGATTGTCGGTGCGGGTGTCGCTGGTCTGGCGGCCATCGGAACATCCACGTCGCTAGGTGCGATCACCTATGCGTTTGACGTGCGCCCCGAAGTGGCCGAGCAGGTCGAGTCCATGGGCGCTGAATTTGTCTATCTGGATTTCGAAGAAGAACAGCAGGACGGTGCGGCCAGCGGCGGGTATGCCTCGGTTCAGTCGGAAGAATTCCGCAACGCGCAGCTGGCCAAGTTCCGTGAGCTTGCGCCTGAGATGGACATTGTCATCACCACCGCCCTGATCCCCAACCGTCCGGCGCCCAAGCTGTGGCTAGAGGATATGGTCAAGGCGATGAAACCGGGTTCGGTCATCGTTGACCTGGCGGCAGAGCGTGGCGGCAACGTCGAAGGCACAGTGCCGGATGAAAAGGTTGTGACCGACAACGGTGTCACTATCATCGGTTACACTGACTTCCCCAGCCGGATGGCCGCGCAATCTTCGTCTCTTTACGCGACGAACATTCGTCACATGATGACTGACCTGACCCCGGAAAAAGACGGTCAGATCAATCACGACATGGAAGATGACGTGATCCGCGGTTCGACCGTGACCCATGAGGGCGAAATCACCTTCCCGCCACCTCCGCCCAAGGTGCAGGCGATCGCGGCGCAGAAAAAGCCCGAGGTCAAGGAACTGACCGCGGAGGAGAAGAAGGCGCAGGAAATCGCGGCCTTCAAGGCGCAGACCAAGCAACAGTTCACCCTGCTGGGTGTCGGCGGCGCGCTGATGTTGCTGGTGGGTCTGATCGCTCCGGCAAGCTTCATGCAGCACTTCATCGTCTTCGTGCTGGCCATCTTTGTGGGCTTCCAGGTGATCTGGAACGTTGCACACAGCCTGCACACACCGCTGATGGCGATCACCAACGCGATCTCGTCGATCATCATAGTCGGGGCCTTGATGCAGATCGGATCGGGGTCTTTCCTGGTCATTCTGCTGGCGGCGTTGTCTGTCTTTATGGCAGGGATCAACATCTTCGGTGGCTTCCTCGTAACCCGGCGCATGCTCGCCATGTTCCAGAAATCTTAAGGAGGCCGGGCACATGGAATTTGGCTTCACTACTGCCGCCTACGTCGTTGCGGCTGTCCTTTTCATCCTTTCGCTGGGTGGTCTGTCTAACCAGGAAAGCGCCAAGCGCGCGGTCTGGTATGGCATCGTCGGTATGGCACTGGCGGTCTTTGCCACGCTGGTCGGGCCTGGTTCGGGCCTGTGGTTGCTGTCGTTGCTGCTGATCGCCGGTGGCGGTTTCATCGGTCAGTACGTCGCGCAGCGCGTGCAGATGACCGAGATGCCGCAGCTTGTTGCCGCCATGCACTCGCTGGTTGGTCTGGCGGCTGTGTTCGTCGGCTTCAACGCGCATTTTGAAATCGGCAACGTGGCTCAGGTCATGGCAATCGCCGACAGCGCGTCTCAGGCGGATCTGTCCGATCTGGGCGCATTTGCCAAGCTGATCGCCAAGAAAACCTCGGCCGAACTAGCGATCCTGCATGTCGAGCTGTTCCTGGGCATCTTCATCGGTGCGATCACCTTTACAGGTTCGGTCGTGGCCTATGGCAAGCTCGCGGGCAAGGTGACCTCGGCAGCGACCAAACTGCCCGGCGGTCACGCGCTGAACGCGGCGGCGGCGGGTCTCTCGCTGATCTGCCTGATTTGGTACACAGCTTCGGGTGGTTTGTTCCCGCTGATCCTGATGACGCTGGCGGCTTTGTTCATCGGCTATCACCTGATCATGGGTATTGGTGGCGCCGATATGCCGGTGGTTGTGTCGATGCTGAACAGCTACTCGGGCTGGGCGGCCGCGGCGATTGGTTTCTCGCTGGGCAACGACTTGCTGATCGTGGTCGGTGCGCTGGTGGGCTCGTCCGGTGCGATCCTGTCCTACATCATGTGCAAGGCGATGAACCGTCACTTTGTCAGCGTGATCCTCGGCGGCTTTGGAGGTCCTCAGGGCGAGCAGATGGCCGTTGAGGGCGAGCAGGTAGCGATCGACGCAGATGGTGTTGCAGCGGCTCTGAACGATGCTGACAGTGTGATCATCATCCCCGGTTATGGCATGGCGGTGGCGCAAGCGCAGCAGTCTGTCTCCGAGTTGGTCCGTAAGCTGCGCGCCAAGGGCAAAGAGGTGCGCTTTGCGATCCACCCGGTTGCGGGTCGTTTGCCGGGTCACATGAATGTTCTGCTGGCCGAAGCGAAGGTGCCCTACGACATCGTTCTGGAAATGGACGAGATCAACGACGATTTCCCGGACACGGATGTGGCCATCGTCATCGGCTCGAACGACATCGTGAACCCTGCGGCGCAGGAAGATCCTAACAGCCCCATCGCCGGCATGCCGGTTCTGGAATGCTGGAAGGCCAAGCAGGTCTTTGTGTCCAAACGCGGTCAGGGCACCGGCTATTCGGGCATCGAAAACCCGCTGTTCTTCAAAGAGAACACCCGGATGTTCTACGGCGACGCCAAGGAGTCGCTGGACAAGCTGCTGCCGATGATCGACTGATCCGGTTCGGATAACTCTCGGAAAGGCGCCCATATGGGCGCCTTTTCTGTTTTTGGTGTACTCTGCTCGTATAGGAGGTGCCCCATGGAGAAAGTGAACGGTATAGGCGGGCTGTTCTTCCGCGCCCGTGACCCGGAAGCGTTAAGCGCGTGGTACGAAAAGCACCTAGGCGTAAATCACTATGTACCGGTGCCGTGGAAACAGCGCGAAGGCTACACAGTCTTTGCTCCTTTCGCACAGGACACCGACTATTTCGGCCGGCCCCAGCAGCAGTGGATGATTAACTTCCGTGTCGATGATCTGGAGGCCATGATTGCTCAGTTAGAATCTGCTGGCATAGCCGTAGAGACCCGTGCCGAGTGGGATAGTGAGGTTGGCAAGTTCGCTCGAATACACGATCCGGAAGGCAACCCGATCGAGCTGTGGCAACCAAATCAATAAGATAGCAGGCTTGTATACTGTGGTATCCATGTAAGTATATGAAATAAAAAGATAATTGATGTATTTGTGACGCTGCGTATAGTTCCCGGGAACTCAGGGAATACAAAATGACACCCATCGACGACCATCCTCTGCGCTATGCGCTGGCCAATGAACTGCACGCGCGCCCCTTTCCGGTGGCCAAGGCGCCATGCACTGTCGTCTTTCTTGCTATCAAGAAACCGGTCGAGGCAGTTGCCCGAGATCGGAACGAAGATATGGCGCACCTGATAGATCTGCTGGACCGTCATGGCGCGCAACACCCCCAGCCTGGGGCCACGCATTATGCAGGGCAGATCGGACGCCACTGGCTAAAGTGGGAGCAACATACCGAGTTCGTCACCTATACAGCGATCACGCAGAATGTCAGTGATCGCCCGTTCAACCCGGCTGATTTCGAAGTGTTCCCTCAGGATTGGTTGATGAATAGCCCGGGGCAGAGGATTACCTCGGCTATGTTGCGAGTGGTCAAGCGTCGGGATGATGAGGAAGTTGTGGCGGCATTGTCGGAGTGGTTTGAACCCGAAAGTCTGGCCGTGGCGAACGTATTGGACAACTCAGCAGTTTGTGCCAGTGATTTTCGGATTGATCCGGCAGGGCACATGCGTTTCGCGCTCTTTGTCTCGGACGGAACCGGGCGACGCAGAACTGGCCGTATTATTCAGCGGCTGTGTGAGATCGAAACCTACAAGGCCATGTCCATGTTGGGCTTTGCCCGGGTTAAAAGCCTCATGGGGCGCATCGGCGAACTGGACAAACGTCTTACTGATCTGATGGTCGAGATGACGGACGATGCCACCCAACCGGACGAATTGCTGCCCCAACTCCTGTCAACGTCGACCGAGCTTGAGACACTCTCAGCTCGTTGCTCGTTTCGTTTTGGAGCAACCGGAGCCTATGAAGCGATTGTAAACCAGAGGATCGAGGTTCTGCGAGAGCAGCGCTTTTATGGTCGTCAAACCTTTGCTGACTTTATGATGCGCAGATATGACCCTGCTATACGCACCGTGAAATCCACGGAGCGGCGTCTGCAAGCCCTGTCTGACCGAGCGATCCGAGCGGGTGAATTGCTGCGGACACGCGTAGATGTTCAGCGCAGTGCGCAGAACCAGGCATTACTTGAAAGCATGGATCGCCGCGCCGATCTGGCCCTTAGACTGCAGCATACGGTGGAAGGATTGTCTGTGGTGGCCATCAGTTACTATGCAGTCTCTCTGGCCAGCTATCTGCTTTATCCGATCACCAAAACTGGAATCAGCAAGGGGATGTTGACGGCAGTCGTGACAGTGCCGGTGGTACTTGCAGTCTGGTTCGCAATTCGACGCATACGCCGCCGGTTGGAGTAAGCTCAGAGACTGCTGGCAGAAGCATCTGCAGGAATGCAAATAAACTTGGTCTGACTATAGAACTTGGGCCCGATTGAGCGCCATCGGCAGGATCTAAAAAACAGAACTCACCGACAAATCGGGTTTCAAATTGTGAAATGGGCGCGGTCGCGAATTCACCCGCAACCACGCCCATCGATGACTTCATATCTGAAGCGGGTGTCAGAGCAGGAAGCTATCCTCTTCCAGCAGGTTCGCAATCATCAGATCTGTTACCGCATCTGTCTCGTTCGCCAAATCGCTGTTCGACGACGCATCGACCAGTTTTGTCGGAACAGAAATGCCTGCGATCTTGGTTTCACCTGCACCGAACACGACGGATAGAAATTCATCAACGATTTCCGCAGTCACATTCGGCACAAATTCGAGAACATCGACTGTACCCGCCCATCCGGCCTCGCCCGAATTCTCGCCTTCTGGTGCGAGTTTCTGAGCAGGAGATGATTGCTGCGCAATTTTCGGAAGCTCGTACCCTACAGTACCACTGCCATTAATATCGTAGCCATAGAAGGCTTCCACATCGATGACATCAGGGATCGTCGCACTACTGATGTAGGCACCACTAGCGTCGGTGATCCACTCGCCATAGTCTCCGTTGGCGTTTTTCCAGAGTACCTTAAAGCCGCCATTGAATGCCTCGGCGTGGATGGCCTCCCAGCCGGGGAAGCTATCTGGGCCCGCTTTGGCGCCGTCACGCGTCAACTCGACGCTGCCATTGACCACATAAACACCGCGGGTGGAAGACGCGAGCGTCACGGAACCGGCGGTTTCGATGCTGGTTGTCTTGTGCCCGATCGTGCCGTCCCCGTTCAGGTCGACATTGTAGAACGTTTCGACATCCACAAAGTTGTCGAGGCTGGCGCTGCTCAGGTATTCACCGGCCGCATTGGTGATCCACTCGCCATATTCTCCAGCCGCGTTTTTCCAGAGTACCTTGAAGCCGCCATTGAACGCTTCGGCTTGGATGGCCTGCCAGCCGGGGAAGCTGTCGGGACCGGCTTTGGCACCGTCACGCGTCAGTTCGACGCTGCCATTGACCAGATAGACGCCGCGGGTAGAAGACGCGAGCGTTACGGAACCGGCGGTTTCGATGCTGGTTGTCTTGTGCCCGATCGTGCCGTCCCCGTTGAGGTCGACATTGTAGAATGTTTCGACATCCACAAAGTTATCGAGGCTGGCGCTGCTCTGGTATTCACCGGCCGCATTGGTGATCCACTCGCCATATTCTCCAGCCGCGTTTTTCCAGAGCACCTTGAAGCCGCCATTGAATGCCTCGGCGTGGATGGCCTCCCAGCCGGGGAAGCTGTCGGGACCGGCTTTGGCACCATCACGCGTCAGTTCGACACTGCCATTGACCAGATAGACGCCGCGGGTAGAAGATGCGAGCGTTACGGAACCGGCCGTTTCGATGCTGGTTGTCTTGTGGCCGATCGTGCCGTCCCCGTTCAGGTCGACATTGTAGAACGTTTCGACATCCACAACGTTGTCGATCGCAGTACTACTAATATAGGCACCACTCGCGTTGGTGATCCATTCGCCGTAGTTTCCGTTGGCGTTTTTCCAGAGAACTTTGAAGCCACCTGTGATCGCTTCGGCGTGGATAGCCTCCCAGCCCGGAAAGCTTCCCGGTCCGGCATTGGCGCCGTCTCGGGTCAGTTCGATGTTGCCATTGACCAAATAGCCGCTGCGGGTCGAGGAGGAGAGCGCCACGGAGCCATCGCTTTCGATGCTTGTGGTCTTGTGCCCGATGGTTCCGTCACCGTTCAGGTCGGCGTTATAGAATGTCTCGACATCCACAACGTTGGATATAATCCGGTCAGAGGTGTGTTGCCCCTGGCTGTTGACCGTCCACTCCCCAAATCTGCCGTCTGCGTTTATCCACAGAACGCGGTAGCCGCCGCCTGAAGCTTCGGCCTGAATGGCTTGCCAGCCTGCGATCGAGCCTGCCCCGATCACCTCACCGCGCAAGGTCAACGCAACGTTCGAGCCGGCTGAGTCCAGTACGTAGATACCGTGGTCCGCATGCTGCAGCGTCGTACCCGTTGTATCGACGTCAGACAGTTGCATGGCAGTTGCGATGTTCGACCAGGTTAACTGTTGCACGCCGTTCAGGAACTGGATCAGCTCAACATCATTTGCGATGGTGAAGGTGATACGTGTGATGACGTTCAAAAACTCGTAGCTGGTTCCGTTTCTCAGGAACAGATAATTGCTGATCGCGGTTGTAAACCTGATGGTATCCGTACCGGATCCCCCGTAAAACGAGCCGTCATTACTTGTCACGATCGCTATATCGTTGCCCTGATCGCCAAATACCTGATCGGAGCCGGTACCGTGCGCGAGATAGACCGTGTCGTTCCCGTGCCCGCCATAGATTGTGTTGTTGTTGCTTCCGTTGGAAAGCGAGTAAATCGTGTCGTTCCCGTTGTTGCCACGCAAAACGTTCTGGGCATGGTTGCCATAGATCGTATCATTGCCGGACCCGCCTGATGCGTTTTCGATGGTGACGCCGTGGGCGATTGTAAATCCGCCCCTTACCCCGGCTGCGGATGATACGACACCGCCACCGGTAGCCGTGTAGTCCAAAGTTGCGGGTCTCAGGTCGATCCGTGCGTCCGAGCTGCCCAGATGCTGGATGGTATCGTTGCCACCCGTATCCCAGATCGCCTGATACCCTGTGCCCGCAACGTTTGCGGACGGAAGGGTATAAACGTTGTTGCCGGAGTTAGTGGTGGTATTCGCGCCGTACATTGCTTGCAGTGCGGCAATGTCCAGAGCCCCGAAGCCGGTGGATCCGCCAAATGTCGAATTGCTAGGCAGAATTCCACTCGCTGAAGTCCAACCATCATTGTACGACATGACGGTGTAGACGCCCTGGTTGAGCGAGCCAACGCCAAATGAGTTGAAGGGCGAGGTAACACCAGTCATCACGGTCGTACCAAACCCGGTGTCATGTGGATGCCCCAGTCCCAGCGCGTGACCTAGCTCATGAATGAGTGTCGTAAAGAAATACCCGCCTGGATCGCCGTTGCCGCCGGGACCGGCATTCCAGTAGTTCGTGTTGTAGGCTCCGGTCGAAGGTCTACTTGACGGTCCAAAATGAAAACCCAGGACATTGGGAGACGAAAAGGACGAAGCAGGTGCAATATACTCGACCAGATCGGCTGAAGATGATGAGGATTCGACAAACCGAATGTTTGCTATGGCTTCGATAGCCGCAAGGGCGGCACGGAATTCGGCCTTATATTCGGAGGTCCAGTTCTGCGTGTCGGACAGTTTTCCGAAGTTATAGGTGATGGTGGTGACAGTTGCTGGGTTGCCATCTCCGTATGCACGATTACCCTGAATAGCGCTGACTGGCGAGGATGAAGAAGGTCTTGGAATGTATGTCGTCGTAGCCATGTGTCTGCCTCAAATTCGGCGATTTTGATTGCGCGTACAATTCACGCGCAAGTTGTCATTTTCGTGGCGATGAAAGCCTGCTGCGCGCAAAATTAATTTTTTGTTATGGTAAGTCTAGCGGCTTTGGAAACTGCTACTGCACACGATGTCAGACCGCGGCATTTTGGTCTCGGTTGTTTAGTGTTTTGATCGTGGGATTGCAGTCAAATCCACAACAAGTCCGGACATATGGGCGGCTGAGAATAGAAAGCCGCTAAACGAAGTCGTCACTAGAATTTGCAAGAATCATCAACTGGTGTGTTGAACAGTGAATAGACCGGTGCGCAGGTGCGCACCGGTCAGTTTTTGTCAGCGCCCGCGAATACGTGGATCAAGCGCGTCGCGCAGGCCATCGCCCAGATAGTTGACGCTGAGCACGGTCAGCGAGATCGCCAGACCGGGCCAAAAAACACGCTCGGGGTATTGCTGCAGATAGTCGACCCCATCGAACAGCAGTCGTCCCCATGTCGGGAAATCGGGCGGGAACCCGAGACCGAGGAACGACAGGGCACTTTCCGTAATGATCGCCGTTGCGATGCCCAGTGTTGCAGACACCATGATGGGTGACAGAACGTTGGGCAATATGTGACGCGTGATGATCTGCGTGTTGCTCGTGCCAATGGAACGTGCAGCCAGAACGAATTCACGCTCTTTGATCGCCAAAACATCACCACGAACAATCCGTGCGGTGGGCATCCAGGATGTCACGCCAATCGCTGTTACGATCAGGATAAAGATACCACGCTCAAGCCCGAATGCTGCAGACAGAGGTTCACGGAACAGCAACATCATGACCAGCAGCAGCGGCAGCAAGGGCAGGGCAAGGAACAGGTCGGTCAGGCGCATCAGCGGCCCGTCAAGGCGTTTGAAGAACCCGGCAACAACCCCGATCAATGACCCCAGCAACAGTGCCAGCAGCATCGCAGTGATGCCCACCGAAACCGAGGTTTGACCACCTGCCATCATACGCGCCATGATATCGCGGCCCAGTTGATCTGTGCCAAAGGGATGCGCAAGGCTGGGCCCTTGATTCCGCGCCCGGATGTCAATCTGGGTCGGATCAATCGTCCAGATATAGGGGCCAAGATAGACTGCCGCGACGATGAAGATGAACAACATCGCCCCCAGCATTGCACCCTTGTGTGTTTTGAACTGATCCCAAACGTCGCGCCATTGGCTGCGCGGTGGGGTAGCCAGCTCTTCCATCACATCCGTGGTTGGCAAGGCCGTTGATGCAGGCGCGAGACCTTCGTCGGGGACCAGAGTGTCGGTACGATCATGATCAGTCATAGCGAATCCTCGGGTCCAGAATGCCGTAAAGTACATCGGCGATCAGGTTGAACAGCACGATCAGCACGGCAAAGATGAAGGTCAGGGTTTGGACCATCGGCAGGTCGTTGGCCTGAATGGCGCCGATCAGCAGTTGACCGATACCGTTTACCTTGAACACCTGCTCGGTGATGATTGCGCCGCCGAAGATGGCGGGAATACCCAGGGCAATGACCGTGACAACCGGGATCATCGAGTTGCGCAGGACATGCACCATGACGACCGTATATTCACTCAGGCCCTTGGCGCGCGCTGTGCGCACATAGTCCTGATTGAGGTTGTCCAGCATCGAGGCGCGCATGAAGCGGCTGAGCTGTGCCGTGATCTGCAGTGCCAGAACCATGACAGGCATGATCATTTGCTTCAGCTGAACGACAAAGCTGTCCCAGCTGTCGACAACATGGGTGGTGTCATAGATAGACGGGAACCAGCCAAGTTGAACCGAGAAGATCACAATCACCAGAACACCCGAGAAGAAGGGTGGGACCGAGAATCCGACCATTGAGACGAAAGTACCCATCTGGTCGAACCAGGAATACTGGCGATAGGCCGAATAGATACCGATGGGCAGGGCGATCAGGATGGCGACCACATAGGCGGTCCCAACAACCCACAGGGTCTGCGGGATACGCTGAACGACGATGTCCATGACGGGTGAACGGGTTTGCCACGAAATCACGCGCAGATCACCTTCGGAGAAGGTTGTGCCAAAGATCGAGTCGATCAGCACCTGCGGTTCAATCCAGAAAAACTGCACGATCCATTTCCAGAACCGGATATGCATCGGCTGACCGAGGCCAAGTGCCTCGCGCATCTTTTCTTTGACTTCGGGGGGAACAGTGAGCGGAACCTGCGCCATTGGATCGCCTGGTGCGAACTCGAGGAGCAGGAAAATGACGAGGCTGATGAACAGAAGCGTTGGAACGGCCAGTATCAGTCGTCTGATAGTGAAGTTGAGCATTAAAAGGCGCCTTTATATGCGTCTTCTTGTTGGTGGAATATGCGAAAGACCGCGCCCCGATAAAGATCGGGACGCGGCTTTGCAAGGCTAACGCTTAGGAACCGGTCTTGCGGTACCAGTCAGCGATGTTCCACAGTTCGCTGTCCCAGACGTTCAGGACAACGCCACCCAGCGTGTTCGAATGCGCCGACAGACGGCCACGGTGTACCAGCGGGATCATACCGCCGTTTTCAACCATGATGTCGTTCAGCTTTTTCGCGATCTCAGCGCGCTGCTCCAGACCTGCGGTCTCGGCCAGCTGACCATGCAGCTTGTCGAATTCCTCGTTGCAGAAGCGGCTGATGTTTTCACCCTGCCACTGGGAGTCAGGACGCGGAGCTTTGTCGCACAGACCGTTGCCCAGATAGGACTGCGGGTCGGTGCCGTTGAAGGTGTTGGCATACATTTCAACGTCAGCATAGAACTTTTGGAAAGTGTCCGGCGAGCCCGGGTCACCACCAAAGAATACCGATGCGTTGATGTTGCGCAGTTCGGATTCGATACCGATCTGGCTCCACCACTCTTTGATCAGCGCCTGGAAGTCCTGACGAACAGCGTTGGTCGAGGTCTGGTAGACGATTTTCAGCGGAACACCGTCCTTTTCACGAACGCCGTCACCGTCAGTATCTACGATGCCTGCGTCATCCAGCAGTTTCTTCGCACCTTCGATATCCTGCTTGTCACAGGTCATTGAGGTCGAGTTGAACGCAGCAGGAGCCGGAACCCAGTTACAGGTGACCTTACCGGCCTGACCGTAGCCGATTTCAACCAGCAGCGGACGGTCGATCGCCAGCGACATCGCTTTGTAAACAGCCGGGTCCGTCAGGAACGGATGCGGATGCTTGGCTGTCGAACGCTCGCCTTCCGGCAGTTCGGGCGACGGATTGGTCTGGTTCATCATGATACGCTCGACCAGCGGGCCGAAGCCTGCGACCGGGGTACCTTTGCCGCCTTCCTGCATTTGCGCGATCACTTCGGGCGCCAGCTGCAGGTTCCATGCGTAGTCAAACTCGCCGGTTTCCATGACTGCACGGCCAGCCGCGGTTGCATCGCCGCCACCTTTGAAGGTCACGGTCGCAAAGGCTGGTTTTGCAGGATCACGATAGTTGTCGTTGGCCTTGAAGGTGATCACGTCGTTCGGCTTGAACTCGGTGACGACAAACGGGCCTGTGCCGATCGGGTTAAAGTTCTGCTCGGTGCATTCTGGGGCCTTTGCACCCATGCAGTTTTCAAACTGAGCTTTCTGGATGATGGGGCTCTCGCCGCCAACAAACGGTCCGTAGGGGAACGGGGTAGGCGCGTCGAATGTGACTTTGACAGTCATATCATCAACAGCTTCTACCGAGGTAACGCCTTCGAATTTGGTTACCTGCGCACAGCCACCTTCGGGGTCCATGCAGTAATCAGCAGTGAATACAACGTCTGCAGCGGTGAACGGTGTTCCATCCGACCACTTGATGCCGGGTGCGATTTTCCAGGTGATCGAGGTCAGGTCTTCGCTGACGCCGCCATTTTCAACTGTAGGAATCTCGGACGCCAGGAAGGGAACCATGTTGCCGTCTTGGTCGTAACGAGCCAGAGGCTCGATCACCAGCGAGGCCGATTCCACATCCTTGGTACCGCCCGACAGGAACGGGTTCAGGATTGAGGGTGCTTGCCAATAGATGATGCTGACATTGCCGTCCGATCCACGCTCGGCAAAGGCCATCGGGGCCATAGCCGTGCTGGCGATCGCACCAAGCAAAAGGGTCTTGATTTTCATCATACACTCCATGTTGGACACTTGCGTGTCTCGATTATCTCCGCAAGGCCTGCGGATTTGGCGTTGCCGTACCTGGGTGCAAGGCGCTGAAATGAAACAT
Organism: Ruegeria sp. CE12; assembly: GCF_056537525.1. Lineage (NCBI taxonomy): Bacteria > Pseudomonadati > Pseudomonadota > Alphaproteobacteria > Rhodobacterales > Roseobacteraceae > Ruegeria > Ruegeria sp. CE12. Next base: position 456,907 of record NZ_JBQFRS010000001.1, on the reverse strand, counting down.
AAATGCAATTCACGTTTCGTGTTTTCCGCCCTCTCCCAAAAACGGTTACGCGGCGTATCGAAACAGAGTTTCTGAAAATTGCAAGCCTTGCCGCTGCGAAATTCGGTAATGCGTTTGACTTTTCCCGCTTTGCGGCCTTAGCGTTTGGCAATCAAAAAAATATAAGCCGCCAAGGGGAGCGTGCGCGTGCTGGACCAGCCAATTGCCCAGATCAGAAAACTGCGGGTTGAATTTCAAACCAAAGATGGACCCGTCGTCGGGGTCGAAGACGTCTCGTTCGAAGTAAATCCGGGTGAAACCGTTTGTATTGTTGGCGAATCAGGATCCGGAAAATCGGTGTCCTCGCTTTCGCTGATGCGGTTGGTCGAGTTTGGCGGTGGTGAAATCGCGGGTGGCCAATTGCTGTTCGACCGGCGTGATGGCGAAGAGATGGACCTGTCCAAAGCCGATCAGGATCTGATGAAACAGATTCGCGGCAACGAGATCGGAATGATCTTTCAGGAGCCGATGACCGCCCTGAACCCGGTGTTTACCGTCGGACGCCAGCTGACCGAAGGGCTGCGCATCCACAAGAACATGTCCAAATCCGAGGCCGAAACACGAGCCCTGGAATTGTTGCGTCAGGTCCGAATCCCCGAACCCGAACGCCGCATGAAGCAATACCCGCACGAATTGTCGGGCGGCATGCGACAGCGCGTTGTGATCGCCATGGCCATGGCTTGCGAGCCACGCCTGTTGATCGCGGATGAGCCGACGACAGCGCTCGACGTGACCATTCAGGCCGAGATTCTGGCCCTGATGGATCGCCTCAAGCGGGAAACCGGCACGGCCGTGATGTTCATCACCCATGATATGGCGGTTGTGGCCCAGATGGCTGACCGGGTCGTCGTCATGTTCCGCGGCAACAAGGTCGAGGAGGGGTCGGTCAAAGAGATCTTTGAGAACCCTCAGCATGACTATACCAAAGCGCTGCTGGCTGCGGTTCCGAAGCTTGGTGAAATGCAAGGCAAGGCCGCGCCTGAACCAATGAAGCTGTTGGGAGTCGAAGGCCAGAATATCGCGCCAATCCCTGGCACCGAAGAGGTTCTGCTGACGGTCAAAAACCTGACGACGCGCTTTCCGGTCAAAGGCGGTTTGCTGCGCCGTACGATTTCCAATGTGCACGCAGTCGAAGATGTCTCGTTCACTTTGAACAAGGGACAAACGCTGAGTTTGGTCGGCGAATCCGGCTGCGGGAAGTCATCAGCAGGCCGTTCTATTCTGCGCCTCGTGGAGCCGATGTCTGGCGAGGTCGATCTGGATGGCGTCGATATCATGAAGCTGGATCAGGGCGGACTGCGTAAGGCCCGTCTGGACATGCAGATGATTTTTCAGGATCCGTTCGCCTCGCTGAACCCGCAGATGCAACTGGTGGATCAGGTGGCAGAACCGATGCGCAATTATGGCGTCGCTTCGGGCACGGAACTTCAGGATTGTGTTGCGCAATTGTTCGACAAAGTGCACCTGCCGCGCAGCTTTATGCGACGCTTTCCGCATGAGATGTCCGGTGGTCAGCGGCAGAGAATCGCGATTGCGCGCGCACTTGCACTAAATCCCAAGCTGATCATCGCGGATGAGGCGGTTTCGGCGCTGGACGTATCCGTTCAGGCGCAGGTTCTGAACCTGATGATGGAGCTTCAGTCCGAACTTGGCCTAAGTTACCTGTTCATTTCACACGATATGGCCGTGGTCGAACGTGTCAGCCACCATGTAGGCGTCATGTATCTGGGCCGGATCGTTGAATTGGGACCGCGTGCGCGCGTCTTTGAGAATCCTCAACACCCGTACACTCAGGCCTTGATGAAGGCAGTTCCGATTGCAGACCCCAATAAGCGAAAGTCAGAAAAGGATCTGAATTTCAAGCCGATCCCTTCGCCAATTCATCCAATTGGATATGAGCCCGAGCCTTCGGTCTATCACGAAGTGGAGCCGGGTCATTTCATTCTGACAACAGACAGCGGGTACTGAAACCCATGTCAAACCGCCTGACGCCGCTTGAGATCATGACCAAGCTGATCTCGTTCCCGACGGTGAGCCGCGACACCAACCTGCCGTTGGTCGAGTGGGTCGAAGGGTATCTGGACAGCCACGGGATCAAATCGCATCGCTGGCCTGATCCGGATCAACCGCACAAGGCCGCCATATTTGTCCATGTCGGCCCGTGGGAAGAGGGCGCTGTGGTTCTTTCGGGGCATACCGATGTTGTGCCGGTCGATGGTCAACCCTGGGACACCGATCCTTTCGTCGTTACCGAGAAAGACGGAAAGTACTTTGGTCGCGGTACCTGCGATATGAAGGGTTTCGATGCATTGGCCATTTGGGCTTTGGTCGAGGCGCAATATGCTGATGTCAAACGCCCGCTCCAGCTGGCGCTCAGCTTCGATGAAGAGATCGGATGTACCGGCGCACCGCCGATGATCGTGGCGATGCAGGACGTATTGCCCAAAGGTTCAGCAGTTGTCGTTGGCGAACCTTCGATGATGCAGGCGGTAACCGGTCATAAAGGAGGTATCGGTTTCGATACCCATATCGTTGGGTTCGAGGTTCACAGCTCGATCATGCATACCGGCGTCAATGCGATCATGGAGGCCGCGCCTCTGATTGACTGGGCCAATGATCAGAATGCTAAGAACATGGCCGCTGAACCCAGCGACATCGCGGCAATCTTTGACCCGCCATGGACCACCTGCCACGTGGGCATGATTCAAGGCGGTACGGCACATAACATCACCGCCAAGGACTGCCGGTTCATGATGGATTTCCGCATGGTGCCGGGAGAGGCAGCCTCGCAATGGGAAAGCGCTTATCTGCACGAGGTTCGGGAAGCCGAGGAGCGTATGCAGAAAGTACACCCCGAAGCCCGCATCGAGATTTCTCAGAACTTTGCGGTACCTGCCTTGGTCCCGGAACAGGATGGCGAGGCTGAGGCGCTTGTACGGTCTTTGACCGGTGACAACGCGACCCATGTCGTGAGCTATGGTACAGAGGCCGGACAGTTTCAGGAGGCCGGGTATTCTGCCGTCATCTGTGGTCCGGGCGACATTGCACAGGCCCATCAGCCCAACGAGTTCATTACGATTGCACAATTTAACGAAGGTCAAAAATTCATGGAACGTCTGCTGGAGAAGCTTACCGGCTGAACCGGGACGTAGCGCCTGAGCATTCGATTCAGGCAATAGCTTGAGGGAGGACGAACAATGCCCGTGAAGAACAGGCTTGCCGATATGCATGGCGAGATCACCAAGTGGCGCCGTCATCTGCACGCCCATCCCGAGCTGATGTATGACGTTCAAGAGACAGCTGCATTCGTGGTTGATCGGTTGAAAGACTTCGGTGTCGATGAGATCACTCCGGGGATCGGAAAGACCGGGGTTGTGGCTGTTATCCGGGGCAAGACTGATACTAAGGGACGTGTGGTCGGGCTGCGGGCGGATATGGATGCGCTGCCGATCGAAGAAGCCACCGGATTGGACTACGCCTCAACCGTTTCAGGCAAGATGCATGCGTGTGGTCATGACGGCCATACCTCGATGCTGTTGGGGGCCGCGCAATATCTGGCTGAGACCCGGAATTTTGACGGCACGGTCGTTCTGATTTTCCAACCCGCAGAAGAGGGTGGAGCCGGCGGTCTGGCAATGTGTCAGGACGGGCTTATGGAGCGTTGGGGGATTCAGGAAGTTTACGGCATGCACAACATGCCGGGTCTTCCGGTTGGTGAGTTCGCTATCCGGCCCGGAGCTCTGCTTGCGTCCTCGGATGAATTCGAGATCGTCGTGACCGGGAAAGGTGGGCACGCCGCTGCCCCCCATGATGCCGTGGATACAACGCTTGTCGCCTCTCACATCGTGGTGGCATTGCAGTCGGTTGTGTCGCGTACGGTTGACCCGATCAAACGTGTTGTTCTGACGGTCGGCACTTTTGACACTGACAGCGTCGCATCAAATGTGATTGCGCATACGGTCCGGTTGCAGGGGACTGTCAGAACACTGGATCCCGAATACCGCAAAATTGCAGAAGAGCGCGTGCGCAGGATTGGTGAGGATACGGCCTCGGCCTTTGGCGCCGAAGCTAAGGTGACTTGGACACCGGGATATCCGGCTACCGTCAATTCCGATGCCGAGACTGCGTTTGCAGCCGAGGCGGCAGAGGCTGTGGCAGGCAAAGTCAACGACAACACTGATCCGATCATGCCGTCTGAAGATTTCGCCTATATGCTTGAAGAACGGCCAGGAGCCTACATCTTCATTGGGAACGGGGATACGGCGATGTGCCATCACCCGGAATACAACTTTGATGACGACGCGATTCCCGCCGGGTGCAGCTGGTTTGCTGAACTGGTGGAACGACGAATGCCAGTGGCATAATCACAGGGGAGAATGACATGCCGATCAAGAACCGTCTCGCTGAAATGCACGATGAAATCACCGGCTGGCGGCGTGACATTCACCAACACCCCGAAATTCTATATGACACACACCGCACCAGCGCTTTGGTGGCCGATAAACTCCGCGCATTTGGATGTGACGAGGTAGTCACCGGTATTGGTCGCACCGGCGTGGTCGGCGTGATCAAGGGTAAGGCAGACACTCAGGGCCGCGTAATCGGGTTGCGTGCTGATATGGACGCGCTGCCGATGCAGGAGCAGACCGGTCTGGACTATGCCTCACAGACGCCGAATGCAATGCATGCCTGTGGTCATGATGGTCACACAGCTATGGTTCTGGGTACAGCAAAATATCTGGCTGAAACGCGAAACTTCGACGGAACGGCGATCGTGATTTTCCAACCCGCCGAAGAAGGCGGGAACGGGGCCGAAGCGATGTGCAAGGATGGTCTGATGGACCGGTTCGGCATTCAGGAAGTTTATGCCATGCACAACGTGCCGGGTGTACCGACAGGCCAATTTGCCATTCGGTCAGGCCCATTGCTTGCAGCGGCAGATGAGTTTGATATTCATCTCGAAGGTCATGGCGGTCACGCAGCCAAGCCACACGATACCGTGGATACCACTGTGATGCTGTCGCAACTTGTTGTTGCTTTACAGACAGTTGTGTCGCGCAACTCTGACCCGATCCAGCAAGGTGTATTGTCGGTCACCTCTGTAGAGACGTCCTCGAATGCTTTTAACGTGATCCCGCAATCTGCCCGTGTGCGGGGTACTGTGCGCACCCATTCCAATGAGATGCGCGACCTGATCGAAAAGCGCCTGACAGAGATCACAGAAGGTGTTGCCGCCACCATGGGTGGAACCGCGACTGTGACCTATACCCGCGGCGTTCCAGTCACGATCAACGCCGAGGAACAGACAGGCTATGCCGAAGAGGCAGCGATTTCTGTGGGCGGCAGCTGTGCCGAGGCGCCGATGGTCATGGGGGGCGAGGATTTTTCTTTCATGCTCGAGGAACGCCCAGGGGCCTTCATTGTTTTGGGTAACGGAGACAGCGCCGGGCTGCACCATCCGGAATACAATTTTAACGACGAAATCATCCCGATCGGATGCTCGTGGTTTGCAGAAATGGTCGAGCGCCGCATGCCGGCGGCTTGAACTGAATTAGGAGAGAGAAGAGATGCCAGTTAAGAACCGTTTTGCCGAATTACAGGACGAAATCACTGCATGGCGACGAGACATTCACGAAAACCCTGAAATCCTGTTCGAAACCCATCGTACCAGCGCATTGGTTGAGGAAAAGCTGAAGGAATTTGGCTGTGATGAGGTTGTTTCCGGAATTGGTCGCACAGGGGTTGTGGGCGTCATCAAGGGTAAATCCGATAGCAAAGGCAAGGTGATTGGTCTGCGTGCGGATATGGACGCCCTGCCGATCCACGAGGCGACCGGTGTTGAATATGCATCGAAGACGCCAGGCGCAATGCACGCATGTGGCCATGACGGACATACTGCGATGCTGTTGGGGGCAGCAAAGTATCTCGCCGAGACCCGTAATTTCGACGGGACTGTGGTTGTGATCTTCCAGCCCGCCGAAGAAGGTGGCGGCGGTGGTCGCGAGATGTGCGAAGACGGCATGATGGACCGCTGGAACATTCAGGAAGTCTATGGAATGCACAACTGGCCGGGTAAACCGGTTGGCAGCTTCTCGATCCGCCCGGGGGCGTTCTTTGCTGCCACTGACCAGTTCGATATCACGTTCGAAGGGCGCGGTGGTCACGCAGCCAAACCTCACGAGACGGTGGATACGACAATTATCGCAGCCAAGGCTGTTTTGGCGCTGCAGACCATTGCATCGCGTAATGCTGATCCGATCGATCAGGTCGTTGTCTCGGTTACTTCGTTTGAAACCTCCTCGAAGGCGTTCAACGTGATCCCGCAAAAAGTGCAGATCAAAGGCACTGTGCGTACGATGAGCAAAGATATGCGCGATCTTGCCGAACAGCGGATCAACGAAATCTGCAACGGTATCGCAGCGACCTTTGGCGGAACAGCCGACGTCACCTATATCCGTGGCTATCCGGTCATGGTGAACAGCGAAGACCAGACTGACTTCGCAGCCGATGTTGCCCGCTCGGTCGCAGGCGAATGTGAAGAGGCACCTCTGGTCATGGGGGGCGAGGATTTTGCATTCATGCTTGAGGAGCGTCCGGGTGCCTATATTCTGGTGGGCAATGGCGACACAGCCATGGTGCACCACCCGGAATACAACTTTAATGACGAGGCGATCCCTGCCGGGTGCAGCTGGTGGGCTGAAATTGTCGAACAGCGGATGCCTGCTGCATAACCATCTGGGGCGGGATTCACCTCAGTACTCAGGCCCGGTAACTGATGAAGTTGCCGGGCTTTCTATTTCAGGTCGAGTTTCTCGCATAACGCATCAATGACACCATCGAGTGCGGATTTTTGGGTATTCACACAAGCGCCCGCAGCGTTTCTGGCGTCGATCAGAGCAGCGTCATCCGATAGCCAATGGGTCACTGCATCTGTCAGTTCCTTGCTTGATTGAACTTCGACCGCTCCTCCGGCTTCAACCAGCGGGGCGAAGGTTTCAGCAAAGTTGTAATAGCCCGGTCCGGTGATGACTGCGGCACCTGCTTGCGCTGGTTCGAACGGGTTGTGGCCCCCGATATCCTTAAGCGATCCGCCAAGGAACACGACAGGGCACAACGCGTACCATGTGCCGGTTTCTCCAAGCGTATCCGCTACATAGACGTGCGTGTTTGCGGTGATCTCATCACCCTTGCTGCGAAGCGCGAAAGATAATTCGGCGGAACTTACAAGCTCGGTCACTTCATCACGCCGTTCTGGGTGGCGTGGGATCAGCAGCAGCAACAAATTGGGCCAGAGCTTTAGCAGTTCCTTGTGGGCCGCGAGAACCGTTTCTTCTTCGCCTGCATGTGTCGAGCTGGCGATCCACACGGGTCGTCCATCCAACTGACGACGAATATCGGCCAGCGTCGCCTCATCCACCGGCAATGGGTCTGACATAGCCTTGAGGTTGGTGCCGGGATGTACCCGGTCCGCCGGGGCACCCATTGCGATCAGATTTGTCGCGGTTCTATCGTTTTGCGTCAGGAATAGCTGAAAATGATCCAATATGTATCGCGCCGTTTTGGGGCGTTTTTTCCAACCTTTCACTGATTTCTCAGAAAGTCGGGCATTAAGCAGCGCGAGCGGTGTGCCGCTATTGGCGCTTTCAACAATGAGTCTTGGCCAGATCTCGCTTTCAACAAAGATGCCAGCGTCAGGTTTCCAATGCTCCAGAAAACGATGAACGGGGCCGCCCGTATCCAGCGGCGGGTATTGGTGACGCGTACGCGGCGGCATACGCTTTTCGATCAACGCCGCAGAGGTTGGTGTGCCTGATGTGATCAGGAATTCTGCATCTGGCAGGCGCTGACCAAGGCGTTTGATCAAGCTGAGGACCGACAGGCTCTCTCCGACGCTGGCTGCGTGAAACCAGATCAGCGTATGGTCCGGGCGGGGTAGGGTGGCATACCCAAGGCGCTCTCTTTGGCGATCATTTGAAACGCCAGCCGTTTCCAGCTTGCTGCGTACAGTGCGCCATGCCAGGGGTGCCAGTACAGAGGTCAGGCCGCAGTACAGCTGGTACAGCAGCGTGGGTCGGCCATCCTGATGTGACATTTCAGCCGCCTGTATGGCTCATATGACGGCTCATCTGACCGTCGACCGACTGGCGGGAATAATCAAAGTCATGCCCCTTGGGCTTGAGGTTGATCGCAGCCCGGATCGCATTCTCGAGCGGTTCTTCCGTATCGGGATAATCACGCAAAGGCCCGCGGAGATCTGCCATATCTTCCTGACCAAGGCACATATAAAGCTCACCGGTACAAGTCAGACGAACGCGATTGCAGCTTTCGCAGAAATTGTGGCTGAGCGGGGTAATGAAACCGATCTTCTGCCCGGTATCTTCAAGGCGGACATAGCGCGCGGGACCGCCGGTGCGCTCTGCCAGATCCGTGACCTGATAATGGTTTTCATACTCGGCGCGTACATCCTTGAGGGACCAGTATTGGTCCAGCCGGTCTTCGTTACCAATGTCCCCCATAGGCATGACTTCGATCCATGTCAGATCCATGTCACGCTCGGCGCACCATTCGGTGATGCGGGGTAGTTCTTCTTCGTTGAACCCCTTTAGGGCAACGGCGTTGATCTTGATCCGAAGCCCTGCTTTCTGAGCGGCATCGATACCGTTGAGCACCTGCTTTAGCCGACCCCAGCGCGTGACCTTGGCGAACTTGTCTTCGTCAAGCGTATCCAGCGAAACATTCACACGCCGAACACCGGCAGCATAAAGATCGTCGGCAAAACGTGACAGTTGCGATCCGTTCGTGGTCAGTGTCAATTCTTTGAGAGCGCCGCTTTCCAGGTGCCGGGTCATGGAGTTGAAGAACGTCATTATGTTGCGGCGCACCAGAGGTTCACCGCCAGTAATGCGGAGTTTTTCAACTCCCATCTTCACAAAGGTCGAGCACATGCGATCCAGCTCTTCCAGCGTCAGCAGCTCTTTCTTGGGCAGAAAGGTCATATTTTCCGACATGCAATAGACGCAGCGAAAGTCGCAGCGGTCCGTTACAGAGACGCGGAGATAGGTGATTGCACGTGCAAATGGGTCGATAAGCGGAGCGGTCATGCGTCATAGGTAAAGCGGCGACTGGTCAGCGGCAAGTGTGAACTACGCTTTTGGCTGGTGCAGATGCGCGCAGAGCGATAGGTTTCGGGTATGAGAAATGCGTTATTGGTAACATGCGTTCTGCTTGCGGGATGCGATACGGTGCGGTCGGCGTCAGATCGTGTGTTTGGCGGGTCAGACAAGCCAGCCGAAGCTGAACCCACGGTAGTTGAAGACGCTGTAGAGCCACAGCCTGCTTCGGCTGCCAGTGTTGGCTGGACAGGCGCCAAAACGACGATTGCCGGGTTGGGGGACCCCAACAAGGGCGGTCGGTGGTTGGAAACCCCATTGGTGGATACAGAGGTGACTGCGCGTGTTGTGGTGCCCAAAACCGGTGCGCAGGCCTATATCACTCTGGTTCCCGTTTCAGGCCCTGAAGGGGGCGGCAGCCGCTTGTCGGTGGATGCAATGCGGGCCTTGTTGATACCCTTTGACGAACTCGTCGAGCTGGAAGTCTATTCCAACTAATCCTTCAGGTACTTGCCTGCTTCTTTCCGCGCGAATGGCTTCATCGCGTCGCCGTGCTTTGCCAGAAATGCACGGACGCGTTCGGGATCGTGTTTTGAAAGATCCCGGAGCCACCAGGCAACGGATTTCTGGATGAACCAATCCCGGTCGGGCACATATCCGGCGGCCCAGCCCAAGATGCGATCACGCCGTTGCAGGTCATCGGGTTTTGGGTGGTTCTGTTTTGTCCAGGGCAGGGTGGCCACCAATGCAGCGCGGCGTGTCCACATGTGATCCGATTTGGTCCAGTCTTCGACCTGATCGAGGCGCTGCGGGTCCGCGCTCAGACGTTTTTGCATCGCCATGCAGGCGTGATCCGCCACTGCCCATGCATCGAAATCCGGTACCCAGCTTTGCAACAGTTGCCAGACCGCTTCATCCGGACGAATTCTGGCCTGCGTCAGCAGTTTAGCCGCTGCAAGCCGCCCTTCATGAATGTTGGTCTGCCACAGGGCACTGGCCAATTCGACACGGGCAGGCACGTCCAACTCCTGTCGCCAGGCTTTGGTCAGGTCGTTCAATACGGGGTTGGTGACACCCAGATATGGTCGTTCCACCTTATGATACGCCGCCAACTGCTCGGCGCGTTCGGCGTCGGCATGGGCTTTGATCTGATCGAGATAAGCGTCGAGCATCGTCTGATCAGACCTGGCTGCGCGTGGGTTTGCCATCAATGGTCTGATGGTTTTTCTCTACCCAGTAGGCGCGAATGTCGTCATCCGACTTGCTATCAACCCATTTCTGCATCGTATCCCGTTCAGACTGATATTCCATAAACGGAACGGCATAACCGCATGAGGTCTGAACGATATCAATGCTCAGGTCATATATTTGGCGGGCACTGCGATGATCTGGAAACAGCGCTTTGAGTTCTTCCCAGTCACGATCACCTTCGTGGATTGTTTGTGCCGTACCATAGGTACGCAAAATCAACGGCCGTGTGGTGAAGGAACACCACATGAGCGTCATGCGATTGACTTCAAGCAGATGACCAGCGGTTTCGTTCCCGCTGCCAGTCAGATTCATCCAGATAACTCGGTTGGGCCCTAATACCCGCAATGAATCCATCCCCTTGGGCGAGATGTTGACGCGCCCGTCCGTTCCGGCAGTGCCAACGAAGAACATGTGCTGCTCTTCGATGAACTTTTGATGTGGCGGGTCAAGCTGCGAGAACTGTTTAGCCATGGGTCACTCCACCGTAACGGATTTTGCAAGGTTGCGGGGTTGGTCCACATCGGTGCCTTTGGCGACGGCTGTGTGATAGGCCAGCAACTGAGCCGGAACCGAATACAGGATCGGGGCGAGGCTGGGATGAACGTGCGGCATTCTGATAGTGCTCCAGACGCCATCTTTGGCCTCTGCGATACCATCGTCATCGGAAACAAGAATGACTTTGCCTTTGCGCGCCATCACCTCCTGCATGTTTGACACGGTCTTGTCAAAGACCTCATCCCGAGGGGCCATGACAACGACCGGCATATGTTTGTCGATCAGGGCAATCGGTCCGTGTTTCAACTCACCTGATGCATAACCTTCGGCGTGGATGTAGCTGATTTCCTTGAGTTTCAGCGCTCCTTCCATCGCCAGAGGAAACATCAGACCACGACCGAGGAACAGAACGTCCCGCGCTTCACTGAGGCGTTGGGCGGATTTGCGAATGGCGCGGTTTTGGTCCAGCGCGGTATTCAGCACCGAAGGCAGCCCACGTAGGGCAGCCGCGTGATCAGCCAACTCCTCATCGGACAGTGTGCCTCGATCTGCCGCTGCCTTGAGTGCTAGCATAAGCAGCACGCTCAGCTGGCAGGTGAAGGCCTTGGTCGAGGCCACACCGATCTCAACACCTGCGTGGATTGGCAGGGCAATATCGCTTTCTCGCGCAATCGAACTTTCAGGAACGTTGACGACCGACACGATCTTGTCAGCTTTGCCTTCGCAATACCGCAAAGCGGCAAGCGTATCCGCAGTCTCGCCCGACTGGCTGACGAACAGAGCCAGTGATCGTTCAGGGATCGGAGGTTCGCGATAGCGGAATTCGCTGGCGATATCGACTTCGACGGGCATCCGCGCCAGTTTTTCGAACCAGTATTTCGCGGTCAGACAGGCATAGAAGGCGGTACCACAGGCCACCATAGTAAGACGGTCGAGTTTGGTGAAATCCAAATCCGTATCGGGCAGAACAACCTGATCGCCACCGGTTGGCAGGTAGGACCGGATCGCTTCGGCAACCACCACTGGTTGTTCCGCGATCTCTTTGGCCATGAAGTGTTTATGCTCGCCCTTATCGGCACGCGCATGGTCCAGCTTGATCTTGCGCTTTTCGCGGTTTGCAAGCTCACCCGCCTCATTCCGGATTTCCAGAGACGTACGGGTCAGAACAGCGCGGTCACCTTCTTCAAGATAGGTGATCTGGTTGGTCAGCGGAGCCAGCGCGATGGCATCCGAGCCCACAAACATCTCACCATCGCCATGGCCAATGGCCAGAGGTGAACCTTTGCGGGCCGCGACGATCAGGTCGTCCTCTCCGTCGAACAGAAACGCCAGTGCAAAGGCACCTTGCAATTTGTCGATGGTTTTGAACGCGGCCTCAACCGGCGAAAGCCCGGAATCCAGGTAGTGGGCAGTCATGAGGGCGACAGTTTCAGTGTCGGTATCGGTTTCGAAATTTATACCGTTTTCGGACAACTCGTCACGCAGATCACGGTAGTTTTCGACAATGCCATTGTGCACAACGGCTACAGGGCCAGCCTTGTGCGGATGCGCATTGTTGACGGTGGGCGCGCCGTGGGTTGCCCAGCGGGTGTGACCGATCCCGGATTTGCCGGGCAGGGGATCATGGACCAGAAGGTCGCTGAGATTGACCAGCTTGCCAACCGCCCGGCGACGCCCCAGGACGCCCGAATTTACGGTCGCAATACCCGCGCTGTCATAGCCGCGATATTCCAGCCTTTTCAGTGCCTCAACCAGAATTGGGGCTGCTTCGTGTTGTCCAAGAACTCCGACGATACCACACATGGATCAGGCTCCTTTGTCGCGGCGAGCCTTCTTCGCCTTCAACATATCAAACAGTTTACGTGCATAACCGGGTTTGTTGTCCTGCTTGGCACGGGCTACGGCCAGCGCGTCCGGTTCCACGTCACGGGTCACCACAGTACCGGTCGCCGTCATCGCACCGTCGCCAACAGTGACAGGCGCGACCAGCATTGTGTTCGAGCCGATAAACACGTTCTCGCCAATGGTGGTCTGATGTTTCATCACGCCATCATAGTTGCAGGTGATTGTGCCAGCGCCGATGTTTGTCGCCGCGCCAACCGTCGCATCACCGATGTAACTAAGGTGATTGACCTTTGCCCCTTCGGCGATCTCGGCGTTTTTGATCTCAACAAAGTTCCCGATGCGAGCGTTCTCGGCCAGTTCCGCACCTGGACGCAAGCGGGCATATGGGCCAACGACCGCGCCGCGGCTGACGTGGCACCCTTCGAGATGCGAGAATGCCCGGATCGTTGCACCGCTTTCAACGGTGACACCCGGGCCAAACACAACATTTGGCTCGATGACAGTATCACGGCCAATTACCGTATCCGCAGCCAGATAGACGGTTTCCGGATCCATCATTGTAACACCCAGATCCAGCAACTCGGCCCTTGCGCGGCTCTGGAATACCGAGTCCGCAACGGCCAGATCAGCGCGGGAATTCACGCCGAGTGTTTGCGCTTCGTCACAGGCAACAGCGGTAACCTTGAGGCCACGGTTGCGGGCGATCTCCACAACGTCAGGCAAGTAGTATTCGCCCGACGCATTGTCGTTGCCAACCGTATCGATCAAGGAAAACAGCGTTTTTGCGTCACACGCCAAAAGACCTGAATTGCAGAGTGTTATGGCGCGTTCTTCTTCCGAAGCGTCCTTGAATTCTACAATCCGTTCCAGCGTTTCACCCTGCATCACCAAACGGCCATAGCGGGCTGGATCTGCTGCCTGAAATCCCAGAATGACCAGATCGTTGTCGGACCGTGCTGCAACCATCCGCTCAAGTGTATCGGGCTGCAGGAATGGTGTGTCGCCATAGAGAACAACGATATCGCCCTCAAAATCCTTCAGTGCATCACGTGCCTGCGCGACAGCATGCGCGGTGCCCAACTGCTCTTCCTGAACTGCGATCTGAGCGATGTCGTCCTCGGCTGCTGCCACCTTGGCGACTGCTTCGGCACCGTGCCCTGTTACGATGACAGTTTGCTCGGGCGACAGAACTGCACCTGCGCGCATCGCGTGAACCAGCATGGGTACCTGGGCGATCGGGTGCAGTACTTTTGGAATATCCGAATTCATCCTGGTGCCTTTTCCGGCTGCAAGGATGACAAGGGCAATACTCATGAAATCGTTTTCTCTTTGTGTTTTGTTGCCGTCCGTTTTATCCGCTGAGGGCAAAGGCGCAAGCGGTTCGGGCATCAAACAAGATTGCCGTTTGCAACACGACATGGCGGAAACCTGCCGAGCAAGGAGAAAAAATGCGCACGGTCATCTTTGATCTGGACGGCACTTTGGCGGATACATCCGGGGATTTGCTGGCTGCTGCAAACCACTGTTTTCGTCATATGGGGCATGGGGATGTTCTGATCGACGGGCAGGACGCTGCAGTCGCATTGCGCGGTGGCCGAATGATGCTGACACATGGTTTGAAGCGTGTTGGAGAGTATTCTGAAGATACGGTTCTCGAGTACTATCCGATGCTTTTGGAGGCTTATTCGAAGGCGATAGATACGCACACGCAGTTCTATCCCGGTGCACTCGAAGCCGTCGATATTCTTCGGGGTGCGGGATATGGCGTCGGTATTTGCACCAACAAGCCCGAGGGGCTGGCCGATTTGCTGCTGACGCGGTTGGGGGTGCGGGATCAATTCGCGTCTCTGGTGGGTGCTGATACTCTGCCTGTCCGCAAACCCGACCCGGAACCTCTGCGTGAGGCAGCGCGACGTGCCGGTGGGCATCCGGATCTGTGCGTCCTGATCGGAGATTCCGATACCGACCGAAACACTGCCAAAGCTGCCGGCGTTCCATCCGTTCTGGTGACCTTCGGCCCGTCGGGTGACGATATGGCGGCGCTGGAGCCCGATGCGCTGCTACATCACTTCGACGACCTGCCAGAGCTTGTGACCGACCTGATTGGTGCGGCAGCGTGATCCCTTGACCCTAACCTATCGCGGACCCACAACAGCATTATGACTGAAACGTTTTCTGGCAGCTTCACCCAACAAGAACCCATCCCGGAAGAGGCTATCGAGGCCGCAATGGCCGTGCTGCGCCACGGGCGGTTGCATCGCTACAATGTTCTGCCCGGTGAGCTGGGCGAAACAGCTCTGCTCGAGCAGGAGTTCGCAGCCCAAATGGGTGCCAAGTACTGTCTGGCGGTGTCCTCTGGCGGATACGCGCTGGCAACGGCACTGCGAGCGGTGGGGGTTCAGCCCGGCGATCCGGTTCTGACCAACGCGTTCACTCTAGCGCCGGTGCCGGGTTCTATCGCCTCGGTTGGGGCTCGTCCGATCTTTGTCGGCGTGACCGAAAACCTGACCATCGATTTGGATGATTTGGAGGCCAAGCTGGGGCAGGCCAAAGTCCTGATGCTCAGCCACATGCGCGGTCATCTGTGTGACATGGATCGCCTGATGCAGATGTGCGATGCGGCCGGTGTAATCGTGATCGAAGATTGCGCGCATACCATGGGTGCTGCGTGGCGAGGTCAGTTGTCGGGTCGTCAGGGTGCCATCGGATGTTATTCTTGCCAGACCTATAAGCACGTGAATTCGGGCGAGGGCGGGTTGCTCATCACCGATGATGAAGAACTGGCGGCTAAGGCAACGATGTTGTCAGGGTCGTACATGCTGTACGAACGTCATCTGGCAGCTCCGGGCCCTGAAGTGTTTGAGAGGATAAAATACACCACGCCAAACGTGTCTGGGCGTATGGATAACCTGCGCGCGGCGATCCTTCGGCCGCAACTGCGTGATCTGGATCGCCAGGTTCAGCGTTGGAATGAACGGTATGTCGAGATTGAAAAGGGCCTGCGCGGAACGCCGGGTCTGACGATCGTCGAACGACCGGAAGAGGAAACCTATGTCGGATCCTCTATTCAATTCCTGTTGCTTGGCTGGTCGCCCGAGCGCATCGCTGATGTTATTCGTCGATGCGCAGAGCGCGGCGTTGAGCTCAAGTGGTTTGGCGGAGCTGAACCAAGTGGATTTACCTCACGCTATGATAGCTGGCGCTACGCCGAATCCGAGCAGATGCCTGAGAGCGACCGCATTCTCGCAGGCATCATGGACATGCGCGTTCCGCTGACATTCTCGCTGGACGATTGCCGACTGATTGCACGTATCATTCGTGCAGAGGTGGGCGCGGTCTACCAGTCCTGAGCCTTTAGGCGCTTTCGAACTCTATCAACGGCTTATTGTTTTTGCTCAGCCGTTCCACAAAGCGTTTTTGCTGCTTTCCATGTGGGATCCGCAGTCTTGAATACGGTGCATCGACTCTAGGTCGGTCGGGGAATAACAATTCGATCTCGGCTCTTGCTTCCTCGGTCACCGAGGACAAAGCCGCATCAGTAAGCAGCAGACTCTCGCTAGGTGCGCCATTCGCAAAGATGATCTCATGTGCGTCGAACAGCAGGTGATAGTAGGTCACACTCTCAAGCACTTGATCGATCTCGATCCCCGGTAATTCGGTAAGTTTGATCGCTGACACCAGCACATCCGGCGTGCCGAACATGCGGTTGGCAACAACGGACGAGGTCTGCATCCGGTGTTGGCGCGATACAAGAAGGTCTCGGTTAGGCAACCCGTTTCCCAAAGCCCCGACACCGATTCTGACAGGATGAAGTTTTGGGTGTATTGCCAGATCTGTTGCGTTTAGTGATCGTTTTCCAATCCACTGCAGAGGCTTCAAGCCATTCTGCGTCATGACCTTGTCACCTATGCGCAGGGTCTCGACCGGACGTTCACCGAATTCGGTTTCGATCTGCGTTCCCTGGCAAAAACAGACGATGAGTTTGATGTTGTCAACGATAGCGCCAAGGCTGTCATCCAGCCCCAGCTCTGTGAAACGCAGCGTGTAGTCACCGGCGCTAGGGAAATTGACGTCCAACGAAATACTCTGGAAACTGTTCGTCGTGGGCAGAACGGTCATTGAAGCGATGACATTACCTCCGCTGTCCAGAATCTCGACAACAAACCCTTCCTGACCCGCATTGCTGTTCGAGGCTGTGCGTAGTGCGGTATCGAGTGTCAGCCTTCCCGAACTCGGGTCGGTGATCGTAAAGGTTTGCTCCATAACCGTTGTCTGTCCAGAGTTGCCGTCAATCTCTGCCACGCGGTTCGATGAGCCATTTCCCAGATACGCGCCTTCGGTGTAGTTGGCCTCGATATCTGTTCCGGACCAATTTGCACTGCCGTTATTGAAGTCGCCATTTATAATCACATTGGTTGGCGGCATCTCTTCACTCACTTTCAAAAAATCAAACAGCCGTAGTCGGTTAGAGAGGTCATGTGTCAGAAATAAGATGTGTTCAAGCCGAAACTTCGCTTGTGGTAAGCGCTCGGTTTGCGCGGTCTGTCTTGACCCGTCCCGGACTCTGTGACAGGTTATTTGAACAGGTGTTCATTAAAGGCGAAGAGGAGAGCGCAGATGTTCACGGACACGATGAAGTTCGATCTAGGTGAGGATGTGAACGCGCTGCGTGAAATGGTGCACCGTTGGGCGCAGGAACGCGTCAAGCCGATGGCGGCCGAGATCGATCAAACGAACGCCTTTCCCAATGAGCTTTGGAAAGAAATGGGCGATCTTGGGTTGCTGGGCGTCACGGTGCCTGAAGAGTATGGCGGGGCAGGGATGTCATATCTGGCTCACACCATTGCGGTTGAGGAAGTCGCTCGCGCATCTGCTTCGGTTTCGCTGTCATATGGTGCTCACTCGAATCTCTGCGTGAATCAGATCAAACTGAACGGCAACGAAGAGCAAAAGCAAAAGTACTTGCCGCGACTGATCTCAGGCGAACACGTGGGCGCATTGGCGATGTCCGAACCTTCGGCCGGATCCGATGTCGTGTCGATGAAGCTGCGTGCTGAAAAGCGCAATGATCACTACCGCCTCAATGGCAACAAATACTGGATTACCAACGGACCCGACGCGGACACTTTGGTCGTCTATGCCAAAACCGATCCGGATGCGGGCTCGAAGGGAATCACGGCATTTCTGATCGAAAAGGAAATGACCGGGTTTTCGACGTCACCCCATTTCGACAAGCTGGGGATGCGCGGTTCCAACACGGCTGAACTGATTTTCGAAGACGTCGAAGTGCCGTTCGAAAATGTACTGGGGGAAGAGGGTAAGGGCGTTGCCGTTCTGATGTCCGGGCTGGACTATGAACGCGTCGTTTTGGCCGGGATCGGAACCGGGATCATGGCTGCCTGCCTTGATGAGATCATGCCCTATTTGGCCGAGCGCAAGCAGTTCGGCAAACCCATCGGAACCTTCCAGCTGATGCAGGGCAAGATCGCGGACATGTATACCGCGATGAACTCGGCCCGGGCGTACGTATACGAAGTGGCAAAAGCCTGTGATCGGGGTGATGTAACCCGTCAGGATGCAGCAGCGTGCTGTCTGTATGCTTCGGAACAGGCCATGTCGCAGGCACATCAGGCTGTTCAGGCTATGGGCGGGGCCGGATTCCTGTCAGACGCTGCGGTCAGCCGGATTTTCCGGGATGCCAAGCTGATGGAGATCGGCGCCGGTACCAGCGAAATTCGCCGGATGCTGATCGGGCGCGAGTTGATGAACAAAATGCTCTGAGAAAAGAAAACGCCTCGCAGACGAGGGAACTGCGAGGCGCTTGTATCGAGGGATCAGAAGCGATGGACGTAGGATACGCCGACCAGCCACGGATCAATTTCGGCCTTGCCGATATTGTTGCCGTTCAGCGTGACGTCCGAGTCGATGTCGAACCAGCGGACGTTCAGACGGACTGCGCCTTTGTCAGTGACCATATAGTCCAGACCGGCCTGCAGCGAGACGCCAAAAGAATTGTCGACCTTCAGATCACCCAGCGGCGACTGCTCGTCGAAAAAGACGGTGTAGTTCAGACCGGCACCTACGTAGGGCTTCCACGCGCTGTTGGTCGGGAAGTGATAGTTCAGCGACAAGGTGGGCGGCAGGTGCTTGACAGTGCCAGCCTCAGTGCTTCCACCCAGTGTGACGGTGTGCTTGAACGGGGTCGCAGCAAGCAGCTCGATACCCAGGTTGTCACGGATGAAATACTCGGCGGTGAAGATCGGACGGGTATCCGAGTCGATGTCAGCGTTCAGGCCTGCCAGCGTCCCATTGTCGGATTTAGGGTCGAGGTATCCAACACCGACACCAACGGTCCAATCACCCTGGTTCTGAGCGAAAGCGGGCACAGCAAGCGCAACAAGCGCGGTGGAAAGAGTCAAAGCGGCGAGTTTATTGGTCATCATCTGGCCTTTGAATTTGTTGATGACTTCTTTTTGAGTAGATGCGTGCCTGCACACTCTGATCTGCATCAAGTTTCAGTGATTGACCGATATATCCAAGGACGCTCAAGTGATTGTAAAATAAAGGGTAAACGCTATGCGTCCCGCTAAGGTCATACCGGGTTTGCGCCCTGAGGGTGGCTGGGACATTCCAGCTCGGCTGAACATGGCGCAGCAGTGCCTTTCGCACCCGTCGGATCAGATAGCGATCGTGGATCTGACCGGTTCTGATGAGGCACGAGTGACTTATGGCGAACTCGCCCAGATGACCGACGGGATCGCGAGGGCTTTATTGCGTAAAGTGCAGCGGGGTGATCGCGTTGGTGTGTTGCTTAGTCAGTCGCCGTGGTGTGCGGCGGCGCATCTGGCGATCTGGAAGATGGGTGCAATTTCAGTGCCCTTGTTCAAGCTGTTCAAACACGACGCGCTGGCGTCCCGTCTGGGTGATGCCGGAGTTCGGTTGGTATTGACCGACCCGGAAGGAGCCGCTCTGCTTGGCGCTCTGGCCGAGCCACTGATGGTTGATGAGATCGGTGAAGATGGTGATGCGATAGACTTCGCAGTTACAGGTCCCGAAGATCCTGCGGTTCTGATTTACACCTCCGGTACTACTGGCAGTCCAAAGGGTGCCCTGCACGGACATCGGGTTTTGGCAGGCCATCTGCCCGGCGTTTCCATCAGCCACAACCACTTGCAAGCGGGTGACTGCCTTTGGACACCGGCCGACTGGGCCTGGATCGGCGGGCTGTTTGATGTGTTGATGCCGGGACTGGCGCTGGGCGTTCCCGTCGTGGCGGCCCGATTGGAAAAATTCACACCCGATGCCTGCGCCGATGTGATCGCGCGTGGTGGCGTGCGGAATGTGTTCTTCCCTCCCACTGCCCTTCGAATGCTCAAAGCTGCAGATCAGTCGATCTCTGGTCTGCGCTCGGTTGCATCAGGCGGTGAGCCACTGGGGGCAGAGATGCTGGCCTGGGGCGAGAGAGCATTTGGTCTGACGATCAACGAATTCTATGGCCAGACCGAGTGCAACATGGTCGTGTCCTCCTGCGCCGAGGATTTCCCCGTACGCCCCGGTTGCATCGGTAAACCGGTGCCGGGGCACGAGGTGGCGGTGATTGATGAGAGCGGCAAGCCGTCGGATGAAGAGGGCGACGTGGCCATCCGGCGCGGCTCGGCCTCGATGCTATTGGAATACTGGAACCGGCCCGAGGCGGCGGCTGAGAAATTCCGGGGTGATTGGCTGATTACCGGAGATCGCGGTGTTTGGGAGGATGACTACCTGCGCTTCGTCGGTCGCGATGATGACGTGATCACCTCAGCCGGATACCGCATCGGCCCTGCCGAGATTGAGGATTGCTTGCTGACTCATCCGGCGGTGGCGACTGTGGGTGTGGTCGGGAAGCCTGATCCGCTGCGGACCGAGATCGTGAAAGCCTACGTGGTATTGAAACCTGGGGCCGAGGCTTCAGGGCCGGAGTTGCAAGATTGGGTCAAGGACCGCCTGGCGCAGTATTCTTATCCGCGTGAAGTGACGTTCTTGGAGGAACTGCCGATGACCGTGACGGGTAAAGTGATCCGAAAGGAATTGAAGATGCGTGCGGCGGAGGAGACAAGAAAATGACATCGAAAGAGACATCAAGACTGAAATCTCATCTTGTCATATTGGCGTTCGGCGTAAGTGTTCTGGCTCAAACCTCTCACGCGTATGAGATCGCTTCCGAACAAAACGACAACTATTGGATAGAAACTGAAATCATTGAGGAATGCTTGGGCGATGCCCGAGAGGGGATCGAACAGAAAAAGCCTCAGAGAGCAATCCCAGACGCGATTTATGAGTGCATTGGAATTGCCGCCGGGGATTGTATGGATCGGACTGACTATTCGACCTACGGAATGATCATGTGTCTCGACGCGGAGACTATTTTTTGGGACAGAATGCTGGACCAGAATTATACTGACTTGGCTGCATGGGCCGAGAAACTGCATGGTGATATTTCGCCTGATGATCATGCCTTCAAATGGACCGCACCTGAGACCCTCAAAAAGATGCAAGCCGAATGGAGAGTATACTCTGAGGCTGTTTGCCGATTTCGAGCCAGTGATTATTGGAGGGGAACCGCTGCTGGGCCGACCAGAGTCGCGTGTTGGATGCGCAGAACCGCTGAACAGGCTCTAAAAATGGAGCGAGAGATACTTGGCACCTGTAGCTGGCAGCAAGGCAGTATTATACGGGAAATTTGTGAAGCACGCTGGGTAGCTGAACGATGAAACTAACCTCCAAAGCCATGCCCGCCTCCGAAGGCTTCAAAGCAAATCGTACCGCTCGTCTCGATGCTCTGGCGCAAATCTCTGTCCCCGCTGGAGTCACGCGAATGGCCGTTATCAGCGGTAGAGGTCGATCATGAATCGTAAGGTGCAAAAGGCTTTTCTGGCTGCGGCGGGTGTTCTTGGATTGGGCGCGCCATTGCTCGCAGATACAGACAAAGGTCAAATATTTGACACCAGATCCTTTTTGGTAGCCTGTTCAGATCTTGTTCCAAACGTACCGCTCGCCATTCCGATGGATGCTCAATGTATCTCGCAGGGCCTAAAAATGTGTGAACTGGCTCTTCTGAATGCTGGAACTGAGAAGTGCCTTGAAGAAGTGACTGCGTGGATGCGTGAAGAGACTGATTCAAACTGGCATCTTGTACCGGAAGATATTCGGCTGGATCACGACAAACCTCCTACAGCCGCAGAAATGGCCAGTGATGGAACAATGGCCGTCATTGGAGGATCTCTGCCGAATTGTGAAACAATGCAAATCGAAGGGGCCACTCAGCAACAAATCTGTGAGTATTTGGATGCTCTGGCGGGATGGCAGACCCTTCGCATTCTTCAACGTTCAGCTGGCGAAGTTAATCAGTAGCGGGTAGCAGATATGAAACTCAATTCCAAAGCAATGCCCGCCTCCGAGGGCTTCAAACAAAACCGCGCGGCTCATCTCGACGCGCTGGCACAAATCTCTGATGCAGCCGACGCAGCGCGAATGGGTGGGGGCGAGAAATCCCGCGCAAGGCATGAATCGCGGGGCAAGATGCTGCCTCGTCGAAGGGTGGCGAACCTATTGGATCCGGGCTCTCCATTCCTCGAAATCGGCGCAACGGCGGCGCATGGGATGTATGGGGACGCTGCACCCTCTGCCGGTGTCATCGCAGGAATAGGTCGCGTGCAGGGGCAGGAGGTCATGGTGGTGTGCAATGACGCTACTGTGAAAGGCGGCACCTATTACCCGATGTCAGTCAAGAAACACCTCCGCGCGCAGGAGATTGCCGAGGAAAACAACCTGCCCTGTATTTATCTTGTCGATAGCGGCGGCGCGAACCTGCCCAATCAGGATGAGGTCTTTCCGGATCGCGACCACTTTGGCCGCATCTTCTACAATCAGGCACGGATGAGTGCGAAGGGCATCCCTCAGATAGCAGTGGTCATGGGGTCGTGTACTGCGGGCGGCGCCTATGTTCCCGCAATGTCGGATGTGACAATCATCGTCAAAGAACAGGGCACGATCTTCTTGGCGGGGCCACCTCTGGTCAAGGCGGCTACAGGAGAGGTGGTCAGCTCTGAAGATCTGGGAGGTGGTGACGTCCATACCCGCCTGTCCGGCGTGGCGGATTATCTGGCCGAGGATGATGCCCACGCGCTCGCCTTGGCGCGTCGCGCGGTTGGTTCGCTGAACCGGCGCAAACCGCAAACAGTGGATTGGGCCAGCCCCGAAGACCCGGCCTATGATCCCGAGGAAATTCTGGGCGTCGTTCCGGCTGATCTGCGCACGCCGTATGATATTCGCGAAGTGATCGCACGGCTGGTCGATGGCTCGCGCTTTGACGAATTCAAGCCCCGGTTTGGTGAAACGCTGGTGACCGGCTTCGCCCATGTCAAAGGCTGCCCGGTTGGGATCATTGCCAATAATGGCGTCCTATTCTCGGAAGCGGCACAGAAGGGCGCGCATTTTGTCGAACTCTGCTCGCAGCGCAAAATCCCCCTGGTGTTCTTGCAGAACATCACCGGTTTCATGGTGGGGCGGAAATACGAAAACGAAGGCATCGCGCGCCACGGTGCCAAGATGGTGACAGCTGTGGCCACGACGAATGTGCCAAAGATCACGATGCTGGTCGGCGGATCGTTTGGTGCGGGGAATTATGGCATGGCCGGCCGTGCGTATCAGCCGCGGTTCCTGTGGACCTGGCCCAACTCACGCATCTCGGTTATGGGCGGTGAACAGGCGGCGGGTGTTCTGGCGACAGTCAAGCGTGATGGGATCGAGCGGCAAGGAGGCTCCTGGTCTGCCGAGGAAGAGGCTGAATTCAAACGCCCCACGCTGGAGATGTTCGAGGAACAATCGCATCCTCTCTACGCCTCAGCCCGACTTTGGGACGATGGAATTATCGATCCTCGCAAAAGCCGGGATGTGCTGTCGCTATCACTGAATGCAGCCTTGAATGCGCCAATCGAGGAGACACGCTTTGGCGTGTTCAGGATGTGATATGGCAGTTGGCTCTGATCTGAAAAAGCTTCAGAAGAAATATCCCTCCGCTCAAGTATTCAAATTTGGCGATAATCGAGCTTTGTGTGACGAATTGCTGGCCCTGGTCAGGTCTGGCGCAAAGACTGCAACATGCGGTGCGCTGACAGATTTTTCCGAGGGCGGCGAAGAGATGCCTGAGCCGAGGCGTCACGGCATAGCCTTGGATTGGGATGGCTGTCCGGCACTTGTGATCGAAACCATCGAAGTCACCATTCGCCGGTTTTGTGATGTGACTGAAGACTTCGCACTTGCCGAGGGTGAGAACGAAACTCTGGACGGGTGGCGAGATGGGCACCGTAGATATTTCGAGCGAAACGGTGGGTTTAATCCTCAAATGAAACTGGTTTGCGAGCGGTTCCGTCTCGTCGAAGATTTGGCAAGTGAAGGGTAATGGCCATGTTCAATAAAATCCTGATTGCCAACCGTGGCGAGATCGCTTGCCGGGTTATGGAAACCGCTCAGAAAATGGGTGTCTTTTGCGTTGCTGTGTATTCGGATGCCGATGCATCCTCCAAGCACGTTCAGATGGCGGACGAGGCCGTTCAGATCGGAGGGGCTGCTCCGGCGGACAGTTACCTTCGTAGAGATGTGATCATTCAGGCCGCACTGGATACCGGCGCACGTGCAATTCACCCCGGCTACGGCTTTCTGTCTGAAAATCCTGATTTCGTTGATGCCGTCGAAGCTGCGGGGCTGACTTTTATCGGCCCCTCGGCGGACGCGATCCGTAAGATGGGTTTGAAGGATGCAGCCAAGGTTCTGATGGAACAGGCAGGTGTGCCCGTCGTACCAGGATATCATGGCGATAATCAGGACCCGGAACATCTATCGGGTGCAGCAGACACTATTGGCTATCCCGTGCTCATCAAGGCCGTCGCTGGCGGCGGCGGCAAAGGAATGCGGCTTGTTGAAAAGCCCGAGGATTTTGCCGCTGCGCTGGACAGCGCACGTGGTGAGGCTCGTACCGCGTTTGGTAATGATGCGGTTCTGGTTGAAAAATTCGTGGCCAAACCGCGCCATATTGAGGTGCAGGTGTTTGGCGACGGCACCCATGCCGTACATCTGTTCGAACGGGATTGCTCGCTACAGCGTCGACACCAGAAGGTGATCGAAGAGGCGCCGGCACCCGGAATGACGCCTGAGATGCGTGAGGCGATGGGACTGGCAGGCGTGCGCGCGGCTGAGGCCATTGGATACAAGGGGGCAGGTACGGTGGAGTTCATCGTAGATGCCTCGGAAGGACTACGCCCGGATCGGTTCTGGTTCATGGAGATGAACACACGCCTGCAGGTCGAGCATCCTGTCAGCGAAGCCATCACCGGTGTCGATCTGGTCGAGTGGCAATTGCGCGTTTCAGCCGGTGAAAGCCTGCCCAAGCAGCAGCAGGATCTGTCGATCAACGGCCATGCTTTCGAAGCTCGGCTTTATGCTGAAGACGTGCCCAAAGGGTTTTTACCTGCAACGGGTACGCTGACTCATCTGCAGTTTCCATCCTATTGCCGTGCTGACAGCGGCGTCAGGGCAGGAGACACGATTAGTCCCTGGTATGACCCCATGATCGCCAAAGTGATTGTTCACGGGCCCACGCGTGAAGTCGCGCTGGAGTCGCTGCATCGAGCGCTAAAGCATACCGAGGTTGCGGGTACGGTGACCAATCTTGCCTTCCTCGGCGCTTTGACACGGCATCAGGGATTTGCATCAGGTGATGTGGATACGGGTCTGATCGGACGAGACCTGGACAATCTGGTGCAGGAGGCATCAGTGACACCATGTTCGCTGGTGGCTGCGGCCATGGTTGCCCTGAAACTGGACGATCCAGATGAAGAAAGCGGTTTCACACTTTGGGCCCCGCTGCATCGTGCCGTCCAATTGATGCAGGGTAGTGAGGTCGTCGATCTGGATGTTCAGGTTGAAAGCCCTGAACGGCAGATCTGGCAGGTTGGTCCTGAGACTGTGGTTGCAGAAAGAACCAATGGGCGTTGGAGCCTCGACGGAACTTCGATGCCAAACGTTGCTGTGTCCGGCTCTGAAATTACGGTGTTCGACAGTTACGGTCAGCTGTTTGGGTTCGCTGATCCGCTGGATCGGGACACCAGTGCGGCAGGCGATACGAATGTGGTTGAGGCACCGATGCCCGGTTTGGTGAAGGCGGTCTTTGCCACTGCCGGAGATGCGGTGAAAGAGGGTGATCGTCTTGCCATTCTCGAAGCCATGAAGATGGAGCATTCTTTGTTGGCTGCGCGTGATGGTGTCGTTGCCGAGGTTCTCGCAGAAGCTGGCGCGCAGGTTGAGGCCGGGGCGGCACTGGTTCGTTTGGAAGAGGAATGATCTTTCTGCTTGTCGCTTGGCAGCAGCTTGTGGTGCTGTGAAGCATAGAATTTGAAATCCGGGAAAGGGACGGCCATGGGTGAACGCGTTGAGGTTTTTGAAGTTGGTCCGCGAGATGGGCTGCAGAACGAAAAACGTGAAATTCCGGTGGCCGAAAAGGTGGCGCTGGTCGATTGCCTGAGCCGCGCCGGGTTCAGCAGAATTGAGGTGGCCAGCTTTGTGTCGCCAAAGTGGGTACCGCAGATGGCGGGCAGTGCCGAGGTGCTGGCCGGTATCAACCGTGCATCTGGGGTGCGTTACGCGGCATTGACCCCGAACATGCGCGGTTACGAAGATGCTTTGGCGGCAGGGGCTGATGAGATCGCCATCTTTGCGTCGGCATCCGAAGGATTCTCGAAGGCCAACATCAACGCCACAATCGCTGAATCGATCGAGCGTTTCGTTCCCATACTCGAAGCAGCGCGTCATATTGATCTGCCGGTGCGAGGCTACGTATCCTGTGTGACGGACTGCCCCTATGACGGACCAACACCGCCTGAGAAAGTTGCCGAAGTGGCTGATATGCTTTTTGCGCGCGGTTGCTACGAAATCTCGTTGGGGGACACGATCGGACAGGGTACGCCCGACACGATTGCCCGAATGCTGCTGGCGGTTCGCGAACGGGTGCCTGTGACACGGCTTGCTGGCCATTTCCACGATACCAATGGCCGTGCCATCGATAACATCGATGCATCCCTCGCGCTGGGCGTTCGTGTATTTGACGCGGCAGTCGGCGGATTGGGTGGATGCCCCTACGCACCGGGCGCTGCGGGCAATGTGGCGACCGAAGCGGTTGCGGCACATCTGGAGCGTTTGGGTTACGAAACCGGTCTGGATATGGCGGTTTTGGAAGAGGCCGCGGAAATGGCGCGTGCCATGCGATCGAATTAAGAGGCAAGCATGTTTGAAACAATCACCCTGGCAACGGACGCGCGCGGCGTGGCAACGCTGACGCTGAACCGCGCGGACAAGCATAACGCCATGTCGGCGCAGATGATTGCAGAACTGACGCAGGCCGCAAGGCAGCTCGGCGAAGATGAGGCAGTAAGGGTAGTTGTCCTGACCGGTGCGGGCAAAAGTTTCTGTGCCGGTGGTGATCTGGGGTGGATGCAGGCACAGATGGCCGCGGATCCTGCGACACGCTTTGTCGAAGCACGTAAGTTGGCCGAGATGTTACAGGCGTTGAACACACTGCCGAAACCTCTGATTGGTGCTTTGCAGGGCAACGCATTCGGTGGCGGGGTCGGGATGGCCTCGGTTTGTGATGTGGCTATTGGCGTGGACGGCCTGAAAATGGGCCTGACCGAAACGCGCTTGGGCCTGATCCCGGCTACAATCGGCCCCTATGTTGTCGCCCGAATGGGAGAAGCACGCGCCCGTCGCGTCTTTATGTCCGCCAGGCTGTTTGACGCGACAGAAGCGGTTGATTTGGGACTGCTGGCAAAAGCCGTGCCTGCCGAGGCTCTTGCAGAGGCAGTTGAGGCAGAGGTCTTACCCTATCTTTCCTGTGCGCCCGGGGCTGTTGCTTCAGCGAAAGAATTGGTCAGAACACTGGGTCCCACTATTGACGACGACTTGATTGATCATACCATCAAGGCACTGGTTGACAGATGGAAAACAGATGAGGCGAAGGAAGGAATCGGCGCATTCTTCGATAAACGAAAACCTGTATGGAATAGTAAGGTTTAGCCGTATCTCCTAATTTAACGGTGAACTGGAAACTGCGGTGAATTTTGCGGTTGTCACAAACGGATTATTCCACCTCTTTGCGCCTGTGTTCTGTTGACCCTCAGACCCCACACGGATACAGAATGTCCAGTCAACACGCCAATTGACGGCGCATCCAGATGATGGGGGCGCAGGAAAGGAGCTACTCGTGGAAGACCTGTTGCGGGAATATCTCCCGATCCTGGTGTTTCTGGCCGTTGCCGTAGGCCTTGGCCTTGTCCTTATTTTGGCTGCTGTCGTGCTTGCCGTTCGCAATCCCGACCCCGAAAAAGTCAGCGCCTATGAATGTGGTTTCAACGCGTTTGATGACGCGCGTATGAAATTCGACGTCCGATTCTATCTGGTCTCGATTCTTTTCATCATCTTCGACCTGGAAATTGCCTTCCTGTTCCCTTGGGCAGTTGGTTTCCGCGACATCAGCGATGTCGGGTTCTGGTCGATGATGGTGTTCCTGGCAGTGCTGACCATCGGCTTTGCCTATGAGTGGAAGAAGGGGGCCCTGGAATGGGAGTGATGACAGGCGCAAACACCGCAGGTGCCGACAAAGAAGTCGCCACCCAGGCCCTGAATGCCGAGTTGCAGGACAAAGGGTTTCTGCTGACCTCGTCCGAAGACATCATCAACTGGGCGCGTACCGGTTCGCTTCACTGGATGACATTTGGTTTGGCCTGTTGCGCGGTTGAGATGATGCACACCTCGATGCCGCGTTATGATGCGGAACGGTTCGGCATCGCTCCACGTGCGTCCCCTCGTCAGTCAGACGTGATGATCGTGGCGGGAACACTGACCAACAAAATGGCACCGGCGCTGCGCAAAGTTTACGACCAGATGCCCGAGCCGCGCTATGTGATCTCGATGGGATCCTGTGCGAATGGCGGTGGTTACTATCACTACTCCTATTCGGTCGTGCGCGGTTGTGATCGCGTGGTGCCCGTCGACATTTACGTTCCTGGCTGTCCTCCAACTGCCGAGGCGCTGCTGTACGGCCTGATGCAGCTGCAACGCAAAATCCGCCGTACCGGCACTATCGTGCGCTGAGGAGAAAGCTGATGAGTGAAGCACTCAAAGAACTTGGCGCGCAGCTGGAATTGAAACGAGCCGATTGCGTTCTTTCATGGGACGTCACCCACGGAGAACTCAACGTTGATGTGGCGCCTTCGAACTTGGTAGAATTCGTCGAATATCTGAAGGCTGATCGTACCTGCCAGTTTTCAACCCTCGTGGACATCACCGGTGTTGATTACCCTGAGCGTCCG
This sequence comes from Ruegeria sp. CE12, assembly GCF_056537525.1. NCBI lineage: Bacteria > Pseudomonadati > Pseudomonadota > Alphaproteobacteria > Rhodobacterales > Roseobacteraceae > Ruegeria > Ruegeria sp. CE12. The sequence goes on along the minus strand of NZ_JBQFRS010000001.1, from coordinate 427,767 downwards.
AAGCGGTTCGATGTCGTCTATCACTTCCTGTCGATGTACCAGAACCAGCGGATTCGACTACGCGTGTCCATCCGCGAAGAGGACATGCTGCCCTCGATTGTTGAGGTTCACCCGTCGGCCAACTGGTTTGAGCGCGAAGTGTATGACATGTTCGGCATCTTGTTCTCGGGGCATCCGGATCTTCGGCGTATCCTGACGGACTATGGTTTCCGCGGTTATCCTTTGCGCAAGGACTTCCCGACAACCGGCTATACCGAGGTTCGCTATGACGAAGCGCAGAAGCGTGTGGTTTATGAACCCGTATCGCTGGTGCAGGAATACCGTCAGTTCGATTTCATGAGCCCTTGGGAAGGTGCGAACTACATTTTACCAGGGGATGAGAAGCAGGAGACCGAGTAATGGGTGGTATCTGGTGGCTGATCCTGTCTGCGCTGACCATCATTCCGATGGTGAAGATTTTGCCTTTCTTTGGGATCAACAAATACTGGTGTCTGCTCTGTTTGGTTCCCTTTGGCACGATCGCGTTGCTGTGGTGGGTCGGGCTTAAGCTACAAGAGTTGGAGCGCCGCTGAGATGCTGATGCTGGGGGAACTGATCGTAATTGGCGCACTGGGCGTGCTGTTGGCTGGGGCGGCAGCTAAGGCTGCTGAGGCCGAAAAGGTTCGCGTGCGGGCCGAAGCAAAAAAGAAACGGGGGCGTTGATGGACGGCTCAAGATACGATGACGGCAGCACGGATGCGCTGAGCGGAGAACAGAAGATCCGCAATTTTAACATCAACTTCGGCCCGCAACACCCTGCGGCGCACGGAGTTCTGCGTCTTGTGCTTGAGCTGGACGGTGAGATCGTCGAACGCTGCGATCCGCATATCGGTCTGCTGCACCGTGGCACCGAAAAGCTGATGGAAAGCCGGACGTATCTGCAGAATCTGCCGTACTTCGACCGTCTCGACTACGTTGCGCCGATGAATCAGGAACATGCCTGGTGTCTGGCCATTGAAAAGCTGACGGGCGTGGAAGTGCCCCGGCGCGCCTCGCTGATCCGGGTTCTGTATTCCGAGATCGGCCGCATTCTGAACCACTTGCTGAACGTGACCACGCAGGCGATGGACGTTGGTGCACTGACGCCGCCTCTGTGGGGCTTTGAAGAACGCGAAAAGCTGATGGTGTTTTATGAGCGCGCATGTGGTGCCCGCCTGCACGCAGCTTACTTCCGCCCCGGTGGCGTGCATCAGGACCTGCCGCCGGAATTGCTGGACGATATCGAAGCATGGAGCCACGAGTTCCCCGCTGTGATGGATGACATCGACGGGCTGCTGACCGAAAACCGTATCTTCAAACAGCGCAACGCCGATATCGGCATCGTGACCGAGGATGACATTCAGAAATACGGTTTCTCAGGCGTCATGGTTCGCGGTTCGGGCTTGGCCTGGGACTTGCGTCGTGCGCAGCCCTATGAATGCTATGATGAGTTCGAGTTCCAGATTCCCGTCGGGAAGAATGGCGACTGCTATGATCGCTATCTGGTGCGGATGGAAGAGATGCGACAGTCGTTGCTGATCATCCGTCAGGCCATCGCCAAAATCCGCGAGTGCCCCGGAGACGTTCTGGCTCGTGGCAAGATCACCCCGCCGAAACGCTCGGACATGAAGACCTCGATGGAGAGCCTGATCCATCACTTCAAGCTTTATACCGAAGGCTTCCACGTCCCCGCGGGCGAAGTCTACGCCGCAGTAGAAGCCCCCAAGGGCGAGTTCGGCGTTTATCTGGTCGCCGACGGTACGAACAAACCCTACCGCGCCAAACTGCGCGCGCCGGGGTTCCTGCACCTGCAAGCCATGGACCACGTTGCGAAAGGTCACCAACTGGCCGACGTCGCCGCCATTATTGGCACGATGGATGTCGTGTTTGGGGAGATTGATCGGTGAGCAGACGGTTACGATTTTTTTCGTCTGTAGCTGTTTTTGCGGCTTGTGGAGCGGGGCTTTCAGCTGAGCCTGCACCACAAGGTAACCTAAACGATTTTCTGGCCAACGGTTTCCAGATTGTCTCCACTGTGGGTGCGCCGAGAAGTAACGGCTTCGAGTTACTGGTTATCGTACAAAAAGAGCAAACTGCAGCGTTTTGTCAGGTTGGGCTTCTAAACGTAACTGAAGCTGAAACAAGCAATCCAGTGTACCTTTCTGGGCCTTGGAACAATTCCTTTCTTTGCCTGCCTTTGGTAAATGGCACGTACGATGGGGTTGTGCCGGAAGGTCAATATCAGCCGAATCCAGTGCAGGAGAACAAAGGCTAATGCTCCGCCGTCTGCATCCCGAACAACCTGAGAACTTTGCCTTTACCGCTGCCAACCAGCAATGGGCCGAAGCGCAGATTACCAAGTATCCTGAAGGTCGTCAGGCCAGTGCGGTCATCCCGTTGCTCTGGCGTGCTCAGGAACAAGAGGGTTGGCTGAGCCGCCCGGCGATTGAATCTGTCGCCGACATGCTGGGAATGGCCTACATCCGGGTGCTTGAGGTTGCGTCTTTCTACTTCATGTTCCAGCTGCAACCGGTTGGTTCGGTGGCACATATTCAGGTCTGCGGCACGACCTCCTGCATGATTTGCGGGGCAGAGGATCTGATCGCGGTCTGCAAGGAAAAGATCGCGTCCAAACCGCATGAACTGTCCGCTGATGGCAAGCTGAGCTGGGAAGAAGTTGAATGTCTGGGCTCCTGCACCAACGCACCGATGGCACAGATCGGTAAGGACTATTACGAGGACCTGACTGCCGAGAGTTTTGGTAAAATCCTCGATGATCTGACATCTGGGAAGGTTCCGGTTCCGGGGCCACAAAACGGTCGATATGCAGCGGAGCCGCTGAAGGGTCTGACCAGCCTTGTTGAACATGACGCTGGCAAACCGCGTTATAATGCAAGCGTAGAGCTGGCGACTGATTTGCACGACACGGTCAAGCGCATCGACGGAACGGAAGTTCCGATCCTGACCCCTTGGCTGGATAAAGATGGCAAACAAGCCGGCGCGAGTGCTGCGGCAAAACCTCCGAAAGCGCCAGAAACTCCGAAGCCTGCGGTAAAACAGGCCGAAGAGGCAAAGAAAGCCAAATCTGAAGCCAAGGTCGAGGAAGATGCGCCCGAACTGTTGTCAGGGGCGCGGGATGGCAAGCCTGATGACCTAAAGCTGCTGAAAGGTGTCGGGCCCAAGCTGGAACAGACACTCAACGAGTTGGGTTTCTACCACTTTGATCAGGTTGCTGCCTGGACACCATTGCAGGTGGCTTGGGTCGATGCGCGCCTGAAGTTCAAGGGTCGTATTGAGCGAGACGGCTGGATTGAACAAGCCGCCAAACTGGCGGCAGGTGAAGAAACCGAGTTCGCCAAGCGCGCTAAGGAAGACGGTACCTACGACGAGTAGGTCAAACAGGAATGAGTACGCCTGAAGGGGCACACAGACGAGATGGACCAAGACAAAGAACAGGCCATGGCCCGCAAAGGGCGCCATATCGGGGTGGTGATCGCTATCACCATGCTGGCCTGGCTTGCGATGTCGTTGTTCATCGGCCCTGCACTGGGACTGCCGGGGCGATATGCGCTGCTGTTCGATTTCGCCGCTCTGGGTGGTTTCGTTTATGCGGGCGTCAACATTTTTCAACTCTGGCGCATGCGTCAGGATAGCCAAAGGTAAGCTAACGATGCTGAAGGATCAGGACCGGATCTTTACCAACATCTACGGGATGCATGAGCGTACGCTTAAAGGCGCGCAAGCCCGGGGGCATTGGGACGGCACGGCTGGCCTGATCGGCAACGGGCGTGACTGGATTATCCAGACGATGAAGGACTCGGGCCTGCGCGGGCGTGGCGGCGCGGGCTTCCCCACCGGTCTGAAATGGTCATTCATGCCCAAAGAAAGCGACGGGCGTCCGGCTTATCTGGTGGTGAACGCGGACGAATCTGAACCGGGCACCTGCAAGGACCGCGAGATCATGCGCCATGATCCGCACACGCTTATCGAGGGCTGCCTGATCGCGTCTTTCGCGATGAACGCGCATACTTGCTACATTTACCTGCGCGGCGAATATATCCGCGAGCGTGAAGCGCTGCAGGCCGCGATTGATGAGGCCTATGATGCCGGTCTGCTCGGCAAGAATGCCGCTGGTTCGGGCTGGGATTTCGATCTGTTTCTGCATCACGGCGCAGGGGCTTACATCTGCGGTGAGGAAACCGCGTTGATTGAAAGCCTTGAGGGCAAAAAGGGTATGCCGAGGATGAAACCTCCGTTCCCGGCTGGTGCGGGGCTTTACGGCTGTCCGACCACTGTCAACAATGTGGAGTCCATTGCGGTTGTACCGACCATCCTGCGCCGGGGCGCCGACTGGTTCGCAGGCTTTGGTCGTCAGAACAACGCGGGAACTAAGCTGTTTGCCATCTCAGGCCACGTGAATAACCCGTGCGTGGTGGAAGAGGCGATGTCGATCCCGTTCGAGCAGCTGATCGAAACCCATTGCGGCGGCATTCGCGGTGGTTGGGACAACCTGCTGGCTGTGATCCCCGGAGGCTCGTCCGTGCCATGCGTGCGTGGCGAAGATATGCGAGACGCAATCATGGATTTCGACCATCTGCGCAATGACCTGGGATCGGGTCTTGGAACAGCTGCGGTGATCGTGATGGACAAGTCCACCGACATCATCAAAGCGATCTGGCGGCTGTCGAAATTCTACAAACACGAAAGCTGTGGCCAGTGTACGCCATGCCGCGAAGGTACTGGTTGGATGATGCGCGTGATGGACCGCCTGGTGCGTGGTGAGGCCGAACTTGAAGAGATCGACATGTTGTTCGATGTGACCAAGCAGGTCGAAGGCCACACAATCTGTGCCCTGGGCGATGCTGCGGCCTGGCCGATCCAAGGCCTGATCCGCAATTTCCGGGAAGAGATCGAGGACCGCATCAAGGCTCAGAAATCGGGCCGCATGGGTGCGATGGCAGCGGAGTAAGTCCAATGGAGTTGTTCGCCGAATATTCCCATGCAATCGCCTCGCTGGTGATTTTTACCCTGATCGTGTTGTTTCTGTCGCCTTTCTCGGCACTTGCGAAGGCCAGTAAAGGTCTGGCCCCAGGTGCGACGCCTGATCAGGACTATTCGGAAAAGGCTTATCGCCTAAACCGCGCTTATCTTAACGGAACTGAAACCCTGCCAGCGTTTCTGACCGTCACTGTGGCCGCGATTTTACTGGGGGCTAGCCCGTTCTGGGTGAACCTGCTTGCTTCTATAGCGTTGGTTGCCCGAGTGGTGATGTTGATCGTCCATATTCGTGGGGTCGGCAAACCGCACAGCGGGCTACGATCGGTTCTCTATGTCATTGGATGGGCTTGCATGATGGTGTTGGGGGTGATGGCACTGGTGGCCTCGTTTTGAATTGGGACAGAATACGTTGTAACACCGGTCGGACAAAACGACTGACTGTTACTAAAGGGTATCTGGGGATACGGAAATGAATAAAAATACTCTTGTTATTGGGGTGTTAGTGGCGACAACGCTGGTCGCTTCGTGCAGCAAATCGAAGAGCGAACGGGTTCTGTTCGATGGGCAGGCCTTCCGCGCCAAAGCCAGCTATGTAGATAAGAAAGTCTCGCGCGCCGATTTTACTGTCACGATCAACGGCGTTTCGGCGTCTCTGGATGGAGCGCGTGAGGCGGGGCGGTATGAGGGCACCCGGTTCTGCATTCAGAACTTTGGCACGTCCAAAATCGTGTGGAAAGTGGGGCCGGAGACTGAACCCCAGAACCTGCGTATCGACAATGACAAGCTGACATTTGCAGGTACCTGCCAAAGACCATGAGCAAAGTTATTGCATATCAGCGCATGGCCTTGGTGGCGTTATTGCATAGCAATGCCTCGGTGCTTCGTCTTGGAAGACCCAAGACGAAAGGAAATACCATGTCTTTTGTGAAAACGATTGCTCTCGCCACTCTGATGGCGGTACCGGTTGCGGCCGAAGCGAAACCCCCTTTGCGTGATGTCAAAGAGATCGACAATGAACTCTATTACATCGCGATCGCAAATGAGATTTCTGAGTACTGCCCATCAATCAGCGGGCGCAGGATGAAAGCAATCGGTGTGATCTGGGGACTGAAATCCAAAGCCAACAGGCTGGGATACTCGGACAAGGAAATCCGGGCCTATGTGGACTCGGATGCTGAGAAGGCGCGTATGCGATCCATGGGCGAGGCGTATCTGGCCCAGCATGGTGTGACCTACGAGAATCCCGAAACCTTCTGTACTTTGGGACGCGCGGAAATCGAAAGAAACAGCGCCATTGGCGTTTATTTGAGGGCGAACTAGACCATGTCTGACCTCCGCAAGATCAATATCGACGGGCAGGAAATCGAAGTCGACGGCGCAATGACCCTGATCCAGGCCTGTGAACAGGCCGGGGTTGAAGTGCCGCGCTTTTGCTACCACGAACGCCTGTCGATTGCCGGTAACTGCCGGATGTGTCTGGTGGAGGTCGTTGGCGGCCCGCCCAAGCCTGCAGCGTCTTGCGCGATGCAGGTGCGTGATTTGCGTCCGGGGCCTGAGGGGCAGGCGCCGGTGGTCAAGACAAACTCTCCCATGGTCAAAAAGGCTCGTGAGGGTGTGATGGAGTTTCTGCTCATCAACCACCCGCTCGACTGTCCGATCTGCGATCAAGGGGGCGAATGCGACCTGCAGGATCAGGCCATGGCTTATGGTGTGTCGGGGTCGCGTTTCAAAGAAGCAAAGCGCGCGGTTGATGATCTGGATTTAGGACCGCTTGTTGGCACCGCGATGACCCGCTGCATCAGTTGTACCCGCTGTGTACGGTTCACGACCGAGGTGGCCGGGATCACGCAGATGGGTCAGACCGGGCGTGGAGAAGATGCTGAGATCACCTCGTATCTCAACGAGACGCTGCAATCGAATTTGCAGGGCAATATCATTGATCTGTGTCCAGTTGGCGCACTGACGTCGAAACCCTATGCCTTCACTGCACGTCCGTGGGAGCTGACCAAAACCGAATCCATCGATGTGATGGATGCTTTGGGCTCGAATATCCGTGTAGATACCAAGGGTCGTGAAGTGATGCGCTTTCTGCCGCGCAACCACGACGGCGTGAATGAAGAGTGGATCAGCGATAAAACCCGTTTTGTCTGGGATGGTTTGCGGCGTCAGCGGTTGGACCGTCCTTACGTGCGAGAGAACGGCAAGTTGCGCCCGGCCACTTGGCCCGAAGCGTTGAACAAAGCAGCTGACGCACTAAAAGGGGCTGAGAAGCCTGCGGGGATTGTTGGTGATCTGGCTCCGGTCGAAGCTATCTTTGCGCTGAAACAGATGATCGAAGGGCAGGGTGGCGTAGTTGAATGCCGCACTGACGGAGCTAAACTGCCCGCAAGCAACCGGGGCGCCTATGCCGGCACCGCCGCCATCGAAGACATAGATACTGCTGAGCGTATCCTGTTGATCGGGACCAACCCGAGAGATGAGGCACCGGTTCTGAACGCACGCATCCGCAAAGCATGGGCCCATGGTGCTGACATTGCTTTAGTCGGTCCGGCTGTCGATCTGACCTACGATTACCATCATGTTGGCGATGACCGCGCTGCCCTGCAGAAAGTGGTCGACATGGACGGTGATGACCAGATCAAGGGAAAATCCTCGCTGGTCGTTGTGGGTCAAGGTGCATTGCAAGAAGCTGATGGCGCAGCTGTTCTGGCTGCTGCGCAAACCATCGCTGCAAATACAGAAAGCGGCCTGATCGTTCTGCATACAGCCGCTGCTCGCGTTGGTGCGATGGATGTTGATGCCACCAATGCAAGCGGTATGGAGGCGATCAGCTCTGCGGATGTGATCTATAACCTGGGCGCGGACGAAGTCGAAATCGGCGACGGTGCCTTTGTGATCTATCAAGGCAGCCACGGTGATCGCGGTGCGCACCGCGCTGATGTAATCCTGCCTGCTGCTGCCTATACGGAAGAGAACGGTCTTTTCGTGAACACCGAAGGGCGTCCGCAGCTGGCTATGCGCGCTGGGTTCGCACCGGGTGAGGCCAAGGAAAACTGGGCTATCCTGCGGGCCTTGTCCGCCGAACTGGGGGCGACATTACCCTTCGACTCGCTGGCGCAGCTGCGTAGCGCTCTGATCGAGGCCGTGCCCCATTTGGCGCGTATCGACGAAGTGATCGAGAACGAGGTGCAACCGCTCGAGGCCGGATCACTGGGCAAGGCAACGTTCCGAAATGCGATCAAAGACTTCTATCTGACCAACCCGATAGCACGCGCCTCTCAATTGATGGCAGAACTATCGGCGCAAGCTCAGGCACTTAAAACCGACAGGATCGCAGCAGAATGATGCGACCCGTTTCAATATCGCGCGCCCGCGCAATCCCGACGACCCACGGTGTGAGGACCAATGGCTGACTTCTTTAACACCCCGGGCGGAATAGCCCTCATCATTCTGGCGCAAGTGCTTGCAGTTGTTGCGTTCGTGATGATCTCGCTGTTGTTCCTTGTTTACGGCGACCGCAAGATCTGGGCGGCGGTTCAGATGCGCCGGGGCCCGAACGTTGTGGGCGTCTACGGCCTGCTTCAATCGGTGGCTGACGCGCTGAAATATGTGGTCAAAGAGGTCGTCATTCCTGCGGGTGCTGACCGAACGGTTTTCATCCTTGCACCGCTGACATCCTTCGTTCTGGCGATGATTGCCTGGGCTGTCATCCCATTCAATGACGGCTGGGTGCTGTCAGATATCAACGTCGCCATTCTTTATGTCTTCGCTGTATCGTCGCTGGAAGTTTATGGCGTGATTATGGGTGGTTGGGCGTCGAACTCAAAGTACCCGTTCCTCGGTTCACTGCGCTCTGCCGCGCAGATGATCTCTTACGAGGTTTCGATTGGCCTGATCATCATCGGCGTTATCATCTCGACCGGATCGATGAATTTCGGTCATATCGTCGAAGCGCAAGACGGCCGCTTTGGCTTCTTCAGCTGGTATTGGCTGCCGCACTTCCCGATGGTCTTCCTGTTCTTCATTTCGGCATTGGCCGAGACCAACCGACCGCCTTTTGACCTTCCGGAAGCGGAATCGGAATTGGTTGCCGGTTATCAGGTTGAATATTCGGCCACACCCTTCCTGCTGTTCATGGCCGGTGAATACATCGCGATCTTCCTGATGTGCGCACTCACCACGCTGCTGTTCTTCGGCGGCTGGCTGTCGCCGATCCCGGGCCTGCCTGATGGCGTGCTGTGGATGGTTGCGAAGATGGCGTTCTTCTTCTTCCTCTTCGCGATGGTCAAGGCGATCACACCCCGCTACCGCTATGACCAGCTGATGCGACTGGGTTGGAAAGTGTTCCTGCCATTCTCGCTGGCCTGGGTGGTCTTCGTGGCCTTTGCGGCGAAATTCGACTGGTTCTGGGGCGCGTTCGCCCGTTGGAGCGTAGGAGGCTGATATGACCCAAATCGACTATACCCGCGCTGCCAAGTACTTTCTGCTGCAGGACTTCTGGGTCGGCATGAAGCTGGGACTGAAGTATTTCTTTGCCCCCAAAGCCACCGTGAACTACCCGCACGAAAAAGGCCCTCTGTCGCCGCGTTTCCGGGGGGAACACGCCCTGCGCCGCTATCCGAATGGTGAAGAACGCTGCATCGCCTGCAAACTGTGCGAGGCGGTCTGCCCGGCACAAGCCATCACCATCGACGCCGAACCACGCGAGGACGGCTCTCGCCGCACCACGCGCTATGACATCGACATGACCAAATGCATCTATTGCGGCTTCTGCCAGGAGGCTTGCCCGGTCGATGCCATTGTAGAAGGCCCGAATTTTGAATTCGCCACCGAGACCCGCGAAGAGCTGTTCTACGACAAGGAAAAACTGCTCGACAACGGCGAACGCTGGGAAGCCGAGATCGCCCGCAATCTGGAAATGGACGCGCCGTATCGCTGATGGGAACCTGGGGACCACATAGCTTTGAGAACGACACCGCGTCGGACTTGTTGGATCAGATCCGTGGTTTGGACCAGCCTGCTGATCAGGCCGAGGCCGTGCGTGAGCTCTTTGGAAACGTCTTTGCGATGGGTAACGAATACTTGGACGCTGATGAGGCGTCAGCAGCAGTGGCGGGGGCCGAAATCGTGGCCTCGGCGCTTGGGCATCCAAAGAATGGAACGGCAGCACCCTTTGATCTCGCTGCTTCGTTTAATTTTTATGAAGACACCGTTGGTATGGCGCTTGCAGCAGTCAGGCGGGTGACGGCGGACGAGTCTGAACTGGTGGAATTGTGGGGCGAGACTGACGAAGCCGATACTTGGCGGGACAGTATCGCCGATCTCACATCGCGACTGAATGCAGCTGCCGAGGCTAACAATCTGAATCCGGATTTCGATCCAGATGGACCTGATGCCGATCCTGAGATTGCTTTGCGTACCCAGGTTGAGCAGGTCTACGACGACATGATGTCCGAGATCGAGCGTATCGCGGACGGCGGCGCTGGGGACGCTCAGGTCGAAGTTCTGCGCCATCTCGTGCGCAAGATGAACCTGATCCACAAGGATATCACGAATATGCGGTACTTTGTTGTCGACAGCCTCGAGGCGTTGACTGACCGTATCGACGGTCTGGAGAAGAAGCTGTGATGACCGATGACAACAACCCCTTCGCTGCGATGATGAAGCAGGCTCAGGATATGGCCAAGGCGATGAATCCGGCGATGGAGAATTTCTCGCCCAAAGGGTTCGAGGCGCTGTGGCCGACCATGCCGAAAGAAGTCATGGAGATGATGTTTGGCAACACCGTCAACAAAGATGGACTCGATGCCAAGACCCGGCTTTTGCTGACTCTGGCCGGGCTGACTTGTCAGGGCGCGCAAGCGGACTCGGCAGTGCGTCAGACTGTGCGCCACGCGTTGGAAGCTGGCGCCAAGAAACAAGAGATCGTGGAAACGATCGGTCAGATGTCGGTCTTTGCCGGCATCCCGGCCATGACCCGTGCGCTGGATCTGGCGCAAGAGGTCATGGGCGATAACGAGGATGAGGATCAATGACCGTCTTTGCCTTCTATCTGTTTGCCATCAGCGCCATCACCGGCGGGCTGTTTACGGTGATCAGCCGTCAGCCGGTGCACTCGGTGCTGTGGCTGATCCTGGCCTTCCTGTCCGCGGCGGGGTTGTTCGTGCTGCTGGGGGCGGAGTTCGTGGCCATGCTGCTGATCATCGTCTACGTGGGCGCGGTCGCGGTTCTGTTCCTCTTCGTTGTGATGATGCTGGATGTCGACTTTGCCGAGCTAAAGGCTGAGATGGCGCGCTATATGCCGCTGGCCCTGCTGATCGGTCTGGTCATCCTGATGCAGTTTGTCATGGCCTTTGGCGCATGGGACAGCGCGCAGGGCGCGGCGGCCAATCTGGCTCAGCCAACCCCGGCTGACCGCCACAACACTGAGGCGCTGGGTGTCATTCTTTACGATCAATACTTCCTTCTGTTTCAGCTTGCGGGTCTGATCCTGCTGGTGGCCATGATCGGCGCAATCGTTCTGACGCTACGCCACCGTCAGGACATCAAACGTCAGGACATCGTCGGCCAGATGATGCGTGATCCGGCCAAGGCGATGGAGCTGAAGGACGTGAAACCGGGGCAGGGACTTTGAGACGATGATCGGACTTGAACACTATCTTACGGTCGCGGCGACGCTGTTCGTCATCGGCATCTTCGGTCTCTTCCTGAACCGCAAGAACGTCATCATCCTGCTGATGAGCATCGAACTGATGCTGCTGGCGGTGAATATCAACCTCGTGGCGTTTTCCAGCTTTCTCGGCGATCTGGTCGGGCAGGTGTTTACGCTGTTCGTTTTGACCGTCGCAGCGGCCGAGGCGGCGATCGGGCTGGCCATTCTGGTCTGCTTCTTCCGCAACCGCGGCACCATCGCGGTTGAAGACGTCAATATGATGAAGGGGTAAGGGAACATGGAAACCACCATCCTCTTTGCCCCGCTGGTGGGCGCGCTGCTCTGCGGGTTCGGCTGGAAGTTCATTGGCGAGAAAGCCGCCATGTGGACCGCGACAGGTCTGCTGTTTCTGGCTTGTCTGCTGTCGTGGATCGTGTTCTTTACCTTCGACGGCGTGACCCAACAGATCGAAATCATGCGCTGGATCGAGAGTGGATCGCTGTCGACAAGCTGGGCCGTTCGTCTGGATCGCCTGACCGCGATCATGCTGATCGTGGTGACCACCGTTTCCGCGCTCGTGCACCTCTACTCCTTCGGCTACATGGATCACGACCCGCAATGGCGCGAGGGCGAGAGCTATAAGCCGCGTTTCTTCGCCTATCTGTCCTTCTTCACCTTCGCGATGCTGATGCTGGTGACGGCGGATAATTTGGTTCAGATGTTCTTTGGCTGGGAAGGCGTCGGCGTCGCGTCTTATCTGCTGATCGGGTTCTACTATCGCAAACCATCTGCAAACGCGGCCGCAATCAAGGCGTTTGTCGTCAACCGGGTCGGCGACTTTGGCTTTGCGCTGGGGATTTTCGCGCTGTTCTTCCTGACGGACAGCATCAACTTCTCGGACATCTTTGCATCAGCGCCTGCACTTGCAGAAGAGAAGTTGCACTTCCTTTGGGGAGAGTGGACCGCGATTGAGGTGATCTGCGTCCTGCTGTTCATCGGCGCGATGGGTAAATCTGCGCAGTTGATCCTGCACACATGGTTGCCGGACGCGATGGAAGGCCCGACGCCTGTATCGGCGCTGATCCACGCTGCGACCATGGTTACTGCGGGTGTGTTCCTTGTTTGCCGGATGTCTCCGTTGTTCGAGTTCGCACCGGGCGCGGCTGGTTTCGTGACCGTACTGGGCGCGACTACCGCATTCTTTGCGGCAACCGTGGGGCTGGTTCAGACCGACATCAAACGCGTGATTGCCTACTCGACCTGTTCGCAGTTGGGCTACATGTTTGTTGCGGCTGGCGTCGGCATGTATTCGGCCGCCATGTTCCACCTGTTCACCCACGCCTTCTTTAAGGCGTTGTTGTTCCTTGGCGCCGGTTCGGTAATCCACGCGATGCATCACGAGCAGGAGATGACCGAATATGGCGGGTTGCGGAAAAAGATTCCTTATACCTTCTGGGCCATGATGATCGGGACACTCGCGATCACTGGCGTCGGCATTCCGCTAACGACAATCGGGTTTGCCGGGTTCCTGTCCAAAGATGCGATCATCGAGAGCGCATATGCAGGTGGTTCGGCTTATGGCTTCTGGCTGTTGGTGATCGCGGCTGCGTTCACCTCGTTCTACAGCTGGCGTCTGATCTTCCTGACGTTTTATGGTGAGCCGCGTGGAGACAAGCACACCCATGACCACGCGCATGAAAGCCCGATGGTTATGCTGGTGCCTTTGGGCGTGCTGTCTCTGGGTGCGGTTTTCGCCGGCATGATCTGGTACAGCAACTTCTTTGGTCACGCAGACAAGGTTGGTAAGTTCTACGGCATTCCGGTTGCCGAAGCGTCAGAACATGCCGAAGCCGGTGATCATGGCAAGGCCGAAGGGCACGGTGACGAAGCGGCACATGCCGACACCGCGCATGCAGATGATAGCCATGCCGTTGACGCTGCGCATGGCGACAAGGATGCGAAAGAGGGCTATCACCACTACGTATTCGCTGGTGAGCCGGGCGAGGGCGCGATCTATATCGCTCCTGACAACCATGTGCTGGACGACGCGCATGCGGCCCCGAAATGGGTAAAGGTTTCGCCGTTTGCCGCGATGCTGCTGGGCTTTGTCATCGCTTACTGGTTCTACATCAAGAATACAGCGTTGCCCGCGCGTCTGGCTGCAAACCAGCGTCCGCTGTACCTGTTCCTGCTGAACAAGTGGTATTTTGACGAAATCTACGATGCGGTCTTTGTCAAACCAACCGTTGCGTTGGGCCGTTTCCTGTGGAAGCGCGGCGATGGCAACGTGATCGATGGCTTCCTGAATGGAGTAGCAATGGGGGTTGTTCCCTTCTTTACCCGTCTCGCTGGCAAGGCGCAGACCGGGTACATCTTTACTTACGCCTTCTGGATGGTTCTGGGCATCGCAGCCCTTGTCACCTGGATGTCGATCGGCGGAGGCGCACACTAATGGATAACATCCTCTCCATTGTTACGTTCATCCCCGCCATTGCGGCAGCTCTTATGGCGTTGTTCCTGCATGGGGATGACGAGGCGGCGCAGAAAAACGCCAAGTGGATCGCGTTGCTGGCGACGACAGTGACTTTCCTGGTCTCGATTGGGATCTATACGGACTTTGACCCCTCCAACACTGGCTTCCAGATGGTGGAAGAAGGCCAGTGGCTGATGGGGCTGAAATACAAGATGGGTGTGGATGGTATCAGCGTCCTGTTCGTACTGCTGACCACCTTCATCATGCCATTGACCATTCTGGCCAGCTGGGAAGTGACCGATCGCGTCAAAGAGTACATGATCGCCTTCCTGCTGCTTGAAACGCTGATGCTGGGCGTATTCATGGCGCTTGATCTGGTGCTGTTCTACCTGTTCTTCGAGGCAGGTCTGATCCCGATGTTCCTGATCATCGGTATCTGGGGTGGCAAAGATCGTATCTATGCCAGCTTCAAGTTCTTCCTCTACACCTTCCTCGGCTCGGTACTGATGCTGGTGGCGATGGTTGCGATGTACTCGGATGCGGGTACCACGGATATCGAGGCGTTGATGCACCATCAGTTCTCGTCCGAAGGCTTCAGTGTGATGGGCATCTATGTGGTAGGTGGCCTGCAAACCCTGATGTTCCTCGCCTTCTTTGCCAGCTTTGCGGTGAAAATGCCGATGTGGCCGGTTCACACTTGGTTGCCGGATGCCCACGTGCAGGCGCCAACCGCCGGGTCGGTCGTACTGGCGGCAATCCTGCTGAAAATGGGGGGCTATGGTTTCCTGCGGTTCAGCCTGCCGATGTTCCCGGTGGGATCGGCGGTCATGACAGATGTCGTGCTGTGGATGTCGGCAATCGCCGTGGTCTACACCTCACTTGTCGCGCTGGTGCAGGAGGATATGAAAAAGCTGATTGCCTACTCCTCGGTCGCGCATATGGGTTTTGTGACCATGGGTATTTTTGCAGCCAATCAGCAGGGTATCGATGGTGCAATCTTCCAGATGCTCAGCCACGGTTTCATCTCAGCCGCGCTCTTCCTTTGTGTCGGTGTGATCTATGACCGGATGCACACGCGCGATATCGAGGCTTATGGCGGTCTGGTGATCCGGATGCCCGCCTATGCGCTGGTCTTTATGCTTTTCACCATGGCCAATGTTGGCTTGCCGGGCACCAGCGGGTTCATTGGCGAATTCCTGACGTTGATGGGCACGTTCCAGGTTAACACCTGGGTGACCGCAGTCGCGGCAACGGGTGTTATTTTCTCGGCAGCATATGCGCTGTGGCTTTATCGGCGGGTGGTCTTTGGCGATCTGATCAAGGAAAGCCTCAAGTCGATCACCGATATGAGTTCGCGTGAGCGGCTGATCTTCGCGCCGCTGATCCTGATGACCATTTTGCTTGGGGTATATCCATCTCTGGTTACGGATGTGATCGGGAACTCTACCGCAGCGCTGATTTCGAACTATGACACGGCTCTGGCCGCGGCTGAGGCTGCGACCCAGGTCGCCTCGCACTAAGGGAGCTTTGGAGACATGATCCAAGCTGATCTGAATGTAATCCTGCCGGAGATTGTTCTGGCGATCTATGCGATGGTGGCGCTGCTTGGGGCTGTCTATACAACCAAGGATGCGCTGGCGCCTGTGCTGGTCTGGACGACGGCGGGCCTTATGGCGCTGTTGTCCTTCTGGATCGTGACAAATGGTGCCGGTACACGTGTAGCTTTCAACGGCATGTTCGTCGATGATGGGTTCGCCCGGTTTGCGAAAGTGGCGATCCTGCTCTCTGCTGCGGCGGTTCTGGTGATGAGCCAAGACTACATGACCCGCCGCGATCTGCTGCGCTTTGAGTATCCGTTGCTTGTGGCACTTGCAGCCGTTGGCATGATGATGATGGTCAGCGCAGGTGATCTGATGTCGCTCTACATGGGGCTGGAGCTGCAATCGCTGTCGCTCTACGTTGTGGCAGCATTGCGGCGCGATAGCGCGAAGTCGACCGAAGCGGGCCTGAAGTATTTTGTGCTGGGCGCACTCAGCTCGGGTCTGCTGCTGTATGGTGCGTCGCTGGTATATGGTTTCACCGGCACCACCCTGTTTTCGGGCATCGTCCAGACGGTTCATCACGGCGAAGTGTCGTTGGGGCTGCTGTTCGGGTTGATCTTCCTGATTTCGGGCTTGGCCTTCAAAGTTTCGGCTGTTCCGTTCCACATGTGGACACCGGATGTGTATGAGGGATCGCCAACGCCGATCACCGCTTTCTTTGCGACAGCACCCAAAGTGGCAGCAATGGCCCTGTTTGCGCGTTTGCTGCATGACGCCTTTGGAGGCGTGGTGCAGGACTGGCAGCAGGTGATTGTGCTGTTGTCTGTGTTGTCGATGCTGCTTGGCGCCGTTGCCGCGATTGGGCAGCGGGACATCAAGCGGCTGATGGCTTTCTCGTCGATTGCACATATGGGATACGCCCTGATCGGTCTTGCTGCAGGAACCGAGCTAGGGATCAAGGCCATGCTGATGTATCTGGCGATTTACGTCACGATGAACATCGGTACGTTTGCCTTCATCCTGATGATGGAACGAGACGGGAAGCCGGTGACGGATATCGACGCGCTGCGCCAGTTCGCGAAACGCGATCCGGGCAAGGCTCTGGCGGTTCTAATCCTGATGTTCAGCCTCGCCGGTGTTCCGCCGATGCTGGGCTTTTTCGCCAAGTTCGGTGTCTGGCAGGCGGGTATCGATGCTGGTCTGACCGGATTGGTTATCGTTTCTGCAATTTCTTCGGTCATCGGTGCGTTCTACTATTTGCGGATCGTTTTCTACATGTACTTCGGTGCTGAAAACGAAGACCCGATCGAGACCAATCCTTCTCCGGTCCTGTGGGTCGCTCTGATGGGATCAGCAGCGCTGATGTTGATCGGTGTATTCTATCAGTTCGGTATCGAAGGGGCAGCTGCGGCTGCGGCGGTCACACTTGTCAACTAAAACGACCCAACTCAAGCAAAAGGGGGCTCGGTCAATGGACCGGGCCTTTTTGACGTGAACGACTGGCCAAGTGGATATGGACTGCACGTCGTGCAGGAGGTGGACAGCACCCTGAACGAGGCTGCGCGCATTGCGCCCACGGCGCAGGGGCCAGTCTGGATCATGGCCCATCACCAGACGGCGGCGCGTGGTC
The DNA here is from genome assembly GCF_056537525.1 of Ruegeria sp. CE12. NCBI lineage: Bacteria > Pseudomonadati > Pseudomonadota > Alphaproteobacteria > Rhodobacterales > Roseobacteraceae > Ruegeria > Ruegeria sp. CE12. The sequence continues at coordinate 410,455 of NZ_JBQFRS010000001.1, read as the reverse complement.
GGCGGGGACGGGCCTGGGCCAACCCCAAGGGAAACCTGGCTGCAACATTGCTGCTACGTCCACAGGGCAACCCCGAGCAGGCTGCCCTTCGCAGCTTCGTTGCTGCACTTGCGTTGTTTGATGCATGCGTCGCTGTGACAGGTCGCGCTAGTGGTCTGTCGTTGAAATGGCCGAATGATGTCCTGCTGAATGGTGGCAAGCTGGCAGGAATTCTGCTGGAAAGCACCGGGCAGGGGCGAGGCGTCTCACATTTGTCGATCGGGATCGGGGTTAATCTGGCCGAAGCCCCGGGTGCGGACATGGTCGAGGTTGGGGCTGTCCGCCCGGTCTCACTACTGTCGGAAACCGGTGCGCATGTCACGCCCGAGGACTTTTTGACGGAACTTGCGGCTGCTTATGCCCGGTATGAGACGCAGTTTGTCACCTATGGTTTCGAACCAATACGGACTGCCTGGCTCTCGCGGGCGGCACGGTTGGGGGAGGTCATCACCGCGCGTACCGCAGCGTCGGAAACGGTCGGGACCTTTGAAACGGTGGACGCAGGGGGCAACCTTGTCCTAAACACCGCCAAAGGCCGCGTCAGCATTCCCGCGGCGGATGTGTTTTTCTGAAAGGGGCGCAGATGCTTCTGGCAATCGATTGCGGCAACACCAATACCGTTTTCTCGATCTGGGACGGCGAGACATTCCTGTGCACCCTGCGTACCTCGACGCACCACGCGCGTACTGCCGATGCCTATTTCACGTGGTACTCGACGCTGGTCAAACACTATGGGATCGAAGCGGATATCACTGATGTGATCATTGCCTCGACCGTACCGCGTGTTGTGTTCAACCTGCGCGTTTTCGCGGATCGTTTCTTTGGTTGTCGACCTCTGGTGGTCGGTAAACCTGAATGTCTGTTGCCCGTGAATCCCCGTATCGACGAAGGGACAGTGCCCGGCCCGGATCGCTTGGCAAATGCCGCCGGTGCGTTTGATCGCCATGGTGGCAATGTCGTCGTGGTTGACTTTGGAACCGCCACGAATTTCGACGTTGTTGCGGCGGATGGGGCGTATGTTGGTGGCATCATCGCACCGGGTGTGAACCTGAGCCTTGAGGCGCTGCACCAGGGGGCCGCTGCGTTGCCCCATATCGACATCACCCGGCCGGAAAAAGTGATTGGCACAAATACGGTTGGCTGCATCCAGTCCGGCGTGTATTGGGGCTATTCCGGGCTGATCGAGGGGCTGATTTCCCGCATCAAGGCTGAATATGGAATGCCGATGAAAGTCGTTGGAACCGGTGGGCTAGCGCCTTTGTTCGATCAGGCCGACGTGGGGTTCGACGCAATCGAAGATGATCTGACGATGCACGGTCTTACCGTGATACATCGCTATAACAAGGATAATGGCTCGACATGAGCAGCGAACGACTGATCTACCTGCCGCTGGGCGGCGCAGGCGAAATTGGCATGAACGCCTACGTTTATGGCTATGGCAAACCGGGGCAGGAGCGTTTGATCCTTGTGGATCTCGGGGTGGCATTCCCCGACATGGATACCTCGCCGGGGGTAGATCTCATCTTTGCGGACATCAGCTGGCTGAAAGAGCGGGCCGATCGTCTGGAGGCAATTTTTATCACTCACGCACATGAGGATCATATTGGTGCCGTAGCGCATTGCTATGAGGCGCTTGGGGCACCGATTTACGCGCGCGCATTCACGGCGAATATCGCACGCCGAAAAATGGATGAACATGGCCATCCGATCGAAGCCGTTCGTACAGCATCATCTTGGCCAGAGCAGATCGTGGCAGGGCCGTTCACAGTTGGTTTCCTGCCTGTTTCGCACTCGATCCCTGAAAGTGCCGGGCTGGTGATCGACACCCCAAGCGGCCGGGTTGTGCACACGGGGGACTTCAAGCTGGACGCTGACCCGATTGTGGGCGAGCCTATTGACCCGGATCTGTGGTCCGAAGTAGCAAAATCTGGTGTTAAGGCATTGGTTTGCGACAGCACGAACGTCTTCTCAAAACATCCGGGACGCTCGGAATCCGATGTCGGACCCGAAATCACAAGGTTGGTTGAAGAGGCCGAAGGCATGGTCATTGCGACCACCTTTGCATCAAACGTCGCGCGTGTGAAAACTCTGGCAGAGGCGGGGGCAAAGGCCGGCCGCTCGGTGGTGCTGTTAGGGCGCGCTATGCGTCGTATGATTGAGGCAGCTACTGAGACAGGCATTCTGACGGATTTTCCGCGTGTGATCAGTGCGGAAGAGGCGCTGGATTTGCCGCGTCAAAACTTGATGTTGATCGTGACCGGCAGTCAGGGCGAACGCCGTGCCGCGAGCGCGCAGTTGGCACGTGGAAAGTATCGCGGGCTTGAGGTCAAGGATGGTGACCTTTTCCTGTTCTCTTCCAAAACGATCCCCGGAAATGAACGCGGTGTGATCCGTATCATGAACCAGTTAAGCGAGAAGGGCGTGGATGTCGTAGATGACAGTTCGGGTCTCTATCACGTTTCCGGTCACGCCAACCGTCCGGACCTAGAAAAGGTTCATGCTCTTGTAGACCCTCAGATGGTGATACCGATGCATGGCGAACATCGCCATCTGCGCGAACACGCCAAGTTGGCCGAGGCTGCAGGTCGAACAGGTATTTTGGCGGTTAATGGTACGATGCTGGATCTGACCGGCAACGCGCCACAAGTCGTTGATTATATTGAAACGGGTCGGACCTACTTGGACGGCACCGTCAAAATTGGTGCGCTGGATGGTGTCGTGCGCGACCGCATTCGGATGGCGCTGAACGGGCATGTGACGATCACTGTCATTCTGGATGAAGAAGACGAACCACTGGGCGAGCCGTGGTGCGACACGATGGGACTGCCTGAAACAGGTACCTCGCGCGCAGCGTTGATCGAAGTGCTGGAAGAAGATCTGAATCAGTTCCTGATGCGGGCAGAGGCAAAAACTCTGCGCGATGACGATAAGCTGGAGGAAGGCTTGCGCCGAATTGCCCGCCAAAGTGCGCAGGTGGAAATCGGCAAAAAGCCCGAGGTGACCGTCGTTATCAGCAGGATGCGCTAAACGACCATCCCGGCTATCCGGTCTCAGGCATCGGGTAGCCTTTGAGCTGTAGAAACAGGCTCGCCTCTTCGTTGTTCAAAAAGAACGGAACCGTCTCCGGCGGGGTGCGATCTGCAGCACGCGCGGCAACTTCGGCCAGAACAACCTCGGTGATGAAAGGCAGATCGAAGTTGCGCGCCTCGTGCAGTTTGATCCATTGCAGATGGGACAGTTCGTCCGACGCATGGGTGAAATCGTCCAGATCGCCCTGAATGGCTTCGGCATCTACTAGAAAGAACCGCGCATCAAAGCGGCGTGGTCGTCCCGGTGGTGTGACCGCACGGAATACGAATTGCAAACCTTCAGCGGAAGGAACAAACCCCATGTCTGCGAAAGACTGCCAATCGGCCGGCAGGGCACCTGACCATTGGCCCGGTTGTCCCAGCACCAATCCGGTTTCCTCCCATAGTTCGCGAATTGCAGCTGCTGCCAAAGCGTTCTGCAATCCTTCCGGTGATTTCTCAGCCAGTCGTTGATGACAAATGTCGGGTAGGGCAGTGGCCAAAGGAACTTCGGCATCTGCAGGGTCAACGGCACCGCCAGGGAACACAAACTTGTTCGGCATAAAGGCCGCAGAGGCGCCGCGCTGCCCCATCAGGATTGCTGGGTCGCTCTGGCGGTTGCGCAGAACGATTACAGTCGCGGCATTGCGAATTGCGGTTTTGTCGATGGTCATGTCCCCTCCGCTCTGGTGGAAGGGATCAGTCGGTTTTATCGAAACCGTGCATCCGGCGTGCCCACTGATAGGCAACGACGACTCCCTTTAGCCTCGGCAGAAGGTACAGCGACAGTGCGACGCAGCCAACCGAGAACATCAGGGCCATCGTCAAAGGATCAGGTCGCCAGTGCACATATGAGACATGCAGCGCTGGCGCCAGCAAGTGACCCACGATCAGGATGGTCAAATAGGCCGGTCCGTCATCGGCGCGATGATGGAACAATTCCTGACCGCAGTTAGAGCAATTGTCGTTTACTTTCAGATAGCTGTGCAAAAGCTTACCCTTACCGCAATTGGGGCAACGGCATTTGAAGCCTTTAACTACAGCTGGCCATGTCGGACGTTCGTCTTCCGTAATGGTTTCGATAGTCTGATCTGTCATCTTGATACTCGCGCATTCGAATTGGGCTGATACTGCTATTGTTTTGGGCTGTATAAAAGGGGGGTGCGTCGCTTTGCGGCGGGCGGACTGCAACACGCGCTCTCACACAAATCTACAAAAAATTCTCTCTGGTGGCGACGGAAATTCACTGATGCTGCGTTTGAATAGGTATGAGCAGCGGCACTGGGCCGCCAAAAAAGGGAAGAATGTTATGAAAAGTGCAACGTTTATGTCCGCTATCGTTCTGTCTGCAGTTGCTATCACGGGCACAACAGCCCTGGCGAAAGGACAAGGCGATCGCGAGCCGGTCACTTTCCAGCAGCTTGATGCCAACGGTGATGGTCAAGTGACCAAAGAAGAAATGCAGGCGCATCGCACCCAGAGATTCACCAATGCTGACACCAACGGTGACGGTCAGCTGAGTGTCGAGGAGATGCAGGCGGCTGCCCAGAAAAAAGCCAGTGACCGCGTGACAAAGATGTTTGAAAAGCATGATGCCAACAGCGATGGTTACCTGAGCGAAGACGAGCTGCCGAAACCGCGCCGCGCCGGCAAGATGTTTGACCGGATCGACGCAGATGGCAACGGATCGATCTCGGAACAGGAATTCGCCGATGCAAAAGACAAGATGGGTCGGCACAAGAAGAAGCGTGATAATGCGGATTCAGACAGCAACTGATGCAGGATGGAGGATCTGACTTCCTCACCGCACGAGGTTCGCGGCGACCAGTTCGCCGCGACCGAACTCAGCGACGATATGTTGCTGAGGCAATTTGCTGATGGTGATGCTGGTGCTGCCCGTTTGCTGACGGACCGGCTTGGACCACGCAGTTTCTCGGTCGCGCTAAGGATGCTGAGCAATCAGGCTGAGGCCGAGGATGTGGCGCAAGAGGCAATGATGCGCCTTTGGCAGATGGCGCCAGACTGGGTTCCGGGTCAGGCAAAGGTCTCGACCTGGCTGTATCGGGTTACGTTGAACCTGTGTGTGGACCTTCGGCGTAAAAAGACCCACGCCGCTTTGAATGAAGTTGCTGAACCAGAGGATGGCTCAGCAAGCGTGGTTGAAAAGATGCAGGATGAGGCGCGGAAAGATGCATTGCAGACCGCCTTGTCGCAATTGCCTGAACGGCAGAGGGAAGCCGTGGTCCTCAGGCATATCGAGGAATTGTCTAACCCCGAAATTGCTGGGATCATGGACATTTCCGTAGAAGCGGTCGAGAGCCTCACCGCGCGTGGAAAACGGTCTCTGGCTGCAATACTGGCCGGGCGTCGAGATGAACTGGGGTATGACAATGACTGACGATGATACAGAACTGGATCGTTTGTTCGCCCAGGCGCGACAGGAGCGTTCGCAGCTGCCTGATGATTTGGCTGTTCGGATGATGACAGACGCCGAGTCCGTACGGTTGGGCCGGCTTGCGCCGCCAACCGAGGCGAAACGCAGATCATGGTGGCACCTGTTTGACAACGTAGGTGGATGGCAAGGGATGGGCGGACTGGTTGCAGCCTGTGCTGCTGGTGTTTGGATCGGCTTTTCAGCACCGTCATTTCTGCCTGATCCTGCAAATTACCTGATCTCGCAGGAAACAGCTTATCTGGTCGCTGATCTTGGTCTGGATACAGCCTATTTGGAGGATGCGGAATGAGCGAAAATTCCAAGCCAAAACGCCGCTGGATGCCCATTTTGCTGACGGTTTCTCTTGCCCTCAATCTGTTGGTGGTGGGCGTCGTGCTGGGAACCGCACTAAGGTTCCGCGGTGGAGATCATGCAAAAACGCCTCCAGGATTCGGGCCTGCTCTCTACAGGGCGTTACCAGGGGCTGATCGCAAGGCTTTGCGAGGTGAGTTGTCATATCTGCACAAAAAGGGGTCCAACACTCGTAAACAGGACTTTGAAGCGTTGAGCGAGGCATTGCGCACTGTGCCCTTTGATCCTGATACAGTTCAAGTCCTGTTGGCGCAGCAGGCGCAATCGACCGCAGATTTGCAGCAAGCCCTGCAAGAGCAATGGTTGTCGCGCGTTGTCGAAATGAGCGACGACGAGCGGATTGCTTATGCCGAAAGGCTGCAGGAAGTGGTAGAACGTGGGCCACATCGGCATAAGAAGAAAGAATGAACTGTTCAGGCCGCGCTCTGTCTCATACGGACTTGGTTGCGGCCTGCTTTCTTGGCCGTATAGAGCGCTTTGTCGGCACTTCGCATCAGGTCTTCGACAGTTTCCATATCCTCAGCGACAGTTGGGAACGGAGGTTCGCCGACCTTCAGGCCTATGCTGATTGTAACCTCGATCGGGGCCGTGCGCCCCGGCAACAGGAAAGGGTTTTCACAGATACAATCACAAATCCTTTCGGCCATGCGCATCGCGCCCTGCCTCGTCACGACAGGAATTCCAATCATGAACTCTTCGCCACCGATACGTGCGACAAATCCGGTTTCGCCAAGTGCATCCTGAATGCGTTTGCCCGTTTCGGTCAGAACCAGATCACCTACCGAATGACCGTGTTGATCGTTGATGGCCTTGAAGTGATCAAGATCCGCCAACATAAGCACAAACCCTTGTTTGGCTTGTACCGATTGCCGAACTATCTGCGCCATCGCAGACATCGCAAATCGGCGATTGTGCAGACCGGTCAACGGATCGATCCATGAATCCGCTAGTCCTTTTCGAAGCGACGCGCGCATTTGATCATCCCGGGACTTGCGTGCAACCAGTGTATCGACCCTCAGAGACAGTTCGTGGGGACAGAACTCGCCCATGCAGACGGCATCAGCCCCCATGTCCAGTGCCTCGGCTGCCAATTGACCATCTTCCTCAGGCAGGACCCCGATCAAAGCGGTGTGTCGAGTCGCACTGCGGGATCGCAAATCTGCCAGCACATTCAGGCCGTTGGTATCGTTACCCAGCTCGACGACAATCGCATCAGGAACCTGACCTGACAATATGCCTTTCAGGTTTGATTGAGTGTGGCAGGTCAACTGGTGACGTGTTTTCGTAGCCAACGCACGTTGCCAAAGTGTGCTAGTGCGGTGGCTTTGTGTCACTATGCCGATCTGACCAACAGAGGGTGGTGATATCAGTGCAGCTGCGGGTTCCGCGAGACCCATAGTTTGTGGGTCATCCTTGATCCTTAAGTCCTGCATATCGGCCCGCATACGCAAGAAGCTGCGAATTCGTGCAAGCAGCAGAGTGTCCTTAAAAGGATAGGCCAGGACATCATCCAGCCCGTCAGACAGGGCGCGAAGGCGCGCAGCCTTGTCGTTGTGTGGGGCGATTGCAACCACTGGTACATCCCTGAGCATGGGGTCGGTGAGCATAAGTTTTTTGACATCAGAGCCTGAACCGTCGGGTAGTGATTGCGATGTCAGTACAAGGTCTGGCCGTGTTCGCCGAAGCAATGGTCCAAGACCATTCAGCTTTTCACCCTGCACGACGTGATACCACGCTGCTGTCAGCTGAACTTTCAGCATGATACGATTGGTCGATACCCCGTCGAGGACAAGGATGGTTCCCTGCACGGACATAATTGTTCACCGTTGATTGCACGCGTTAGCAAAGTGTTTATGACTCTGGTTAATAAACCCTTTCCAAACTCCAATCAGAGGCTTGTTGATGGCGATCTCTGCCGAATCTGCGGAAACACTGGCGCTAAAAGTACTTGGCTGGCTTGTCGGCAACGAAGAACTGCTTCCGGTTTTTCTGGGTGCAACAGGTGCGACGACCGATGATTTACGCGAAAGGGCTGGCGAGCCCGAGTTTTTGTCTTCGGTTTTGGACTTTCTGATGCTTGACGATTCGTGGGTCGTGGACTTTTGTGACGCCAACGCGGTGCCATATGATCTTCCCGGTCAGGCCCGTATGCAGTTATCCGGCGGTTCAGACGTCCATTGGACCTGAACCCAGTGCATTTGTAGGAGCACCAGGAATGCCAATTGACGCCCTCTTGTTCGATAAGGACGGCACTCTGTTTGATTTCGCTGCGACTTGGGGAGCATTTGGTCGCGCTGTTCTGTTGCGCCTTTCCGACGGTGACGAGACCCGAGCCGCTGAACTGGGGCAGGTCATCGGCTTCGATCTCGCCAATAGCCAGTACTCTGAGGACAGTGTGGTCATTGCAGGTACAGTTGATGAGATTGCTGAGGTGCTGTTGCCGCATCTAGGAGATGTTTCGCGGGATGAACTCGTAGGAATGCTGAACAGGGAATCGGCTCAGGCTCCGCAAATTCCAGCTGTGCCATTGACTGATTTTTTCGAGGAACTTCGAAACAGCGGCAAAAAGCTGGGACTGGCCACAAATGATGGAGAAATGCCCGCGCTTGAGCATCTGGCCTCGGTGGGCATTCGCGATCATTTCGACTTTGTCGCAGGCTATGACAGCGGCCATGGATTCAAACCGGGGCCAGGGCAATTGCTGGCATTTTCAGAACATGTAGGTATCGATCCATCGAATATCGCGATGGTGGGTGACAGTCTGCATGATCTGGAGGCTGGGCGCGCTGCGGGTATGACAACGATTGGAGTGCTGACCGGTCTTGCGACCGCTGAAGATCTCGCCCCAATGGCGGATGTCGTGCTGCCCGATATCGGGCATATTCCGGGATGGCTTGCAGAAAACTGACCATCTGGGGCAGGTTTCGGCGCTTCATCTATTAAAACCGACACAACCTGTCGCAGACAGAGCGGCCATAACCTGTCGCTTCGGGGCTTGCTTGAAAAATAGCAAATGCCGGAGGAGCAAATGGCCGACAACACGACACGCAGGCGCCGCGGCGGCGGCCGTGCTGGAGCCGCAGCCCGCAGAGGTGCCGAAGTCATCGAGCAGATGCCCTGGAACCCGCCAGTGAACATTGATCGGCCGACCGAACCATTGGGTCCCGAAGGCGTTGAAGCGATTCACGAGGGGGCAATGCGCATCCTCGAAGAGATCGGGATCGAATTCTATAACGAAGAAGCCAAAGCTATCCTGCGAGAGGCGGGGTGCATCGTGAATGGCGATAACGTTCGCATGGGGCGCGAATTCGTTATGGAAATGGTTGGCAAGGCCCCGAGTAAATTTACCATCACGCCCCGAAACCCGGACCGTACAATCGAAATCGGTGGTAAAACCATGGTGTTCGGGAACGTGTCCTCACCCCCGAACTATTGGGACATGGAGATTGGAAAGAAAGTTCCGGGCAATCGTGAAATGTGCCGGAACTTGCTGAAACTGACTCAGTATTTCAATTGCATCCACTTTGCCGGCGGTTATCCGGTTGAACCGGTCGATATTCATGCAAGTGTCCGCCATCTGGACGTTCTCTATGACAAACTGACCCTGACGGATAAGGTGATGCACGCCTATTGCCTTGGAAAAGAGCGGGTCGAGGACGTGATGGAGATGGTCCGCATCGCCGGTGGTCTGAGCCATGAGGAATTCGAGGCGACTCCGCGGATGTATTCCAACATCAATTCAACCTCGCCGTTGAAGCATGACCATCCGATGATCGATGGCTGTTTGCGCCTTGCCCGTCGTGGTCAGGCCGTTGTCGTGACGCCGTTTACGCTTGCCGGCGCGATGGCGCCTGTAACCATGGCCGGCGCGGTGGCGCAGTCGCTGGCTGAGGGTCTGTGCGCAATTGCTCTATTTCAGTATGTCCGGCCTGGAATCCCATGTGCGATCGGTACTTTCACCTCGAATGTAGACATGAAATCCGGTGCACCCGCATTTGGTACACCTGAATATATGCGATCCACTCAGATGACAGGACAAATGGCGCGGTATTATGGCTTGCCAATGCGTTCTTCAGGAGTCTGCGCAGCCAATGTGCCGGATGGACAGGCGATGTGGGAGACGTCCAATTCTCTGTGGGCCGCTGTCCAGTCAGGGACCAACATGGTTTACCATGCCGCCGGCTGGCTTGAGGGCGGACTGATTGCCAGCCCTGAGAAATTTATTATGGACTGTGAAATCCTGCAGCAAATTCAGCGCTATATGGATCCGCAGATCAACGCCACCGGTCCTGACGAAATTGCGCTCGATGCGATCCGCTCAGTTGGCAATGATGGCCATTTCTTTGGAATCCAACACACACAGGATCGCTATACCACGGCGTTCTATCAACCCTTCCTGAGTGACTGGAAGAATTACGAAGGTTGGGAAGTGGCTGGTGGCATCTGGACGGCTGAGCGTGCGCACTACATGTTCAAGGAAATCATAGGCAGCTTTGAAGCACCGCCGATGGACGAGGCTGTGCGAGAGGAACTGGCAGATTTTGTTGCGCGAAGGAAGGCTGAAGGCGGGGCTCCCACAGACTTCTGATCTGTTTGCCAAGCGCAGGAACAATTGGTGTATCAATTTGAGATTGCAGGGCATTTGCTGCAATCCATGGCGTGTCTTCGGTATTTGTTAAGCTTTGTCGGGTGAAGTGGTGCATGTGTTCGAGTGAGGCGTTCCATGCACGGGTTGATCAACAGCGCGATACAGTCGTTTGTTTGTGCAACATATGGTCGTGCGTGCTGGCTGCGCGCGACTGAGGCAGCAGGATTGGGCTTTGCTGAATTCGAGGCGATGCTGGTCTATGAAGAGGGTCTATCGAGCCGCGTTCTTGATGCGCTTTGTGCTGATTTGAAACGCCCAAAATCAGAGTTCCTTGAGGATTTGGGAACGTACCTGGTCTCACACCCAAATATGGAAGGATTGCGCCGATTATTGAGGTTCGGCGGTGTGACCTATGTCGAGTTTCTACATTCGCTGGACGATCTCTCGGATCGGGTCAGGCTGGCGGTGTCTGATCTAGATTTGCCCGCGCTTGAATTGTGTGAGCTTTCACCATCCGAATATGAACTGAAATGCCATCCGGGGTTGCCCGGTTACTCTAGTGTCATGGTGGGGGTCCTGCGGGCGATGGCGGATGACTATGGTGCATTGGTTATGCTGTCTCATGACGGAGATAGGGACGGCGTCGAAGTGATCTCGATGTCTTTGTTTGAAAGTGCATTTTCCGAAGGACGCCGGTTTGATCTGGGGGCACGCAAGCAATGATGGAGCAAAACGATCTCGCAACCCTCCTGGAAACTCTGTGCCCGATGTTTCTTTTGTTGAATAAGGACGGGGAAATTCAACAGGTTGGGCCAACGTTGCAGAAGTTACGACCTGATATGCAGATGACAGGGACGAGGTTTCTTGATCTGTTTGAGCTGCTGCGACCAAGGAATGTATCGACGGTTCCGGCACTCATGTCGATGGCGGGCACAAAGGTACACCTGAAATTTCATGATGAGCCACGAACTGCCCTCAAGGGGTTGGTTGCACCATTGCCGACCGGAAACGGTGCGGTCATCAATCTGTCTTTTGGGATTTCGATTCTGGACGCTGTTCGCGACTACGCTCTGACCAGTGCGGATTTCTCTGGCACAGATCTGGCCATTGAGCTCCTATACCTCGTCGAAGCAAAATCAGCAGCTATGGAGGCGTCTAGATCGCTGAATTTGCGACTGCAGGGGGCTATGTTAGCCGCTGAAGAACAGGCAGTTACCGATACGCTGACAGGTCTTAGAAACAGACGGGCAATGGATCATGTTCTGGAGCATTTGATCGCTTCCAAATTGCCATTCGCGCTGATGCATCTGGATCTGGATTTCTTCAAATTGGTCAATGACAGGTTTGGTCATGCTGCAGGGGATCAGGTTCTTAAGGTGGCTTCACAAATGATGCTGGAGGAAACCCGCAGAGGGGACACTATTGCCAGGGTAGGCGGAGATGAATTTGTACTGATTTTTAAGGGGTTGATGGATCGCAAAAAACTGGGGCGGATTGCCGAGCGTCTGATCTCTCGGTTACAGGAACCGATATCATTCGAGGGCGCATCCTGCGAAGTCTCCGCTAGTATCGGTATAGCATTGTCAACACAGTTTCAGGTGCCGAAAGTGTCGGAGGTACTGCATGCGGCTGACCTTGCATTGTACGAAGCCAAAAGAAGCGGCCGCTCCTGCAGCTGCTTTTACTCCGTCCCTAGCAACGCGCAGCTGTGATATTCAGCTCTGCAGTCAGAGCAATACTGGCCCAGGTGCGATCTGGCGGCGCCAGTTTGGTATTTCTTGTCAGGTTGCAAAGGCTTTATCCAGAATTCCCGCAATATGCTGCTTGATTGGGGGCAATTCACCAATTACCGGCAGCGTTTGTCCGCGGAAACCCGCTTTATTCAGTTCCTGCGGGACATCCTCTAAAACATGCCCACCTCTACAAGCGAAGAAAGGAAGGCAAAGTGCCTGATCCCCGGTATTTGCGGCGGCTTCGGCAATCGATGGGAGCTCCTCAACAAAGCCCAGACGCATGCTCTGAAATGACATTCGTTTGGTCAATTGATCCACAAATTCACCGGCCACAGCTGATGGGTTTCGGCTGCGACCAGAGCCATGGGCCGCGATCACCAGATCTGTAGACTCTGTCTGCCAGCCAAGTTTTGAAACTGCGTCCCGTACGCTGTTTGCAACGAGATCAGGCAGATCCGGGTCGATGCCCAGCGGATCAAGTATCCTGATAATCCGATTCCCAACGCGCTTGGGCAATGCACTGGTCACGAACCATCCCTTGGCCATGAAAAGCGGGTATATCACGCTGTTTTCGGGCAAGCTGTCGAGAACGGCCTCCAGCGCGTCCGGCGCAGCGAGTGTGGCCGAGTGAACGGAAACCCGCTTCGCCAGTGTTGAGATATCGGAAGCAAACTCAGCCAGCGCAGCCTCGGCTGGCTCCGGATCAGATGGCTGACCATGGGCAACAATAACAGCGTGCGACATCCGCTAAGCTCCTGACAATTTAGCGTTAAGTGTACCGCTTTGGCTCTTAGTCAACAGAGATTTTCCCCTAACCCAGCAAAGTTAGCCACATCCATACGGATAGGATTGAAACCCCTGTACCGATAAGCACAGATGACGCCGCGACGCGCTTAGCGCGGCCGTAAATACTTGCGAATATATAGCCATTGAATCCTGGCGCCATCGCAGCCGTAAGAACGCCAGAGCGAAACAGATCCTGCGGCAAAGCAGTCAGAGAGCCAAACATCCATACCAGAGCCGGGTGCAGGATCAGCGAGATACAGCAGACAAAACTGATTGCTACAAGATCTCCCTCAGGCTTGTATTTGACCAATACTCCGCCCAATGCGAACAACGCGCCGGGTAATGCGGCCCGCGTGATCAGATTCAAAGCCTCATCCACAACGGCCGGGATGATCATTCCGGAAAGGTTGACCAGAAACCCCAGTGCGATGCCCAGAATGAGGGCGTTTTTGAACATCGCTGAAAACACAGATTTGACCATGCGTGCACTTCCATGACCGCGATTTCGAATGACCTCCATAATCGTGATCCCGACGCCGTAGCAAAACGGAGAGTGGAAGGCGATGATGGCGTAGTTTCCGGTCAGGCTATCCGGGCCGTAGGCTCGTTCTGTGATGGGCAACCCCAGCAGAACAGAGTTAGAGAAGAGGCAGCAAAAACCAATGGCAACGCAATCCTCCCAGTCGCGTTTAAAGATCAAACGCGCACCGAACATGCCTGCCGTGAAACAGAGGGCGGCTGCTGTGTAGAAACTGACCAAAAGTCGCGGATCAAAGCTGGCGCTCAGATCGAGGTGAGCGATTGCGAGGAACAACAGGCATGGGATCGCAAAGCCCTGAGTAAACTTCATCAGCCCGTCGATATGGATTTCCTTGAAATATCCCAAACGGGTGGAAGCATATCCTGCACCGATCACAAGGAAGACCGGCAGAATGACGTTGATCAGGCTTTGGAGCATCTTATCGTCCCTGCCAGTCTGACTTGTCCGCCGCAGACGGAGATATGACGGGAGCGCGCAGCGGTCCGCCTATAATGGCTGATGGATCACCATCCCGTCGTAGGCAGGGGTTATGTGATCAGGGGTTTCAGAATCGACCGTGGCATAGTCGAGATCGATGTGCATGTTAGTCAGAACGGCCTGTTTGGGATTCAGGCGTTCGATCCATTCCAGTGTTTTACCCAGATGTGCATGTGTGGGATGCGGCGTACGGCGCAGCGCGTCGATGACAAGGTAGTCGAGCCCTTCTAATTCCGACCAGGCGTCATCGTAAATCTCAGCAACATCAGGAAGATACACCAGATCGTTCATCCTGAAACCCAGTGAGTCGATTGATCCGTGATTGACCTTGAATGGACGAAATGGAATCGGGCCACCGGGGCCATCAATTTCAAACGGCCCGTCGATGGACTTGAGATCCAGGATCGGCGGGTACGGAGAGCCCTCTGGCTGTATGAAGGCATAGCCGAAACGCCCGAGTAATGCGTTTTGGGTGTCGCCATCGGCCCAGACTGGAACCCGGGTCCGCATGTTGAAGACAATCATGCGCAGATCATCGATGCCATGGACATGATCGGCATGCGAATGGGTGTAAACGACGCCATCCAGTCGACCGGTACCGGTGTCCAGCAGCTGGCTGCGCATATCCGGAGTCGTATCGATCAGGACCGAGGTCGTACCGTCCGGCCCATCCCGCTCCACCAACATCGAGCAGCGGCGGCGAATGTTCCTTGGATTGTCCGGATCACAATCGCCCCAATGTCCACCCAAACGGGGGACACCACCGGACGAGCCGCAACCCAGAATGGTGAAGCGCAAACCGCTCATGCAGCGACCTTGTAAGATGCGGCCTTTGCAAAGAGCCGGTCAAAATTGGCCTGCGTTTGTGCAGCGAATTCGGGGTAGTCCATCCCAAACACCTCGGCGCCTTTGCGCGCAGTATGAGCGGTGTAAGCAGGTTCATTGCGCTTGCCGCGATATGGCGGGGGCGCAAGATAGGGCGCATCCGTTTCAACCAAAACCCGGTCAACAGGAGCCATCGCAAATATGTCGCGTAGTTCCTGACTTTTGGGGAAGGCAGCTATGCCCGACATCGACAGATAAAAACCCAGATCCAACGCGGTTTTTGCAAGCTCGGTCGAGGAAGAAAAGCAATGCATGACGCATGTGTAGGGTGCGTTGCGATGCTCTTCCGCCAGGATACGCGCCATGTCATCGTCTGCAGCGCGGGCGTGAATGATAAGCGGTAAGCCTGTGCGTTGGGCTGCCTCAATGTGGATGCGCAGCGATGTTTTTTGTACCTCGGCACTGTCGGCGGTGTAGTGGTAATCCAGTCCGGTTTCCCCAATACCCACGAATTTGGGATGTTTTGCCAGGTTAACCAGCTCTTCCACTGATGCCATTGGCTCTTCAGCCGCACTCATCGGATGCGTACCCGCCGCATAAAAAACCGGTGCGTGGTTTTCGGCAATGGCCCGAACAGTTGGCTCATTCCGCAGCCGGGTGCAGATTGTGACCATGCGAGTCACTCCGGCCTCGGCTGCACGGGTAACAATCTCGTCCAATTGGCCGTCAAAATCCGGGAAATCCAGATGGCAATGGCTATCGGTGATCTCCGGGGGAATTGTGGTATCGCTCATCTGCTCTGACCGGCGGTTTCCTGTATCTTGAACACCGTATCTAGGACCAGAGCGGCAGGGTCAAGGTTCACCGCCTGACCATGTCGCGCCCGCGCCGTGATCAGCGCCGCAGCTTCGGCCCATTGCCGGGCTTTTTGGGGTGAGGTGGACAGGCGAGCCAGCGTCTCTGCCTCGTTTGGGGCTGCCTCGGGAACAGGCGGGCTGCCGGTGGCTCCGGTCAGTGCCAATCTGGACAAGGCGATATCAATCAAGGTCAGAAGCAGCTCGAAGCGTTCTGCCGCACCACGTTGGGCGGCACTTTCTGCAAGCAGCAAAGCGCGCTGTCGGTCTAGCCGGGGCAGGGTGCCCAGAATGGCTATCAGTTCGGCGTATATCTCCAATCCACCCAGATTGATCAGGCGGACAGCATCGCCAACAGAACCAGACGCGAGCGCGGCCAGATGATCTGTCTGCGCTGGTGCTTCAGCACCGCTCTGGGTCAAGGCGGCTTGCATGTCCTCTGGCCCAAGAGGCGAAAGGCGCAGTGTGCGGCAGCGCGAACGTATTGTCGGCAGCAATCGCGATGGCTGGTGCGAGATCAGCAAAAGCGTTGTTCGGGCCGGGGGCTCTTCGAGCATTTTCAGCAGCGCATTTGCAGCACTGATGTTCATTTCATCCGCCGAATCCACGATGACCACCCGCCGACCACCATCCGCAGATGACAGGCCAAAGAACCGACCCAGTTTGCGAATGTCATCCACTACGATCTCATTCCGTAGCTTTCCCTGATCATTCAAGGATCGGGTGATCGCAGCCAAACCGGGTTCTGCGCCCGCCAGAATGCGGTGCGAAACGGGATGTTCTGAGCCGATATTCAACGACGTCACAGGGGGAGGGGCCCCAAACAACCCATTCTCTTCTGTAGGAGGTGTCGCCAGAAGGAAACGTGCGATCCGCCATGCAAGTGTTGCTTTACCCACACCCTTTGGACCTGTCAGAAGCCAGCCATGATGTAACCGTTCTGAGTTAAAGGCGTCGAGAAACGCCTGTTCGGCCGCATCTTGTCCGAACAACTGCTCGGTTTCGCGCGGGTGGGGGGCGCCGGGCGCCTGATCCGGGGTTGGAATATCGTCGCTCATCCGTCGTCTATCGCAAGGCTTGCAAGACGATTTCTGTCACATCTTGTGCAACGCTGTCCATGTCCCGGTTGCCATCCACAACCTGAAAACGTTCTGAGAATTCATCAGCCAGAGCCAGAAAACCCGCGCGCATTTGCCGTTGTAGTTCCGGACCAAAATCCTCGAACCGTTCTTCGGTACCCTGCCGCCCCTTGGCGCGAGACAGGCCGGTTTCCGGGTCCATGTCGATCAATAGTGTCATATCCGGCTCCCGCCCGATCATCAGACTGTGCAATTGATCAACCAATCCACGCAGATCACCGCGTGACAGGCCTTGATACATGCGAGTGCTGTCCGCAAACCGGTCACAGATCACAACCTTTCCCGCGTCCAAGGCAGGTTCAATCGTGCGTTCCAGATGATCGCGGCGGGCTGCGGTGAACAGCAGAATCTCTGTTTCCGCCGACCAACGGTCAGGATCTCCCTCAAGAACCAGCCTGCGAATTTCTTCGGCCCCCGGCGAACCACCGGGTTCACGGGTCAGAACGACTTCATGGCCTGCTTCCTGCAAGTGCTCAGACAGCAAACGTGCCTGAGTAGACTTGCCCGATCCGTCGATTCCCTCGAATGTCAGGAACACCCCCCGCCGCGTCACATCGACTCCAGCGGGATATTGATAACGTCTTTGAGTACTATGCCACCCACCGTCATCAGGCGTACGACAAATCCACCCTGCGGCACGTCCTGAGCTGCGACCAGTGGCCGGCGAATCTCTGGCAAACCTTCGGGCTTGATCACCAGCTCAGCCAATTGCTGCCCTTTGGCGACAGGCGCGTTGATGGGACCTTCATAAACAACTTCGGCCTCTACATTCTGATCGGTCAGAACAGGGAACAATACGCTCAGATCCTCTTCCGGAACCAGACCAACGGTTTTCTGAGCGCCCATCCACAGCTTGGCCTCTGCTATGGGCGTGTCGGCTTGGGCAACTGTCCTCTCGACAAAATTTCGAAACGACCAGTTAACCACGGCCTCAGCCTCCTCTGCGCGGCGGGCTGTGCTGTCCAGGCCAGAGAGAACGAAAACTACCCTGCGATCCCCTTGTTTGGCAGACCCGACAAGGCCATAACCTGCCTCCTGCGTGTGGCCGGTTTTCAGGCCATCAGCGCCGATATCCAGCTTCAGCAGGGGGTTTCGGTTGCGTGCGTTCGATGGCGCCCGACCGTCGAACTCAAAAATCTCTTCGGAAAACAGCGGGTAGTATTCGGGGAAATCCGAAATCAGTCGATCCGCGAGAACAGCCAGATCATGCACAGACATCATGTGCCCAGCCGCTGGCCATCCATTCGAGTTAGCAAAGTTGGAGTTATCCATGCCCATTTGCTTGGCGCGTTGGGTCATATAGCGGGCAAACCCTGCTTCGGTTCCATCGGGGCTGAGCGCTTCGGCGATCACAACGCAGGCGTCATTGCCGGACAGAACGATAATGCCGCGCAAAAGATCTTCGACCCGGACTCGATCTTGCGTATTCAGGAACATGGTCGAGCCACCATAGCTCATGGCGTGCTCGGACACTGGCAGAGTTTCATCCAGAGTCAGACGACCATCACGCAACGCTTCGAAAGCCACATATAGCGTCATCAGTTTTGACATGGACGCCGGGGGCAGGGGCTGATCCGCATCCTTGGACAGCAGTACGGTGCCAGTCTTCTGGTCCATTACATAGGCAGCACGCGCTGTGGTGTCGAACGCTTGTGCCGGAAAGGCCATAAAGGCCAACCCAAAAGCCAGAGCAGTTGATCGTAATGAGGAAAGCATATGGAGCCTCCTTCCTAGTTTTTCACCGTGAAGGCATCGGCAAAACCGAGATCTTTCACATCGCCGAGGATCGCCTTTCGCTCGGCTCTTGTCATGGCTGGGCCGACCAGCACACGCCATACGGGTTTATCCCCCGATTTTAGCTCACGCACTTCGGCAAGCATACCATTGCTGCGAATCTTGTCGGCTGCACTGTTCGCATTGGCCTCGATTCCGAAGGTGCCAACCTGAATATAGGGTTTGGTCAGGGCTGACGTGCCCGAGGTACTGGCTGCAGCCGGAGTTGGCTCGGATGCTTCAATCGCGGCTGCGGCGCCTGCGATCGGGTCTAGTGGGGTTTCAGTGATTTCGTTTGGTTTCTTTTTCTGCCACCATTTCCGCTTTGCGGGTTTTTCAGGCGGCGGTGCAACAGGGGCATCTGACAGAGCGGCCGTTGGAGATGCGGTTTCTGCAATGGCTTCCGCCGCTTCGGCAGCAGTATCCCCTGAAGCTGCATTCCCTGAAGCTGCCACGGCAGCAGCTCCGGCTGCTGCACCAGCAGCGACGGCGCCCGTGTTTTCAGGCTCTTTCTTTTGCCACCATTTCCGTTTGGCCGGTTTTTCGGCGGCTTCTACTGGTGTTTCCGAAGTCGCGTCTGCAGCTGTTGCCGCGGTTTCCTCGCCTGTGGTCTCTTTCTCTTCAGTTTCGGCGGGTGCAGGCGGCGGTGTCGGTTCGGTTTCCTCACGGCGCAGCGCCACAACTTGCAGGCGTGTCGGCGACCCTGCCAGCATTCCCAACTCACTCGCGGCCGCAGATGAAACCTGAAGCACAGGTCCGGGCAGATCCCGTTCTCTGCGGAACAACGCACCTGTCACCTTTTTGTTGTTGGCCGTGTTTTTGATCAGAACACGTTCTGGCTGTTTCGCATCGGGGTGCGCTACCCAGATACCACCCAGCGATGGGCGCCCATCCCAAAGTCCTGCTTCGGTTGTTTGAAAGACATCGGGTGCTTCGACATCGCGTTGTGGTCCACTCGGAACCGGTAGCAATTCGACGGTACCGTCGTTTGCCTGCGCCTCATCGGATTCCGGATCGGTTGAAGTATTTCCAGGAATCAACGCCTCGTCACACGCAGTTAAAGCCGTCAACGTCACTGCCAGAACCGCTAGCCGATGCGGCCCAAAGCGTGTCCCTGTCGCTCGCTTCATTTTGTCATCCCTTGCCTGAAAGGGCTGTGTTCACCCAGCCCCAACCGCTGATCGACTGGTTCTTGTGCCAGTCTCTTGCGGCCTTTCGCCGGGATCATAACGCGGGTACTGTGGCATGGAAAGACCGCTGCTCGGGCTTCGGCAAAAATTCCCTCTTTTGACTTGCCACCGTTTCAACTTGGCCTTAGACCCTGCCCGCAGCGGGGAGGTGGCAGAGTGGTCGAATGCGGCGGTCTTGAAAACCGTTGGGCGTGAGAGCGTCCCCAGGGTTCGAATCCCTGTCTCCCCGCCATAAGAACATGGCAAATCCGACCACACACTGACCACTTCTCGAATCTGCTGAATCTGCGGTTTCCCAAAAAATTTCCCACGTTCATGTTCGGTTCCTGTTCTGGTCCCGCTTGGTCTGAGCCTGCTTTGCGAGTCGCTTTTGGCTGGCACCCTTCGAGTATTTTTGAACCATGGAGAGGCTTTTGTGACCTGTAATGGCCGCAATCTGGTGGTCAGTACATCCAGCCTCGGCCAGTTCGCTCGCTGCGCTGTATCGCAAGCCATGAAGACTGTAAGCGTCGAGACCCAGCTTCTTACGCTCTGATATCGTAGCCTTTTGGATTTGGTCGTAGTTCAATTTACGACCGTGTTCGTCGCACAGGATGTAACGCAGACTGCGCCGAGTCGTGCTTGCCAGTACGTCCTGAAGTCGATTGGTGAAAGGAATCCAAAGACGGGCTTCTGTCTTTCCTTGTGTGACCCAAATGCCATCATCTTCAATGTGACCCCATTCCATAAGCGTTAGATCTGTCGCGCGCTGGCCGGTCCCAATGGCCAGTTCGAAGATTAGCAACGGTAGGCCTGAAACCTTTTTGCGGTAAGTATCGATTGCAGATGCGGGCCAAGGCTTATGCCCGTCGCCCGTTTTCAGCTTCTCGATTCCCTTTGCGGGATTGTCCCGCTGCCAGTCTAAATCGATCGCGTGTTCGAATAGGATTGAGAGCATGTGGGGAATGTAGTTTGCGAACCGGGCGCGATGCCGGTTCGCCATCTGGGCGTCGATGATTGTAGATCGCCGCATCTTGGTTGGGTCTTTTCTCCCAACCGTATCAGAAAGGTATTCGAGGATTTTCGAATAGTCCGATTTGGTGCGCGGCGCGAGCCTCTGCCATTTCGGACTTTGCTTGTAACTAGCGATCAGCCTTTCGAACGTGAAGCGGTTGGAAAGTGCCCCGCCACCACGCATGAGGCGCCAGTACTCACGATCATACTCTTCGCTGTTTGGATCATCGGGCAGTCGGACATAACGACCGTCTTTCCGAAAGTACTGATATGTGTGGCCTTTAATGACTTTCGTTGTCGTGAACTTCTTTCTCACCACTGAACATCCTCGTAGCCATCGATTAGTTGACCTCGGAGAGTGGCCCTCAACTCGTCTGCATCCCATCGCTCATGCGGGCCAATTTTGCGAGGCCTTGGCAATATGCCCTCGGAAACAAGCGATCGGAAACTGGCAACCGGAATATCTAGCATTCTGGCGGCATTCTTTTCGTTCACCGCTATCGGGGTAACAGAACTCATCTCGTTTTTGTCTTGGCACTTAAAGCTTCAGGAATCTCAGCAGGCGATTTGCATGCCCCCGCCATTACCCTGGTATCGTGGGCAGGCGGGGGCTGGTCGCCGTGAGTGGCATCAGAAAATTGTGGGTTCATCTGCTTGCAGGATGTTGGTTGCGGCCTTGAGCCAGTTCTTGGGTAGCTCTTCGACATCCTCAGCCATCGCGTAGACGCCAAACAGTTCGATCGAACTGATAAGCGGGACATATTCACCGCTCACACTGGGTATGTCGCAGCGCCCGCCATTGTGGTTGGCGATGTGCTGCAACGCCACGAGCTTGCGTGTCGAATGGCACTGTTCCAAGGCTTCCACGACAAGCTTGATATTGGGAATATCCAAGCGCCCGCTCATGCCGCCGCCCTAAGGTCACGCGCTGCGTCGATCCAGTTGGTGATTGTGTCGGCTTCATCGCTGCCCGTCGCACGAATGCCGTGCAGATTGATTTCACAAACATACCGCCCGCCTGGTTTAAGCGTGTTGGGGATGAGGTAAACGCCCTTAGTTTCCAGAATCTCATTCACCAGCCTGTCACTGCGACCCATGTAGGGCAGGTTTTCCAGATCCGTCAGAAGCCGGGCAAAACGGTCGTTGATCAATTCGTTCATCGTGGCAATTCCTGCAGGGAAAAGGGCCGGGAAAGGGTTCGAACAATCCCCGGCCAGTTATCGAAGCGCCAATGGGGACAGGCGCGACAAGGCAGTTATGCGGTGGCGCCGGGTAGGATCAGCGGCGAGGGGCCGTCATAGCCGCGCTGGGCGGCATGAGAGCGGGCCTTCTCGCGAATGCGCTGCTCGCGCGTGGCCTGTTCGATTGCCGAACGGTCCAATGTCTGCACCTCAACCCCCAGACGTTCGAGCCGTTGATCGCTGATCGGCTGGCCGCGCAGAAACTTGATCCGGCACCATGCCGCGACAGCAAGCGTTGGGTGATAGATTTTGCCAGGATGAGAGATGGCATCGGCCAGAATGCGAAATGCCTCTGCTGCGCTGGGCGTTGGGGGAACCGCCAGAGGAAAACCTGAATCCCGCGAGGAATCATGGTGACATGAATCGCTCGCGGGGGTGGGCAGAGGTGTTGACGCACCGTCTGCCCGGCACATCCCGCCTGAATCTTGAGGAGTGGAAGCGGGATGAAAACCGTTGTCGAAGCTTTGCGCGAACTGCGCATGATCCTTGAAATTGTCTACAGCAACCAGCTTTTCAGCATTATGTTGATTGTCGCCCTGTTTGGCGCTTGGGCCCTTTGGCGCGTTCCTTGAGGGGTCGTTCGTAGTCATGGTCTGACTCCATCGAGTTGATGGAATGCAATCTGTCCGAAAATATCGAACCAGTCAATCAAATAATCCGAAAAAATCGGACCAACTTGTGATTGGTGATTGCAGCTATGTTGACCTAAATAAGAACAAAGAGGGAACAAAGTTGATTCGATTTAAGTTGATGCGCGTATGGGTGGTGTTGTTGACCCGGATGAGAGTGGATCTGAATCTAGTTTTTGATCCGGTCTGGGCTATTCGGATGGCTTTGAAAGGGCGTCAAAGAGGTGGCCTTGGACGTCTAAAGGAAGCTGAGCGAAGTCGCCATGAAGGAGAAAGTTGAAGTCAATGCGATGCTGGCGATAAAAGTAACGCATCGCCTTAATACTTGGTGCTCCGCGCGATTCCTGAGAGTGGTATGTAGTCTTTGATACGCCCAGAGCTTTTGCGATTTCATTCTGTTTTAGGCCAGTCACTAAGCGGGCGGCGATCAGCCGTTCTCTAATCGCCTCCGGGCTTATGTCGCCAGTTTTAGCTAGGTGTTCTTTTTGCTCGATATCCATGGGCTTGGTTTATCCGCAGTACGAAAAAAGCGAACTGTTTTTCTTGCGGACCTTGATAGTTCGAAAAATTCGGACTAATCGTGACTTATGACTACAGATGTTCGAACTCTTGTTGATCAACTCGGCGGCTACCGAAAGGTTGCTGAGCGTCTCAAGAAAAAACCTACAACGGTGCACACCCACATGCAGTCCGGCGTTCTTCCGGCTGCTTGGTATGACGCGCTTTGCCGGATGGCTCGGGAACTTCGCGTGACTGAGCCGAGCAAAGAGCTGTTCTCGTTTCTCAAGCTGAACGAAGGGGCAGGGTGATGTCATTGTCATCGTTTCCTCGTGTTTTGTCTTCTGGCGTTAAGTTTCTGATGAATGGGCGCGAAAAGTCTTTCGTGATGAACAGGGTGGAAGCTCGAGAGCTGGCCCGAGACCGATTTGCTGAGGCTTTGCGTCAAGCATTCCCTGGAGCATCCGACAATGAGGTGGCTCGCTTGGCCGCCCCGGTGCTTGGTAGATCAGAACGCCAAATTCAGAACTGGCTGTCAGGATTGAGCAGCCCGGTGATCGAAGACGTTTACGCCGTCTGCGCCATTCTCGGTGTCTGGAAGACCATGGAGATCCTCACATCTGACCGTACTCGTAACGACATACTCGAGCAGATAGGGCAGCAATGAGCGTGATTGGTAGAGAATTCTCAGCGCTTCTGCACAGTGATCTGTCCTGTGCTGGCGCCGAAGCTGTTTCCGGAACGATCGTCTGGTGGCTGACCGTTAGCCTGGCTCACTTTGGGATAGGCATTGCCGTCAGCTCGTTTGTCTTGTTTCGTGGGCTATCACACACGTGGTTGTGGGTCGGCATCGCTGCAATTCTGCTGAAAGAAGTTGCAGGCGACATTCCGAATAGCGGGTTCTCGGTCGTCGTAATCGTAGACAGCCTTTGGGACTTGGCCTGTTACCTAGTCGGGTTCTTTGTCCTGTGGGGATTGATGATGTCGGATGGGGAGGGCGACGAATGAACGCCGCCCTTGGTCAATCACTTACGGGGGCGTGTGAGCAGAGTTGCAAGCCCAAGAATGATATCGCCTATGACCCAGATTATCAGAATGAATCCGGTTCCCAGGGTGCCTCCAATAGCAGCGCCAGCCTGATAGGCTTCATCCGTTGTCGAGTTGATAGCTTCACCGATCTGGTTGAAGTAAGAAATGAGCCAGACGATCATCAGAATGTTAAATATTATCAGCAGCCATTTAAAAATTTTTCCGAAGAAACCACGCTTGGGTTTCCTGAGCGGGTGGCCGCAGCTTGGGCAATCAAAGGCTTTGGACGAAATACTGTTATTGCAACTAGGGCAAGTGGTAAGTGTAGCGTTCATCAGAAATCCTTATCCGTTGAGTTCGTGCCAGGCTTTGGCTTGTTGGTCTATGCAGAACTTCAGCATCTGGAAGTCTTCCCCCCATTCGCGTTCACATCCCGCGCGGATATCCTGAGCCACCTCATCTGGTACTCCGGTTGCGCCGCTGGTCACAGCAGCTCGGGCGTCGATCTGTTGGTCAATGCAGAATGCAGTCATTTGGTGATCGGGCGACCAATCGGCTTCACACCGCGCCAGAACGCCTTGCATTGTTTCATCCAGCGTCGGGCGGACCGCCTCGACCTTATCGAAACCTTCCTTTTGCTGTTTCACGCAAAAGGCCTGCATTTGAAAGTCGCCTTGCCATTCGGTTGCGCAGCGTTGTTTGACCGCGTCGACATCGAATGCCAAGGCGCTGGTCGGAAGGGCCACGAGTATCGCAACTATGGTTTTTCGCACAAAAAACCTCATCTGATATGTCTGTTTTTAAATGATTATCACGCGCAGGTTGCAGTAGCGAAAAGAGATTCGCAATGTTCTTTCTTAGGCGGTTCTCTCGGTGACGACAGAGGGCGACGGATGAATGCCGCTCAGTCAATCTCCTTCTCGGCTGCTGCAAGCTATAGCCCATGCGGCCCAGCATACGACAGCCAGCCACGGGCCGCCGAACAGAGTGTCCAGAATGTTGTCTATAGCCTGAAAGATGAGCCTAAGCTCGACAAGGAATTCCATCCCGGCGGTTTCTCCAAGTGGCGGGATGGTCTAGCGCGGCGGGGGTCGAGACCCGCCGCGCATCCGGCGCGGTTAAAGGTGGTTACAGGCTGCGGGGATTCGTTGGGCATTTCCTCTGGCGGTTCCCCCGCTATCCGCGCTGGGCGCAATAACTCACCAAAATGCCGGGAACTCCTTTCCGCTGACCATCACCGGACAGCGATACCAAGATCACGCTGTACGTCAGGACCGGCGCCCTTGCGTTGGGGATTTCATAGACCTGACAAGTGTGATCACCGGGGCCTGTGCGGGGGCCCAAGATCGAGCGGGGCAACGTCCCTGTATCGGTTACCGCAAGCCAATCCAAAGAGCTGTAAATCGAGGCAGAGCACATGAGCCACGCAGCAACCCACTGGTTGGCGGATCTACCGCCAGACACCATGACGCACGGCGAATTTCGGGTACTGTTCCACCTGTGTGATTGCCACAACGTCAGCATGGGCTGTTTTCCCAAGCAGACCTATCTGCGTGAGCATACGGGGCTATCCAATGGCGGGTTAAACAAGGCTTTGGCTTGCTTGGAGGAAAAAGGACTAATCCTGCGAAAACAGGAGCGTGACGAGCGCACCAATCGGCAGAAGCCAACTCACTACATCTTGGGTTTCGAGCTTGAGGAGGAACAAAAGCCGTCTCCACTCAGTGGAGCCGGAAATACAGGGAAAACCGTCTCCACTTCTGAAAAAGCCGTCTCCACTTTTGACCCAGTTCCGTCTCCACTTTCGGAGGGGGTCCGTCTCCACTCTGGTGGAGTCTACATAGATGAACCAGTAAAAGAACCTGTAAAGGAACCTTGTGTGTCGCAAGACGCGTCACACACACAAAAATTCGTTTTTGAGGATTTTGTAGGTCAGTTCGAAACAGCGTATCCGCGCCTCGGCGACGGTCCCGCGACTGAGGCGGCGTTGAAAGCTGCGATCGATGACGGGGCAGATCCCGCTACCATCCTTGCCGGTGCCCGTGCTTATGCCGGGGAACAGAAGGGCAATCGAAAACAGTACATCGCCTATTCTGAAAATTGGCTACGCGATAAGCGCTGGGCGCAGCACACGCCCACGACCACGACCGCTAGTGGCCGGGAACGGATCTTGGAAGCCCACGCCAAGACGATCAAACAAGGCAAGCCTTTCCTCTGCACCAAAATCACCGACCAGACCGCGTGGGAATGCGTTCAGGCGGAACTCGTCACCGTGCAGGAATGCCGCGCAGTGGGGCGTCTGCTATGACCTCGCCGCACTGTGACCACCTCGCCAATGCGCAACGGTTCGGCCAAGTCACCGTCACCGTCGATCTTGATGCCGGAGATTGTGTTATCCGCGCACCTCAGCCGGGGCCGGTAACCACCGTGTCGCGTACTCGGCGTTTTCACAGCCTTGACGAAATCCGGGGAGCCTATCGGGTCCAGGTCGGTTTGGCCGCAACCGACCCGATGGCGAAAGACATCGCCGCAGCCCTGAACTTTGCCGGCCAACGGCTCAAAGAACATCGGGGAGATGCGTGAGCTCATGGAGCGGATGAACGTTGAACAGCTTCGCTTGCTACAGAGCAATACCCCTAAGGAAGACAAGCGCAGGGTGCGCAATGCCCAGCGCGTGATCGTCGATGGCATGACCTTCGACAGCAAGGCCGAATACACTCGCTGGCGCGAACTGGATTTGCTGCAGAGGGCAGGCAAGATCTCGGGACTACGCCGTCAGGTGAAAATCGGCCTGGAAGGGCGAGACGGTCCAATCATGACCGATGGCGGAAAGCGGCAACGCATATGGACTGCCGACTTTGTCTATGTAGACCACGCGCTGGGCGCTCAGGTGATCGAAGACCGCAAAGGCCATGCGACCGATGTGTTCAATCTGAAGAAGGCGATCCTAGCGGCGATGGGTATCGATGTTTTGGTGACCCGATGAAGCAAAACCGTTCTTCAGCCGTGATGCAACAGCGGCAAGAAGCAAGAGACGCTCTGGATGACTTTCCGACACCACCTTGGGCGACAAGGGCGCTGTGTGAGTGGCTGAGCCAGCGCTACAATCTAAATACCATGACGGTGCGAGAACCCTGCGCAAATCGCGGGTATATGGTTGTGCCTTTGAGTGAGTATTTCGGCAAAGTAGAAGCTTCAGATGTGCATGATTACGGGGCAGGGTTCCCGGTGAATGATTACCTGTTCGGACCAGAGCCGAAAATAGTCGAGTTCACAATTAAGAACGCGCCTTTTCGGCTGGCTCAGCAGTTTATCGAACGGGCATTAAGAACCTCGTCAATTGGCGTCGCCTCTATTGTTCGGTCGGCTTTCTTGGAAGGCCAAAACCGTTATCTTAATCTATTCTCGAAGCAACCTCCCAGCGACATACTGCAATTCACTGAGCGGGTTGTGATGCACAAAGGAAAAGTTACTGATAATGGCAGCTCAGCGACCGCTTATTCTTGGCTCTTCTGGGATGGCGCTGCTTTGCTTCCCTCGATTCAGCCCAGCCCACCCAAATTTCATTGGATAGCGCCTTGCCGAAAAGATCTGGAAAGACCGGGCGACTACGACCCTAGGGGTGACCATGTCGACTGATCTTGCGCCGCCACTGCCCGAAAGCGTTTCCGAAATCGCTGAGGTCATCGGGCGCGATCAGGCGCTGCACCTGATCGGCTCGTTGCCGCAATCAGGTTCCAGAGCGTGGCGGGTGTGTGTCTACGTGCCCAAACGTTTGCAGACGGTCGATCACCCCTTAGTTCGCATACTGGGTTGGAAGGATGCCAACCGTTTGGTTGACGCCTTTGCCGGTCTGATCCTGCAGCCTTCGAATTGTCGTTTCCTCGTTCGTGCTGCTCGCAATCGAAGAATTCGAGAAATGGCTGTTGAAGGCTACTCGGTCAGAGAGATCGCCCATGGCGTGGATCTGTCGATTGATCGGGTTCGCGAGATCTTAAAATAGCTTCAATAGGAACTGAAGTAGGCTTTCCAAACGCGATAGCACAACTGTAGTCGTCTCGGCACTTACGGCCATTGCGGTTCCAACACCGCCAGCAATTGTCGTAGTAATCCCAGCTACCCATTTTGCCGCCTGCGTCAGTGACTTCTTAAGCCAAGAGTTCTTCTTCTTCTTTTGCTCCGGCAGGAAGTCGTCTTGCGAATTGGCTTCTTGGATATCAGAAGCAATTTCTTTCAGTGAGCGAGTGACGCTGATGTCTGCGATTTCCTTAAACTCAAAGCTATCTGCTACTTGTTCAAGCTCCGAACTCACCTTCTCGGCAAAATTTTCATCCTCAGGTAGATGAGCCTCTGGTGTATGACCAATGGCCTCGTGTGATGTAGGTGGGGCCTGAACTGGTCGAAGCAATGGTTCCATCTCTCGATGCCTGGCTAAGATCCTATCCAGATCATCAACTACTCCTTCATTCCATGAGTTCTTAGCATCTTCTCGAGCCATCATCGACGCGATGGATGAGATGGCGTCGTCTGGTTCGTACCAACTGGTTGGCCCTCTTCTTAAAGTTAGCTCATATCGATGAAGTCGACGCACAAGCTGATCTGTATCGAAATTGCGGCCGTGAGTTACGACTTCCTCAATCGTATTTGCTATGAGGCTTAGCTGAGCGCTTGTTCTTTGATGTAAATCTTCTGCATGTGGCCTTTCCGGGAGTGCACCGAGCGGTTTGTCACCTACCGTCAGTTTACCGTCTTTAAATTGAAACCCGGTGGAATTAGACTGCTCCAACTGCGAGACAATCGATTGGTAATCTGTCTGACCCAATTTAGAGTCAACTGCTTTCAAGAGCGCTCTTGCTGCCAGCGAGTCTTCTTCCAGATCGGAATGGTTCAACACAACATGCGAGACATCAGCGAACTCCTGAGCAACAAAGGCGCGATCCATCGAAACGGGAATTAGCTTGCCGTTTTGCTTGGCATTCAAGGCGACATAGAGCAACGGAACCGTCTCTAATGCACGTGGGTTCATTACCATGATCTTTAGACTGTCAGCCAAATCCTTGGACTCGATCAAACCGGATCTACTAACATCGGAAATTACTAAGTGCGTAACATCGTAGCCCGCGTTCGACACATAACTTGAGATCTTCTGACCTATTTCACGGTCAACTGCGTTCGTAACTACGGTTAACTGGGGCGCGAACGTCTTAGTCTTGCTGTTATCTGACGTTCTCGGATCTACGGGTTCGTCATCGAATATCTTTGCCCATTGGATTGGTCGCTGCCAGCCTTCCGGTAAGATCGTTCTTGAATCACCAAACGCGAACATTAGGTCTGATTGCTTCAAACCAATCACTCTGCTCAAGTCTGTTAGCATGTGTAATTCGCTGTCGATATCGATAATGTCGGTTGAAAAATCCGTTCCCGTGAGTTCGCAATCACCGAGTATAGTACTGAATAGCAAAGCTGCTTGTAACGAGGCACCCGTGAATGAGGCGCCGGTACAATCTGCATTTGATAGATCAGCAGCCCTCAGATTCGCACTATGAAGCTTGGCGTTTACAAGGAGCGAGTTCTCTAGTTCAGCTTCTTCAAGATTTGAGTTTCGTAATATTGCTTCTGTAAGGTCCGAATTGTCGAGCATTGCAGCGGTAAGCACCGCATTTTCTAGGTTTGCTTTCCTAAAAGAGCCACCGCGTAAATCCGAACTTGATAGGTCAGTGTACGACAAATCTGCGCCGTCAAAGATACCGCGGCTTAAGTCGCACCCAGCTAAAAACAGTCCACTTAAGTCTGAGCCGGAGAAGTCAGGTATGAAGTTTGGGTCTTGTTGGCGTCGGTACTCCTGCCATTCCGCGCTTCCTTTTCGAAGGACTGCTAGAGCATTATCGAGATTACTTTTGTCGGTCATCACAATGTCGGTTTTGAAGAGTTCTCAAGAATCAATATTATTATTGAATAATAGTGTGTTAAGCCGATTTTACGAGAGCGGTTTTCATACGTTTCTAGAACCGTTGCCGAGTGTCGAGATTCGAACTGCGTGAGTTTTTCAATTGGTTGATTGTAGATCCACGTGATTTACCAACCGTTAACCATCAGTTTGCCATTGTGCTCGATGCATAGACAAACAACGGGTTCGGACATGACAAGCCAGATACTGAGCCAACTAAAGAGCGCGATAAGCGGGAAGAAGAGAAAGCATGACACATCGGGTAGAACCTCTAGGACATCTGGCTTCTCAGAGGATGCTTTAAAGGGACTAAGAGATCTGGAGGCGAGAACACCTCCTCCAAATGCAGTAGTCGAACCGGCATACTCACCTGGCTATGTTAATCGAGATCGCCTTTCACCGAAGAATGCGGCTGGAGGTGGCTTGGTAAAGGGGGACGATGGGGCAAAGCGTCCGCACTATTGGGGGCACCGCGAACGGCTGAGGCAGCGCTTCATAAAAGGCGGTCACGAACCAATGCCTGAGTATGAGCTTCTTGAGCTTCTTTTGTTCAATGCCATCCCAAGAATTGACGTAAAACCGCTGGCCAAACGATTGCTGGCAGAGTTTGGTGACCTGAATGGGGTTGTCGCGGCGTCAAAGCACCGGTTGCTCCAAGTTGATGGTGCCAATGACTGGGTGTTTTATCATCTAAAGGTGATCGAGGCGTTTGGTCACCGTATGGCACAAGCGAAACTTGTTGAGCGCGATGTTGTTTCCTCTTGGGATTCTCTAGTGACATACTGTCGTACAGCAATGGCACATCGCGAGGTCGAGCAGTTTCGGGTGTTATATCTTGATCGGAAGAACGTTTTGATTGCTGACGAAGAACAGGCACGAGGCACTGTCGACCATGTGCCAGTGTATCCAAGAGAAATTGTTAAGAGGAGCCTGGAACTCAATGCAAGCTCGCTCATCTTGGTGCACAATCACCCGTCAGGTGACCCTACGCCGAGCCAAGCAGATATTGTAATGACTGAACGCATTAGAGAAGCTTGCGACACTATGGGGGTCCTCATCCACGATCATGTGATTATAGGAAAGAAAGAAGAATACTCTTTTGGTGCGAATGGTTATCTACAACGTTCCTGAACATTTGGGCATCGTACTTGAATATGGCCAATTACAATTGAAGCGATTTTGACTTGAAATACACTGTTTGCCTCATTGCTTTTGTCTCTGCTTCAGCTGCGTATGCCGGCAGCATTCATGTGCGCGATGCCGACACGATTGTAGTTGATGGAACGCCCGTACGCCTGCATGGAGTCGATGCACCCGAACTTGGCACCCAATCAGGTCAGAGCGCCAAACGCTGGATGGTCAACTACCTGCGGGGCAAGAACGTAACCTGTGATTTGAACGGAGATCGGACTCACGATCGTTGGGTCGGGGTTTGCTACGCTGATGGCCAGGATATCGGCGCCGCCGTTATCGCCGCGGGCCACGCGCTGGACTGTGCCAAATATTCGGGCGGTCGCTACAAGAGCTTGGAAACCCCCGCCGCTAAATCTAGAATCAAGAGAGCAAGGTATTGCTAAGCTAAGTAACTACAATCCAAACTTTGACTGCTGCCTAAAAACTCCCTCACTTAGGAAGCTTCCGAAAATAGTGAGTGGACACTAGTCATGGATGCAAAGGCATAAAACCGTAACTGATCTAGGCGGACTTATCCTATGAGTATTCTATCCCCTTTGATAAATCTGGCTATTTAGGAATATCTGTCGGTGTTGTCTGATGATAACAACTCAACCATTATTTGAGTTTCAACAGCCACGTAAATAAGAATTGGGCTGTATAACCCTGGGGGTCAAATGAGTGCTGAAGCATCGTCAAACCGCGATATCCGAACTTGGGCAGATTGGGAAGCGGCTAAAGATAATGAGATTTGTACAGAGGCTGAAAAGAAACTTGTAGACGCTTGTCTCGCAGGGCAGGATTGCTCGGTTGGAGATGGTACAATTCCCGATGCACCCTCGCCTAAGAATCAGATCGGGTCCGATCTACTACGGTACTTGATCAAGGGGGGGTGCGATGCTTGTGCCTTCCACGAGTGGGGTATCAATCTTTCGGGCGCCTATGTCAAAGGGCAGCTTGATCTTCGGTTGATCAGAGCCGCTGGAGTTACTGGATTGCGTTATTGCAATTTCGAGAACTCAATCAACGCCATGAATGCAAAGCTGGAAGTGTTGAACTTGCACGGTAGCCGCTGCACCGGTCTTTACGCACAAGGAGCTGAAGTAACGGGCGACGTATTTCTCCGAAACGGTTTCTTGTCGGTCGCAGAGGTCAATCTCTGTGGTGCGGTGATTGGCGGTCAGCTTTCTTGCTCGGGCGGTAGATTTGAGAACGCTAAGGACACAGCTTTCAATGCGCAGAACGTCGGAGTGAAGGGCAGCTTAATTCTAGGAAATGGATTTGTCGCGAATGGAGGGGTCGATCTTTGCGGTGCTGTAATCGGCGGTCAGCTTAACTGTGAAGGTGGTAGATTCGAGAACACTAAGGATATTGCGCTCAATGCGCAGAATGTCGAAGTAGAGGACAACGTAATCCTTGCAAATGGCTTTTCTGCTAACGGTGCGGTCAATTTTTCTGGAGCGGTGATCGGTGGTCAGCTTTCCTGCAGAGGCGGGAGATTTGAGGATGCTAAGCAGATCGCACTAAATGCCCAGGGTGCTGAATTGAAGGGCAGCGTAATTCTGTCAGAGGGATTTTCGGCGATCGGAGAGGTTAGTCTCTCTGGAGCGGTGATCGGCGGTCAGCTTTTCTGTAAAGGTGGGAGATTTGAGAATCCTAAACAGGTTGCGCTCAGCGCACGTAGTGCTGAAATAAAACGTGATGTTTTTCTTGTGGGTGGATTCTCAGCGAACGGTTCGGTCAGTTTTTCTGGAGCGGTGATCGGCGGTCAACTTTCCTGTAATGGCGGGAGATTTGAGAATACTCGGGAGATCGCGCTTGACGCAGCGAATGTCGTTGTGAGCGGGGACGTATTTCTCGTTAACGGATTTGTGGCGAACGGTGAGGTTGGTTTTCCTGATGCAGTGATCGGCGGTCAGCTTTCCTGCAGTGGAGGTAGGTTTGAGAATAATGAGCAGATCGCGCTAAACGCACAAGGTGCTGAGGTGAAGGGCAGCGTGTTTCTCGTGAGGGGGTTTTCAGCGAACGGGGGGGTGAGTTTTTCTGGAGCGGTGATCGGTGGTCAGTTTTCCTGCAGTGGCGGAAGGTTTGAAAATGCCGAGAAGATCGCACTCAACGCGCAGAACATCGAAGTTAAAGGTGGCGTATTTCTTGTCGACGGATTTTCGGCGAACGGCAGGGTCAGCCTTTCTAACGCAGTGATCGGCGGTCAGCTTGCTTGCAGTGGAGGTAGTTTCGAAAACAAAAGCGGCGAAGCTCTAGAGGTTCAAGGCTCACAAATGTCGGAGTTTTTTTGGATTAATGTAAAGCAGTTTAGCGGAAATCTTGCCCTCTCTGGCGCAATAGCAAGGAACTTGACGGACGATGCCAATAGCTGGGATTTGGTCCACCGCTCATTTTTGGATGGTTTCACTTATCAAACAATCCACGGTCCGCTTGACGCGGAAATGAGGCTTGAATGGCTTAGATCCGCTTGTACTATCGACGGTGACTTTAGTCCGCAACCCTATGAACAGCTCGCTTGGGTCTTGAAGCGGATGGGACTGCGTGAGCAACGGTTGATTATACATGTCGAAAAGGAAAGACGACAACGCAGATCTGCGCGGAATAGTTTGCGTAGTCGGCGCCGGTTTGCCAGCGCAGTTTCTCGCTTCAGCAAATTCCGAAACGATGCCGACCTTGAAACGATCCAACAACAACACAAGAATATGGATGTTAAAAATAAGGCCTATGCCCATCTTCTGTTAGAACGGCACAAACTACTTCATTTGTCTTGGTCAACCCACACGAATAAAAGAGAAGTTCATCCCAGTGAGATTGCTCGCGCCCAAACCGGGTTTCGTGAGCAAATATTCTGGGAAAATGGGATGGTAAGGAGCACGATCGCCTGGCTACACATTAAGGACCGCTTGGCGCGGTATTTGGTTGGTTACGGGTATCGTCCATTTAATTTTATCTGGGCGTTGTTTCTTTTGATTGGCCTTGGTTGGTTCGTGGCGTATCAGGCTTACGAGCGAGGTGATTTCGCTCCAAATTCTGCTGTTATCTTATCGACTGAAGATTGGCAGATGTTAGCTGAGGGCAACAACGTCAACCCTGCTAAAGTTTGGTCATCGGCAACCGGTAAGGGGCGAGACTATGAAACGTTTCAAAGTTTTGCTTACGCTGTAGATGTCGTGATCCCTATTGTTTCTTTAGGGCAGGAGGCTGCCTGGGCCCCCTCTACTAACCGTGGTTATTGGGGCCAGCTTCTTTGGTGGTTGCGTTGGGTCTTGATCATAGCCGGATGGATTGTCACCGCAGTGGGCGCAGCAGCAATTACTGGGATGATCAGGCGTGAGTAACGGCTATCAACTGGTTGCTTAAGTTACGTTGATGAAGTCAGTTCCACTAGTTTTGTTTTCTTTTTTAGCGGTTCTGATCCCAGTGCGATTGTGGTTTCGTAGGAGCATTTTTGCAGGGGAGAATCTCTTCTGTTGCCGCGAAAGTATAGAAGAGCCTGTTAAGCTGAGTTCAAAAGCAAAAATGTTGTGCTTAGCTCCGATGACGGCATTCAGTATCAGTCAGAAACATGTTCCAATGTTCAGATTGCGCTGGCTGCTAGAGTTAACAAATCCAGCTTCTGTACAAAGCTGTCCTTAGAGGGAAACGTTGTCGCATTTGCAGAGAAGTGTGCGTGCTGCCTAGGGGAGCTAGATTTACGGGAAACGCCAGAGGAATGATGCTCTCGATCGAGATTTATTGAGATTAACTAGTCTCAATGGGCCTCAATATGACCAGCAAGAACTATGACGCCTGCATTGCAAATGTGCTGAAATGGGAAGGCGGCTATGTTGACCATCTCAAAGATCCCGGCGGTGCCACCAACTACGGTATCACGCACAAAACGCTTGCAGATTTTCGCAGCCGTTCGGTCACCAAGGCTGATGTAAAGGCGCTGACTAAGAAAGAGGCGAGCCGGATCTACCGGCTGCGCTACTGGAACAAGGTCAAAGGTGATGAGCTACCGCAGGGGCTGGATCTCGTCGCGCTTGACGGCGGCGTGAACTCAGGGCCGTCGCGCGGTGCTAAGTGGCTGCAGAAGGGGCTGGGCGTTGCCGCTGATGGTAAGATTGGCCCGAAGACCCTAACCGCCGCATTGAATAGCCTCGATACTGTGTCGGTAATCCAAAAGGCTTGTGCAGTTCGCATAGGCTTCCTGCGCAAGCTGCGCACGTGGTCGACCTTTGGGCGGGGCTGGGCGCGTCGTGTCGCCGATACTGAAGCCGTGGCAGTGGCAATGGCAACCAATTCTCCCGATCGCGTAAAGGCAGAGGCCGACAAGGCTCAGAGTGTCCGTTCGACGCAAGCCAAGGTCGCGACCGCGACAACGGCGAGCGGCGGGGGCTCGCTATTGGTGGATCTGCCTGAGTGGGCGCTGTGGTCCGCCATCGGTGTTTTGGCCGTCTGCACTCTGATCCTTGCCCTGAATGCCGCGCAACACGCGCGCCGGGCCGCTGCTTATCGTGAAAAGTTGGAGGAAATGACCAATGGCTAAACCGTGGTTTTTGTCTAAGACCCTTTGGTTCAATTTCATCATGGCGCTGGTGACGTTTGCTGTCGAAATGATGCCTTTGCTCGATCACCTTGTCGCTTTGGGTTTGCCCGCTGATTACGAGGCAATCGCGCGCACGGTGCTGACGGTCACAATACTGGTGGGCAACGCTATCCTGCGCGTGGTCACGAATAAACCGTTGGCGTCGCGATGAGTGGCATTCTGGCCTTTCTAGTGCGTTTGGGTTTTGGCGGCATTGTCGACAAAGCAATTGGTCATTTGGAGCTCTGGGCCAATATGGAAAACGACAAAGAGCGCCTGAAGACCCAGACGACGATCGAACTCGCGCGACAAGCAGTGGCCGAGGCTAAGATCATGGCTGATTACAACAAGGGCAAGCTGCGCTTTCCATGGTTCTGGGTGTTCGCTGGTATGTTTCTCGTGCCGCTCGCGCTGTGGTGGTCGGCAGTCATTATCGACAGCATTCCCTACCTGCGTGACGTGTTTGGTGATCAACAAGTTTCGGACCTGCCTACACCTCAGATGCAGCAATGGGCAGGCAACATGATCCAATGGCTGTTCTTTGTCGGGTCGGGCGTTGGGGCATGGAAGGCACTGAGGCGATGAAAGCGGGTCCTTCCGGCGGGGGTAAGGCCTGTGGGTGGGTAACGGCGCAAAAAACTATTTGTGCGAGGGCCCGGGAAACGTGTCCTACTACTATTACTTGAGGTAGCAGCTTGGCTAACAATGTCGGTCGCGGGCGGAATCTGAACCGAGCGGAAATGGCTGATTACTGCGGAATCGCCATGACCACGCTCGACGATTGGGTACGGCGTGGGTGCCCATTTGTGGAACGAGGTTCGCGAGGTAAGAAATGGGTTTTCAATTCTGCTGAGGTACTGACTTGGCGAGAGAGTGACATAAGATCCGAAGCCGATGGCATCGAGTTTGCCAGCGAAAAAGAACTTCGTCGCCGAAAACTCTTAGCCGAGATTGAAACAGTAGAGCTTGCTTTGGCCGAGGCTAAAGGACTTGTGGCACCCATCGAACAACTGGAGCGCGCGCTGGCCAAGGCGTTTGGTGAGGTTCGTGCCAACATGCGCAACGTACTGCCACCGCGAGCGGCCAGCCGAATAGTCGGCGTCAAGAGCGAAACCAAAATCAAGACGGTGTTGCTGGAAGAAATCGACCTGGCCCTCGAAGCTCTGGCCGATGGAGATCTGATCTCTGAATCGGATCTCGATATCGACGACGACGAATACGGCGAGGAAGACGATTGAATGCGCGCGCTGATTTTTCAAACGCGGCCTCGATCGTTCATGCAACCCGCAGCGCCCAGCGTTTTCTAAGGCCACCGCCGAAACTCTCACCGTCAGAGTGGGCCGAGAAGAACGTCAAAATTCCTGTTGGCAATGCGATCCCGGGTCTGATCCGGTTCGAGAATGCCCCGTATCAGCGCGAGCCGCTGGACATGATGGCGGATCCGGAGTGCCACCGGATCACGCTCAAGTGGGGCGCGCAGGTTGGCAAAACCTTGGTGGCATTGTGCGGGCAGGGGTATTTCATCGCCCACGATCCTTGCTCGCAAATCATGATGCAGCCCAGCCAAGGGGATCTGTCGACATGGCTTGAAACCAAGTTCAATCCCATGGTCGAGGCCAACGAGGCTTTGCGGGATGCCATCGCGAAACCGCGCGGCCGTGATGGGGTCAATAACCAGCGCATGAAATCTTATCCCGGCGGCTTCATGATGTTCTCTTGGTCGGGATCTCCGAAGACGATGCGCGGCCGGTCTGCACCAAAGATCGTTTGTGATGAGGTCGACGGGTACGATCGAACCAATGAGGGGCACCCGGTTGAGCTGCTATCCCAGCGCGCGGCCACGTTTGGCGATCAACGCCTCGTGGCCGAGATCAGTACACCGACGATCAAAGGCGCAAGCCGTATCGATACCTCGTTTGAAGAGGGTGACCAGCGTCGCTTTCATGTGGCATGTCCGCATTGTGGGGAACACCAGCACCTCAAATGGTCCGGTGTTCGATGGGATAAGGACGACGACGGCGAACATTTACCCGAGACGGCATATTACCAATGCGAGGCGTCGGGTTGTGTCATCACCGACGAAGAGCGCAAGGCAGCAATCCGATCGGCCGAGGCAGACGGGGCAGGGTGGAAGGCCGAAAAGCAGTTTCGCGGTCATGCGTCATACCATCTGAACGAACTCTATTCGTGTTTCCGGAAGCTGAAAGACATTGTTCAATCCTTCCTCGACAAAAAGGCGGCCAATGACCTGCAGACGTTTGTTAACGTCTCGCTCGCAGAGGTTTGGGTCGAAGAGGCCGACGAGGTAGAGGCCGACGCACTGATTGCCCATGCGGTCAAGTACCCGGCTCAGGTTCCGGCTGACGTGGGTGTTTTGACGGCTGGCGTCGACATGCAAACCGACCGTCTTGAGGTCGAGGTCGTTGGCTGGGGCTTGGGCGAATGCAGTTGGAACATTGACTATCAGGTGTTCTGGGGAGATCCGACCCAATCCGAAGTTTGGGACGAACTCTTTGACTATTTGAACCAAACATTCACGCATGAAAGCGGAGCCGAGATGCGGATCCGCGCGACTTGTGTCGATACCGGCGGCAACAAAGGCCTGACGCAAAGCGCCTATGAGCAATTGGCGGGCAAACATCGCGGCCGGATCTTTGCCATCAAAGGCAAGGGGGGATGGGATCGACCGATTGTATCCGCGCCAACCGTGCGCAAATCGCCGAAAAAGGGGCGGCCGGTAAAGCTGTTTACGGTCGGCACGGATGAGGGAAAGCTCTTGGTGCAGCGTAGACTAACCCTTGAGACCGGGCCGGGTTCTTGCCTGTTCAGCGACGAGCGAGATGTCGAGTATTTCGAGCAGATGACGGCCGAGCGGCTGGTCACGAAACTTATCCGGGGTTTTGCAGTTCGCGAATGGCATAAAACCCGTGATCGAAACGAGGCGCTCGACTGCCGAGTTTATGCCTATGCTGCCCTCAAAATCGAAAAACCGAACATCAAACTGATGCTAAAGCGGTTGAAGCCTGCAGCGACATCAGAGCCGACCCACTCGCCAACCAAGGATAAGGGGGAACCGCCAGAGGAACCAAAGAGCAAACGCCGCAAGACTAGGCGTCGAAGCTCGCGCGCTGCATTGAACCGGCGGCGAGCCCGACGATCGTAAGGCTTGCAGGCGGGTAAACCATTGCTGAAACAATTTCCGAGTTGCATTCGGGCGGGGTTGAGCCTTCGGGCAATTATCACCTCGGCCGACTATCCGGCAC
Organism: Ruegeria sp. CE12; assembly: GCF_056537525.1. NCBI lineage: Bacteria > Pseudomonadati > Pseudomonadota > Alphaproteobacteria > Rhodobacterales > Roseobacteraceae > Ruegeria > Ruegeria sp. CE12. The sequence goes on along the minus strand of NZ_JBQFRS010000001.1, from coordinate 371,287 downwards.
CAGATTGGACAGTCAAAGCGCATTTGCGCGGGGCGACATCGATCAACCTGACAGCTACAGGGGACGGTGACGCACACACGTTTTCTGCAACGGGTGCAACAACCGCAAGTTATCAGCCAGGCAGATACGTTGCGACCATTCGCGCGACCAAGGGCGATGACGTGTTTGAGATTGAAGCCGGTGAAATCCAAATCACCGCTGATGTCGCTGCCTTAGATGATGGTCACGATCCTCGCGCTCATGCTGAAAAGGTGTTGGCTGCGATCGAGGCTGTTCTCGAAAAGCGCGCAACCAAGGATCAGGAATCCTACACCATCAACGGCCGGTCGCTGACCCGAACAAGCATCGCCGATCTGATGGAACTCCGCAAAACCTACAGGGCAGAGGTTGCAAGGCTAAAAGGCAACGGCCGCCACAAGAAACTTGTGCGCCGTAAAGTAAGGGTATCGTTCTGATGGCCTGGCCCTTTCCAAAGCGTAGTGTCGAACAACCCACCAAAGAGGTGGTTGTTTCTCAATCGTCCATTCCAAAGGTCAGCCGCCGCGCCATGTCCCGGCCGATTCGCATGGCTCGATCCTATGATGCCGGCGAAACCGATCGCCTGACCGCGAGTTGGACCACAACGCCGCTAACAGCGGATCAGGTGATTGACCGCAATCAACGGATACTTGTTGCGCGGTCCCGCGAGCAGGCGGCCAAGAACGACTATCTGAGAAACTACCTGCGCCTTTGTGAGCAGAACATTGTAGGTCATCGCGGCGTTGTTCTGCAGGCGCAGGCAAAAGACCAAGACGGCAGTCTCGATCGGTTGGCGAATGAGGCGCTTGAGACGTGGTGGAAACAATGGGGCCGCGCTGAGAATTGCGACATCAAAGGCCGTCGCAGTTTCCGCATGTTGTGCAAGTCGGCTGTTCGCACGGCGGCCAAAGATGGCGAGTTCATGTTTCGCGAGATCCGGGGCAAGGCTTCGCCGATGGGGTATGCGCTGCAGACGATAGATCCGCAGCGCTGCCCGGTCGATTACAACATCGATCGCCTGCCGGACGGCCGGTTTGTGCGTCAAGGTATCGAGTTCTCGCGCGAGGGTCGGGCTCTCAACTACTTCTTCATGACAGATGACCCGGGCAACAACGCCTACACGTTCAACGGCCGCAATCTGGAACCTGTGCCAGCCGATGAGATCATTCACGGGTTTCTCGAAGAGATCGAGGGCCAGCGACGGGGCATTCCTTGGGCTGCAACATCGCTCTGGCGGTTGAACCAGCTATCAGGGTTCGAAAAAGCGGCATTGGTCAATGCTCGAACGGGTGCAAGTGTCGGCGGGTTTCTTGAGTGGGAGAAAGACGAAGGCCCGGAACCCGACGACGATATCGAAGATGAAGAGTTGATCATCGAGGCCGAGGGCGGGGTGTTCCAAGAGCTGCCCCCGGGATTGAAGCATAAGGCGTTTGACTCGCGTTATCCCAGCGGTGAGTTCGGGCCATTCCATAAGGCCATGCTGCGCGGTGCTGGCGCTGGCATGGGCGTTGCCTATGTCAGCCTGGCTAACGATCTCGAAGGGGTGAATTTCAGCTCAATCCGCCAAGGCGTGATCGATGAGCGCGAACACTGGATGGATCTGCAAGAGTGGCTGATCGAGATCCTGATTGACCGCGTCTACCAGCGCGCGCTTGAACGGGCGCTCTTGCTGGGGCTGGTCAAAATGGAAAACATCCGGCTGAAACCCGAGCGCATTGCCAAATATCGAAATGTGTTCTGGCAGGCGCGGCGCTGGGCGTGGGTTGATCCTCAAAAAGACATCAATGCCGAAGTCACAGCCAAAGACAATTTGCTGACCGCGCCCTCTGAGATCATCCGGAAACAAGGCCGAGATCCCGAGACCGTCTGGCGAACTGTCGCAGCGGACATTGCATCGATGCGGGCGGCCAAGATCCCTGACGAGTTTATTTTTGCCGCGCTGGGTAAAGCCTTGGGTGCAAAGACACCAACACCCAAAAAGGAGACCCCCGATGAAGGGAACGAGTAAATCAACGACCCTGCTGGTTGCGGGGTCCATTAGTGCGGCCGCGCTGATTGGGCAGCCTCTGACGCGATCGATCACAGCCGAGCAAATCAACAGCAATCGCGAACATGGCCCGTTACGCCGCACGGCGGAAGTGCGCAGCATCGACGAAGTGGCGCGTACGATCGAGGTGGCGTTCAGTTCAGAGACGCCCGTCGCGCGGTGGTTTGGCGACGAAATTCTCGACCATTCATCCGGGGCAGTGCTGACCGAGCGGCTGGAAAATGGCGCGGCCGTTCTCTGGAACCACGACCACAACGTTCAAATCGGGGTGGTTGAGAGCGCGCGTATCGACGGGGATCGCATTGGCCGCGCCGTGCTGCGCTTTGGTCGCTCGGCACGGGCCGAGGAAATCTGGAACGACATCGTCGACGGCGTGATCCGACATGTTTCTGTCGGCTATTTCGTCAAGGCCGTCAAAACCGAAGAGCGCGAAGGCGAGACGGACAAGGTCACCATTACCGAATGGGAGCCCTACGAGATCTCGCTCGTCAGCATTCCGGCCGACCCCAACGTCGGCGTCGGTCGGTCGTTGGGGGAACCGCCAGAGGAACCCGAAATCGAGCGGGGCAATACTGACGCTCAAACAGATGCCAACGAAACAGAAGGATCGGGCAATATGGAACGAACTCTACGGCACAACGGCGCCTTGGTCCGCGCTCGCGTTGACGAAAACGGAAATGTACTTGAGGTGCTTGAAGTGCTGGAAAGTGCTGATGCCACTCGTGTACTGGTTCAGGAAGGGGCGCAGGCCGAACAACAGCGCACCGCTGATCTGCTGGAATTGGGCGAGCAGTACTCTGCACAACGGCTGGCCGCCGAAGCAATCCGCGGGGGCACCAGTGTGGATGAGTTTACTCGTTCGCTGTTGGACCATGTCAGCAACGGTAACGACAACAACAGCCGCAGCAATCAGCCGCTTGATGATGATGGCGGGCAGATTGGCCTGACAGCAGCCGAAGCCGATCGGTTCTCGTTCACCCGGGCGTTGCGCGCTTTGGCAAACCCGACTGACCGGACACTGCGCGAAGCGGCTGCATTCGAGTTCGACGCCAGCCGCGCGGCTGCTCAGGCTCTGGGTCGAGACGCGCAAGGTATCATGGTGCCAATGGACGTTCTGCAGCGGGCGTTGAACATCAACACCGATGGCGCATCCCCGGGCAATACCGGCGGTCTGGCGATCGGCACAACCCTGATGGCACAGAGCTTCATTGAAATGCTGCGCAACCGTTCGGTGTTCTTGGCTCTGGCAACCCCGTTGGGTGGCCTGCAAGGCAACTATGACCTGATTGGGCAAGCGGGCGGTGCATCCGGCTATTGGCTTGATGATGATGAAGACGCGGGCGAGGGCAACCAAGATCTGCGCGACATCAACATGTCACCGAAAACCGTGGGTGCCTTCTCGGAAATCACCCGTTCGGCACTACGCCAAACGTCGATCGATACCGAGGCCATGGTACGTCGTGATCTTGCTTCCGCTCTTGGCCTGACGATCGACAAGGCCGGGTATTATGGCGATGGGGTAAAAAAGCCTCGCGGTCTGAAGAACCTGAACGGTCTCAACGCCGTGGTCTTTGCGGGCGCGCAGCCCACGTACAAAGAGTTGGTGCAGATGGAAAGCGAGATTGCCTCGGACAATGCCGATGTCGAAAGCATGGCCTACTGCGCGAACGCGAAATTCCGTGGCCACTGTAAGACCACCGAAAAGTTCGCGGGTTCCAACGGTGCGCCGATCTGGGAAAAAGGCAATCAGGTCAATGGCTACCGCGCCGAGATCACCAATCAGGTTGATCAGGGCGACGTGTTCCATGGCAACTTTGCCGACGCCGTTGTCGGTGCCTGGGGCGGTCTGGATCTCACGGTCGATCCGTACACCCATAGCCGCAAGGGCCGCTTGCGCATCGTTGCTTTCCAAGACGTGGATATCGTTTTCCGCCGCGTCGAAAGCTTCTGCTACGGCGCACCAGCGGGCGCATAACGCACCTATCAGCAGGCAGCCAATCGGCTGCCTGAACCTCTCACAAAAACTTGGGGCCTGACATGTCAGCAAACAAAGTTAACGTTAAGATCACCTCGGCCGTTGTGGTCGCCGGTGAAATCATCCGCCCGGGACAGGGTGAAGATTCAATCGTCGAAGTCTTGGAAACCGAAGCCAAGAACTTGTTGAACCGGGGGAAGGCTGAACTGCTTACCTCGGATGATGACGACGAAAAACCTCTGTCCGAATATACCGTTCCCGATCTGAAAGCCCTCGCAAAAGACTACAAGATCAAGGGCGCAGCCAACTTGTCGAAAGACGACCTGATCGCTGCCATCGAGGCGGTCGAGAACGAGTAAGGCCATGCCTCATCCCGATTGGGAAGATCTCTCCGACTTTTTCGACCCCGACGAGTTCGCGACAAAGGCGATCATCACCCGGGACGGCGGATTAGTCGGGAAGATCTTTGGCGTTTTTGATGAACCGAGCCAAATCGCATCGCTTGGCGAGTATGAGCATGATCATCAGATGCCGGTATTTACATGCCCAGAGGTTAGCGCAGAGCCGGTCAGGGCGGACGATGTCGCCGAGATCGAGGGTAAGACCTACGACGTTATGAAATCGCCCCAGCTCGACGGCACGGGGCTGGCAAAACTGATCCTCGCCGAGCAGAACGTGTTCTACAATGCTGGGGTTTGATTTCGATGATCATCGGCTTGAAGAGGTTGCGGCCGAATATGACGCGACACCGAAACAGCTCGACATGTCGCGGAATCGCGCCGTGAAACGCACGGCCGGAACGATCCGCCGGCTGTCATCCAAGGGGCTGCAAACCGAGCTGGGGCTCAAAAACGCCAAGGCGCTGCGCCGCCGGATCAAAGAGTTCAGGGTTGGCAAGGGGCGAAACAGCCTCAAGATCTGGTTCGGCGCGAATGATCTGCCGTTATCTGCCTTCAAAGGGCGGCCCAGAAAAGTGGCCGGGGGCATCAGGTTCGGCGACACGATGATCCACGGTGCATTTCTGACAAAGGTCAACGGTCGGCGTGGCGTGTACCAGCGCACCGGAACCGGGGCCTATCCAATAATCGAGGCGACTTTGCCGGTGTCTGACAGGATGATGATCTATCTCGAAGACGAGGTTTTTATCGATGTCGACAACATCTTTTTTAAACATTTCGTGGCCGAGATTAAGGCCCGTACCTTGTTGGGGGTAGGTGATGCCTGACGCGATAGATCTGGGCGAGGCCCTCGACACCGTTGTCGAGACCATCAAGGGCAAATTCAATACGTTCAAAACGGTGGCCGCTGAGGATGAGCGACGCGACCGGCTGGAGCTTCCTGCAATCTTGGTGCAGATCTCCGAGCTGGAACCGCTGCCTGATGCAGATCCGCACACGGGACAGTTTCCCTGTCTGGTGCGCCTTGAGGCGCGTATCGTGATGGGGCATCGCACCCCAAAAATACGCCGAGAAGTGGTGAAGGCGGCCGGGGCATTGTCCGTCGCTATCCACAACAACCGGCTGGGCGTTGCGTGGGGCGCTGCAACCGTCCTTGCCGTTGAACCTGACGAGTTTGCCCCGAAGGCCGACCAGTTCGATATTTGGCGCGTTGAATGGGCGCATGAGGCCTGCATTGGTGCCAGCTACTTTGTCGACGATGGGGTCACCCCAGCACAAGTTCTGACCTCGTGGGCGCCGGATATCGGCGCGGGAAACGAGGATGACTATCGCCCAGAGGATCTCTGATGTCACAATTGGCGTTATCGCAGGCTTTACAGTTGATCGAGCGTCTGATCGTGGTTTCGACAGTGGTCGCCCTCGATCGTGGCAATGCCCGTGCCAAAGTGGATTGGGGCAACGGCGCGCATAGTGATTGGCTGCCAATTGCTCAGCTTGGATCGGAATCGCTGAAATTCTGGATACCACCAGAGCCAGGCACTCAGGTGATAGTTCTGTCACCCGGCGGTGATACGACCCGGGGCATTATCCTGCCCGGGCCGTTTTCGAGTGCGCCACCGGCTGGCAATTTCGAGGGTGATGTGTCGGGCAAAGGGAACGTTGCAGTGTCAAACGGGGACGTCACTGTCGATGGCGGCGACGTGATCGCTGATGAGGTAAGCCTTGGGAACCATATTCATGGCGGTGTTGCAATAGGGCCAGCAGACACGGGCGCACCGAAGAAATAGCCGGATGGGATGTCCTTCTTCAATCCGAATAAAACAGGAAAAGGCAGCCAAACCAGCCTTAGCTGTAAGTAATAAATTCAACCGCTTAGGTGCAAATTGTCAGCGAAACCATGTGCAATCGAACTCTATTAGCGAGGCCCAATGTGGACATTTGGAAGCGCCAAAAAAAACCATTGCTGAGTTCTAACTTACACCAAGAATGGCGATAGGTACGGCCACACAGCGCTAGAAATTGTGTTGATTGCAATACCCAATACTATACCACCAACAAGCTGCCATTTAGTCAGCTTGCTTTTTAGTCGTTCCCACCAATCATAGGTTCGCAGCCACCGTAGCCCTTTCTCGGTTAAAAAGTATGCTCCGGGCCTAACCTGCTTTGCTGCACCAGCAACAAATGACAGATGATCGACCAAACCAGTCTCGACTAAGACGTCCAGGATTCTTTCAGCATCTTGGTCGTTTTGACCTGATGATATCTCGCTCTGAGGTTTTCCTGCGTGTATCCTCTTCAAAATTGGTCTGAGTACCTCGACGTCTATTAGTATTCTCGGCTTTAAACTATCGTTCTGGTTCATGAAAAATGCCTTACTTTTCAGAATCTGTAGACTTTAGAACTTCATCCAAAGAACCAAAGCTAAGGTTCTCCTCATAATCCTTCTTCAGAATGGTTGTTTGAGGGTTATCAAGACGTGTGATAACTGTGCTAAATTGAAACTGACCATCGTCAGTTCTCCTGAACTCGATCTTCTGGTGCCAAGTGCCATTCTCTGCAAAAAAACGGGCAACCAAAAATGATGCACCTTCACCTGCAGCGTTGATACTTAGATCGATTGGTGTTGGTGTGTAGGGGCGTAGGCTCGCCTCCCTAAAATTGAGTTTTTTGGTTTCCCCATCAGACTTTAGGGTAATTTGCGCGCTAAACCCTCTGAGAGGATACTTGCCTGAAACCCAAATCTCTGGCGTAAATAATCCTTCTTTATCAGCGGCACTTTGCAGCATATTTATCACCGGAAATGAATCCCCTCCGGTGATCATGTTAATCGTTTCATTTTGAAGCTTGTTGATTTCAGCTTGGAGGGACGTAATTTCATTCGTTTTTTCACTAAGCTCGTTTTGATAGGCGGCTTGGGCAATCGAACTCTCTTTGCCCTTGATTGCGGTCGCAAGGCCCCCTAGCACAACAGCTGCTGCACCACACAGCATCGCCAAAAGTGCAAGAAGACCTGATGTGCTTGAAGTGAATACACTCATTAGATCCGTCACCTTGAATCCTGTTTCTCTTATTGTTGAGTTAAATCAACCTCATATCTGCGTCTTTTCGACCCTTCACGCAACCTTTGTTGAGGGCATACTGCATTGTGTCATACTCCGCGCTCTTGGCATTGGTCTCAGCCATCAGAGGTCTTTATCTGTTTACTGAAACGCTGATAGTGTCTTGATTGCCCATAGTTCGTTGAGTGTCCGCATTCGTGCGAAAGAGTTGGAAACTTAAGAAGCTTCGTCCCGTCTTGGTGTTAAACAACTCAGTCTAAGATCTTGATCCGAAATAGAATGCCGAGGGAAACTCTGGGGCACCAAACACGGGATGGGCAAACTTCTTAGAAACACCTTCACTCGGCTGACGACAGGGGGAACCGCCAGAGGAAAGGGTCAAAGATATGCGGCAGTTTCGCCGTATGTACGGGATCAGCGCCACCTCTGGTCGGAAACTTGGCGGCATCGAGCATCTGCGCCAGTCAATCCGAGATATTTTGACCACGCCTTTAGGGTCGCGGGTGATGCGGCGTGAGTATGGCTCGCGCCTGTTCGAGCTGATCGATGCCCCGTTTTCCTCGTCGGTAAAGCTGGAAATTATCGCGGCAACGGCCGAGGCCATCATGACTTGGGAACCCCGGGTTTTGGTTGAGGGTGTTTCGCTCCGCTCGTTTGAACCCGGAAAAATCGTCATTGATCTTGTCGGCAAGTACCTTGCGGACGGCTGCGATTTTCAGCTCGAAGGGATCGTTATCGAATGAGTGCGTTCACGGCCATCAATCTGGAAAAATTCGCACCGCCTACGATTATTGATCGCAAGGGCTTTGAGCCGATCTTGGCTGAAATCCAAGCGTGGCTGATCGAGCGTGAGCCGGGTTTAGGGCCGGTTCTGGATCTGGAAAGCGAGCCAATCGTCAAGGTTCTGGAAGCGTGGGCCTATCGCGAAACGCTGTTGCGCGCTGAGGTCGACGACGCGGGTAGGGGGAACATGCTTGCCTTTGCGAGCGGGGCGCAGCTCGATCATCTGGCGGCGTTCTTTGGGGTTGAGAGGGCGGTTGTGCAGGCGGCCGATCCGGATGCGGTGCCACCTGTCCCTGAAATACTCGAAGATGACGGCCGGTTGCGCCAAAGGGTGCAGCTCGCGCTTGAGGGCTTTACGACCGCAGGGGCGAGAGGTGCCTATGTGTTCTGGGGTCTGTCAGCCTCGCCGCTGGTCAAAGATATCGGCGTTGAATCTCCGGTCCCGGGTGAAGTCGTCGTAACGGTTGTTTCAAAGGATGGCGACGGCACCAGCGCCGCCGAGCTGCTGACCACTGTCGCCGCCAAGCTGAACGAGGAAAAGGTCAGGCCGCTTACGGATCTTGTGACCGTCCAGAGTGCCGAAATTCTTTCCTACACCGTCGACGCGACGCTGATCATGTATGAAGGCCCCGACGCCGAGGTTGTGCGCCAGGCATCCTTGAAGGCGTTAAATAACTATGTGCAAAGCAATCATCTGCTGGGCCGCGATATTACGGTTTCCGGACTACATGCAGCACTGCACCAAACAGGGGTTCAAAACGTTGTGCTGAACAGCCCGGCGGCTGATATCGCGGTATCATCGGCGCAAGCCGCCTATTGCACCGAGATTACCGTGACAAATGGTGGTACGAATGTCTGATCTGCCGACCATTTTGCCGCCAAATGCCCAGCCGATCGAATTGGAGCTGGAACAGCTTTCCGCGCGACATGAGGATTTTGCCGACCCCATAACCCGACTTTGGAACCCCCAGACATGCCCGGCGAACATTTTGCCTTGGCTGGCGTGGGCATTCTCTGTCGATGATTGGAACGCCGAATGGTCCGAGGACGCCAAGCGTGCGGCGATCGAAAACTCTATTGAAGTGCATCGGCGCAAAGGCACCATTGCATCGGTCAAAAATGCACTGGTGGCCGCTGGGTATGGTGAGGCGCAGGTGATCGAGCGGCACGGCTGGGAAAAATACGATGGAATCCACCAGTTTGATGGCGCAATCAACTATTCCGAGCCCGATCACTGGGCAGAATACAGGGTGCGCCTGACGCGGCCTATCACGATCGAGCAAGCCGCTCAGGTGCGGGCAATCCTAAAGAATGTGGCACCGGCCCGGTGCCATTTGAAGGCGCTCGACTTCACCGAAGCACTCAACACCTATAACGCCCGCATCAAGTACGACGGGCAATTCACGCACGGAGTCGCTTGATGGCAAATCTAACAGAAACCAACCAATGGCCCGCTGGTATCTACCAGATCGAGACACAAGATCCGGTTGTTGGTGGGCCGCCCAATCTGCCGCTGGGCGAAGGGATTGCCAACGTGCAGGCCCAGCAGCTCGCCGATCGCACCAAATGGTTGAAAGATAGGCTGGACGCCATTCTGAACGGTGCAGATCCGGCGCTCGATACGCTGAACGAACTCGCCGCAGCGCTTAACGATGATCCGAACTTTGCAGCCACAATTTTGGCGATGATCAACACCGCGTCGCCGGTTGGGATCGTAATGCCCTTTGCATATTCGACCCCGCCCACAGGCTGGCATGAATGCGACGGGGCCGCCATCAGTCGGACGTCATACGCGCCACTGTTTGGCAAGATCGGAACGACCTTTGGCGCAGGCGATGGGTCTAACACCTTCAATCTGCCAGATCTGCGAGGCGAGTATCTGCGCGGCTTCGACAATGGACGGGGCGTTGATACTGGGCGGGCTTTGGGCAGTTCTCAGCACGGTAGCCACGTTGCGCATGATATTGACGGGCTACAGCTCCACCAATGGTCGGATGTTGCAGCCGCCAGACTGTCCGGATGGGAAGCTGCAGAAATCACAACCCAAATCTTCCACTCTATCGCCAATCGAAATGATGTTGGGCAAGTCGGGAATGACTACTACTCAGCCGCGCGTGTTCGCAACGTCGCGCTGATGTTCTGCATCAAATACTGAGGTTAAGTCCCATGACAAGCATCTATCACTATCACCCAATCAGCGGCGAGTTTCAGGCTGAAACAGAGGCGCGTATCGACCCCAAGGATAAAACGCCGATGGTACCGGGATATGCGACCTTGATCGCCCCGCCCGAAGCGAAGCCGGGCCGTGCGCGAGTGTTCAAGGATGGTGCCTGGTCGCAAGTTGAAGACCATCGAGGCGCGCTTTACTGGACGGCTGAGGGCAAAGAGAAGCGTGTCGAGTTTTTGGGGCCCATTCCAGATGAGGCGCTAACGCAGAAACCGGATATTCCACTCTTTCCGGATCTGGCAGCGGCCCGTTTGGCAATGGTCAATTGGATCGATGGATTCCTGAACAAGATCGCCGGAAACGTGCCCGAGTTCGAGCGGGCGAGCTGGCCCGCCAAGGCCGAGGCTGCGCGCGCCGTAGATGAAGGTACGGCCCGACCGGATCAGGCAGCCATGATCGCAGGGGAAGCGCTGACATCGGGCCGAACCGAGGCGGAAGTTACGGCAAAGATCATTGCCAAGGCTGATGCTTATGAAGCGGTGATCTCGCGAACCACGGGTCTGCGCGTCAAACTGGACGATCAATTGGAAGCTGAACCGGATCCGCACAAATTCGAGGCCATTCTCGAAGCGGGCAAAACTCAAGCGTTGTCGCTGGCTGCCGAACTCGGAATCGAAATCGACTAGGTGGGGGAACCGCCAGAGGAAAGGCGGTTCGTGACATGAAACTCTCTGACCAAGAGCAACGCCCGAGCATGAGGTCAGCATGTCCAATCAGTTTTTGCACGGCGTCGAGGTCATTGAAATTGACGCCGGCCCCCGACCGATCCAGACGGTCAAATCCTCAGTTATCGGTATCGTGGGGACTGCCCCCGATGCCGATGCTGACAAGTTCCCTCTGAACAAACCCGTTCTGGTGGCTGGTTCGCGCCGTGAGGCGGCCGGGCTGGATACCACCGGCAACAGCAACGGCACACTACCGGCCGCGATGGACGGGATCTTTGACCAGATCGGGGCCGTGGTGGTTGTGGTTCGTGTTGACGAAGGCGCAAACGAAGCCGAGACCCTTGCGAATGTCATCGGTGGGGTAAATGCAGGCAACGGCAATTTCGAGGGCGTTCATGCGCTGGTTGGCGCTGAAAGCGTTGTTGGTTTCTCACCTCGCATCCTAATCGCGCCTGGCTTCACGCATCAGCGGCCAAGCAGTCTCGCGAACCCGGTTGTTTCTGAGTTGATCGGCATCGCCACCAAATTGCGCGCGGTCATCATTGCAGATGGTCCAAACACTACGGATACAGACGCTTACACCTATGCTGGTGATTTCGGGTCTGATCGCGTCCTTGTGGTCGACCCGTGGGTCAAGGTGCAGATCGGCGCGAACATCGTCGATCAGCCCGCCTCGTCCCGCGTTGCTGGCATTATCGCCCGCGTCGACAATGAGGTCGGTTTCTGGAAATCGCCGTCAAATGAACTCATGAACGGCATTATCGGCCTATCGCGGTCGATCGATTTCAAGCTTGGCGATCGGAGCGCGCGGGCCAATCTGCTGAACGAGAACAAGGTCGCGACGATCATTCGTCAGAATGGTTATCGCCTCTGGGGCAACCGCTCGCTTACGGCCGATACGAAATGGCATTTCCTTTGTGTTCGCCGCACTGCTGATATCCTCAACGATTCATTGCTGCGCAACCACCTGTGGGCAGTCGATCGCGGTATCACCAAAACCTATGTCGAAGACGTGACCGAGGGCGTGAACAACTACCTTCGGGACATGGTCGCATTGGGCGCAATTCTCGGCGGCAAATGTTGGGCTGATCCGGATCTCAATTCGCCGTCGAATATCCAGCTCGGCAAGATCTTTTTCAACTTTGACTTCACTCCCGTTTATCCGGCCGAGCACATCACGTTCCGCTCGCACCTGATCAACGACTATATCGAGGAGGTGTTCAACTAATGGCTGCCGAAGACATCCTTAAATATCTGAACCTCATCGTCGATGGCCGTGGCTATGCGGGCAAGATCGAGGAATACAGCCCACCGGATCTGGTTGTTGCAACCGAAGAGTTCCGAGGCGGTGGCATGGATGCCCCGATTGATATCGACATGGGGCTCGAAAAGCTGACCTGTTCGTTTGTCCTGACCTCATACGATGCCGACGTATTGGCCTTGTGGGGGCTGAAAAAGGGCGCTCCGGTTCAGCTTACCGCGCGCGGCTCGCTGGAAAGCCTGGACGGCACGACAAAGCCGGTTCAGCACCAAATGCAAGGCAAGGTGATTCAGCTCGCCCGAGGCACTTGGGGATCGGGTAAGAAACCCGCTCTGACGCCGTCGATCTCGCTGCGCTATTACCGAGAGATCCACAACGGCCGCGTGATCAACGAAATCGACAAGATCAACATGGTGCGGATCGTCAACGGAGTCGACCAGCTCGCCGAACATCGCCGCAACATCGGCCTCTAAGCGGATCTGGGCGAGACGAAAGACTCGCCCGCCACACTCACCACAATAGAACCGAGGGCAAAACATTGACCAAAAAGACCTATCACACAGAACAAGACGACGGCTCGATGTTGATCGATTTCGAGGATCGGCCGCTCAAGATCGATGGGACCGAAATCAAGAAACTGGTCATGCGCGAGCCGAGCGTTCAGGATCAAGCCCTCGCGCAGAAACAGGCCGCCGACCCCGAAGAGGCCGAGGTGATGCTGTTTGCCAACCTGACCGAGCAGTCGCCCGATGCGATCAATTCGTTCAAGTTGCGCCAGTACATGCGCCTGCAGGCGGCCTATCAGGATTTTTTGTCCTAACGCCCGAGCAGGTACGGGACGGGGCGCTAAAACTCGCCAGCTATACCGGCTGGAGCAAGGCGGAAATCTTGGCACTACCGGCCAGCCGCCTTGTCTGGTGGATTGAAGGACTGCCGAAAGATGAGCCGTAAAAAACAATTTAGCGCCTCGATCACCATCGGCTCGGTGCTTGAGCAGTCGGTGAAAAAGAACATCGGCGTTCTGAAATCCGGACTTAATCAGGTTGGCGATTCCATTCGGGCAGTGGAGATCCGCCAAAAGGAGCTTGCCAAACAGCGCCGTGTTTTGGAGCGCGAGGGCAAGTCGGTCGAACATCTCGATCGAGAATATGAGCAGTTAGAGCGCCGCCTAAAGGATCTGCGCCGGGCTCAACAGCGCTGGAACGATGCCGCCAAGGCCTCGTCCCGGGTTGGGTCCACATTCCGCGACATGAGAACCGAGATCGGCCGCACGTCTCATCGTATCGTGGTGGGGGCGACCTTGGCCGGTGGCGCGGTGTTTGGTCTGGCGGCGTCTACGGCCTCGCTGGGCGATGATGTGGCAAAGACGGCTGACAAGCTGGGCATCGGCATTACCCAATTGCAGGAGCTGCGCTATGCGGCCGAGCGATCGGGGGTTGCGACCGGCGCGTTCGATACCGCGCTCGAAAAGATGCAAAAGAACCTTGGCGAAGCTGCTGGGGGCAAGGGCACCGCCAAAGATGCACTCAAAGAGCTGGGCCTGTCGGCGAAAGATCTGATCGAATTGTCGCCGGATGAGGCGCTTGGGCTGATTGCCGATCGCATGGGGAATGTCGAGACAGCGGCCGAACGTGCGGCGATCACCAATGACATTTTCGGCCGTTCTGGCGTGGGCATGATCAATATGCTGCGCGGTGGCTCTAAGGGCTTGCGTCAACTGCAGGAAGACGCCCGGCGCACGGGCTATGTGTTGTCGGAACAGGCTGCGCGTGACGCCGAAGTGTTTCAGGATACTTTGCTCGACACCCAGCTCGTGATGAAGGGCCTCAAAAACACGGTCGGTGCGGAATTGATGCCGGTTGTGACCAAAGCCATGCGCCGGGTTGGTGACGCGCTGGTCGATAACCGCGGTGACGTGCAGCAATGGGCCGAGAGTTTCGCCGATGGGGTCGAGCGCGCCTTGCCGATCATCGGCGAGGTGTTCAAGGGCATGGGGCAAGTGAGTTCTGTTGTCGGCAAGGTGATCGGAAAGACCGCCGAAATGGTCGGGGGCTGGGAAAACTTCGGAATCGTGATCGGCGGAGTTCTTGCGAGCAAAACGATTGGCACGGTTCTAAAGTTCGGCTCGGCGGTGTTTGGTCTGGGGCGAGCCATGTGGGCGTTGGTTGGAGCGGGCCCGCTTGTCGTGGGGGTTGTTCGGGCCATTGGTGCGGCGATGGTGGCAAATCCGATCGGGGCAACGATTGCCGTCATCGCCGGGGGTGCAGCTCTGATCTATCAGAATTGGGAAAAGATCGAGCCTTATCTGAAACCCGTCATCGAGTGGATGGGTGAAAAGTTTCTCTGGCTTTGGGACAATGCGGCCGAGCCCCTGATCGACGGTTTGAAAACCGGGGTTGCAGGCATCGGCGATGCCTGGCGGACCCTGCAAACCTCTCTGGGTACTGTTCTGGATTGGATCGGGGAAAAGTTCGAATGGGTCTTGGAAAAGATCCAACCGGTTATGGATGGCTTGCGGTGGATGCAGAATGCCGGTGGATCTGTCGCTGATACCGTGGGCTCGTGGTTTGGCGGTGGTGACGCCTCAAATTCGGCAACCAATGCGAGCCAGGCACCGAACGGGCTGGGACCTAACCGGCGCTTTGCTTTGGGTGGTGCGTTTTCTGCCGGGCCTATCATGGTCGGTGAAAAGGGGCCTGAGCTGCGCTTTGAAAACCGGGCTGGGTATATCGCCAATAACCGGGCATCGCGCCAGCTTGCCGAACGGACTGCGTGGATCAATCAACTGTTTTCCCAGCCTTCAAGCGGCGGGCAGGGGCGTCGGGCCGGTGGTGGCGGTGGCGTGGTGCAGCACATCACGCACAACATTTATCCGACCGGCCCAACCGCTGCCGATGTCATTCGCGAGATTGAACGGCGTGAACGAAAGGCAGCCGGAAATGCACTTTATGACCGGGTTCCGGATATCGGGCCGATGGGTAGGTGACGCATGGCCGAGGTAATGATGCAATTCGGGCGGTTTCAGTTCGAAATCGACACAGCAACCTATCAGCAGCTCGACAGGTCGACCGAGTATCGCTGGGCCCGCCAACCTCGCATTGGCGCGCATGATGCGTTGCAGTTCACCGGGTTTGGTCCGGATGCGATCGAGGTTGCCGGGGTAATTTATCCGCATTTCAAAGGCGGCATCGGTCAGATCGACAAACTACGCACTCAGGGCAGCATCGGAGTGCCTTTGCCGCTGGTCTCGGGGCTGGGTCGCATTCTCGGCTTGTGGGTCGCTGAATCGATCACGGAAGGGCAAACGGTGTTTGCGGCTCAAGGCATCCCGCAAAGGCAGGATTTCAGCATGAGGATCTCGCGCTATGACGGCGGTCTCAGATCACTACTACCATTCTAAAGACGGCGATGTTCTCGACGAGATCGTGTTCGCTCACTACGGCAACACGGCAGGCGGAAAGGTTGAGGCCGTTCTGACAGCCAATCCGGGCCTTGCTGCGCGTGGCGCTAAGTTCTCGGCCGGGGTGAAAATCCTTCTGCCGGATCTGTCGAGCGAAACACCTTCAGAGACCGAGCAGCTATGGGGCTGATAGACTTCAAGCCGTTGGTGCGCGTCGTGATCGATGGTGCGCCACTATCGAGCCTAGCGTTCAAACAGATTTCATCGGTCACCGTTACCGATGTAGCGGGCTTTGTGTCAGATGCGGCCGAGGTCGTGTTTTCGAATGTCTCGGCCGCCTCGCGCTTTCAGATGCCAGATCCAGGCGCAGAGATCGAAATCGCGCTCGGCTATCTTGGCAGCTTCAAGTCGATGGGATTGTTCATCGCTGATGAAATCGAAGAGTCGACCCCGCCCCGCAAGATCCGCGTCACTGGTCGCGCTAAAGCTCAGGGAAAGACAACGAACGGGCTCGCACCGATACAGCAGCAGAAAACGCGCTCATGGGCTGCAGGGACCACCTTAAAAGCCCTCGTGCAGTCGATCGCATCCGAGAACAACCTGAAAAGCGGGGTGACCGAGGCGGCGGGCAAATTGGTCCTTGGTCATATCGATCAGATCGACGAAAGCGACCTGTCAGTTCTGACCCGTATCGCCATTGCTCATGATCTGGTGGCGAAACCGGCCGGGGGTGTTTTGTTTGTCGGCCGTCGCGGGGATGGTCGCAAGGCTTCGGGTGGCACCACTCCGACAATCACGCTCGCTGAAAAGCAGGTGTCATCTTGGACAATGCGCCGATCGCTGGGCGGGGCGGCGGGTTCGGTCATTGCCACGTATCGGGATCTCGGCGCGAAAGAGGATCTCGAAGTGCGATACGGCGACAAAGAGCCGGTGCGCCGGTTGCGCCAGCGGTTCAGATCCGAGGCAGAAGCCCGCGCGATCGCGGAATCGGAAGCCCGCCGGGCAAGCCGCGCGCGAGAGACGCTGGAAATTGATCTGCCGGGCAATCCCTCGATCGTGGCAGAGGGGAAGGTGCTGCCGATCAATTTCAGCTCGGCCGCTGTCGGTGAATGGCTGGTGACCTCGGCGTCGCACTCTATTTCGGAAAGTGGCTATTCAACGTCCGTTCGAGCGGAGCGTCCGAGTTAGGGAACCGCCAGAGGAAACCGCAAAGCGTCTCGGGCAGGGTGGTTGAAATCGAGGCTTCGCGTGAAATCAGAGGGTGAGCATGACCGACAAAGTTGAGGCGGAAAAAAAGCACTGGAGTGTAGACCGCAAAGTTCCGATTGCCCTCATATGCACCATTCTCTTGCAGAGCTTCGCAGCTATTTGGTGGTCAGCAACAGTAAACAACCGTGTTCTCGTCCTAGAGCGAGATTTCGAGCGCGAGCGCGCCGTCAACAGCAGGCAAGAGGCTGCAATCCGGGTTATCGAAAACGGTGCAGCCCGGCTCGATGAAAAGCTCGACGGCATTCTAAATGCGGTCGAGCGTATGGACAGCCGCTTAGAGCGGATCATTCGGCAAAACTGACCGAAGCGCATTTGAAAAAATAGCTGGATTGCCACTGTATCTGATCTTGCAGTCTTCGTTATAGATGCCTAGCTTTGGCTTTAGGGACTGACAAACGCTTTGGTCTCTGTCGTGCCAGCGTCACGTAAACCGCTGTTTGTTTCGTGCCTGCGCCACGTAAACCGCTGTTCGTGTGGTGGCACGTAAAATCCCCCATCAAATAGCGGGCTTCTAGAGCCTTCATTTTCTGCCGAACCGGTTCGGCCTCCATATAGGAGGTGCCAATGAGGGTTTTCCATTGGTGGCGGGGACTATCAATGTCGGAGAAGTGCGCTTTCGCGGCTTTGGCGTTGGAAGTTGCTCGCACGATATTGGCTAATACCAAACCGGGGGAGCGCATATGTCGCTACCCCGGCTCTTTAATCAATTTTGACGTTGGAGCGATCATTGGGGCGATGGGTGCAACACTAGAAAGTGGAACAAATGGGGAGTGGCCCACGTTTCGCCCCCGTTTCCCGTTCTCGAAACCGTTCGAGACGGGTCGAAAACGAGAACAAACGGGGGTTTTGGCGCGAACAAAGCCTTTAGCGCTGCCCTCCGAAGGCAGAGGTCAAACGGATAATCGAGCAGGACTAGATTTGATCGTCACCGCATCAAACAACCTCGATCTCATTCAAAGTCATTTCAGATAAAGTTGGCGGCCAATCCTTACCAGATGTAGCGGACAGAAACTTAAGCTGTTTGGCTATCGATGCGTTCAAAAAGTCTTTGAACCAATTGAACAACTCAGTCCATTGCTTAGCACCTTCTACAACAAGAGCCGACTTCCAATGGATTTCCACATCGACGTATTCTTCAAACACACATAGACCAAGCTCCGCAGCAGTTGTCGTATGATCGCCGTGGTGCGCATATCTCTCGTTTCGCAGCGAGATGATTTCATCGTGAAATGGCAAAAGGTGTTTGGGCACCGTCTTCCTTTTGAACACGGAGACACCTTTGCTTTCTGAAAACAGGCGGCCATATGAGATGACAACTGTAGTGACGTAGGCCTCGGCTTCTAGAGCTAAGTCATTCTCAACAAACACTTTACTGTCGTTGATAATGTCTAGAAAACGTTGATGATAATAAGCTACCTGCTGGATCGTCGCTAGATTTGCTGCTGCCCGTCTTAATCGGTCGATGTGGTGTTTGTTTGCCTCGATAAATGCGCGGGCGTCGTCTTCAGTGAAGGCCAATACTCAGATCCTCAAATTTCACACTCGAGACGTACATACAGGTTTCGATGAACTGACAGAAACAACACCTGTTGCGCTCAATAAGGCTTACTCACACCTTCACTATACGTTCTTGTTGTGTTTGTGTGAGCAAAATCAGCTAAGTCACTGCAACAAAACAAAGCCGATAGAATTCAAAACCCAATGCGCGCACCCTACCTCAGGTAGTGGGCGGCCTTGCTTGAGTTCAATTTCAACCGACTTTTTGTTAGTCTACTTCGGGAATACGACGGCTCCTATGGCTGTCCCCAAAATGGTGAAGATACTCAAAACTGCATAGTAGTTCGTATCATTCTTTACCCCGATCCAAGTTACGATCGCTAGTCCGACTGCAAACCCACCGATTCCGCTAAAAAGAACTTTACCGAGCTTACTCATCCTGGAAGATACTCCCCCAATACCTCAAGTATACCGGTGGCTCTTCGATCGACCCATCTCTGCGCTGACAATCGTAATCCCTCAAGATTCCATCCGCGCCGCCACAGGTCAGGTCGAAGTTGAATCGTTTCGGCCCACAAGCGCATGTCTGCGGAAATCTGTTCGTTGGTTGCTGAATTGCTAAGGTCAGCAACCAAAACAATCGTGTCTCTGGAGCCTTTCTTTGAACCTGGTGACCAAGCGATCAGAAAAGGGCCTCGCCCAGTCAACTTCCCGACGCCATCGGTTCTTTCGGCGGCATAATTGGCTTCTTCTATGGCTGATTGCGCTTGGATCAAGCCGTAGTTTTGACTGGCAAGCAAACATCCTTCTTTCTTTGAAGCTTGATTGGCTTGCTCGGCAACTTCTTGGTTTGCCACAGGCAATACAGTCACCATTTGCTTAGAGGTTGGTATGCCGCGGGCCAGAAATGCCTCAGTTGAAGGTATGGCGCTGGAATAGGCATCACAGAAACGAGAGAACCTCTTTCGATTTGAAGCGTTGAAACTTGGATCTGTCGGAAACGCGAGAATTCCGTATGCGGCAAACTTGCTTGGTGGAAACTCATTCGGACCGGCAAACGATCTTGACGCCACGACGCTCAGAAGATCTGCACTCGCTTCACCGCTAAAGTTGGTAGGCTCAGACTGATACAATGCACATCCAGCAGCGACAAGAAATAGCATTACTTTGGCAAATAACCGCATGAAAAACACCATTAAAATATGATTCTGTACAGAAGTTAGCATGAAAAACAGGCTTTTGTTCAACACTTTATAGTCGAGCGCTGCCTTCGAGTTTCACTCATTCTTCAATCGTGAAGTGTTCAACGTATTGGAGAAACCGAGTCCTACCCCGTCTACTTGCAAGGTTTGCCTCGCTCACGATGAGGTGCATGAGCGTGTTTCCCACGTTCGCCCCTTGTTCATGGTTTGTCATGGGAAACAATTAAGCCAACCCATTGAAGGGCTTAAATCAGCGCCAGCCTTGAAAACCGTTGGGCGTGAGAGCGTCCCCAGGGTTCGAATCCCTGTCTCCCCGCCATAAGAAACTAGGCGAAGCTTACGACCACAGTTAGCCACCAAGACGCTCGATATTGGCGTTTCTTCCGATAAATTGTCCCAAGACCACCTCTGTTCCTTTTTCGCGCTCTCAGGATCTGGACTTGCTTTGTGATTCGTTTGTGATTTGCGCGCCTGGAACACAACCATCGCGATCCTAGATTTTTTTCCTGTTTTCCGGCAAAATAACCGGTGCTGCCGACCCATGATAATAAACTGATGATTCAGAATGAGCAGGATGTGAGACACCCGCATCTTTGCCGTATCGACGGATGCGCCCCCGGTTTTTAGGGAGCGGCGAAGTCCGCGACTCAGAATGGGCCAGATTTGTGAGTTTTTAAGAATTTATAGCGAGTGGGGAAATGGAAGGCACCAAGGCGCAACCGGAACTATCTTTAGGCGCGAAGTCCGGACCAGAGAACTCCGCGAAGATTTATTGGAGCCAGGTTCACAAACTAGCGTTCGAACGACTGCGTTTTGCAGCGACGAGTCGCGCCCCGCTTACGATTTTTGGGGGGCGCTCCGGAACAGGGCGGACCCGGCTGGTTCAAGAATTGATCGCGGCAAAAACCCCCGGCTTCACAATCGCAGCAATTCTCGACCCTCAACACCTCACGGGTGACGTGCACTCGGACGTGTTGTCGGCTTTTGACCCTAAGCGAACTCGCTCCGATGATATTGAAAGCAATCAAAACGAATTAACGAGTCTTTTGGGCTCGCTTCATGCAGCACAGAGATTTCCGGTTTTGGTTGTAGATGATGCAGACCAGTTAACTGACACATATCTCGGTAATTTGTGCTCGATGTGCGACGAAAGCGCGGGCACACGACCCAAGTTGAAGCTCGTACTCGTTGGGAGCACCAATCTAGCTGATATTTTGTCGAATACACAGCCAGATCTCACCGGTCCTGCATTTATGCTGGAGGTGATGAGCGAAGAAGATGTGGGAGGATATGCGCGGGCAAATCTGGTTGCGCTTGGTTTCAGCGATCTCGGCCTTACGGACGACGCTGTGAGAGAGATGTTTCTGCAGACGAACGGAATCCCTGCCAAAATAAATATTATCTGCGATGGAATTCGCCATTTTTTGGATGAGAGCAATCTGACCGAAATAGATCGCGACAGCATTCGCAATATTGCTGCCGATATCAGAAGCAATAAGACCGGAAAACTGGTCGAAGATGAACCTCCATCGAACGGGTTAAGCCCACTGGCGTCCGCGGGCTTAGGTGCACAAGCCATTGCTCACCATGTTGGAACTGATGCGCAGTTCTCACCTAAGGCAGGTTTTTCCAAACCTCATGACACTCAGGGGATCACACGTTTTTTTGGCCAAAAAACAGCAGTTGTGATCGGTCTGCTGGGGTTGGCGACGGTTACGACCGCAGCATATCTGTTGATGTCAGCAAGCGGCTTTGATGGGTATCGGTCGTCATTGATCGGAGAGAGCGAAGCAACCCCGCAGAATCTTCCGGGAATCAATTCGGCTGGCAATAGTGTTGAAGTCGGTGGAGATATTCAGAAGGCTATCGAGGCCCAAGCACGTGTCACAAGACTGTCGGATGTAATAGCTGAGGTCGATCCCAGCGCCAGCGGCCTGTATCAAGCCGCGCTCCGGCTGGCGGGAACTGACGCCGATGCTGCGGTCGCCAGTTATGCCCGAGCGGCGTTGGCCGGGCATGATAGGTCCGCTTATTATCTTGGCCAGATTTACGAAACGGGTGAAGGCGTGCCTGTGGATCTTGCGTTGGCCAGGGCTTGGTACAAGATGGCTGCCCCGGAAATAGGTGGCGCTGTCGACCGGCTCAACGATCTGCACTCAAACTACGAGAGTGGAGCGTTGACAGAACCAACGCAGCTTTTTTCGAACTTGTCGGCCGACGGAGTTGCTGAATTTGTCTGGACAAGTGGGGAGGGGCCGGATCCGTCTGCCTACCGTATCGAGGTCGCCTCGCCAGAAGGAAGCGTGATCCTCGACGTGCCAGATTTAGAGCTATCAGCGGTGCGATTGATGGTACCGACGGATGCGCAGCAATGGCGTGTTGCCGCGATTGATGAACATGGCGGGCAAGAAGCGGTATCGCCTTGGGTAGACATCAGTGCGAACTAGGCGTTACCGCTTTGCCGAGCCTTTCTCGATTGATCAACAGCCGATTACGGCGCAAATTCTGTTGCGATAAGCGGTGTTTGCCTCGCTTTCGATACTGGGCTGCCCCGACGACACGACGGGACCGCAGGCAAGTTCGTAGTCTTCGCTAAGCCCCAGATTGACGCATTCCGAAATGTTCCAGCCCGGCGGTATGTCATTCAGGTCCACGTCATTCCATTTCGGATGGCCGGATTGCTGCAGTGTCTGGAACTCTTTTGCAATCAGATGGGCCACATCCGCGACCGCTTTGCAGCTTTCCTGATGGTATGAGTTGCGCGCACGATCGTATTCGTATGTCATCAAAACGGCCTTTACCGCGACCACGTCGATTGTTTCGGTCTGGAACGGGTAGGTACCAGCCTCGATCTTTGACGGAGTGTAAACCGCTGCCAAAGTAGGATCCGTGACCGACAGAAGATGCAGCTTTTCAGGGTCGATCTGATCGGTTTGAAAAATCTTGGTGGGCGCCCCGGCAACGTAGAAAAACGCATCGATACTACCATCAAGCAGCATTTGCAGTGACGTATCGGCATTGATGGTGAGACGCTCGGCAGGCACCACGCCAGCGAGATCCAGAACGAGTGACGCGGTCAGAAATGTTCCGCTATCCTCTACGCCAACCGCCACGCGGCGACCGTTAAGATCAGACAAGGAGTTAATGTCACGCTTAGCAAGAATATGAACTTCCTCGTTATACAGCGGGAAGGCAATGCGGACGCCGAAAATCGCGCGGGCGATCTCGGGGTCTTCGCTTGAATAGGTCTTCAGGTACTCCAGAACGTCACTCTGTACGATCCCAAGCTGGGTGTGGCGGCGCTTGCGAACCCCCAGAAAATTCTCCAGCGATCCCGCACTTTCGCGGACATTGAGTTCGATACCGCAAGCGGAAGCAAGGTCACTCATGTCGCCGCCGATCTGAATATATGTCCCGGTGGGGCCACCGGTCAGAATGTTCCGCTCAAATGCCGACGCGGATACCGGTATGGCCAGCCCCAGCACCATTGGAAACACCGTTCTGGTGAGGACATTAACCAGTTTGAATAAATTCATCTTACCCTCCCTCGAAAATAACAAAAAAATCAGCAAAACTCTCCGGACCGGACCAAATGCAACAGGGTTTGCCGGTTGATCTCACCGGTAGCGGCTTCCAGTGCATCAACAGCACATGTTCCGCTGGCGAGATCGGCAATAAGGTTATCAAGTGTTTCTATCGGCAGATCGCTCAGCCCAGGAGCGCCGATCAGTATGGCGCGAATGGCATCAGTAGATTGTCCTATGTTTGGAACGGGCAGGGAGCCGGTCGCTGCATCGACTGCAGCTGGCGAGGTCAAATCCTCCTGCGGTTCATCGGTCAGCGACGAAAATCTGGAATCCGCTTCGACAGCACGACGTTCCAGTTCTTCCAGACTGGCGGCCAGATTTGCAAGCTCGTCACGATAGGCTGCAGCCTGTTGTCGCAATGAATCAAGTTCTGCCCGAGCGTTGGCTGCATTCGTTTCCGATTCCGAAAGAACAGCCTGATTGTCCAAATGCTGTGCCCGAGCATTCTCGACTTCCTGTGTAGCTTTTGCTCGTTCCTCCTCGAGTTCGGAAACTTGAGTCGCCGCTGCATCGCGCCGTGCTTCGGCTTCGCTCGCCTCTGCGATCAGCCGGTTCAGTTCCTCACGGGCAAGTGCGAGTTCCTGCTGTATCTCACTCAGTTCGGATTTGGCGTCGGCAAGCTGAGTGTTGATATCTTCCAGAGATTGCGATGCGGTGTTGGTCGCGGCGGTTTGCTCATTTGCCTGTGCTACTTCCGTATTTAGCTGGCTGAGCTCTGTGCGCCGGGATTCAAGTTCAACCAAAAGCGAATCCAACTCCTCTTTCGCCGCCGTAATCCCTTCGCTGGTCTGCTGAAGTGAGGCGACCATTTGGTCACGCTCTTTGGTCACAGCCTCTGTTTCAGTCTTCAACTCTGTAAGGGTAGTGTTGGCTTGGGTGATTGTTTGCCGGGACTGAGACAGTTCTTCGCCGGAACTGGCGATATCATCATCCAGTCGATCTCGCTCTTTACGCAAATCATCCAGTGATGCAGTCAGATCTGCTTTCGTTTTCTCGTCTTCCTGCAGTTGGTCAGCTAGCGTCTGCAATTCGGAGGTCAGTTCGCTAAGCCTTGCCTCGTTCTCGGAAAGCTCACTTCGCGAAGATGAAGCCTGAGATTGCAACTCTGCAAGAGCTGACTGTGCTTTGGAATGCTGAGACTGCCCATTCGCGATTTCAGCTTGCAGATCCTCAAGCGTCGCGCGTGCTTGCACAATTTCCTCTGCGACAGCTTTTTGATCAGCACGTTCCCGCCCAGGGTTCGTGACTTCCACCTGCAAAGAAACAAGCTTGGTTTGCAGCTTTGTCAGCTCGGATTCTGCGGCTGCCTTTCCTTCTTCTGCTGCTCGGGCGGCCAGTTCAGCGCGCGAACGTACGGCAGAAAGCGTTGCAAGCTCGATGGACATCGTGTCACGGCGATCGGCCAGCTCTGTCAGCGCAGCATCAGTTTGTTCGAACTCTGCCTGTGTCGCTGCCAGTTCCTGCTTAAGATCGCTCAGGTCTTCTTCAGCAGAGCGGCGCTGTTGCGCCAGTTGAGTCAGTTTTTGGGAGGTTGCTTCGATATCATTTGTTTCAGCGCGCGTCTGTTCGATTTGCTGAGCCAAGCTTTCATATTCTTTGTTGCGACTGACGATCTGTGTCTCCAGCGCTTCTTTCTCTTGTTTGCGCGACTGAACCGCGTCCTGAACGCGCTTGAGTTCTGCCGTGACGTCGACAATTTCTTTCTGGAGTTTTGACAGGCCTGATCGGTCCGCCTCAAGCTTAGCCTGCGTTTCGCTTACGGCTGCCTTCAGAGTTTCCAGATTACCTTGTTCATGGGAAAGTTCAGTTGAGACCGTTTCCAGGCTGGCTTTGGTCCCGATCAGTGTCTCGTTCAGAGCATCCACTTCGGCGCTGACCTGAAGCTGGCTTCTCGTCAACTCGTCAACATCTGCTGTCAATTGATCGGCCAGCATCTGGTCCGCTTCCATCTTGCTCTTGACGTCGCGCATCTCCAGTTTCAGTTGCTCAAGGTTACCGATCTCTGCTGCAGCGGTTTCGATTTGAACGTTGAGTTCCGCCAGCCTGACGCTGGCTTCTTGTTTGCTGGTCTCAAGATCCACAAGCTCTGCCTGCTGAGCCACGATTGCGGCCTCGCTTGCCTCGTTCTCAGTTGTCAGCAGGGTTCGGGCTTCTTCCAGCTCGGCGATCCGCGAGGCATGGTTCAACCTCTCAGAATCGACTTCCGCAATCTGGGCGTGCAGCGCGGTCAGATCATCTTCGGCTTTGGTGATGTCTTCGAGTAAGTTATCTCTGGTTGACTGCGCCCGGTCGATTTCTTCTTCTAGCAGCGCAAGGATTTGTCGAAGCGAAGCGGCTGTCTGCTTCGAGCCTTCAGAATTAATTGCAGGCTTTTCGGTACCTTGCGCAAAAACAACAGGCGCCCAATTGCCAAACACTAGAATAAAAACTAATACCCAATACAGCCGAAGCTGGAACATACCCCCACACCCCAAACAAAAACGGCAGGGTAAGCATCTCACAAATTAGCCAAAAAGTCGAATCTGGGCCGTATGCAGAGGCGCCCGTTCATGTGCCAAAACGTCCCATGAGTGAGCATTGCAGGAACTCATTGAGATAGGTTGCTGTCACTGCGAAGCAGCAGAAAATGCCATCATAGCATGAGCAAAATAAGGGTGCTGAGATCAGATAGATCCGACGCCAATAGGCCTGAGCCAATCTGTTCAGACAGATTTCCTGTCATCGGTATGTACTTCGTCGGATTGTACTTTTTGGGCCAGACATGTGACCTGACATGGCTTTCTTCGGCAGGCAATGTGGTCGCACTGAATCCGATCTGGATAGCAAACAGCGCCTAAGAAGCTGTCGCACCTCTTGCTGTTGGTAAGGTAACCTCTGCAGAGTGCTTGCGAGCAGGGCAGTGAGGAATCATCTCAAGAATGGCAACCCAATCTGAAAACCACGCTGTATTTCTAACCGGCAGCCTAATGCGGCATGTCGTAAGAATGTCGTTGACCACCAGCATCGGACTGATGGCGATTTTTGCCGTGGACTTCGTTGATATGGTCTTCATCTCGATGTTGGGTAATGACGCGCTTGCAGCGGCGGTCGGTTATGCCGGTACGCTTTTGTTCTTTACCAATGCGGTCAATATCGGCTTGTCCATCGCGGCCGGAGCGTTAGTTGCGCGCGAACTGGGGGCAGGGCGGCCTGAACAGGCGCGAAACTACGGGTCCAGCGTCGCGATCCTGGGTATCGTAGTTGGCTTGGTGATTTCAGCGCTGGTGATGATGAACGTCGAATTCTTGTTGTCGTTACTTGGTGCAGAGGGGGAGGTTCTGAGACTGGCGTCCCGCTATGTTTCGATCATTCTGCCAACTATGTGGGTTATGGCCGCTGCCATGACCAGCATGGCTGTATTGCGTGCGCATGGGGACGCTCGTCGATCCATGATGGCAACGATATATGGTGGCATTGTAAACGCCGTTCTTGATCCGGTGTTAATTTTTGCGGTTGGACTTGGATTGGATGGTGCTGCCATTGCGTCGGTATTGGCGAGAATCACGATGCTGGGGGCAGCGTTGTTGCCTGCCTTGAAGGTTCACAATGGCTTTGCGCGACCATCACCTCGTCAGGTGTTTGACGACTTTAGCGCGGTTCGTGCAATTGCCGTCCCAGCGATCCTAACAAATATCGCAACACCGATTGGGAATGCGATCGTGGTTCGGGAAATCGCCGGCTATGGGACAGATGCGGTTGCAGGTATGGCAGTGATCGGCAGGCTGCTGCCCGTCGCATTTTCGGTCATTTTTGCGTTGTCGGGGGCCATTGGCCCGATCATTGGGCAGAACTTTGGCGCAGGACGGTATGACCGGGTCCGGTCTGCCTTTTACGCCGGGGTTCAGTTCACCGGGATATATGTGTTGATCATGGCAGCGGTTCTGTTTCTGCTACGCGCCCCAATCGCGGATTTGTTCGAGGCTCAGGGTGAAACGCGGACACTGATCTATCTGTTCTGCGGACCGCTGGCGCTGGCTGCGTTTTTTAATGGGGTCATTTTTGTCACCAACGCCAGTTTCAATAATCTGGGTCACCCCATCTATTCCACGTGGATAAATTGGGGGCGTCACACCATCGGAACATGGATCTTTGTCGTCATCGGCTCGTATCTGGGCGGGGCATCCGGTGTTTTGTTGGGGCAGGCCTTTGGAGGCGTGATCTTCGCCGGAATTGGTTGGTATCTGGTGGGACGCGTAGTCTCGAACCTGTCACGGCCAACCGAGGTCGAGCCATTTACCGAGCAGAACCGACTGCATTCGTTGTTCGGGCGTCGCGGCTGGTGAGCCTGAACTGTCTGGCCGATTAGTTCCCCTGGTTGCGTGCTTCCAACCGTTCCAGATTGACGACGGTTGACAGCATGAGCCGATCATGGCTCCAGTCATGCGTTTGCCTGATCGAGGCTGAACCCAACGCAAGAAGCAACGCAAAAACCAGCGTCAGTCCAAGAAAGGCCATTGGCAGATGGGATTGGGCTGACGGTGCATCAGCCAATGCGATGACTCGCTGTCGCAGCACGCGCTTTGCTTTTCCGCCCGAAACCAGTGCCACATTCAAAACACGAGGGCTGCCACGCGACACGGTCCGAGCGCAGTAATCCAGCAAACACGCAGTGTAGTCGCGTGAATCGATACCCTTGCGGGTGACGACTGACTGATCGCAGGCCAACTCACGCAGTCGGCTGAACTGATACTTCAGGATCAGGTAGGCCGGGTTCCAGAATAGTAGCGGACGCAGCAGTTCAAAGCCCAACTCCCATTCGACGTCATGCGCGCGAACGTGCTGCAACTCGTGAGCGAGGGCAAACCGCAAGTCGCGTGGCGTGTCCAGAAGATGGCTTGGCAGAACAACATGGCGTCGGCGCAATCCACGAACTGCAAAAGGCACGCTGATGCGATCTGAAAGACGGATGTCTACTTTGGCAGAACGCCGCCACAGAAAGCTGGTTCGGACAGTGTGCCGGATTGCCAGCGCATCACGGAATGCCCGAAAGGCAAATACGGCAGAGAGCAATACGGCACTTACAATAAGCGCAGTCAGCAGGCGGTGCTCTCCGGATAAGATCATTTCAATCCAGCGCTGGCGTGTATTCAGCAGTGTTTCGAACTGTGTTGCGGGCATCGCAATGTCGCCGCGCAGATAGGCAGCTACGGCGATGTCCCCAAAGGCAACCGCTTGGCCGGGCCAGATCTGGCCGGCAACTAAAGTGGCGCCCAATGCCAACAGTGGGCTGAGCAATACGCAAACACACAGCGCCTTGAGCGCGCGTAGTTGCACAATGTAGCTATGGCCCAGCGGAGTGCGTGACAAAGCTGCCCGCGCAGCCAGCCAAATTACAGCCGACATAGCCAGAACTATATTCAATTCGAGATACGCATCGAGAACCGGTTTAACCGCTGTCATTTTGCAGT
This sequence comes from Ruegeria sp. CE12, assembly GCF_056537525.1. Lineage (NCBI taxonomy): Bacteria > Pseudomonadati > Pseudomonadota > Alphaproteobacteria > Rhodobacterales > Roseobacteraceae > Ruegeria > Ruegeria sp. CE12. The sequence continues at coordinate 342,452 of NZ_JBQFRS010000001.1, read as the reverse complement.
CTCCTCTCTACCAGTGCCCGAATTTCCTCCAAATCGGCTTCACTCAGCCCCGCATCATCGACCAGTCGCGCGACCAAGGTCGCGGGTGTGTCGTCAAACAATGTGCGAGAGAGGTTCTGAAGCGATCTTGCCTGATACCTGTCTTTTTCCAGAAGCGGCGTGTAAATCAGCGTCTTGCCGTCCTTGCGGCTCTCGACAAAACCTTTTTCGTCGAGAATCCGCAGGATGGTTGCACCGGATGTATAGGCCAGATTGCGCTCCGGCGGCAGACGATCCAGGACATCACGTACCGAGCCTTGCCCGAGGACCCAGAGTTCGTTCATGAACTCAAGTTCAACCTCGGTCAGAAGATTTCCCGTCTTTCTTTTTCGCATTGATCTCGGTGTCGCCATTTTACCTAGTGTGCCTGCCAGACAAGCATCCTTTTGCCTTTACGCAAAGCCTAAACTTTCCAGAACACGAAAACGCCCCATCCAATCGACAGGAAAAGCGGCGTCCAGACCGGTTGTCCCACCAGCCCGAGCCAGGCAAGGAAGATATAGGCCGAGCCAAGCAGTGTGATGAACAACCGGTCGCCCAGAGTTGTGGTGAGGCCCAGAACACCACGACGTTCCAGCCCGTCCCGGAATTTTACAACCTCGAGCACTCCGATCAGGGCGATGGCGGAAAAGATGCCCACGAAGACGGCCAGAGTTGCGGGTGTCCAAGCCATCCAGAAATCAGGCCATAGCGGATCAGTCCACGAGAACCCTTTTTCCTCTTGTTGGCCGACATTCCCCCAACCGGCCTTGGCCTGAGCGAAAGCTGTCGATGGGGCAAGAAAGGAGAGGGCGAGAAAAAGTTTACGCATATCGAACCTCACACACGTCCCATCGCGAAACCACGCGCGATGTAGTTGCGGACAAACCAGATGACGATGGCACCGGGGATGATGGTCAGGGTTCCGGCGGCAGCCAGCAGACCCAGTTCGTATCCCGCGCTGGAAGCTGTACGGGTCATCACTGCGGCGATGGGTTTCGCCTCGACCGCTGTCAGGGTCTTGGCCAGCAGCATTTCAACCCAAGAGAACATGAAGCAGAAGAACGCCGCGACCCCAACGCCCGCTTTGATATTGGGCAGGAAGATGGTCACGAAGAAACGCGGGAAGGAATAGCCGTCGACATAGGCAGTCTCATCCAGCTCCTTCGGAATGCCGCGCATGAAACCTTCCAGGATCCACACTGCCAGCGGCACGTTGAACAGGGTGTGCGCCAGTGCCACGGCCAGATAGGTGTCGAACAGGTGGATCGACGAATAGAGCTGGAAGAACGGCAAGGCGAAGACCGCGGCAGGGGCCATCCGGTTGGTCAGCAGCCAGAAGAACAGCTGCTTGTCACCCAGGAACCGGTAGCGCGAAAACGCATAGGCCGCAGGTAAGGCAACGCAGACCGAAAGTACTGTGTTCAGAGTCACATAGGTGATCGAGTTGATGTAGCCCCAGTACCACGTTGGATCAGTGAAGATCGTGATATAATTCTCCAGCGTAAAAGTTTGGGGAAACAGGGAAAAGCCCGACAGGATCTCGTTCGTTGTCTTGAAGGACATCGCAACCAGCCAATAGATTGGCAGCATCAGGAACGCGATATAGAGGATCGGGATGATGGACCGCTTCTTCATTGCGCGTCATCCTTTGTCATCAGAGTGTAGAAGAGCCATGAGACCAGCAGCGTGATGGCGAAATAGATCAGGCTCATCGCGGCCGCAGGGCCAAGGTCGAACTGTCCAAGCGCGATCTTCACAAGGTCAATCGACAGCAGGGTGGTTGAGTTGCCGGGGCCACCGCCGGTCAGAACGAAGGGCTCGGTATAGATGTTGAAACTGTCCATGAACCGCAGAAGTACGGCAATGGTCAGGACGGTTTTCATCTTGGGCAGCTGGATGTAGCGGAACACCGACCACGGGCTGGCACCGTCGATCTTGGCGGCCTGATAATAGGCGTCAGGGATCGAGACGAGACCTGCGTAGCAAAGCAGCACCACCAGCGAAGTCCAGTGCCACACATCCATCACGACGACTGTGATCCAGGCCGACAGCGGCTGTTGCGTCATGTCATAGTTGATGCCCAGAACGTCATTCAGGAAGTATCCCAGAAGACCGATTTGGGGCAGGGTGAAGATGTTCCACATCGAGCCGACCACGTTCCACGGGATCAGCATCGGCAGGGCCATCAGGACCAGACAGACAGGCACCCAGAAACCTTTGCGCGGCATCGAGAGGGCCACGATGATACCAAGTGGCACCTCAATGATCAGGATCAGGAAGGTGAACAGGAATTGCCGACCCAGCGCGGCTTGGAAGCGGTCGGATCGCAGGATCTGTTCGAACCAGCCCAGTCCTTCCCAGAAGAACTGGTTGTTGCCGAAGGTTTCCTGCACCGAGTAATTCACCACCGTCATCATCGGCACCAGCGCGTTGAACGCAACCAGCGCCAGCACCGGTAGGACAAAGAACCATGCTCTTTGGTTTTCCGTTCTCATTGCGCCCGCTCCTCGGTTGCGATCCAGCCGTCACGGTAGACGCGGGATTGTTCAGGTTTGAATTGAAGGAAGACCTGTGATCCGGGCTCGGGCACGCTGTGTTCGGTCACAGCCTTGAGAGGGGTGTTACCGACCATGGCACTAACTACGAAGTGACGGCCAATGTCCGAAACTTTCGTTACATGTGCCGGGATGCCCGCGTCGCCAAAGCCCACGTATTCTGGTCGAATGCCCAGATCGGTTCGACCTCCGTCGCCACGGGTGGGGCCCTCCAGCATAACCTCGTGACCTTCGAACACGGCGCGGTCGCCCTTGGGCTCGCAGGGCAGAACGTTCATGCCGGGCGAGCCGATGAAGTGGCCGACGAATGTGTGCTGAGGACGCTCGAACAGTTCAACCGGAGTGCCGATCTGCACTACTTCGCCTTCCTGCATCACAACCACTTCGTCCGCGAAGGTCAGGGCCTCAGTCTGGTCGTGGGTCACGTAGATCATCGTGGCCTGCACACGCTGATGCAGCTCTTTCAGCTTGGAGCGCAGTTTCCACTTCAGATGCGGGTCGATCACTGTCAGGGGTTCATCGAACATTACCGCGTTCACGTCATCGCGAACCAGACCGCGACCCATTGAGATCTTCTGCTTGTTGTCCGGGCTTAGGCCGGAGGCGCGTGTGCCCAGCATATCCGTGACGTCCAGCATCTCGGCGATCTCATCGACGCGACGCTTGATTGTCGCTGGGTCAACACCCCGGTTTTTTAGCGGGAAAGCAAGGTTTTCGCCCACGGTCATCGTGTCGTAGATCACCGGGAACTGGAACACCTGTGCGATGTTGCGCTGGTCGGGGGGCAGGGCGGTCACGTCACGATCGTCAAACAGAATCTGTCCTTCGGACGGCGTCAAAAGACCCGAGATAATGTTCAGCAACGTGGACTTGCCGCAGCCCGAAGGGCCCAGCAGAGCATAGGCCCCGCCATCGCGCCAAGTCACGTCGATTTCCTTCAGCGCATAGTCTTCCGGGCCTTTCGGCGTCGGCATGTAGCTGTGTCGCAGGTTTGAAAGCTTGATCTGTGCCATGTCAGGCCACCCTTTTGCCGTCTTGGCCGAAATACCGGCAGTGGGCCGGGTTCATGTAGAAGCTGTGATCTTCACCAACCTGATACGGATGCACACCTGTGGCGAGCGATACCCACGCATCATCGCCATGTTGGAAATGTGCGCTTGAATCCGAGCCGGACAGTTCGGTCACAATCACGCGGCCGGTAAGCTCCACATCATCATCGGAAGAGCGAAAAGGGGTCACCCGATGGGGTCGTACAGCGACCATGTAATCTCCGTCGGCCATGTCTGTAACAGTCCAGCCACCTCCACCAGCCAATTGCGCCTGAGCACCAGAAACGGTGATGCGCGCGACATTGATCGGCGGATCCGAAAAGACCCGCGCGGCGGCGATGTTCTCAGGGTTGCGATAGATGTCAGCGGTCGGCCCGAATTGGGTCACGCGGCCATCTTCCATCAGGGCCGTGTATCCGCCCAGTAGCAGTGCTTCTTCGGGCTCTGACGTGGCATAAACCACCACAGCGCCACGACCCGCGAATAGATCGGGCAGCTGCTCGCGCAATTCTTCACGCAATTTATAATCAAGGTTGGCCAACGGTTCGTCGAGGAAGACGGCGCGGCTTTCTTTTGCAATGGCACGCGCCAGAGCGGTACGTTGCTGTTGTCCACCCGACAATTCATGTGGGCGGCGGTGCAGCATCGGGCGCAGTTGAAGCAGGTCGGCGGCCTCTTCGACACGGCCTTCGATCTCGGACTTTGCCATACCTGCCACGCGCAGCGGAGAGGCGATATTGTCGAAGACAGTCATATGCGGGTAGTTCACGAAGAACTGGTGCACGAGGCTGATTTTCCGCTTTTGCGTATTCAGCCGTGTGACGTCCTGCCCATCCATCAGGACCTTGCCCGAGGCGATCGGGTCCAGTCCGGCCATCATCTTGATCAGAGAGGTCTTGCCCGAGCCCGTCGCGCCCAGCAGCACGTTGAAGTGGCCTGTTTGAAGGGTCAGGTTTGTGGGCTTGATATGGATGACGTTGCCGACCCTTTTGGTCGCGTCTTGAAGTTCGATCATGTCCGTGGGTTCCGGTCCTTCAGTGCGCTGCACTGGTCTTGAGGTGGGGGTGCCTGACGCGGCACCCCCGGGTTTCATTGGCTTATTGAGACTGCCAGCGCTGAACCAGTTCGTCATAGTTGACGGTCTGGCCCTGCGGCTTTTCATTCTCAAGCTTGGCCTTGGGTGAGCCCGCTTTTTCCAGCCAGAAGGCAGGATCCTGCGGTTCGTTCAGGCGTGGACCACAGCCACCGTAGACACCGGCGCTTTCATCCGCGGCCTGCATACGGGCCATGGTGATGTCCATCTCTTCGGCCAGACGGTCCATCGCCTCTTGCGGGGTGAAGGCACCTGAGTTCACGTCACCGATCTGCTGCCACCAGATCTGGGCCAGCTTCGGGTAGTCCGGCACGTTGATGCCGGTCGGTGACCATGCCACACGGTCAGGCGAGCGGTAGAACTCGACCAGACCACCCAGCTTGGGTGCACGTTCGGTGAACGACTCGTGGTTGACCGAGCTGTCTCGGATGAAGGTCAGACCCACGTGGGACTTTTTCACATCGACAGTTTTGGAGGTCACGAACTGGGCATAGAGCCAAGCCGCCTGAGCACGATCCTCGGGGGTCGACTTCAGGAAGGTCCAGGAACCCACGTCCTGATACCCAACCTTCTGGCCTTCTTCCCAATAGGGGCCATGCGGGCTAGGCGCCATCCGCCAAAGCGGCGTGCCTTCGTCATCCACGGTGTTGTTGCCTTCGGACTTCGGCTTCACCATGTCGGCGGTAAAGGCGGTGTACCAGAAGATCTGCTGGGCCACGTTGCCCTGGCTGAGCGCCGGCAGCGACTGGTAGAAGTCATAAGACGCCGCACCCGGAGGCGCATAGTTGCGCAGCCATTCGTCCCACTTGCGGATCGCATAGACCGCAGCCGGACCGTTTGCAGCACCACCGCGCGAAACGGACGCACCAACGGGGTTACAGGTACCCGCTTCCATGCGGATGCCCCATTCATCGACGGGTACACCATTCGGCTCACCCTTGTCGCCGGCACCAGCCATTGACAGCCAGGCATCGGTCATACGCCAGCCAAGGTCAGGCGCGCGCTTGCCATAGTCCATGTGGCCGTAGATCGCCACGCCATCGACTTCTTTCACGTCATTTGTGAAGAACTCAGCAATGTCCTCGTAGGCTGACCAGTTGACCGGAACACCCAGATCATAGCCGTACTTCTCTTTGAACGCGGCTTTGTTGGCCTCGTCGTCAAACCAGTCTTTACGGAACCAGTAGAGGTTCGCGAATTGCTGATCGGGCAGCTGGTACAGTTTACCGTCCGGACCGGTCGTGAACTGAATGCCCATGAAGTCATTCAGGTCCAGCGTCGGCGAAGTTGTTGCCGCCCAGTCGCCTTCCATCATGTCGGTCAGCGGGTAAGCCAGCTGCAGACGCGAGTGGGTGCCGATGAGGTCGCTGTCGTTGACGTAACCGTCATACAGGTTCCGGCCGGTTTGCATCTGAGTCTGTACGGCCTGAACCACTTCGCCTTCGCCAAGGATCTGGTGGTTGACCTTGATGCCGGTGATTTCCTCGAACGCCTTGGTCAGAACCTCGGATTCGTAAGAGTGGGTCGGAATGCCCTCGGACAGGACGTTGATTTCCATGCCAGCGTAGGGTTGTGCAGCTTCGATGAACCACTGCATTTCCGACATCTGTTCGTCTTTCGACAGGGTCGATGGCTGGAATTCGTCGTCGATCCAACGTTGTGCTGCGGCTTCGTCGGCCCAAGCAGAACCGTGCCCCGCAATGACGGCAGCCGCCGCCACTGCGGAAAGTAGATGTCTCCGCATCTGTTTCCTCCCAAAAAATTATGGTTACCCGGTGGGGACCGGATGGCGGGCAGCATCAGCGATTTGTTGCGCATCTGTCAAACTAAAAATTTAGTAAATGAATTTTGGAGCGCCTTTGCCTAGCCTGCTCATGGTTTGAAAGCCCCCGAACATGGCAAACCATCTTCGCTTGCTTATAATTGAATTCGTTGTAAGCTGAGCGTGAAATTAAGCAGAATAATCAAGGGTTTTCACTGCGCTAATTTCGCAAAAATTCGTTTGGACTAATGAGGATAAGATATGTCCCAAAGTCTGTTGAAGTACACTCGCGTTTTGGAAATTGTCGGCGATACCATCAAGGTTCGCGTACCTGTCGACGGCTCGGCCGACTCGGAAGTTCGGTTCAATGATCTGGCCGTGATCGAGACCATTGATGGTCGAAAGACTCTGGCTCAGGTCATTTTCATTGATAGGGATGTTGTGACCTTGCAGGTCTTTTCGGGGACCAAGGGGATCTCGACCGAGGCGACGGCATCGTTTCTTGGTCATCCCATGCAGACACCGTATTCCGCAAACATATTGGGGCGTGTTTTTGATGGCGCCGGCGTTGCGATCGATGGCGGACCTAATCTTTCTGCGGAGCCTCGGATCGATATCGGTGGACCGACAGTAAACCCCGCCGAACGGGCCGTGCCCAACAAGATGATCCGAACCGATGTGCCGATGATCGACGTGTTCAACACATTGGTCGAGAGTCAGAAGATTCCGATTTTTTCGGTCTCAGGCGAGCCGTTCAACGCGTTTTTGAGCCGAATCGGTATTCAGGCGGATGCGGATATCGTTGTGTTTGGCGGGCTGGGTTTGATCTTTGACGACTACCACACGTTCCGGACCTCGTTTGAGGATGCAGGTGTGTTTTCCAGAACCGTGATGTTCGTGAATCAGGCAATGGACCCCTTGGTTGAACGTCTGTTGGTACCCGATATGGCGCTGGCGGTCGCCGAGAAATTCGCGGTGGAAGAGGGTAAGCGTGTTCTGGTTCTGATGACCGATATGACCGCTTATGCCGACGCGATGAAAGAAGTCGGGATCAGTCAGGAACGTGTGCCTTCCCAGCGTGGCTACATGGGTGACCTTTATTCCCAACTTGCGCGTCGCTACGAGAAGGCTTGCGATTATGCCAAGGGTGGATCGGTAACTGTGCTGACGGTTACAACGATGCCCGGAAACGATGTGACCCATCCTGTACCTGACAACACGGGCTATATAACCGAGGGCCAGTTTTATTTGCACTCTGGCGTGATTGATCCCTTTGGCAGCCTTTCGCGCCTAAAGCAGAATGTGATTGGCAAGACCACACGTGAAGATCACGGGCAGATCATGAACACGATGATCCGGTTCTACTCAGAGAGTCGTGATGCCGCGCAAAAGCAGGCAATGGCGTTTGATCTGTCTGACTATGACCACCAGTTGCTGAAATTCGGCGATCTGTTTCGGACCAGGTTCATGGATATTAACGTTTCCATCCCACTTGAGGAGGCCTTGGATCTGGGCTGGAAAACTCTGGCCGAGTGTTTTGCACCAGAACAGTTGCTGATGAAGCAGTCCCTGATCGACAAGTATTTCCCGAAGGATGCCAATGGCGCGGTTGCAGCTGAATAAATCGTCACTCGCCCGCGAGCAGACGCAGCTAAAAAGCTATGAACGGTTCCTGCCGTCGCTGGATCTGAAACGCCAGCAGTTGATGGCAGAACGTGTAAAGGCACGGGAAAACGTTCGTAAGTTACAGGATGAAGTTCAGGAACTGGCCCGACAGGTCGGGGAAAAGCTGCCTATGTTGGCTCAGCGCGGCATCGATCTGGACGGGTTGGTTGAACTCAAGGATTACCAGGTCAAAGAGGTCAACGTAGTAGGGGTCAAAATGCCTGATCTCGACCGGATCGAGGTCGTAGTGCGCCCATATTCAACGCTGGCCAAACCGCATTGGGTGGATACGACTGCAAGCCTGCTGCACGACATGATCGAGGCCCGGTTGCGGGTCAAAGTGGCTGAGGAACGAGTTAGAATATTCGATAAGGCGGTGGCGACAATAACACAGCGGGTCAATCTGTTTGAAAAGGTTCTGATCCCGCGCGCCAAGGCCAATATCAAGAAAATCCGCATCTATCTGAGCGACGAACAGATGCAGGCTGTGGTTCGGTCCAAGATTTCCAAGCGCAAACATGCGCAGGAGGCTTTGACGTGACGGTTGCCCGGCTCAAAAAGCTGTCATTGGTCGGACCTGCTGCGCACAAGACAGCGACGCTTGAGGCACTGCAGGATCTTGGCTGCATGCATGTGCTGCCCCTTGCACCGCCCCCCAACGAACCCGAGAAGATCAGTGAGCGCGGCGCAAGAGAAGCCTACAAGGCGCTGCGTTTCTTGGCCGAGGTTTCAGATCCGAGGCGTCAGATACAACGTGATCCCGACTTTGAAATGGATGCATTCGTCAAGGACGTACGAGACCTGATGCAGCGAAGCCGCGATATGATGGATCGTCGGGATTTTCTGGCGCATCGTATCGCTCAGGTGCGTCCTTGGGGAGATTTGGATTTTCCGCCAACGGATGTGTTGGCCGGTAACCGGTTGTGGTTCTATCAGTTGCCGCAGAAACACCGTGACGCACTGTCCGGTGTCGAACTTCCCTGGGCTGTTCTGCATGAGGATCACAGGTTTCTTTACGCTGTCCTGATCTCACCGGATGAGCCCGATGACGACATCCTGCCCATACCGCGTACGCATGTTGGATCGTTGCCTATCCACGAACTGGAAGCGCAACTGGAAGAGGCAGAGATAGCTCTGGAAGCTCTGGAGGCTGAGCGAGTTGCTCAGACCCGATACCTGACATTGATGCGGCGCAATCTTTCGGTGGCAGAGAGTGCTGCTGAGCTGGCCCATGCCACTCAAAAGGTTCGCGATGAAGAGGCAATGTTCGCGTTGCAGGGCTGGGTTCCCGAAGATCGCGTTGACGCCGTTCTGGATATGGCAAGTGCCAACAAATCGGCAGTTCTGATCGAAGAGCCGACTTCGGACGACACTCCGCCAACACTGCTGGAGCAACCAGACAAACGCGCAGCTGCCGTCGATCTGGCACTGTTTTATCAGGTGCCGGGCTATCAGGATTGGGATCCGAGCGTGATCGTATCAGCCTCGTTTGCCATCTTTTTTGCGATGATTATCGCTGATGCTGGCTATGGGGTCGTTATCCTGCTTGGCCTGCTGTTCTTCTGGAAGCGGATGGGCTCAACGGTATCTCTGAGATCCTGGCGTCGCTATGGGCTGATTATTTCAGGTGCAACCATTCTGTATGGGGTGATGGTCGGCAGCTACTTTGGGGCGTCCCCGGATGCGGGTTCGATCTGGGCCAAGCTAAAGGTTCTGGATATCAATAACTTCAGTGCGATGATGATGGTTTCGATCGTCGTTGGAGTTTTGCATCTGATCCTGGCCAATGCGCTGGCGGCGCGTGCGGCATGGGGGCAACGCAAGGCGGTTGCAAATCTGGGTTGGATTGCTGCTTTGATTGGCGGTTTCGTCCTCTGGCTTAGCTATATGAAAGGCCAATCCCCAAATCCTGGTGCAGCGATCCTGTGCGTGGGTGTGATTGCCATCGTTTTGTTCTCAAGCGAACGCAAGATCAAAAAGCCAACGGATTGGGTGTGGCGTCTGATCGAAGGCTTGCAAAGCCTGGCAGGTGCTATGGGTGCATTTGGCGATGTACTGAGCTACATGCGCCTCTTTGCGCTGGGCCTTGCGTCGGCTTCTTTGGCGATCACGTTCAACGATCTGGCCGTATCGGTGATGCATTCACTCAAAGGGCCGGGTATCTTGTTCGGGTTGCTGATCCTGATCATCGGCCACGTTCTCAACTTCGCCCTCGCGATCATGAGTGGCGTCGTTCACGGGCTACGTCTCAATTACATCGAATTCTTTAAATGGGGTCTGCCGGATGAGGGTACTATCTTTCGTCCGTTTGCCCGCAAGGAGGTTCAGGAATGAATGAGCTTGTTGTCACATTGGGTTGGCTGGGCATCTACGCGCCGATGGCGCTGGGCGCTGCGGCAAGTGCCATTGGTTGTGCCATCGCGGGACAAGCCAGTATTGGCGCGATGACCGAAACCGATGGGGGATATGGCCGGTTTGTTGGCGTCTCGGCCTTTCCGTCGACGATGGTGATCTATGGCATTGTCATCATGTTCACGCTGAACCGGGACGTAACGCCCGAAAACGCGGGCGGTTTGTTTGGGATTGGGATCCTGTCGGGGATCGCACTGATGTATTGCGGCATCTGGCAGGGGCGCGCCTGTGCGGCTGCGATCAATGCGACCAAAGAGAAACCCGAGATCTTTGGTCTCGCACTTGCTCCGGCAGCGATCATCGAAGGGTTCGGAGTGTTTGCGTTTGTCTTCGCTCTGGTGATCAGCGCGGGGATCAGCTGATGGCACAGGATGGCACAATCTCTCATGGTGTCGACGCCCTGATTGACAAGTTGCGCAACGATGGAGTCGCGGCTGGTCAGGCTGAGGCGGAAAAACTGCGGTCGGACGCCAAGGCTGAGGCGGCCCGCATCGTGGCGGACGCCAAGCGCGAAGCCGAAGATTACATGAAAAAGGCACGATCAGATTCTGACAATTATCGCGCGGCAGGCGAAGAAGCTCTGAACACCGCCATGCGAGATGCAGTTCTGACCATGAAAGCTGGATTGACCGATCGTTTCAAAGAAGATGTCGAACGGCTGGTCACCAAGGACATGGCTGATCCGGAATTGCTGAAGCAGATGATCCTCGAAGTCGTTGGGCGAGCGTCTGAGGGCGCAAATCTGGATGGCAAGGTTCAGGTCATTCTGCCAGCCAAGGTCGCGACACAGGAAGATATCAAGCAAAACGCAGACGATATTCAGTCGGGCAAATTGACCAAGTACGTGTTGGGTCTGACCGCCAAAATGTTAAGGGAAAACGTAGAACTGCACACTTCTGATGATACGCAGGAGGGAATACGCGTTCGGGCCGAAGATCAGGGTGTTGTGCTCGATCTGACGGACAAAGCAGTAGCCTCGTTGTTGATGGAGCATCTGCAGCCGAGGTTCCGTGCAGTGCTGGAAGGCGTGATCCGCTGAGATGTCAAACCCCGACGCCTATATCTCGCTGATCTGCAGCCTGCCCGGTTCCGAGCGTTTGTTCATTGCTAAACAGCCGCCGTTGTCACGTCTTAGGCTGGATCGTCGCCTGAAGGCTTTGAAGCCTGAAGATGCGCGTGTGTTACAGGTGCTGGAAAACGCGCTGAGCTGGAGCGCCTATGACATGGACGTTACGGATGCGCAGGCCATAGGGCGTTGCAAGCAGGCGCTCAAAGAGGTCCCGCAGTCGACACTGCGTAAGCTGTTCATGGAACGGATCGAAATGCGTACCGTGATCGCTGCGATGCGCCTGCGTAAACGGGGTGAGGGGGCACCTTCCTGCGCATTCGGAATGGGCCGCTGGAGTCGGCATATTCCTGCAAACTGGAGCGATCCGGGGTTTCGATTGGAAACACCCATGCCTTGGGTGAAAGAGGCACATCAGTTGTTGGAAAGCGATGATCCACTTGGTCTGGAAAGGCTGCTTCTGTCGGTCAGTCAAAAACAGCTCAAACGGCACGCCGCCCGCCATTTCTTCGATTTCGAAGCGGTCGCGATCTACGTGTTGATCTGGAATATATTTGATCGCTGGTCCCAAAGTAATGCCGAAGACGCGGCGAAGAGATTTGAGGCCCTGGCACAACAGGCGATGGCCAATGTCACCGATATTGATTTTGAGGGAGTAAGCGCATGACAGCCCCAACCTCATCGACCCAGACCGCAACCGCGCGCGTTGTCTCTGTGCAGGAAGGCCTTGTGCAGATTCAAGCCAACAAGGATGCTTCGGGCCAGCCAGGACAGTTGGTCAAGAACGAGGTCGTGTTCATCCTTCCAACACGTGCAGGTCCCGGTGGCCGTCAGGAACGTCTCAAGGCCGAAGTGTTGCGGGTGCGCGGCGATACTGCGGATGTGCAGGTTTATGAGAGTACGGATGGTGTAGCGGTCGGCGATCCGGTCGAGCAGTCTGGTCAATTGCTTTCGGTTGAGCTGGGGCCGGGCTTGCTGGGGCAGGTGTTCGATGGGTTGCAGTCTCCTTTACCCAAAGTTGCCGCCGAATTCGGAACCTTCTTGCCGCGTGGTGCAGATGTTGCCCCGCTGGATGATCAGGTGAAATGGTCGTTTACGCCATCCGTGAAGGTTGGTGATACGGTTAATGCCGGAGACAGTATCGGGACAGTTCCCGAGGGTCGTTTCAACCACAAGATCATGCTGCCGTTCAATTGGGCAGGTGAGTACAAAGTGGTTTGGGTACAGAAGGGCGCGGCCACGATCCACGACATCGTCGCCCGCTTAGAGGACGAGCAGGGCGGGGAACACACGCTAACCCTTTCGCAGAAGTGGCCGGTTCGGCGGGCGCTGCCAGAGAACATCCTGAAACGTACCTTGTCAGAGAGGCTGTACCCAACCGAGCCCGTCCTGACGTCGCAGCGGCTGATTGATACGTTCTTCCCTATTGCACGCGGCGGGACGGCCTGTATCCCCGGGCCTTTTGGGGCGGGGAAGACCGTTCTTCAGAACCTGATCGCACGAAATGCCAAAGTGGATATCGTGATCGTAGTGGCCTGTGGTGAACGTGCAGGCGAAGTGGTCGAAACCATATCCGAGTTTCCCAAGATGACCGACCCGACATCTGGTGGCAGCCTGATGGATCGGACAATCATTATCTGTAACACGTCGTCCATGCCTGTGGCGGCACGTGAAGCTTCGATCTTCACCGGGATTACACTTGGCGAGTATTACCGCCAGATGGGTTATGACGTGCTTTTGATTGCCGATAGCACCAGCCGGTGGGCACAGGCGATGCGGGAAACTTCTGGCAAGCTTGAGGAGATCCCGGGTGAGGAGGGGTTTCCGGCCTATCTTGAGAGCTCGATCAAAGGACTGTACGAGCGGGCCGGAGCGTTGAAGACAAATGATGGGGATCTGGGCAGTCTGACCCTGATCGGCACAGTTTCACCTGCAGGTGGTAACTTTGATGAACCTGTCACCCAGTCGACGTTGTCCACAGTCAAGTGTTTCCTCGGATTGTCATCCGAGCGCGCCTACAAACGTTTCTACCCGGCAGTGGACCCGATGCTCAGCTGGTCGCGCTATCTGGATCAGCTTTCTGACTGGTATGACAAAAATGCCGAACCGGGCTGGACCGGAAAGGTGCGGGACTTGCTGTCACTCATCGAAAAGGGTGAGCAGGTCGACCAAATGATGCAGGTCACGGGCGAAGAGGGTGTCACGATTGAGGATTTCGTGACGCAACAAAAAGCGCTGTTTTTGGATATGGTTTACCTGCAGCAAGACGCCTTTGATAAAGTGGATGCCACTGTCCCGCTTGAGAGACAGAAACAGACTTTCAAGCTTGTCTATGACGTTACTCAGTCAAAGGCTGAGTTTGCGGACAAGGCCGAGGTGCGTCAAGTCTTTACTCAGCTGACAGGTTTGATGAAGAACTTCCACTATGCCGCTGAAAACACGCCGGAGTTCAAGTCTATCTGGACCCAGATCGAAGAACTCTGCCGCGAAAAATTCGGCATCTGAAGCAAAAATTCACCAAATATGTGGTAACAGCGCGATGATCAGGCAGCGATATGCCTGAATCACGGGATATGGGTTGTTGTTGACCATATTATGTGCCCTTATGTGGGGATATTTGGGAATTTGGAGCCGCCTGTGAAAAATCGCGCACCTCATACACACCGAGAATTGGAGTTGCTGGATGTCCTGCGGCGACTTGGCGGCACAGCCCGAAATTCAGAGCTGGCAAAGACCCTTGATGTGTCCGAAGAGACGGTCCGGCGAACCATCAAATCCCTGTCCAAAACGGGTGCTGTCGAGCGCGTCCATGGTGGTGCGTATCTGGCGGGAACACAGGGGGATCCCAGTTTCTTCAGCAGGATATCGCAACATTCTGATGAAAAACGGCAAATTGCGGTTCATGTTGCGAAGCTGGTGCAAAGCGGAATGACCATCTTTCTGGATGTCGGTTCGACAACGGCTTTTGTGGCTGAGGAGTTGAGGCAGATCGGAAATCTGACAATCGTCAGCAATTCCATCGGTATTGGTCAGACGCTGGCGGGAACCAACGGAAATCGTGTGCATCTGTTGGGTGGTGAATTACAGAGCGATGAGCGTGGAACCTTTGGATACGTTGCCCATAGACAAGCACAGCGATATGCCTTTGACATGGTGTTGCTGAGTATCGATGCCGTATCGGCAGAAAAAGGTTTCATGTATCGCAGCGCTGCAGAAGCTGAACTGTCTGCAATGATTGCGGAAAATGCCGATCAGGTCGTAGTCGCAACGGCGCATTTCAAGTTTGGTGAAACAGCCCCTTATGTCGGCCCGGACCCCCGGGATGTTGACCTGCTCGTATCCGACAAACTTCCCAAAGGCGCGCTGGCCAGCGCGTTAGAAGGCTGGGGTGTGAAAGCTCAAAAAGCAAGTGGAGCATAATGATGCTCGTTCGTAATGATCATGCGGCACATGCGGTGCGTGTGTCGGAAATAGCATCAGAAACCGCGCGCGAGTATTTCCGCGGGCGCCTTGGTATCGAGTTCAAGGCGGACGAAAGCCCGGTGACACAGGCCGACAAGGCAGTCGAAGCCAAGGTGCGCGAATACCTGCAGGAGCACTTCCCTGATCACGGGATCGTTGGCGAAGAACACGGTGTTCAGGGTGGCGACCGGCGCGAGATGTGGATAATCGATCCGATCGACGGGACTCGTTCTTTTCTGTCGGGCCATCCTTTGTTCGGTTTCTTGCTCGGACATCTGGTTGATGGGATTGCCGATCTGGGTGTCGTCGCGATGCCTGCACTGAATGAAGTGTTTCTTGGCGTGCAGGGGCAAGGCGCAACACTGAACGGCGAGAGTATCTCGGTCTCGGAAAAGACCCAGCTTGAACAAGCGATTTTGTATGTAAATGAAGGCGACAAGCTTCATCGTGATCATCCGATCGTGTTTGATCGACTGATGCAATCGGGGCAAACGCGCCGCTTTGCCTATGATTGCTATCCGCACGCCTTGCTGGCAGCCGGGCATGTGGATGCTGTGATCGATTACGATCTTCAACCCTATGACTTCCTGCCGGTTTCGGCCCTGGTTCAAGCTGCAGGTGGTATAATGACGGATTGGGACGGTAAGCCCTTGAAACTGAGTTCAGACGGCAAGGTCATTTCGGCAGCAACGCCGGAACTGCATACTCAGATGTTGCAGCTCGTCCACGGATAAGAAGATGGCAATAGTAAGTTTTTTGATTCAACTGGCCGGTGCCACCATGCTGCTGCTTTTTGCGGTACGGATGGTGCGTACGGGGATCGAGCGCAGCTATGGCGCGTCCTTCCAACGCGTCATGACAGGGCAGCAGAATTTTGTGCAGGCTTCGGGCGTGGGCATTGCAATGGCCGTTGTCCTTCAAAGCTCAGCCGCTGTCGCGTTGCTGACGTCTGGCTTTGCTGCGAGCGGACTCCTGAGCTTTCCTGTTGGTCTGGCGATTGTATTGGGTGGCGACCTCGGCTCGGCGTTGGTTATTCAGATATTGTCATTCCGAATGGACTGGCTGGTTCCACTTCTGTTGGCTGTGGGTGGGTATCTGTTCGTCAAAACTGAAGCCAAGAAAGCCCGTCAATTGGGGCGCATTCTGATGGGGATCGCCTTCATCCTGATATCGTTGCGCTTTCTGCGCGAGGCGATGGATCCCATTCGCGACAGCGCGTTTCTGCCTGCCGTTGCTGACTATCTGGCCCGCGACTACATAACTGCCTTTTTGGTCGGCGGGGCGCTGGCTTTTGTCATGCACTCTTCGGTGGCCGCGATCTTGATGTGTGTCACTCTTGTCCAGATCGGAGCAATTCCGTTCGAGGCAGGTTTGTCGCTTGTCCTTGGCGCTAACTTTGGGTCGGCTTTCATTCCGGTTTGGCTGAGCCGTGGTATGGAAATGCCAGCCAGAAGAATACCCTACACAAACCTCGTTCTGCGCGGCACGTGGGCGATCGTCGTACTATTTGCCTGCAACTTTGCCTTACGGTCGGGGCTGGTGGATATGCCCGGTGGGGGGCAGATGCTGGTCAGCGCGCATCTTGCGTTCAACGCATCGCTGCTTTTGCTCGCCTTGCCGATCTGTGGACGATTGCAGCCCCTGGCAGAGCGTCTATTGCCAGAGCAGCAGACCAGTGTTGATCTGGCTCAGCAGGCACGCCCAGCAAGCGCGTTGGACCCTCGCAACATCGGAAGCCCCAGTCAGGCCGTTTCCAGCCTCAAGCGTGAGCTGCTGCGCATGTGCGATCTGGTTGAGGGCATGTTCCGGCCAGCGCTCGAGTTGTACCGGTCGGGTGACAAGGATCAGATACGTGCTGTGCGCGCGATGGACGGCGATGTGAACGAATGCCTGTCGGGAATTCGGGCATTTGTGGCCACGATCCCGACCGATAGCTTTGGCAAGAAAAATGCCAAACTTGCACGTGATATGATGGAATATGCCATCCGCCTTGAAACAGCCGGTGACGTTGTGGCGAAGCGGCTTACCCAGTTGGCAGATGAAATGCGCAAGAAGGGGGCCACGTTCTCAAAAGAAGGCTGGTCCGAACTGGTGCAGATGCATGAGAGCATTCTGGCCAATGTGAAGCTGGCTTCGAACGTTCTGATTTCCGATGACCTCGAAAGCGCTCGCCTTCTGAGCTTGGAAAAGAGCGAGATCAAGCGAGCTGAAAGAGACAGCCGCAAGCGGCACCTGCGGCGATTACAGCACGGTACGACCGAGAGCTTTGAGACCAGCGATATCCATCTGGAAACCTTGCGGGCGTTTCGCGAGTTCAACAGCCATATCTCGGCCGTTGCGTACCCGATCCTTTATCGCCACGGTCAGTTGCTGGAGACCCGCCTGATCGAGGAGTTGCCTCAGATGGCTGACGAGGATCTGAACGGTGCCGATAGCTAAGGCGAGGAACAGTTTATCCGGCGTGCAATATCGCCGGAGAAATCCGTACTCTGCGAGATTGTTTGGGAAAATGGCAGCCCGTAGGGGAATCGAACCCCTCTTTCCAGGTTGAAAACCTGGCGTCCTAACCGATAGACGAACGGGCCATTTGGTATCCATCACAAGCACAAGTGGTAGCCCGTAGGGGAATCGAACCCCTCTTTCCAGGTTGAAAACCTGGCGTCCTAACCGATAGACGAACGGGCCACGCTGGCTTGTGGAGGGCCTTTTACGGTTTACCTCGAACCCCCGCAAGCCGAAAAATGCAGGGATGTGAAACTTTTTTACCAGATAGAATTTATGTCTGGAATTGCTCTCAATTCACCTCGGCGGCGTCTTCAAGCCGGAGCTGGACATTCTGGCGTCCACCCCATGAATTTATCTCGAGCCGACCTGCAAAATGGAACCGGGCTCCGCCGTGATTTGACAGGCGTTCTCCCATCGGGCCGTCGAAAGCGCCAAAGGCGATTGCGTCTATTCCGCCGCTCATCCCATCGGATAGCGAGAGTTTCAGGTGAGATTCGCCCACACGTTTGGCAAAACGTACCTGCAGGTCAGGCAGCGCGTATCGTGGGGCAGGGGCACCTGCTCCAAACGGGCCAGCCTGTTCGATCTGCTCAATTAGATCGACGGTTGCAGCACCAGGCATCAGGGCGCCATCCAGTTTCAGATCGACAGGGCCGCCTTGACCAGCACCTTGTTTGGCCAGCAGTTCGCTCAGACGCTCCATGGCTGGTTCCAGCTTGTCACGCATAACTGTCAGGCCCGCTGCCATCTTGTGGCCACCGCCCTTGACCAAGAGCCCTTCGGCCGCCAGCCGTTGGATCGACGCGCCCAAATCCACGCCAGAGACAGACCGGCCGGATCCCTTGCCCTCATCCCCATCGAAACCAATGACGATTGCGGGTCGGTTGGCTGCCTCTTTCAAACGCGAGGCGACAATTCCGACAACGCCGGGATGCCAGCCTTCACCAGCCGCCCAGACCAAAGGTGCATCCAGCCCGCGTTCTTCGGCCTGTTCCAATGCGGCCGCGCGCACGGCGTTTTCAATGTCCCGGCGTTCGGTGTTCAGTTCATCCAACCGCTGCGACAAGGCTTCGGCCTCAGTCATCGAGTCTGTACTGAGCAGCCGCGCGCCCAGATCCGCCTGACCGATCCGTCCACCCGCGTTTACACGCGGTCCGAGAAGAAAGCCGAGGTGATAGCTGTTGGGGGCGGAATCCATACGTGACACGTCCGACAGGGCCACCAAACCGGGGCGTTGACGGCGCGCCATGATCTTGAGGCCCTGCTGCACCAACGCCCGGTTTGCGCCTATCAGTGGCGCAACATCTGCGACTGTTGCCAGAGCCACCAAATCCAACAGCGAGATCAGGTCTGGGCCTTTGATACCGGCTTCTCGCATTTGGCGCCCGGCCTCGACCAGCATCAGAAACACGACGCCTGCTGCACAGAAATAGCCCAGATCACCGCTTTCATCCTGTCGATTGGGATTCACCACCGCGACGCAATCCGGCAGCGTTTCTCCACCAAGGTGGTGATCCAAGACGATGACATCCGCGCCTTTGGCAGCAGCAATGGGTTCATGGCTCAGCGTTCCGCAATCGACACAGATGATGAGGTCGTGAGACGCCGCCAGCTCCTGCATCGCAGGTACATTGGGGCCGTACCCTTCATCGATACGATCCGGAACATAGAGAGTGGCCTGCAGGCCCATCTGGCGCAGCCAGACAATCAACAGTGCAGCGGAACTGCCGCCATCCACATCATAGTCTGCGAAGACCGCAATCCGTTGCCTGCCGCGGACAGCTTGGATAAACCGTTCGGCTGCTTTTTCCATATCCTTGAGGGTGCGCGGATCAGGCAGCAGTTCCTTGAGTTTGGGTTCCAGAAACCCACGCGCTTCCATCGGCGGTACACCGCGTCGGGCCAATACCTGACTTACGGCACGAGGAAGGTCGGCTTGCTGAACAAGCATCTCCGCCGCCCGCTCAACGTCTGCGGAAGGGCCGACCCAGCGTCGTCCCGTTAGTGACTGCTCAACTCCAAGAAAGCTCAATGTCTGCTCCCGATAAAACAAGGCCGGACCCAATCGGACCCGGCCTTATGATCTAATACAGATACTCACGCGACAGGCGAGAGTTCAAGCCATCAGCCTCAGTCGTGAGACCACATCGGAGTGCGGTAGGACATGCGGCGCACGGAACCCGTTTTCGAACGCATCAGCAAGGTAGTTGTCTCGACCCAACCCGGCTCGCGCTTGATGCGCGGTAGCAGCGAACCACCAGTTACGCCGGTTGCGGCAAAGATCACGTCCGCCGTCACCATTTCATCCCGCGAATACACGCGATCCAGATCGGTGATCCCGGCCTTGGCTGCGCGTCCGCGTTCATCATCGTTGCGGAATAGCAGGCGACCAAAGATCTGCCCGCCCATGCATTTCAGTGCGGCAGCGGCCAGAACTCCCTCGGGCGCTCCGCCCTGACCCATGTACATGTCGATGCCGGTCACTTCACTTTCAGCACAGTGCATGACGCCCGCGACGTCACCATCGGTGATCAGGCGGATCGATGCTCCGGTCTCGCGCACCTCGGCGATCATTGCCTCGTGGCGCGGACGTTCCAGAATGCAAACGGTGATGTCCGCAGGCTCGCACCCCTTCGCCTTGGCCAGCGCCTCGACACGTTCACGCGGGCTCATGTCCAGATTTACGACGTTTTCGGTAAAGCCCGGACCAATCGCCAATTTGTCCATATAGACGTCAGGGGCATGCAGCATCGAGCCGCGCGGACCCATCGCAATCACAGTCAGCGCATTTGGCATATCCTTGGCTGTAAGCGTGGTGCCTTCCAGCGGATCCAGCGCGATATCAACGCCGGGTCCGTTGCCGGTTCCAACCTCTTCGCCAATATACAGCATCGGTGCTTCGTCCCGCTCACCTTCACCAATGACGACGACGCCAGAGATATCCAACAGGTTCAGCTGTTCGCGCATCGCGTTTACGGCGGCCTGATCGGCAGCCTTTTCATCACCCCGGCCAACCAGCGAGGCTGAGGCCAGCGCCGCCTGTTCGGCAACCCGCGCGAGGCCCAGAGACAGCATGCGGTCGTTAAAGTCGGTTTTGGCAGCGTTCATGCGATGTAATCCTTTGGTCAGCGAAGACATTATGTCCGGCATAGCCCGCCCATGGTGCAGGCTGCAAGAGTTCAGACCTGTTCAATGCGCAGTGCGACAGGTTCGCCCGAGACAACGTCCGTAGTTCTGAGATCATCAAGCGCCAGATCCAGCGTGGCGCGGGTGGTCTTGTGTGTAACGATGAGAACTGGTGCGGTGGCTTCGGAATGTGCGTATTGGCGCATACGGTCGATTGAAACGCCTGCGTTGCCCAGAATTGCCGCCACCTTGGCGAGTGCACCGGGTTTGTCCAACAGTGCAAGGCGCAGATAGTAAGGCGCGGGCAGGCCGGTCCGTGCTGGCAACGCCTCTGTCAGAGTATTCGCCGGGCGGCCGAAGGTCGAGATTTGCAGACCGCGCGCCAGATCACAGACATCACCCATGACAGCGCTAGCGGTCGGGCCTTCGCCGGCACCGGGGCCGCGCAGAACGACCTGTTCAACAGCGTCACCTTCGATCACGACCATATTCGTTCCGCCTTCGAGCTGACCCAGAGGTGAATCGCTTGGTACAAGGCAAGGCTGCATCCGTTGTTCCAGGCCGCGGGCAGAGCGTTGCGCAACACCCAGCAGCTTGATGCGATAGCCCATATCGGCGGCCTGATGGATGTCATCGAGGCTGATATGCTGGATGCCTTCGATCTCAATGCCGTCGAAGTTCGGCTTTGTCCCGAAGGCAATTGAGGACAACAGAGCCAGCTTATGCGCCGCGTCAATACCACCTACATCAAGGTTGGGATCGGCTTCGAGGTAACCCAGTTCGGCACATTCCTCGAACAGTGCGTTGTAGCCCAGCTCCTGCGATTGCATGCGGGTCAGGATATAGTTGCATGTGCCGTTCATCACACCCATGACGCGCGTGATTTCGTTACCAGCCAGACCTTCGGTTAGGGACTTGATGATCGGGATGCCGCCTGCGACGGCTGCCTCGAACCTGATCACTCGTCCAGCATCTTCGGCGGTTTCAGCCAGTTCCTGACCATGGATCGCCAGCAGCGCCTTGTTTGCGGTCACGACATCCTTGCCGCTGGCAAGTGCGGCCTCGACCGAGGCTTTGGCTGGCCCGTTTTCACCGCCCATGAGCTCTACGAAAACGTCGATGTCATCCCGTTTGGCCAACGCCACAGGATCGGTTTCCCAAGCATATTCAGACAGGCTTACGCCGCGATCCTTGTTTGGGTCGCGCGCCGAAACAGCAACGATTTCGATGGGGCGGCCCGTACGCGCCTGCAGCAGATCGCCATGACGGCGTACAATCTTGACGACACCAATGCCCACGGTTCCCAAACCCGCAATTCCAAGCCGCAGCGCCTTTGTCATTCCGTGGGTCCTTTCCGCTCGATCTGCCGTATTAGACGAAACGTCCTTTGCAGGCTGCCTTAGCGGGTTCGGGGCAGGGGTGCAATGCGTCATGCACCAGCAAAGCCGGTGAATTTTCTGTGTCAGAATCGGTGTGTCAGTTGATTTCGGCGGCCTGCAGAGCTGCGGCTTTCTTGGCCAGCTCTTCACTGCGGGAGGTCAGTTCCTCTTCGACCTCAGATGCCTCGCTGACGGGATCAACAGGGGTGCCAAGTGTTTCCTCAAGCGGAACGAGCTTAGGATAGGCCGCATTGCGGATGGATGGGGCCTCTTTCCCTTCCAGCTCGGGAATATCCGTACATCCGGCGAATGCCAGTAACAGGGTCAGCAGAGATATGTGTTTCATGACCAGCCTTTCGGGGATGCGTCTGGGTTCTGTGATGCATCTTTTATGAAGCTGGTTCAAGCGGGCTTCTATCTGAACATTTGTTCATATACGGTGGCCTTATGGCACGTACTCAAGGCTCTCATTCTGACATAACAGGCCCGCGTATCCGGCAGGCAGCGTTGAGGCTTTTTGCCCGGCACGGCTATGCTGCGGTTTCTATGCGTCAGATCGCTGGTGAAGTCGGTGTACAGGCGGGGGCGTTGTACAACTACACGCCAGACAAGCAGAGCCTGCTCTTCCGCCTGATGCAGCAGCATATGCAGGACCTGCTTGCGGCTTACAACGATCTGGAGACACAACCAGATGCCCTTGGCGCTTTGCGTCAGTTTGTGGGCTTTCATATCCGGTTCCATCTTGAACGGCCTGACGAGGTTTTCATCGCTTATATGGAGCTGCGGAACCTCTCGCCTGAGAACTTTACCGAGATCGAAGCGCTGCGCCGCAGCTACGAAGACTCGTTAGAGAATGTTCTGCGAGAGGGTCAGCAAGAAGGCCTGTTCTCGATCGCAGATACCAAGATCGCCACTCTGGCGGTGATCGCCATGCTGAACGGCGTCATGACATGGTATCGGTCGGGTGGGCGATTATCGTTGGATGAAGTTGAGCTGATCTATTGGGATATGGTGCGTAAAGCAGTCACATCGTGAAAATGCCCGACCAAAAACGGCCGGGCATTTGGGTTTCAGTGCGCAGGCTGAATGAAAGTTCCATTTCGCAATTCACGAAAAGCCTGCTCCAGTTCTGATCGCGTGTTCATGACAATTGGACCATGCCATGCCACCGGTTCATTGATCGGAGCACCAGATATCAGCAGAAATCGAACACCTTCAGATCCGGCCTGAACCGTGACTTCATCCCCTGTTCCAAATCGGACCAGAGTACGGTCGCCGGACATATCGCGAATGTTGACTTCTTGTCCCGAGACTTCTTTTTCGAGAAGGATACCAGTTGGTTGTGATGCATCGGCAAACGCGGCCTGCCCTTCAAAAACATAGGCAAACGCCCGGCGGTAAGTGTCTATGCGGAAAGTCTTTTTCACTCCTGCTGGAATTGAGATGTCCAGATATTGTGGATCAGCTGCAATCCCATCAACTGGCCCGGTTCGCCCCCAGAATTCCCCAACGATGATCCGAACTATAGTACCGTCATCATCGGTAACCTCAGGGATTTCTTTGCTTTGAACATCTTGGTACCGCGGAGCAGTCATCTTCTGTGCAGAGGGAAGATTGCCCCAAAGCTGAAACCCGTGCATCTGGCCATTTGTGTTTCCGCTAGGCATCTCCTGATGCAGGATTCCTGATCCGGCAGTCATCCACTGGACATCACCTGCGCCCAGAGAACCGCTGTTGCCCAGCGAGTCGCTATGTTCGACCGTGCCTGACAGCACGTAAGTTATCGTCTCGATCCCGCGATGCGGATGCCAGGGGAATCCTGCCTGATAGTCCTCTGACCGCTCGTTTCTGAAATCGTCGAACAGAAGAAAAGGATCCAGCTCGGAAGGGTCCTGAAATCCAAAGGCTCGGTGTAGTTTGACGCCTGCACCCTCCATGGTTGGAACGGCTTTGCGTGTTTCTAATGTTGGTCTGAGGGACATAGCGACCTCCTGCTTGTACGAGCACTATGTATATCGTGCAATCGTGCGATCAATTTGCACCCGGGCACTACATCTGTGCAAATTTGTTCGTTTCATTTCGAGGTCTGTTGTCCGGCTGCGAAAGTCGCTAAACGACAAGGAAATCAGATGGAGACGACTATGCAGGACGAAGTGCTGGCAACAGTGGAGGCATCCGCGCCCAGACGTTGGATTGGGGTAGGGATGCTGACAACGGTTGGGGTGTTGGTTCTGTACGTCGCGCTTGCCTCGCCCCCAGCACCGGGGTGGCAATTGTTCCTGATTGCTGTCGGAGGGGCTGCGTTCTGGTTGGCCTACCGCATGTGGTTTGCGACCGCAGACCGGATCGAATTGACGCAATCGGAAATCAGAACAGGTTCCGGCCACAAGATTGCAGATGTGCAGGATATCGAGAGCGTAGATCGCGGGGTTTTCGCGTTCAAGCCGTCCAATGGATTTCTGATCCGTACCAAGACATCAACGAGTGCCCGATGGGAACCCGGCCTTTGGTGGCGACTAGGGCATCGGGTCGGCGTTGGCGGGATGACCGCCGCCGCCGAAACCAAATTCATGTCAGAGGTTTTGTCCGCGATACTCGCCGAAAGGGGATGACCCTTAGCAGTTGTTCTCAGCGTTGATGTTGTCGAACACGCGCGGGTGCGTGAAAACAAAGTTATTCATGTAGTAGGGCGGGCGCGTGACAAGCAGCTTGAAAGGCGGGCGATAGAGGTTGCTTGTCTCGACCACGATCATCTTGCCATTGTCCGGCATAGTGGGCAGACGGTCTTCGAGCTGATGAATGTTGCCGTTGTCCCACTTGGTGGTAAAGTCAGCACCCCGGGCGCAGGACCACAAGACATAGTGGCGCTTGTCAGGTTTGTCGTAGCGCAGGAATGAGATGCGCATGTTCATGTCAGACCGCTCTTCGACCATATTCTGCATCAAAGAATACAGCGTTTCGACATAAGTGGACGTAATGGTGCCGCGTTCACGAGAGATGATATCTGCTACCGCGTAGGCTGCCTTCAGATTTCTCGCGCTTTGGTGATAGCTGTTGAAGAATGTGTAGGATGCGGTCAGAGACCAGAACAGGACCGGCACCATCAACACTGCTTCGATCGTAATCAGTCCATCCTCGCTACGTTTGAAACGCTTGAGGTGGATCCGTAGTTTTCTGACGATTGAATTATTAAGCAGGCTCATGGACGAACACCGTTGTGGAATGTAGTTCGAATTGACCGCTGGCATTCTCCCTGACGCCCTGGCCTAGGATTGTGCTGATCCAAACGGGAGCAACCTCCATACATGCACGAATGATCATCAACTCGTTGGATGCACCCGCTTCAAAGACCCGATCCTCAGGTTTACGGACTTCCTCGGGCGTGTCCGCGCAAAGTGGAGTTTGATTCAAATTCTGCGCTGCCAAAGAAGAGAAGGGGTCGAGCGATTTCATTTCCAGAGACAGGTTTGCGCCGCAATCGGGAAGAAGTCGAGCGCGGTCACAGATCATATCTTTTAGCAGGTCATGCTTCCACTCGGTCTCGCCCGCAGGCAATCGGTTCAGCCGTACTTCGCGGATGGTTTCGTCCAGCGCTCGTTCGAGATTTGCGTGATGGAACGACATCAAACCCAGATCAACGCCGGAGTAGGTTACCCAGATAAAGAAGGGAAACCAGAACAACAGTTCAATCGTGGCACTGCCGTCTTCGCGGCGCCGAAACCGGCGCAGCCATATGGTCGCGCGGCGGATCATTGGGTCAACCGCAGGTTCTGAATTGTCGAACCGATCGAGGCAAAGACGTCAACGATATCCTCATTGGATGCCTCGTAATATGCACCGTCGTCGCTGATGCAGTATTTCAGCAGATTTTTAGCCGCTGTTGGGGCGTCAAAGGCGATTGAGAAAGTGATGACCTTCTCTTCCTTTGCTTTGTCACACAGCGATCTGACACGCGGATCTTTGTCCGGCTGATCGAGTTCGTCCGATGCAGCATAGTACCAGTCATAGGCATAGCTTGAACCGTAAGCATCGTAGAGCATCTGATAGATACGATACTTGGTCGTACGTTTCCAAAGGTCTGGCCACGACAGCTCTACGACATCGGTGCCTTCTGACTTTTCTCTGGATCGGCTTCGGTTCATCGAATAGCAGGTACCGTTGCTGTAAGATGTGCATTGGTATTGCATATACTTCCTATTGCCTTCCCCATAGGCGTGATCCTGACGCTCGTCTCTCGCCCAATACCAACCCCTGCTGGAGTTGTATTCCGTCATCTCAACATCAGGCCAAATATAGTTGCTTTGATCGCGGTCGTAGAAGGAATAGATATCGTCAGATGCATTCCACCAGACGTCAGATGTACCCTGATGATAAGGCGGGAGGACCAAATGCTGCTTGGTATTTGCACCGTCAGTCATCAGCACAACAACTTTCAGCGTATCCGCACTTTTGTTTGGTGCAGGGCGCGCTTTGAACTCTGTCGGTATATGACCGTCTTTGGACATTTCATTGGTCAGGTAACGGAAGCTCTCGTCCAACAGCGTCAGACCCCATTTCAGACCTACATCGATAGATGTCCAGCCATCCGCCTGCAGCAAGGCAATCTCATCCTTTAGCTTTTGAGCGTCCTTTTGCATGATCGTGATTTCACGATGGCTCGTGGCTGTGTTTGGCAAGCATGTGTAGCTTGTTACCACGCCGTTAGAGGGCCGATAGTCTGCATTTCCTGAATCGGTAAAGTGAAGTGTTTTGGGAATTGGCGTACCAACGCGGACGACTTGGCCGCTGTTTGGATCTTTGGCGTCAAAATTGTCAAAAGTTGTTGTTGTGAAGTCACCGCTGTTAAAGTCGATACAGTTGGCGATTTCGTTTTCACCTTCAGTTTTAAGCAGATCCATCAGGTAACTGGGTATCGCAACCTGTTCGGAATAGGGCACGATCGAGATCGACAATTTGCCGTCCTCGGACTTGTTGATCATCTCGTCGATAAAATTGTTGGCTGCTTTCTTGAGGTTGGTCAGCTTGGTGCCGCGCATCGAGCCCGAGACGTCCAGAACCAGCGAAATTTCCACGTTGCCGATCGACTCTTCAGCCACGCTGGACGCGACGCTGGCGATTGTTTCAACACCGCGCCACTTCATGAAGTGCATTTCGATGTCCATCTTCGCGCTCGCTTCGACGCGGCGATAGCCTTCAAGCACCACCGCTTGCGATCCGCAGGTCTCCGGTTCGACTATGGGTTCTCCCACCAGATACTGATCCAGACCTTCCTTTTTGAGGTAGTCTTTTACAACGTCTTTCGGGCACAAATCCTGATCAAGGTCGGCAGCGGCAAGAACCGCCCGGTCCAGGGCATACTGCAGTTTGGCGCGCTCGCGATCATATCGCATGACATCCACGGCAAATCCTGCTGCAACAAAAACGATCATTATGAGGAACAGTGTAAGTATGGTCATCGCGCCGCTTTCCGACGCCATGAATGCTTCCAGCCATTTTGGGCGAGCGCTCTTCAGGCTGGGCTTATTGAATCTAGACTTCCAATCAAAATTTCTCATAACGAGTCCCCTTGGCGGCCACGCACACGGATACGGCACGCTGAAACCAGACCTTCGCAACTTTAATAATTTAGATGTGGAACGTGGCGAGATTTGGGCGGATTCGACACTATGTTGCTATTATTGAATGGAAATTGGCTTTAGTTCGCGCGCTCTCCGCGGGTTTGTTTCGTTGGTAGGGACAATGCGCTTCTATTTGTTAACCACAGCGACTCGCCGGTAAGCGGCGAAACGGGTTGTTTATTTTTTGATGAAAAAAAGTGCAGTTGGCGATTGCAGTGATCCGTTAGGGGTGCGACAAAACGTCAATATGTAAGTCATTTACCTGCACGGAGGATTTTATGACGCCCATCAATGAACCCAGCTTTCGTGAAAGTGTTGATCTGATGTTTAACAGGGCTGCGTCCCTGATGGACCTGCCGCCGGGGCTGGAGGAAAAGATCCGGGTGTGCAACGCCACCTATACCGTGCGATTTGGCGTTCGCCTGCGCGGGCAAATCCACACTTTCACTGGTTATCGATCGGTTCATTCCGAACATATGGAGCCGGTAAAGGGTGGTATTCGTTATGCCACGGCGGTGAATCAGGATGAGGTTGAAGCCCTTGCAGCGCTGATGACGTATAAATGCGCGTTGGTCGAAGCGCCGTTTGGTGGATCAAAGGGTGGATTGTGTATTGATCCGCGTCAGTATGAAGAACATGAACTGGAGCAGATCACCCGTCGTTTCGCCTATGAGCTGGCAAAACGTGACCTGATCAATCCGTCTCAGAACGTGCCTGCTCCTGATATGGGAACGGGTGAGCGTGAAATGGCATGGATCGCTGACCAATACGCTCGGATGAACACCACGGACATCAACTCGCGTGCCTGCGTTACCGGTAAGCCGTTGAATGCTGGCGGTATCGCGGGGCGCGTGGAAGCAACCGGTCGCGGTATTCAATACGCCTTGCGCGAGTTTTTCCGTCACCCCGAGGACGTCAAGAAAGCGGGAATGTCCGGGAAACTTGATGGCAAGCGGGTAATCGTGCAGGGGTTGGGCAATGTGGGCTACCACGCCGCCAAGTTCCTGAGCGAAGAAGACGGCTCTCGCATCGTGGGTATCATCGAATGGGATGGGGCACTCTATAATCCCGACGGGATTGATGTGGAGGCTGTACGCCAGTGGATCGTCAAACATGGCGGTGTAAAAGACTATCCGGATGCGACCCACACCGCCGAAGGTGGCGCAGTTCTGGAGCAGGAATGTGACATCCTGATCCCGGCGGCACTGGAAGGTGTGATCAACTTGTCCAATGCAGAGAACATCAAGGCACCGTTGATCATCGAGGCTGCAAATGGACCAGTGACGGCGGGTGCAGATGAGATTCTTCGCAAGAAAGGCACTGTTATTATCCCCGATATGTACGCCAACGCGGGTGGTGTGACGGTCTCTTACTTTGAATGGGTCAAGAACCTTAGCCATATCCGGTTCGGTCGCATGCAGCGTCGCCAGGAAGAGGCGCGGCATGAGCTGATCGTCAGCGAACTGGAACGGCTTGATCGCTACCTCGGCGATGCATGGTCTATGTCTCCGGACTTTAAGGCTAAGTATCTGAAAGGTGCGGATGAGCTTGAACTGGTGCGGTCAGGCCTCGATGACACCATGCGGATCGCCTATCAGTCGATGAGCGAGGTTTGGCATGACCGGGCCGACGTCGATGATTTGCGGACTGCTGCCTATATCGTGGCGATTGACCGCGTGTCGAAAAGCTACCGCGCAAAAGGTCTGTAACTGAAAACGAGCGACAATCGGCTTGGAATTGGTAAGCCGATTGTCGTTTTTCTTGAACTATGCGCAACATCAGGCAGAGAATACTGTCTGATGTGGTTAACTATCAGATATATATACCTTTCATTCGATGCTGACTTGCAAAGCGTAAGTCGTGATGCCCATTTTTTTGGTCGCCGATAGACAAGTTCATGTCGAAAACAGAGGCGGAACCGTTTCACCGCATTGCTACTGCTTTCGGGAGTTGGTTTGATGCCGACGAACTCGCAGGGAGATCTGAATGCGTTTTTCCGGCTTACGCGTCCTCAAAGAGGGTTTGACTGGTAACAAAGGGTGGACGCCGCATTGGCGCGATCCTGAGCCGAAAGCTGAGTATGACATCGTCATCATCGGCGGCGGCGGCCATGGTCTGAGCACCGCGTATTATCTGGCCAAGGAACATGGCCTGACAAATGTTGCGGTACTCGAAAAAGGCTACATTGGTGGCGGCAACGTTGGTCGAAACACGACGATCGTGCGCGCCAACTACTTCCTTCAGGGAAATTCCGAGTTCTATTCACATTCGTTGAAGCTGTGGGAAGGGCTGGAAGAAGATCTGAACTACAACGTCATGCATTCGCAGCGCGGCATCATCAACCTGTTCCATTCCGACGGCCAGCGGGACGCAGCTGCACGTCGTGGAAACATGATGATCAGTCAGGGCGACGACGCAGTATTACTGGGGCGGGACGAGCTGAAATCTATGCTGCCGTACCTCAATTACGACAATTTGCGCTTTCCGATTTACGGCGGCCTCTATCACGCGCGTGGTGGGACCGCTCGTCACGATGCTGTGGCATGGGGATACGCGCGCGGGGCGGATCAACGCGGTGTTGATCTGATTCAGAACTGCGAGGTTACCGGAATTGACATCGAAAACGGTGTGGTACGTGGTGTGCAGACCTCTCGCGGTCCGATCCGGGCTAAGAAAGTCGCTATGGTCGCGGCCGGGCGTTCGGGGCAGGTGGCCGCGATGGCGGGAATGAGACTGCCGGTCGAAAGCCATGTTTTGCAGGCCTTTGTCACCGAAGGGCTGAAGCCCTGCATCGATCACGTCGTCACCTTCGGCATGGGGCATTTCTATATCAGCCAGTCGGACAAGGGTGGCCTTGTCTTCGGTGGTGATCTTGATTTCTACGCGTCCTACGCCGCACGCGGCAATCTGCCGACGGTCGAAAGCGTTATGGAGGCCGGTGTCACGCTTATGCCGATGATCTCAAAGGCCAAGGTTCTGCGATCCTGGGGTGGGATCATGGACATGTCGCCTGATGGTTCTCCGATTATCGATACAACGCATATCGAGGGGCTCTACCTGAATTGCGGCTGGAACTACGGTGGTTTCAAGGCCGTTCCGGGGTCGGGCAACGTGTTCGCGCATCTGATTGCCACCGGGCAGTACCATGAGAATGCAACCGGCTTTCGACTGGATCGATTCCGGACCGGGCGTGGGATCATAGATGAAGAGGGCAAAGGCTCTCAGCATAACCTGCACTGAGGTTGGGTAGATGCAGTTTCATAACAAAGTACAGCAAGGGGCGCGGTCATGAGGATCACCTGTCCGCATTGCGGAGAACGGGACCGGCGTGAGTTTTACTATCGCGGCGCAGCGGTCGATCTTGAGCGCCCGGCGCCTGACGCGGGTGAAGAGGCATGGGATAACTTCGTTTATCTACGTGATAATCCAGCCGGTGTGACGCGCGACCTCTGGTACCACGAAGGCGGCTGCGGGGCATGGGTCGTCGTGACCCGGGACACCGTTACGCATGAGGTTCTGAAGACTGAGCTGGCATCGGAGGCGAAATCATGAGGATCAATGGTAAGGGTCTGATTGATCGTTCGAAGCCCGTTCCTTTCGTCTTTGACGGTATCAGCTATTCCGGGTTTGAAGGCGACACACTTGCCTCAGCTCTGCTTGCAAATGAGCAGCGACTGATGGGGCGATCTTTCAAATATCATCGCCCACGTGGGGTTTTGACGGCGGGCAGCGAAGAACCAAATGCGCTTATGACGGTTGGAAGTGGTCCGACACAGGAGCCTAATGTGCGCGCCACGATGCAGGAGGTCTATCCTGGTCTTGAGGCACGTAGTCAGAACCGCTGGCCCAGCCTGAACTTTGATCTTTTGTCGCTCAACGATCTGGCGGCCCCGTTCTTGGGGGCAGGGTTCTACTACAAGACCTTCATGTGGCCCAAGAGCTTTTGGGAAAAGGTCTATGAACCCGCGATCCGGCGCGCTGCGGGGCTGGGTGCATTGTCTGGGCAGGACAATACGGACAAGTATGAAAGCTCTTATGCCTTCTGCGACTTGCTTGTTATCGGTGCCGGACCCGCAGGGCTGATTGCAGCACTTACCGCCGCGCGCGCTGGCGCTGACGTCATTCTAGCCGATGAAAGCAATCGGATGGGCGGGCGTCTGCTGGCTGAAACCTATGAAATCGATGGGAAGCCTGGATATGTCTGGGCCGACGAGGTTTTGGCTGAACTGAAGTCGATGGAAAACGTTCGGCTGATGACACGGACGACGGTTGCAGGCGCTTATGATCAGGGCACTTTCGCGGCTCTTGAACGTGTGCTGCATCATACCGAGCGTCGACCGAATGGTGCACCGCTTGAGACCTATTGGCGTATCGTAGCAAAACGTTCAGTGCTGGCGGCTGGCGCGTTGGAGCGCCCGGTTGCCTTTCGCGACAACGACCGCCCCGGGATCATGACCGCTGGCGCGGTGCGGGCCTATCTGAACCGTTGGGGAGTCAGCGCGGGTCGGAATGTCACGATCTTTGGCAATACGGATGACATTCACCGTACAGCGCGTGATTTGCTGGATGCTGGTGTTCATGTCGCGGCCGTGATCGACAGCCGTCATGACGCTCCGCTGTCGAAGGACTATCAGGTTCTGCGCGGTGCTCAGGTTTGTGGTAGTTCGGGCCGAAAAGGGCTTGAATCCATTACGGTACGGCGCCCAAGCGGCGAGGAACGTATTCACACAGACTGTCTTGCCATGACCGGAGGCTGGAACCCGTCGGTGCACCTGACCTGCCACATGAATGGACGACCCACGTGGCGGCGCGATATCGAAGCGTTTGTGCCGACACCTGGATCAGTCCCTGGAATGTCGATTGCAGGGGCCTGCAACGGTTCATTCTCGACTTCGGCCTGTTTGCGCGAGGGAATTTCTGCGGCGGGTGAAGCGCTGGAAGGGCTTGGTCTGACAGCACCGGATATGGCATTGCCTGCAGCAGAAGATGCGTCTTACGAGATCACGCAGCTTTGGGCGGTTCCGGGCAAAGGGCGTGCGTGGCTGGATTTCCAGAACGATGTGACTGTCAAAGACGTCAAACAGGCGGCAACCGAGAACTTCCGCTCGGTAGAGCATATGAAGCGCTACACCACACAAGGTATGGCGACGGATCAGGGTAAGAACTCGAATGTTGCAGCGCTGGCTATTTTGGCGGATGCGACGGGGAGGGGCATTCCGGAAACCGGAACCACCACATTCCGCCCGCCATATTCACCGATTGCTATCGGGGCCTATGGCGCTGGTGCAGAAGGCGAGGGTTTCAAGCCTCAGCGTTTTACAACTTCACACAAAGCTTCCGTCGCGCGAAATGCTCCGATGATCGAGGCAGGATTGTGGTATCGGCCGAGCTACTTCCCCAGAACGGGCGAAACCACTTGGCGGGAATCCTGTGATCGTGAGGTCAAACAGGTGCGTGATGCGGTCGGTGTCTGCGATGTCTCGACGCTGGGCAAGATCGATATTCAGGGCCCGGATGCGGGAAAGTTTCTGGATTTCGTCTATACCAACATGTTCTCGACGCTGAAGGTTGGGCGTGTGCGCTATGGCCTGATGCTGCGCGAAGACGGCTATGTGATGGATGACGGCACAACTGCGCGATTGGGTGAAAATCACTACCTGATGACAACGACAACCGCTGCGGCGGGTGAGGTGATGAAACATCTCGAGTTTGTGCATCAGGGTTTGTGCCCAGATATGGATGTGTCCTTCACGTCAGTAACAGAGCAGTGGGCACAATTCGCTGTTGCCGGACCGAAATCACGCGAATTGCTGAATGACATTTTAGATCAAGTACTTGACGATGAAAGCTGGCCTTTCATGGCTTGTGGGAAAGTTGAATTGCTGGGTGTCAAAGGACGTTTGTTCCGCATCTCATTCTCGGGTGAACATGCCTATGAAATAGCGGTTCCTGCCCGCTACGGAGCCAGCCTGTTCGATATTCTGATTGAACGGGCCGAGGCGCTGGGTGGTGGTTTGTACGGTATGGAAGCCCTGAACGTTTTGCGGATCGAAAAAGGTTTTATCACGCACGCGGAAATCCATGGTCGCACTACCGCTTATGATATCGGCATGGGCCGGATGGTTTCGCAGAAGAAAGACTGTATCGGTAAAACCATGTCAGAGCGACCGGGTCTGGAAGAGGTGGGGCGCGAACGACTGGTCGGCCTCAAGCCAATCGGAGAAAGCAGGCAACTGCTGGCCGGGGCACATCTTTACAAAGAAGAAGCCGAACCCGTGCGGACCAGCGATCAGGGATACATAACATCTGTTTGTTACTCTCCGACGCTGGAAACCATGATCGGGCTGGCGTTTCTGGCGGATGGGCCAGACCGCGAAGGCGAGGTTGTGAAAATGGTGGATCACCTGCGTGGCGTAACCACGCTTTGCGAGGTGGTAAATCCAGTGTTCTTTGACCCCGAGGGAGGGCGCGTTCGTGGATAAGCTGATTGCCAAGACAGCCTGTGCCGGTCTTTTGCCTCTGACCGTTGGATCGGTTTCTGTCAGCGAAGAGGATGTAGGTGCCATCTCTTCAGTTTCGCCATTGAAGGGACAGAAAAAGGCCCTGACCGATGCGATGAAGGCTGCGCACGGGATGGCATATCCCGCCGCCAATCGTGCGACCGGAAAGTCTGGCGCGCGCGCGGTCTGGTTCGGGCATTCTCACGCAATGCTTATGGGGCCAGAGCCGGATGCATCGCTTGAGAAACATGCCGCTGTGGTGGATCAGTCTGATGCCTGGGCGGTTGTCCGGCTGGAAGGTGATCGGGCTGAGCAGGTATTGGCGCGATTGGTGCCGGTTGATCTCAGGTCCGGGCATTTCAAACGCGGTCATACGGTGCGCAGCCTGTTGTTTCACATGGCGGCGTCGATCACGCGTGTCGGTGAAAATGCATT
The DNA here is from genome assembly GCF_056537525.1 of Ruegeria sp. CE12. Taxonomy (NCBI): domain Bacteria; kingdom Pseudomonadati; phylum Pseudomonadota; class Alphaproteobacteria; order Rhodobacterales; family Roseobacteraceae; genus Ruegeria; species Ruegeria sp. CE12. Next base: position 307,804 of record NZ_JBQFRS010000001.1, on the reverse strand, counting down.
TCAGATCATGGTGTTTCGCTCGATGGCTGAGACATTGGTTCACGATTTGAAAAGGGCGATGGAAGGCGTGGCCACGCGAGGGTAAGCTACGGCAAAGAAACGATTCCGGGAGAACCCCATGTTGCGTATTGCCGTTGCCGCTGCATTGCTGGCTACACCTCTGGCTGCTGCCGAGACCAAGGAACAAAGCTGTCAGTATCAGGCAGATGTTGTTGCTGCTGTCCAAAAGGCACGACTCGACAAGGTCAAGGAGCGCGATGTGGCCGAGGCGGTCGCCGCAACTGGTCCTACATGGCCCGAGAACTACAACGCGGCAATTCCGTTGATTACGCCTTGGGTCTATGAGCAAAAGATGCGCGATGTGCGCAAAAAGGACCTTGGTGCTGCCTGGCTGGAGCTGTGTTTACAGCAATAATCCACAGGTTTGCGAATTCGCTGTGGACAAACGCTCGTCAATCCCTTGGCGAGCGTTTCTGTTTCTGTCAGGTTTGATACATGTCACTGCCCCCTGGATTTCTGGATGAACTACGTACCCGACTGAGCCTGTCTCAAGTCGTGGGGCGCAAAGTCACGTGGGATGCCCGCAAGTCCAATCAGGGCAAGGGGGATATGTGGGCACCTTGTCCTTTTCACCATGAAAAGACGGCGTCATTCCACGTGGATGACCAAAAGGGGTTCTACTATTGCTTTGGTTGTCACGCCAAAGGCGACGCGATCAGCTTTGTGAAAGAGACGGAAAACGTTTCGTTCATCGAAGCGGTTGAAATCCTCGCCCGAGAGGCTGGTATGCCTATGCCGGCGCGCGATCCAAAAGCGCAAGAAAAGCAGGATCGCCGTAGTCAGCTTGCCGATGTGATGGAGCAGGCGGCGCAGTTCTTCCGCCTGCAGCTCAAAACAGCGGCAGGGGCAGATGCGCGGGATTATCTCTCGCGCCGGGGTTTGGATGAAAAGGCGCTGGATCGCTGGGAGATCGGATTTGCGCCTGACGGTTGGCAGGGGCTTTGGGATCACATGCGTGGCAAGAGCATCGAAGAAGATCTGATCCTTGGTGCCGGACTGGCTAAGCCTTCGAATAAAGGCAAAAAGCCCTACGATACGTTCCGCAACCGGATCATGTACCCGATCCGGGATCCGCGCGGGCGGTGTATTGCGTTTGGCGGGCGAGCGATGGACCCCAACGACAATGCCAAGTACCTGAACTCACCCGAGACTGAATTGTTCGATAAAGGCCGCAGCCTTTATAATCACGGGCCTGCGCGACAGTCTGCCGGCAAGGGTCAGCCATTGATTGTTGCCGAAGGCTATATGGATGTGATTGCGCTGGCCGAGGCCGGGTTTGGTGCGTCTGTCGCGCCGCTGGGAACTGCGATTACCGAACATCAGCTTCAACTGCTTTGGCGCATCTCAGACGAACCGATCATCGCGTTGGACGGTGACACGGCGGGTTTGCGCGCAGCGATGCGGGCAGTGGATCTGGCGTTGCCGTTGCTGGAAGCGGGAAAATCACTGCGCTTTGCGCTGATGCCAGAGGGTAAAGACCCTGACGATCTGCTGCGGGCAGAGGGGGCAGGGGCCGTTCAAACGGTTCTGGAAGGTGCGATTCCTATGGTCAAGCTGCTGTGGCAACGAGAGACTGAGGGAAAGGTCTTTGACAGTCCTGAACGCAAGGCCGCTCTCGACAAGTCCCTGAGGGAAAAGATCAAACTGATCCGCGATCCATCTATCCGCAATCACTACGGACAAGAGATAAAAGACCTTCGCTGGCAGCTGTTCCGGCCACAGCGCCAATCGCAAAACCGAAACTGGCAGCCGCGCGGAAATTGGAAGTCCCAACCTCAACCTGCGTCGCCAGGGGCAAGGACCTCATTCTTGGCCTCATCCGAGAATGCGGACATTCAACTGCGTGAAGCAGCCATTCTGGCCATCGCAATCCTGAACCCAAAGGTAGTTGTTCAGTTTGAACATCAGCTGGAAGAAATGGAATGCCATGACCCTGATCATGCTGCGTTGCGCGAGGCCATATTGCGGCATGCGATTGACGATCCGGACAACCTGCAAGACCACATTATTGCAGCAATGGGCCCGCATGCCCTTGAAAACTTGTTGAGCCTTCGCCATGTGGCAGTAATCCCCTGTGTGTTCAAACCAGGCGACGTTGAAAAGGCCGAGATGACGCTGGCCGAGGAACTCGCAAAGATCAAAGCGCTCCGGGGGTTGGATGCCGAGATTGCCGAAGCTGCGGAAGAACTGTCCGATCTGGCTGATGAGGCGCTGACGTACCGGTTGGCTCAGGCCGCCGAAGAACGTAACCGCACAAGCCGTAGCCAGAACGAAGACAGGGCGGTTTTCGATGTCGCTGACAATGGCGCGCGAATCAACCGAGACGAGAAAGACGCGTTTGCGGCGATCATGTCGGGTATCAATTTTGAACGGAAACGCCGGTAAAGTGGTGTTTTCGTAAGGCACTGGAAAAGAAAAACGGGTAAACGGGTAGCCGAATCACTTCTTCGCGCTAATGATTCGGTTCAAACGAATCACCCATCCCTGCAGGAGCACTGAATGGCCGCCAAGGACACGACTGAGGATCGCAAATCCGAAGAGCAGGAACAGGAAATCTCGCTGGACATGAGCCAGGCCCAGGTCAAAAAGATGATCGCCGAGGCTCGCGAGAAAGGTTACATCACCTACGACCAGCTCAATCAGGTTCTGCCGCCTGATCAGGTCAGCTCGGAACAGATCGAAGACGTAATGTCGATGCTGTCCGAGATGGGCATCAACATCATCGAAGATGAAGAGGCCGAGGAGGAAGAGAATAAAGGCTCGACCGAACTCGTCACAACCGAAAGCAACCGTGAGGTTGCACTTGCTGGTGCCGCCACCGAAAAGTTGGATCGCACCGATGACCCAGTGCGCATGTACTTGCGCGAAATGGGCTCGGTCGAACTGTTGAGCCGCGAAGGCGAGATTGCCATCGCCAAGCGGATCGAGGCCGGTCGGAACACCATGATCGCCGGTCTGTGCGAAAGCCCGCTTACCTTCCAGGCGATCACCATCTGGCACGACGAATTGCTGTCCGAAGATATTCTTCTGCGTGATGTCATCGATCTGGAGGCCACATTTGGCAACCAGATGGACGAAGACGGCGATGTTGAAGAACCTGTCGTGGATACCTCGGCAGTGCAGGCGGCAAAGCCAGCCAAGGATACGGGTCCTGAGTTGGATGCCGATGGCAACCCGCTGAACAACGATGATGACGACGATGACGACGAACAGGCCAATATGTCTTTGGCCGCGATGGAAGCCGCACTGAAAGATCAGGTTCTGACCACTTTGGAGCGGATCTCGACCGACTTCTCGATGTTGTCTGAAATGCAGGACAGCCGGATTTCGGCCACACTGAATGAAGACAATTCGTTCAGCGAGAAAGACGAAGCGACCTACCAGAAGCTGCGCGCCGAGATCGTAGAACTGGTGAACGGCCTGCATCTGCACAACAACCGTATCGAAGCGCTGATTGACCAGCTTTATGGCATCAATCGCCGGATCATGTCGTTGGACAGCTCGATGGTGAAGCTGGCCGACCAAGCCCGCATCAACCGTCGTGAATTCATCGACGCCTATCGCGGGCGCGAACTGGACCCGAACTGGCTGGCCGACATGGCCGAGAAGCCGGGCCGGGGCTGGCAGATGTTCATCGAACGCTCGACCGCCAAAGTTGAAGAGCTGCGCAACGACATGGCTCAGGTCGGTCAGTATGTCGGTCTGGATATCCCCGAATTCCGCCGCATCGTGCAGCAGGTTCAGAAGGGTGAGAAAGAAGCGCGTCAGGCCAAGAAAGAAATGGTCGAGGCCAACCTGCGCCTGGTGATTTCGATCGCCAAAAAATACACGAACCGTGGCCTGCAATTCCTTGATCTTATTCAGGAAGGTAACATCGGCCTGATGAAGGCGGTGGACAAGTTCGAATACCGCCGCGGGTACAAGTTCTCGACCTATGCGACCTGGTGGATTCGTCAGGCAATCACGCGCTCAATCGCGGATCAGGCTCGTACGATCCGTATTCCGGTTCACATGATCGAAACGATCAACAAGTTGGTCCGGACCGGCCGTCAGATGCTGCATGAAATCGGCCGCGAACCGACACCGGAAGAACTAGCCGAAAAGCTGCAGATGCCGCTGGAGAAGGTTCGCAAGGTGATGAAAATCGCCAAGGAGCCAATCTCGCTCGAAACGCCAATTGGCGACGAAGAAGACAGCCAGCTGGGCGATTTCATCGAGGACAAGAATGCCGTGCTGCCACTGGACAGCGCTATTCAGGAAAACCTCAAGGAAACGACCACACGGGTTCTGGCCTCGCTCACGCCGCGTGAAGAACGGGTTCTGCGGATGCGCTTTGGCATCGGCATGAACACCGACCATACGCTGGAAGAAGTTGGTCAACAGTTCAGCGTGACCCGCGAACGTATCCGTCAGATTGAGGCGAAGGCTCTCCGCAAGCTGAAGCACCCCAGTCGGTCGCGCAAATTACGATCTTTCCTGGATCAGTAAAAACAAAGGCGCCTCATCTGAGGCGTCTTTTTTTTTGTTGGCCAAACACCAACATGTGGCCATCTGTGACATAACTTTGGCGAGATTTCACAAGGCATTGAGTTGTCCCGGTTTTATGTCTCTCCTGTCCACTCATGGGGCTGGCCGGGGCGAGGCATTCTAGCTGATGACCCCCGGTTACCGTTTCGACACGTTGATGGGGTGGCTCACCCGTTTTTTGAATGTGCTCGGTGCTTGTCCAGTCCACCGTTTAAAGGCATTCGAAAACGCTGCCTGATCAGCGTACCCAAGCGAGTATGAGATCTCGGACAGGGTCATTCCGTTTTTGATAAATGTTTGAGCCAGATCGCATCGTAGGTCTTCCACGACCTCGCGATAGCCGGTCCCCTCGGATTGCAGGCGGCGTGTCAGTGTTCTCGGGCTCATTCCCAGGCGGGTTGCTGCTTCTTCGGCGGGAATGACATGACCCGGCATTGAACGTGTAATCAGTCCCTCGACCTGTGCACGTACCATGTTCTTGGTCGATTGGCTTTCGGCAAGCAGGCGTTCCCCGTAGTCCAACAAATGCGCGCGCAGGCTGGGGTCATATGTGGGAATACCAATGTCGAGGGCAGAGAGCGGTAAAACAATTTCCATTTTCTCCGCACCAAACACCACCGGGAAGCCGTCGATTTTTTGGTAAATCGCTTCGTGATGTCCGATCTCGTGCTGAAAGCGAATCTCAATCGGGTAGATTTTAGATTGTGTGAGCGTGCGCATGCGCGCCAGCGCAGCAAACATCAGAAATTCAGTTCTCCGATGATATCGGGCAAAGCTTGGGTCTTTCCAGTCAGCCTCCAGTGAAGCGAAGTTCCCTGAGACACGCAGGCTAAAAACAATGGCCGGATCAATGAACTTGTGAAACCGGCCTGCATTCTCCATGGCCTGGCGAAGATCGCGTGAGTATTTGCTGATATAGGCTGTCAGGCTGGAGGAGGAGGAAACCAACAAACCAGACCTGGCGCCAAATGTAATGTCATCCAATGCATCGCATGCGTATCGGACAAACAGTGCTTCGCCATGGGCGCTGTAGACAGTTGCGGGTGGGGCAATGTCTTCCTGCTTCAGGCCACTGTTTTTCATGACCTGACTAACGAGTGGCTGATCCTGCGCCTGATCATTCAGCGCCTTGATCAGCATGTGGATTCTGGAAACATCGACATCCATCGTGAAGTCTGAACCCTGTTTAACCAGATATCATATTAGCAAGTTTGAGAAATTTGGACACATGGCTTTGTTAGAGGTAGTTTTTTCTACTTCTGAACCGCAGAGCGTCAGCCCCGGTAATCATGTGTCTGCGCCATTTTGACCGATACTCACAAATCATTGTCAGTTTAGAGAAAGAGAATCCACGGGCAGGTTCCTAAATGACAGGATGTGTCGGGTCGGTGCCTTTTGGGGATTAGGCTGAGCTCTGGACATCACCGGTCCGAAGCTCCCCGACACGTCTACACTCTGAAAGAAACAATGCCTTGGCAGCCCTACATGTCGCATTGCCGGGTGCAGACCGGCGTGGCAGTTTTGACTGAGTGTGTAGTGCAGCAGAGATCAGGATTGCCGGAAAGTTCATCTGACATAACGGGTTATGAAGACGACCTCATCGTATTCGATGGCGAATGCGTTTTGTGTTCGCGCTTTTTCCACTTCATGCTGAAACATGACCGGAACCAACGGTTTAGCTTTGCTACGGCGCAATCCCCAGTTGGGCAGAAACTCTATTCAAAGCTGGGTTTGCCAACGGATGATTTCGAAACCAATCTCGTGATCGTGAGGGGCGTTGTTTATCAAAAGCTGGATGCATTTGCCGTTGCCATGAGGGTTCTGCCGGGCCCTTGGCCGGTGCTTTCCATTTGTCGCTTCTTGCCGTCAATTCTCAAAGATCCATTGTACAACTTAATTGCCCGAAATCGTTATGAGTTCTTCGGTCGATACGACACCTGTATGGTGCCCGATCAGGCGATCAGGTCCCGATTTTTGCCGCAAGGGTTCTGAAGAATGCCTGATCCGTTTCTAGTGTCTCTTGCAACAGGAGAACCTGTCCCACCTGCCGTCAGACAATTGCACAGTGGGGCGGGCGCTTATGTTGGGCGTTGCCGGATTGAACGTGGTGAGAGGGGGATGATCTCACTATTGCTCAGACTTGGCGGTTTCCCGGCAGCATCAGAGGACGCGCCAGTCTCACTCGAGGTAGTAAGCCAGGAAAAGAACTGGATCTGGGAACGGAAGTTCGGCACGCATTTAACCCGATCTCGGCTGACCTATGACCCACGTCTTGACTGTGTAAATGAGCGGATCGGGGCTTTGTCTATCTGGTTGAAGCCCGTCATGCGTGGTGAGAAACTAAGTATAGAAATTCTTCGTCTTCACGTTCTTGGGGTGCCGTGTCCGCGATTTCTTCTGCCGCGATCCAATACTGTTGAATGGCAAGATGATGAGGGACGATTTCGGTTTGATGTTTCAGCCGATGTGCCCGGATTGGGAATGCTGATACGATATCAGGGATGGTTGTCTCCGGTTCACGCGGAACTGGCCGACGTTTGAAATGATTGTGAACTTCACTGTCCTGATAATTGCGACATACTAGTCTTTGTTTCAGGTCAACATAGGAAAGATGTTAATGATGAAACAGATTGTTAGAGTTTCAGTTCTCACAGCGGTGGCGCTGAGCGCAGCTATCGAGGTAAGTGCAGCCCCGAACGGTTATCGGACAGAGGCGATCAACAGCACCGATTTTGAAGTTATTCCAAGAACTCGAAGAGATGTGGATGGCTATTGGTGTGCTGCCGCTGATTTTGCACGGCGAACTCTGGGTGCTGGGTGGCAGCAGAGGATATACGTACTGAGAGGTTACGGCCCCAGTGTTACCACCGGCCGCCGCACGGCTGTTCAGTTTACGCTTAAGGCCCCAACTGGTGGCACGCCTCAACAGGGCAGTTTCGTCTCCGCCGGTTTTCAACCCGGTGACAGCATGTCGGTACAAGGGGCAAACGGGCGTTGCAATCTCCGGCCCTTCATAGACAGATAAATCATTGGTAAAAGGCTGAAATGCAGACCGAGTTCATCGTTCAAACGCGCGGTTCAAGACTCTATGAGTTTACTGCGGAAATTCGTGCTTGGCTGAACTCGGTCGGTGGGGACGGGCTGTTGACGCTGTTCGTCCGCCATACTTCGTGTTCATTGCTGATACAGGAAAACGCTGACCCTGAGGTTCAGTCGGACTTGCAGGCATTTTTTGAGCGTCTGGTCCCGCCTTCGGATCATCCTTCGATGTCTTATCTGCGGCACACCTATGAAGGTCCTGATGATATGCCCGCCCATATCAAAGCGGTAATGATGCCGGTTTCGTTGTCGATTCCTGTTGTCAAAGGGCAGCCGGTATTGGGCACATGGCAAGGCATCTATCTGTTTGAACACCGCAGCGCACCTCATGCGCGTAAGGTGGCTGCGCACTTCGCCTGACCCCTTTATCTTGCGTTGAAAAATTCCGACTACCCAAATCCTAGCGGGTCGCCTATAGTTGTGGATAAGTCAGCCGTAGTGCTTACAAAAAGAGGCGGAACAAGGGACGAGGAGACGGCGGATGCGCTGCCCGTTTTGCGGAAATATCGATACTCAGGTCAAGGATTCACGCCCGGCAGAGGATCACGTCGCGATCCGCAGGCGCCGGTTCTGCCCCGCTTGCGGAGGCCGCTTCACGACCTATGAACGCGTTCAACTGCGCGATCTGGTTGTGATAAAAACAAACGGTAAGCGCGAAGATTTTGATCGCGACAAGCTGGAACGATCAATCCGCATTTCCATGCAGAAACGCCCGGTTGAGCCAGACCGGATTGATCAGATGATCTCTGGTATCGTGCGTCGTCTTGAAAGCATGGGCGATACGGATATTCCATCCAACAAAATCGGTGAAATCGTCATGGAGGCGCTGGCGCGGATCGATACCGTAGCCTATGTTCGCTTTGCGAGTGTCTACAAGAATTTCCAGGCGGCCGATGACTTCGAGGAGTTTGTCCACGAACTGCGCCCGCCGCAGCCTTCGACGGACGAGTGAGCGAAACTGATAAGCGATATATGGCGTTGGCCCTTTCATTAGGGCGGCGAGGACAAGGCACGTGTTGGCCCAACCCGTCCGTCGGGTGCGTTCTCGTGCGCGATGGTCGGATTATCGGACGTGGTTGGACGCAGCCAGGCGGTCGTCCACATGCCGAGACCGAGGCCTTGGCACAGGCGGGAGAAGCTGCGCGTGGTGCAACCGCCTACGTCTCACTCGAGCCCTGCTCGCATCATGGACAGACACCTCCCTGTGCGCAGGCCCTGATTGATGCTGGCGTGGCGCGTGTTGTCTCCGCCATCGAGGACAGTGATCCGCGTGTAGCCGGGCAGGGCTTTACGATGCTACGCGATGCTGGCATCGAGGTCACAACGGGCGTTTTGATGGAGCAAGCCGCATGGGATCTTGCAGGCTTTTTCCTCAAGACCGAACAGGGGCGTCCGTTCGTTACGCTAAAACTGGCAAGCAGCTTTGACGGCAGGATCGCTACCTCCACTGGTCATAGCCAATGGATCACCGGACCTGAGGCCAGGCGTGCAGTACATGCGATGCGTGCGCGGCATGATGCTGTGATGGTTGGTGCGGGGACTGCTCGCGCAGACGATCCGTCGCTGACGGTGCGTGATCTCGGAGTATCTCAGCAACCCGTGCGGGTCGTGGTCTCACGGCATCTGGATCTGCCTTTGATGGGGCAGCTCGCCCGCACAGCCACAGAAACTCCGGTCTGGTTATGCCATGGGCCGGCACCCGATGCCGAACGCGCACGTGCATGGGAAGGGCTGGGCGCACGTCTGATACCCTGTGCTCTGAGCGATCATCACATAGATGCCTCTGATCTCTTGCAACAGCTCGGGCAGGCCGGGTTGACCCGGTTGTTCTGCGAGGGCGGAGCAGCGTTGGCCGCGTCTCTACTGGCTGATGACCTTGTCGATGAGTTGGTCGGTTTCAGCGCTGGTTTAACCATCGGCGCAGAGGGTCTGCCTGCTGTCGGATCGCTGGGTCTGGAGACGCTTGAAAGCGCCCCTCGCTTTGAGTTGATTGAAACACAGGCAATCGGTGGTGATATCCTGCATCGCTGGCGGCGCGCATCGCGCTGAACACCCAACTAACGCCAGATATGCGCGTGTGTGGCCAATGCACCCTGCAGCTTAGATAGAAGTCGGTTCAGTGGGCCTGCCTGAGGTGTATTTCTTTCTGCAAGACGATCCACAGCCACTTCGACGGGGCACGGTTGACGGGTAACGGGATCATAGTAGCGCGGATAGTCGATCAGGGATGCATGAACCAATCCCATTAAAGAGGGGCGAGCACCTCGTCGGGCGGGAACAGATCCAAGATCAGTTGTCAGACCCCAGCCAGCGTAGAATGGTGCGCCCAAGGTTGTCACCTTGACGCCGCGCAGTAACGCTTCGAACCCCAACAGCGAGGTCATGGTCCACACTTCGTGAACCTCGGGCAACAATACCGCCGGGTCGACATCGGTCGCGATGACATCCGCCAATTCATGGGCTTCGACTTTTCCGTCGCGCAGGCCAGCTTCGACGTCGGGATGGGGTTTGTAGATCAGGACCGCATCAGGGTTCGCTTGGCGTGTGCTACGCAGCAGATCTAGATTTGTGCGTATTGCACTGGTGCCCAGCAGAATGGATGCGTCATCCTCCACTTGACCCGCCACAAGAATGCGATGCCCTTCAGGCAATGAAGGAACTGAACTGCCGATGTTGTATTTGCTTAAGCCCAATGACGTCAGGCGGGTGATAAGGCGCTCAGCGCGCTGTTCTTGATCCGGGCGAAGCGTTTCCCGGGCGGATATCAATTCTTCAAGCCGGCTGGGCCGGGTCGGGTCGTAGTAGATGCCGAGGTCATCTGTGACCAGAGACAGGGGGGGTACAAGACTGGCACCCAGACCGCGAGATCGCAGAAAGCCATCTTCGATGCGAACGGTTTCTTCCGCATCACGATCCTGACTGGCCCAAACCATATGCGGCTTTTCGGAAGATCTAGTTGGACCGCTGGTGAAGCGAAGCTTTTGGTACCGTCCAAACATCTTTTGGAGGTGTTTACGCTTCCACAGTCTCATTCCGGACGCGGTCCAGCCCTTGTGGTCTTGCCGCCAGGCACCTGTTTGCGCCTCCAGTGTGTTCAATACGGTTTCGATTTCGCAAAGCTGGTCCCGATAGGGATCGTACCAGGTCGGGTACAAAATCATGGCCGCCGCAAATAGCTGCGCTCGAGTCAGAGTGCGTCGGCGGTTCGGTAAAGTATCCTGATCCTGTGTCAGTCCCCAACCGGCGTAAAACGGCTGTCCGAATACGCGGGGCTTATGACCGGCCAGTATTGCTTCGAAACCGAGTTGAGAAGAAAGGGTGTAAACCCCAACAGCACCTTCCAGCAGTGACCATGGACTAATTGGATCACGTAACAGCGACACGCGATCAGACAGATCCTGATCCGAGAAATACCCCGCGCGATGTCCGGCAAGTGTTTCCGGGTGTGATTTGATGATCACGCGCGCACCGGGGTTTTCCTCCTGAGCGATGACCAGCATTTCGCGAAACTTCGCGTGATCACCTCCGCTCGCAGTGACAGCTGCATCGCCCTGCGTCTGGTCCACAACCAGAACATAACCCGGGGCAGGAGGGGCGAGGTTCAGGTCAAAGGCTGAATACTTGCTAAGATGAAGCTCACCTATTCTCTCCATCGCCTCACGTGCACGATTAAGCAGGGCCGTGTCATCAAGCGGGTGTTTTGACAACAGGTTTTCGAGATGAGACGGGCTGGTTGGATCAAAGTGCACGCCTTTTCGGTCAAGCAGCAAACCAAGTGGAGCTTCTCCGTCTCGCCCCGGATGTAGTGACCTCAGAAAGGCATCCTCAACACGGAGAATTGGGCTTGTGTACTTTTGCGCGACATTCAATCCGCGATACGCGGTAGGGCTGTTGCCCCAAACACCTACGATATCGCCGTCTTTTGGCAGGCCCAGCCGAACATCGTATCCTGCCAGTGCCAGGATTCGGCGAACCCGGCGCTGCTTCAGAAAGCCGCCATTATAAACAAACAACCGAGAGCGTTCACTCCCGGTCGACTGTTCCAACTCTGGGTGCATCCATCAATTACCTGTCAGCGTTTTAACATTCGCCAGCGGCGTCAACCCACCTGCAATGAGCGAGATGGACTTGGTCCACTGTGCATAAGGCGCTTCGGTTACATAGATGGTGTCGTCGTCGCGAATAACGAAATCGCGTGCAACAAATAGACCATTGGGTGCTGTCAGATTCAGCAGGTAGATCATGCGTTGCTCTCCCTGCAGGTCGGGTCGTCCCATAACTTTTCGTGCGATATCCTGACGTTCGTCTCGCAAGACAAAGATACCGGTTGGGTCAGAAGACAACGATTGCAGACCGCCGACTTGTGCCAGAGCTTCCAGCGCGGACAAATCCTGACTTTCAAAGGCAACGCGGGACTGACCGCCGGTCGCACCCAAGGCAATGTAAGAACGGGTATCCTGTTCAACAAGAATACGATCTCCGCCGCGTAAGGCGATATCGCTCTTGGGGTTTCGGAACAGGTCATTATACCAGATGGTACCGCGTTGATTGCCGCGGATCACGGTGACCAAAGCAATGTCTGAGGCAACTGCCACACCGCCTGCCTGAGCTAACATGCCCGACAAAGTGCGGCTCGGGCGCTCGATCGGGTAGATGCCGGGCGCACCGATTGTTCCCGACAAAGATACCGTTGATCCGTCGCCTGCAATGCGGCGCACCTGAACCTGCGGATCGGGTGTTTGTTCATCAAGTTTGCTGGAAATCAGGGCACGCAGCTGCTCGGGCGTGTTGCCCGCTGCACGGAGACGGCCTGCGTAGGGGACAAAAATGTACCCATCGCTGTCCACCTGAACCTGATCGAGGATGGTTGCCCCGCCCAGATCGCTGGTCAGCAAACCGTCGTCGACGTTTTCCCAGATTGAAAGCCCTAACACGTCACCGGGACGAACTGTATCTGCGGTAAGACTTTGCGCGCTTGTAAATGTGGAAGAAAAACCAAATTGCGGGATTGCAGATGTTGCTTTCGCGACCCTGTCATCCACTTCGACAACAAATGCATTTCCGCCATTTGCAGTGGAGCCCGCCAGAATTTCATTCTTGTTTGGACCGGACTTTGGAAGCTGGCACGCCGCCAGCAAGCCACATACGGCGACAAAGGATACTCCCCGTACCCAACGGATTGCAAAGCGCTGCACTGCCGATATTCCTCAAACGTCTTTGGTTGCCTGTTTTGGGCAGGCTAACTGTTTCAGCCCACAACATCCAGCGACAGGTTGCCAATGTCACTCAACGATTTTCAACTGTGGCGTCATGGCCGCTGTATCATTCATCATGGATTGATATGGGTCGTTTGCGCGCAGCATCATATCTGTGGCGCGACGCAGCAACTGTCGCCGACCGCGCCGGGAGTAGAAGCCACCCGGCATCTGGCTGGTTTCCAAAAGAAACTGTCGATAACGCTTGTATGCATCGCTGTCAGGAGCTGAGGGGGCCGCAAAAAACTCTGCCACTGACTGCTGAGATACAAACTCGGGCTTGTCATAAACGGACCGGCCAGAGATGCGTAACGGAATGCCACGCCATAACACCTGTTGCCCGGCGGTCGAGTTGACAGTGACTGCTGAACTTGCGTCATCAAGCAGCTTGGCGAGCTTGCCCCCCCGCACATAATGCACCCGGTTGGATATGCCATGTGCGGTTGCCATTTCGCGAACGCGTTTTCTCAGCGGTTCGCGGTGGTTTTCCAAAGGGTGCTCTTTGACGACCAGGTGGTGGTGAAGCGGGGCACCTTCTGCGAACCCGGAAATGACCTGCTCAAGAAAATCAGACATGCCAGGATAGTCCGAATGCGCTTGAACCGAGCTGTCGTGCCCCAGTTGCAACAACACGAGGTGATAGGGAAAACCGCCTCGTCTGACACGGGCAGTTGCCCAGCTGCGCTGTAAGCGATGAATGGGCATCAGGGCCAGGCGTTTGAAATATAACCTGAACTCTTTGGATACAGGCAGTTCACGATGAGGGCGAAAGCTTCTGTACTTGTGATTCAGGAACATGACAAACCCATGGTACAAAGCACCGTAAAAGATGTGCTGGCGCATGTCTCCCCAATGAGAAGGCGGCGGGGGCGTCTGCGTGTCGGATTGTTCAAGAGCGAGCTGCATCTGTTCGACGCTGAGGTCCATAAGGCGCGAATTGCCGTTCGATCCACCTCGCTCATAAGTTATCCACCAAGGGCGCAGGTAACCTTCTTCGAAAACGTGAACGGTTATGCCGCGTGACTTTGCAATTTCGATAGCGCGTGCGTGAATGGGACGGATGTCGCCATATAGAACAATATCAGTCACGTCATTCGCGATGATGAGATCTGTCAACGTCGCGGGCCAGTCTTCGGGTGGGTTCCGGTATGGGATGTAGGTATCGCGATCAAACCAGAATGCCTCGTCACCTGCGTTGAAGCCGACACGTAACACTTTTGCACCGGTGGTGCGCAGCGATCGTCCAAGCTTGCTGAAAAACGGACCATGTGGTCCCTGCAAAAACAGAAACACGCGGCTGTCCGGATTGATCTGTGCAATGGGCATTTCTGCTGCTCGAACTATGATGTTTTCGTGTTTATTAATAAAATTATGCCTGTTTACGGCATTCCGGGCAAGCCGGGGCTTGCTCAGTGCGTGCCATGGCCTTACCTCGGCGTTGATATCGGGAACAAGCTAGGCTCAGAGGGTTAACAGAATGTTTACAGGGATCGTCACCGACATCGGTACAATCGTCGAGCTGGAACAGCAGGGCGATCTTCGGGCTCGGATCCGAACCGACTATGATACGGCAACGATTGATATCGGCGCGTCAATTGCCAGCGATGGCGTCTGTTTGACTGTCATCGCTCTGGGTGATGATTGGTATGACGTGCAGATCAGTGCCGAAACGGTTTCAAAAACCAATCTCGACAAGTGGCAGGTTGGAAAACGGGTAAACCTCGAACGCGCCCTGAAGGTCGGCGACGAACTTGGGGGGCATATCGTTTCAGGTCACGTGGACGGCGTAGCTGATGTGGTGTCGGTAGAGGACGAGGGGGACAGTACACGGGTTGTGCTGCGGGCCCCCGCTGATCTGGCCCGCTTTATCGCCTCCAAGGGATCTGTGGCGTTGAACGGAACATCCCTTACTGTGAACGACGTGGAAGGCCGTGAGTTTGGCATCAACTTTATTCCACACACCAAAGAGGTCACAACTTGGGGCGATGTCGCGGTCGGCGATCGGATCAATCTGGAGATTGACACTCTGGCTCGTTATGTCGCGCGGCTTGCAAGTGCTAACGCAGGCGCAGAATAATACCTTTTGGTCAACGCGTTGGCGAGCCACCAGCACGCCAACGCGATTATCGCTCCGAGATAGCCATCGACAGCATAGTGCCACGCTAGGTGGACCGATCCGATCTGGATCATGATGGCGAAAATCGTAAATGCCCAGCCCAGCCAGCGAGAATATTGGAAGGCGAAAAGCGCCATGAGCACGCTGGATGCCACGTGCATGCTGGGCATGGCAGATATGCCCTTAATCACGCCCCCACCGCTGAATTCGGCCAATAGCCTTTCCTGAACCTGCAGGGCCCAGACGGGGCTTATCCGATCAAGGTCATACAGGTTTTGCATTTGCTGGACGTAGGTGTCCCCAAATCCGAAATGCTCGTAGTAGACTGGACCGACTGATGCAAAGACTGTGGCCAGCAAGTTGCCCCCAACAATGAACACCAAAGCAAAGGCCACCAGATAGGTCATTCCGCGCTGCGTGTCGCGCTTGTCAAAACAGGCGGCAAACAAGGTCAGATAGATTAGCGCGAACCAGAGATGATAGGCGACATTCAGCACCGTCGTCAGAGTGGTGTTCCCGAACACCGGCCACAACAGCTGCCAAACGTCATAGCCACCGTGCAGGGTTCGATCCAGTTCAGCAAAGAATGGGTCCCACGAAAACGGGTTTATCAGGACGATGATGTTTTTCAGGCAGGTGAAGCTGGTAATCAAAAAGCCGATGGACAAAAAACACACGGTGCCGTCGACCAGAGCTATGTTCCTTGCGATGTACTTGCGTGTATCCCGCATCATCCATTGAATGGGTTTTGCGGGTCTGATCCAAATCGCGGCGTATACGAACCTGAAGACAAAGAATATGGCCCCAATAACGATGGCATATTTGATCAGGCGTCCCACGATCTCGACAAGACTAAAGCCCAATACGGTCCAGTAGGGCAGGCCTGCAAAGTGGCTTATGACGGCACCTCCGATGACGTGGAGGGCTATTATGATCAATAGCAACCTGTTCCGCAGGATAGATGAGAACAGACCATTTGCCTGAGATGGCTGGTTAAAGACATCAGCACTATTCATCTATTTTGCCCACACATGACGACCGAGTTTGAACGCCTGCCTAAGGTGCGTTCATACTTTGGCCCGGCGAGGGCCAGAGTTGGGCTATTCTGGGGCATGCGAGAACGCTGTGTTTCCATTTGGAATACAGTACTGCGGGCACTACCTATGGTACCCAGAGTATTTCATGCGTCGCCAATTCTGGGTTGAGAGATGGTTCAGCACGCGGTTGCTATTTGCCGGGACTGTTCCGTTTGTGGGGCACTCGGCTTGTCCGGTGGGTGCTACTCAGATGCCCGTGCCTCTGGTCGGGTGACGACGGCATCGGTTGGAAACAGTGATCATATGCCGCCGTTGCGTCTGTGGTCTGGTGTTTGGCGCCGTACTGGTCTATCCCGCGCAGCAACACCTGCTCTGCGAAAGGCTGCCCAATGAGCTTTGAAACACCCGGACCGGTCGAGGCCCAGCTGCGTGATGCGATCAGCCCGATCGAAGAGATCATCGAAGAAGCGCGCAAAGGCCGGATGTACATTCTGGTCGATCATGAGGATCGTGAGAACGAAGGCGATCTGGTCATTGCAGCAGAGTTTGCGGATGCGGATGCCATCAACTTCATGGCAACCCATGGCCGGGGTCTCATCTGTCTGCCCATGACAGCGGAGCGGATTGACAGTCTTGGATTGCCGATGATGGCTGTGAACAATTCGTCACGCCATGAGACAGCGTTCACCGTTTCTATTGAGGCCCGTGAGGGCGTGTCTACAGGCATCTCGGCTGCCGACCGGGCGCTGACTGTTGCGACCGCCATCAATGAGCAGAACACCATGGCTCAAATCGCAACGCCCGGTCATGTTTTCCCGCTGCGGGCCAAGCGGGGCGGGGTACTGGTTCGGGCCGGACATACCGAAGCTGCGGTAGATATCTCGCGGCTGGCGGGGCTGAACCCCTCGGGTGTGATCTGCGAGATCATGAAGCCTGACGGCACCATGGCGCGTTTGCCCGATCTGGTTGCTTTTGCCAAAGAACACGACATGAAGATCGGCACGATTAGCGATCTGATCAGCTATCGGTCCCGCAACGACAATCTCGTGGTTGAGACATCGCGTGAGATGGTCACCTCGGAATATGGCGGCGAGTGGGAGATGCGGCTGTTCACCGATCAGACACACGGCATTGAGCATGTGGTCATGATCAAAGGTGATATCACCACGCCCGAGCCGGTACTGACCCGGACCCACGCGCTGCATGAAGCACCGGATATTCTGGGGCTCGGGCCGAAATCCCCGCAGGAACTGCCGAGGGCAATGGAAAAGATTGCTGCCGAAGGGCGTGGTGTCGTGTGCCTCTTCCGCCAACCGCGCAACTCGCTTTATGCAGCGGATGACGAAGGACCGCGCACTATCAAACAAACCGGTCTGGGTGCGCAGATTCTGTCGAAGATGGGCATTCAGGAACTCGTATTGCTGACCGACTCACCGGAAACCGTATATCTGGGCCTCGATGCCTTCGGGCTGTCGATTGTGGGGACCCGCTCAATTCTCAAGGATGACTGATCGTGGCTGAACAAGACAAACATGGCGTGCTGCCGACACCGACATTCGACAAGCCGGTGAAACTGCTGATCGTTGTGGCGCCGTTCTATCGTGCCGTTGCGGACAATCTGGTAGCTGGTGCCAAGGCCGAGATCGAAGCGGCAGGCGGCACTTGCGAAGTGGTTGAGGTGCCCGGTGCGCTGGAAATCCCCACTGCCGTTGCAATGGCTGATCGCCAGTGCAACTTCGACGGTTATGTTGCGCTGGGCTGCGTCATTCGCGGTGAGACCACGCATTACGAGACGGTCTGTAACGACTCCAGTCGTGCGATCCAGTTGATGGGCCTTCAGGGGCTGTGTATCGGCAACGGTATCCTAACCGTTGAAAATGACGATCAGGCCGAAGTCCGCGCAAATCCCGAAAAGATGAATAAAGGTGGCGGAGCCGCTGCTGCGGCCTTGCATCTGATCGCGCTCAGCCGTAAGTGGGGCTCTTCCAAAAAGGGCGTCGGATTCAAGCCGCCGTCCGAGTCCATCCTTGTGGCGGGCGACAGCAACGGACCCACGACAGCATGACCCAGACAGACGCGCCGAAGCCGGCCAATCAGAAACGCCTTATGAAGTCTGCCGCGCGGCTCTATGCCGTGCAGGCTCTGTTCCAGATGGAGCAGTCCGGGCAAACGACCGAGCAGGTTGTAAACGAGTTTCTGGATCACCGGTTCGGCGCTGTCTATGAGGGTGAGGAAATGCTGGATGGTGACATCAGCGTTTTCCGCAAGCTCGTGGATGATGCTGTGAACTATCAGGCGCCGATCGATCAGATGACCGACCGAGCGCTGGTGGCAAAATGGCCGATTTCCCGGATTGACCCGACTTTGCGCGCACTGTTCCGGGCAGCCGGGGCCGAGCTGACACAGAGCGACACGCCCCCCAAAGTTGTCATCACCGAATTCGTCGACGTCGCACGCGCGTTTTTCCCTGAAGGGAAAGAGCCGAAATTCGTCAACGCAGTGCTGGATCACATGGCGCGTGAGGCGCAGCCCGAGGCATTCTGACACCTTTACCCGAACCAGATATGCGCTATCCTGAATGTCATAGCGCAATGAGGTTCATCATGCCCAAACTGATCCGCCTGTACATCACGCAAGTCGCCTGGGGTTTTGTTATCTCGGCTGTGTTTGTCGGGGTGCTACTGGCCCTGAACGTCGCAAATCTACGTCACCTGATCACCAGTTCTGAAATCGGACTGATCGCGTTGGCGATGATCTGGTTCATGAACGGGATCGTTTTTGCTGGCGTTCAGTTCGGCTACAAGATCATGAGCATGGCCGAAAAGCCCGGCGGACCGCGTCGTGGATCGCCTGTTGTGCACAGCTTTGAACCGGCTGTCGTCAAACAAGAGGCGAAATCAGCGCGCTGATTTTCAAGGAAAATGTGGCGGGACCACCAGTCAACCGTGGGGCTTTGATTCCCGAGGACCTGTATATACAGGTGGGCGCCAGGTAATCAGGCCAGGACCTGAACAGAGCCAGCTCCCTCGGAATTGCTTAAGGCCACCGGAATGCTGCCTGTCACGAGAAGGGCAGAACCCGCCACGCGCCTAAGTAGGGTGTGCGGCGGGTTTGCACAAGGGGTCACGCATCAACGGTTTCGTGTAAGGCAGTGCGCATTTTGACGAAATGCTCATCCCAGCCACTATCCAGCGACAGGATCAGACCAAATGCGTCTGCGCCCTGAGGCAGGCCCTCGTGCACCAATCCTAGGCGCGTACCTCCGGCCACGGGCTCCAGTGTCCATTTGACGGTGCTAATGGCGTCGCCCATCGGTTTAACTGTGAAAGTATATTCCAGATATTCGGGCGGCCGCGCCTCGCGTACTTCACCCCAGATCAGAAGGTCGCCGCTGGTTGTCCCGTACATCTCAAGCTTTTGTCCTGTCGCAAGTGGGCGCTCTGGTTTGTGAAACCACTCGGCCAACCGCTCGGGCTTTGTCAGATAATCCCATACCGTTTCCGGAGTGGCGCGTAAAAAGATCGATTTCTGCAATACTGCTTGGGTCATTTCTGGGTTCCTTCAATAGCTTTCTTGAGATCGGCCAGGCGTTCATCCCAGAACTGGTCAAAGTAGCTGAGCCAGTCCAGAACAGGGGCCATGCCCTTTGGTTCAAGTCGGTTGATGCGTTCCCGGCCTCTTGCTTCAACCGAAATAAGCCCGCCGTCCGACAGTACCGTCAGGTGCTTTTTGACAGCGGCACGGGTCATATCGAAACGATCTGTCAGTTGCGCGATGGTCATATCCTCGACCGCAAGCATCTGAACTATGTCCCGACGGGTTGGATCGGCAAGAGCGCGGAACGCGTTTTGGGTCTGTGTATTCATGGTAAACCTCATTGAGATACCATTTGGTATCATATTAATGAGATACTAAATGGTATCATGTCAAGAGGGTGTCGAGACTTGATTTTTGTTCACTAATTGTTCACATTCGTGGGATGATGCTAGATCTGCAACCCGGACAAAAACTGGCCCGAGGTGTTTCACGACACCTGACGACCCATGGTTATGTTTCGATTGAAGAATTCGTTCCTGCCCGCGGCTTGCGCGTGGACGTAATGGGCCTGGGTCCCAAAGGCGAGCTATGGGTGATTGAATGTAAATCCGGTCGAGCTGATTATCAGTCGGATTCCAAATGGCAGGGCTATCTGGAATGGTGTGACCGATTCTTTTGGGCCGTCGATACCGAGTTTCCGGTGGACCTGCTGCCGCCTGAAACAGGTCTGATCATTGCGGATGCCTATGACGCAGAGATAATCCGTATGGGACCAGAGGCCAAAGTGGCCCCGGCGCGCCGAAAGAAAATGATTCAGAAGTTTGCAACAGATGCGGCACGCAGGTTGCAAACACTGCGAGATCCCCGCGTCTAAGAGGTCAGTCTTTAACGGCCCGCGCTGCCTGAGCAGCCGCACGAATTTCCTCGGCGATTTCTTCGGCCTCTTCGGGGTCGAAATCCATGGGGATTTCAAGATTGTCCGCTTCGATGAACAGGCGCACCATGCCATGGTCAGTTGGACCAATCTGCAGGTTTGCTTCGATGTCGCGTTCGGTGTTGATGCTCATGTTCGCCTCCGGGGACTGAGCGTTCCTGCTAGCGCGCAACGGGTTGAGAATCAAGCGGCCTATGGGGTCTGATGGGAACATGGATGACATCGTAATCAGACCTTTTCGTGCCGATGATGCGCCTTGGCTGGTCGAAAGGCACGGCACGCTTTATGCGCAGGATGAAGGATTTGACCACACTTTCGGTCCCCTTGTTGCGCGTATTCTGGATGAGTTCATTGCAGATCATGACCCCAGGCGTGAACAAGGATGGATCGCTGAGCGGGCAGGGGAGCGGCTGGGCAGCATTTTCTGCGTCGCACTCGGTAAGAATACCGCGAAATTGAGGTTGTTCCTTTTGGTTCCCGAAGCGCGAGGATTGGGTTTGGGTAGGTGCCTGCTGGAGACCTGCATGAGATTTGCCCGACAGGCGGGATACCGTGAAATGGCCCTTTGGACACATGAAAGTCACCGGGCAGCTTGTGCATTATATAGGGCGAATGGTTGGCAGCTGATGGAGAGCAAACCGGTCCATTCCTTTGGTGTCGATCTTGTCGAACAAAGCTGGAAAATTCAGCTTTAATCCTCTTGCATTCCCCGTGCGCGTTGGGTACATCGCCCCTCACAAGTGCCGCCTTAGCTCAGTTGGTTAGAGCGCTGGATTGTGGATCCAGAGGTCCCCTGTTCAAGCCAGGGAGGCGGTACCATCTCACATATATCAACACTCTCACAAAGCTTCGTGGCTTTGATCGCTACAATTCTGCTTTTAGAGGGATTTGTGGGTGCTGCCTGATTTTCGAGGCAACGAATTACCGCGCCGCATCCTTGGATACGACGCGGTTGATGATGCATCAGACGAAACTGACGCCGTTTTCTGCCATTGGCAGGTTGGTCACCTGCACGCCTGACAGTTTAGCGATGGCATTGGCCAGAGCTGGTGCAGAAGGTGGAGTGCCCGGTTCTCCTACGCCAGTAGGAGCTTCGGCTGATGGGATAATATGCACGTCAATTGCAGCAATATCACCAATCCGCAGAGGCTCGTAATCAGGGAAGTTGAACTGATCCACAGAACCACCTGTCAGGGTGATTTGATCACGCATGACATGGCCGATTCCGTATCCGATGCCACCTTCCATCTGGGCACGCACGACATCAGGATTTACCGCGATTCCGCAATCGACGGCACAAGTCACTTTTTCGATGCGAATGCCTTCTTCCGCATCGCCAGAAACCTCGACCACCTCGGCGACATAAGAACCAAACGACTTATGCACGGCGATGCCCTGCGATCGCCCTTCGGGAACGTTGCCCCAATCGGCTTTTTCCGCTGCCAGTTTCAGGACACCAGCTTTGCGTTGCTGATCGGCATCACCGCTATCCGTCAAGTGGGACAGACGGAATTCAACCGGATCACGGCCAGCCGCGTTTGCTGCCAGATCCATCATGGTCTCCATCACATAAGCTGTATGCGTGTGGCCCACCGATCTCCACCAAAGGACCGAAGTCGCCTTTGGGGTGTCGGTCAATCCCAACGCCATTCCGGGGATCTGATACGGGCTGTCTGCGATACCCTCGATCGAGCTGTGATCCACGCCATCATGTACCGCGAACGACTCGAATGCGGTTCCTTTCATGATGGACTGTCCAGCGACCTGATGCTGCCATCCGACGATGTTCCCACCTTCATCAAGGCCGACGCGGACCTTGTGGCCGAAGGCTGGGCGATAGTACCCGCTCCGGATATCGTCCTCACGCGTCCAGACGAGCTTGACCGGGCGAGAACGGTCGGTGACGACGAAAGCCAGCGCCGCTTCGACCTGGTAGTCCGCATCCGGCGTCGCGCGCCGGCCGAACGATCCGCCAGCCAGCATCGTATTGATCTGGATTTTCTCCGGCGGCAGACCAAAGATCTGCTGATACGCCATATGAGGGCCTGTCGGCATCTGGCTGCCGTCATGCAGTACGATGTTACCATCTGCAGTCTGTTCGATCGTGCAGTTGAGCGGCTCCATCGGTGCATGAGCCAGAAGCGGAAAGTAGAAGGTCTTTTCGACAACTGTATCCGCGCCATCAATGGCGGCTGCAACAGATGCTACATCGGCCTTGTTCACGTTGTAGGTTGGCTCGGCATCCAGTGCCGACATGATCTCGGCCTCAATCTGATCCGAGTCGCGCGTTTCGGCAGCGGATAAATCCCACTCTACTTCCAGCGCGTCTCGTGCCTGAATGGCGGCCCAGGTGTTTTCTGCGTAGACGGCGACACCGGCCTGATTGGGAAGCACAGCAGCGCTGATGTAGCCTTTAACGCCTTTCGATGCGCTGTCGTCGAAGCCGGTGACAAGACCACCGCGCGATTCCGGACGTTTGATCATGGCGACCATCTGATTTGGCAGATGAACATCCATGGCATACATCGCCTGACCGTTACCTTTGATTGCTGAATCCTTGCGGCGCACAGCTTCGTTCCCGATCAGTTTGAATTCTGCCGGGCCCTTCAGACGAGGTTCGGCCGGTGGCTCCAACTGAGCTGCCGCAGCAACGAAGTCACCAATCGGGGCTGACTTGTCTCCTGCCTTGATGATGCCTTCCTCGATTGTGATGCCGGATGCATCGACGCCCCAATCGGCAGCAGCGGCAGCGATCAGCATTTCACGCGCTGCAGCGCCCGCCTGGCGATATTGCAACCACGAATTTGCCATTGCGGTTGAACCGCCGGTGCCCTGGAAGGGGCCGAATAGCAGGTTGTTGTAGACCTCGGGGTTAGACGGAGCGAATTCGTATTCGATCTGGTCCATACGCAGGCCGATTTCTTCGGCGATCAGTGTAGGCAGGCCGGTTGCCGGTCCCTGACCCTTTTCAAAGTGCTTTACGATCGCTGTCACAGTGCCATCAGCATCGATTTTCACGAATGGGTTTAGCTGCGCGGTCTCAGAAGAGGCGGCGGCCAATGCCCCGTCAGTGCGCGCACCGATCAGCAGGACAGCCCCCGCTGCAGCTGCGCTTTTCAGGAAACCGCGGCGAGATGTGTTGATGGTCATTGATCAGGCCTCCAGAATATCTGATGCGCGCTGAATGCCGGCGCGGATACGTTGATAGGTGGCACAACGGCAGGCGTTGCCGGACATATACTCGTCGATTTCCTCAGCCGATGGTTTCGGGTTTTCGGACAAGAGACCAACGGCTGACATCACCTGACCAGACTGGCAATAGCCACACTGGACGACGTCCAGTTCGACCCACGCCTGCTGAACGGCAGCGCCGATCTTGTCTTCGCCCACAGCCTCAATGGTCGTGATTTCGGAACCTTCGACATCTTCGATGTAGGTCTGGCAGGATCTGATGGGTTCGCCATCCATATGAACGGTGCAGGCGCCGCACGAAGCTACGCCGCAGCCAAATTTTGTTCCGGTCAGCTTAAGCTCATCCCGGATCACCCAAAGCAGGGGCGTGCCGGGTTCGGCGTCAACCGTGTGGGTCTCGCCATTCAGTTTCAAAGTCAAAGCCATGAGGGGACTCTCCTGTTCGCGCTGGTTTCCTGAATCGGTAAACTGGCGCGTTTACAATAGCCCGGAATATGGGTTTGTAAACTGATAAGTTTACCACATGGTTTGACCAGCGAAGAGAATTGCGTCTATAGGTGGAGATCATGAACGAATGCAACGCTCCGAATGCGTCGAAACACGCGCAGATCATCGAAGCGGCTGTGGCAGAGTTCCAGGAAAAGGGGTTCGTCGCAGCCAGTATGGATCGCATTTCGGCTCGCGCCGAAGTGTCGAAGCGTACGTTGTATAAGTACTTTGAAAGCAAGGAAAACCTGTTTCGATCTATCGTGATCGAGCTTTCTAATCGTTTTTCGGAAGTGCTGGAGATTCGCTATCAGAAAGGGCGTGATGTTCGCGAGCAACTGACCGAGCTGGCCTGGGCCGAAGGGCGTGTTTTGATGTCTCCGGACGTGATGGCCATGTCGCGTATGATCATTAGCGAAACCATGCGCAATCCTGAACTGGCGGCGGCTGCACAAGGCAAGCTGGACAAAACATCTATCTTCATTTCGATGCTGAAAGATGCGGCCGAAGACGGCCAACTGAGTATCGATGATCCGGAGCAGGCCGGGAAGGAATTCATTGGTCTTATCAAGGCCAAGGCTTTTTGGCCCATGGTCTTCAGCGGATCAGTTCTGAGCCATTCCGAGATGAAGGCGACAATAGACAGCAGTGTCGAAATGATGATGTGCCGGTATGGCGGTAGCGCGTGAAGCCACGGTATTGGTCATTCTGCGTCATGAACACATGGCGAATTGCATCAACCTGCTTTGAACTACTTTCCGACCAGTTCTGTTCTCGCCGCTTTCAGCGTAGATTTGTTTGAAGGTTCTGAAAGCTCTTGGAAAAGCTGGACGATCTGAAAACCGTCGTGTCGAGGGCGAAGGAGCGCTCGCAAAAAAATACGGAAGTAAACTCTGACTTTTCGAGTAGGAGGCGGGTGCTGTTGCCAAACCAGAACAATGCTGTGAACGGGAACCATTTGTAACATCAGATAGCGGTGCATTTATCGACGTGCGAAAGGATCGTACGGGCGCGCAGTCACCCATGATGCTGACCTGTATCCGTTTTGCCGGAGATTTGGCCGCTGTCTGGGGAGGTGTCGAAGCTATTCTCCGCGCGGCGTGTGAGGCGTTTCAGCCGGCTTCAGAAATTGGCTTTGGAAAAACTGAAACAATCGGCCTTGGGACACTGCTTTATTCGATCGTGATTTCCTGTCTCTGACGACCTGTCGTTTTATCAAATATGAGAATGCGATTGTCATCTGTCACGACCGCGTACCAGTTGTTGCCAATGGTCAGTGCCTGCGCCTTGGCCCCATCCGGCAATTCGATCTGATCAGGCAGGGCGGGTGTCCGGTCCGATAGGCGGATGACAATCAAGGCAAATGTCACTAGAACGCCGCCAATCATCACCGCGGTCAATAACATGACCATGCGTCTCAGCAGGCGAAGCTGAGGCGTTTCCTGCGGTTCTTGGGGATCGGAAGGGACAGTCATGGGCACTCGCCAGATTGAATTTCATATCGCGGCCGCTCCGCCGCCCCGCCTTGATAAGGCGCTTTCGCGGGATGTGCCAGCCGAGGAAAGCCTGTCCAGGACGCGGTTGGTTCGCTTGATCGAAGATGGTGCGGTTTTTATCGACGGATCAGAGGTCCGCGATCCCAAAGCCAAAATTGCCGAAGGGGCCTTGGTGGTAATCACGGTAGCCGAGGCAGTAGATAGCCATATCGGTCCCGAGAATATTCCTTTGGACATCGTGTTCGAAGACGCGGACCTGATCGTGGTCAATAAACCGGCTGGTATGGTGGTGCATCCTGCGCCCGGTTCACCAAATGGTACACTTGTAAACGCTCTGCTGCATCATTGTGGTGAGGATCTTTCCGGTGTGGGCGGCGTAAAGCGGCCCGGTATTGTGCATCGTATCGATAAAGACACCAGCGGGTTGCTGGTGGTTGCCAAATCTGACGCGGCCCATCAGGGTCTGGCGGCTCAGTTTGAGGCACACACTGCCGAGCGCTATTATCGCGCCATTTGTTATGGTGTGCCGGATGCCAATGACCCTCGCTTGCGCGGTGTGAAAGGCGTCAGTTTCGAGCCCGGAAACATCATGCGTCTGACCACTCAACTAGCGCGGCACAAGACCGACAGACAGAAACAGGCGGTATTGTTCCATGGTGGCCGCCACGCCGTCACACGAGCGCGCGTGGTCGAGACATTTGGTGCTCCAGGTACCATATCGCTGATCGAATGCTGGCTTGAGACCGGTCGCACCCATCAAATACGCGTACACATGGCCCATGCCGGTCATGGATTGGTTGGTGATCCCGTCTATGGCGGTAAGCGAAAGTTGGCTGCCCGTGCCTTCAGCACCGCTACTGCTGAGGCTGTGCGCGGTTTCCCTCGTCAGGCCTTGCATGCAGCCGTTTTGGGTTTTGAGCATCCGGTAACTGGCGAGGTTTTGCGATTTGAGGCCGAACTTCCTGCGGATATGGAAAATCTGATTGCTCAGCTGCGCGAACCATTGTCATAATTCGCAAACAGACGTGAGTAAGAGTTTCTTATCTTTCCTTTACTAAAGCTTAATTTCAGACTGTTAAGCAGCACCTCTTGAACGGACCGGGTATGACACCCATATCCTATGTTAAAGCTATAAACATTTGTCGGAGGGACATGAAACATGGCAAATTACGCAAATCTCCCCGCGCCGACGCCTGAGGGCGGCCTGAACCGCTATATGCAGGAAATTCGCAAGTTTCCCCTGCTGGAGCCGGAAGAAGAATACATGCTGGCCAAGCGCTGGGTCGAAGAGCAAGACACTGAATCCGCGCATAAAATGGTGACATCGCACCTGCGTCTGGCGGCAAAGATCGCCATGGGCTATCGCGGCTATGGCCTGCCACAGGCCGAGGTGATTTCCGAGGCCAACGTGGGCCTGATGCAGGCCGTGAAACGTTTTGATCCGGAAAAGGGTTTCCGTCTGGCGACCTATGCGATGTGGTGGATCCGCGCCTCGATTCAGGAATACATCCTGCGGTCGTGGTCATTGGTCAAACTTGGTACCACGTCGGCGCAGAAGAAGCTGTTCTTCAACCTGCGCAAAGCCAAGGCTCGCATCGGTGCCTTGGAAGAGGGTGACCTGCGTCCTGAGAACGTCAAGCAGATCGCGAATGATCTGGGCGTGACCGAGGATGAAGTCATCAGCATGAACCGCCGTATGTCCGGTGGGGATGCTTCGCTGAACGCGACTGTAGGGTCCGAAGGCGAAGGCACCATGCAGTGGCAGGATTGGCTTGAAGATGAAGATGCTGATCAGGCTGGTGACTACGAGGCGCGCGATGAACTGGATGCACGTCGCGAGTTGCTGACTGCTGCGCTGGATGTGCTGAACGACCGCGAAAAGGACATTCTGACTCAGCGTCGTCTGATGGATCAGCCTGTCACACTGGAAGAGCTGAGCAACCAGTACAACGTCAGTCGCGAGCGGATACGCCAGATCGAAGTTCGTGCTTTTGAAAAGCTTCAGAAAAAGATGCGCGAACTTGCACGTGAAAAAGGTATGCTCGGCACTGTCTGAGATATCTCCCAAATTGAGAAACCGGCCTGATGTTTCAGGCCGGTTTTCTTATGCGCAAATGTAACGGGGAAGGTGGGTTCAGTTGAGTTGCTGGCGAAAGACCCGAACCATGTTTGCCCCCATGACTTTGCGAACCTGATCTTCAGTCAGACCTTCGTCCAGCAGGGCTGAAGTCAGGGCAGCAAGTTCAGAGGTATCAAATGCGGTCTCGACCGATCCGTCGTAATCTGATCCGAGTGAAACGTGATCTTCCCCAACCGTTTCGATGGCTGCTTTGATCATCTTTGCAATTCCAGCAGGGGCGATATCCCCGCAAGTTACATCCGCCCAGTATCCCATGCCGATAACACCGCCGGTTGCTGCAATTTCCTGCATCAGATCATCCGGATAGTTGCGTTTGACTGGGCAGAAACCATGCAACCCGCCATGACTTACGATCAGCGGAACATCAGTCATATCCAACACATCACGCGCCACTTGCGGGCTTGAGTGAGCAAGATCGATGACAACAGGCCGTTGCGCAAGCTCAGCTACGACCTCGCGCCCGAATTCTGTCAGACCCGAATTCGCTTGCCCATGCAGGGATCCCCCGAGTTCGTTGTCAAAAAAGTGCTGCAGACCGAATACACGATGACCGGCGTCGAAGATCGGGTCGAGGTTGTTCAAATCGCCCTCAAGCGGATGGGCGCCTTCAATTCCCAGAATGCCTCCGACAATCTGTTCTCCGTTGGCGCGCGCCTGCAGAACTTCCTCCAGATCTGCGCGGGTGTTGATGACTTTCAGGTGACCATCGGATGCTTCTTCGAATTTGTGCAGCTTTTCCGCCTGATAAATCGCACGTTCTTTCAGGCTGTCCCAAGTGCGCAGGGGCCAAAGCTGGCCGATGGCCAACAGGGTAATGTTGTCGAATGCTTCTGCTGAGTTTGCTTCGTAGTTTTGCCCAGCCGGAGATTTGGTCACTGCAGTAAATACCTGCAGCGCTACATTGCCTTCGATCAGGCGCGGAATATCAACCTGACCCCGTGTTCCACGCTCGGTCAGATCGCGACTCCACAGGAGCGGATCTGCGTGCAAATCGCCGACAATCAGTGTTTCGTGCAGCGCGTTCGCATCATCCGATACAGGATAGGGATCATGATCAATCACATTGTTTCGGGCGCCTTCGATGTAAGGCGGCAGAAACACGAAGAATATGATTGCTCCGACGACCAAGCTCAGGACGACAATGGCTGCCAACCATTTCAGAAATTTGCGCATCTGTTATTCCTCCCAACAAGTAAAGGCAGCTTACGGCTGAAGATTTTCGAGAAAAGCCTGACTTGGCGTCGGTTGGTTGATAGAGAGGTTTCGACGCAGCGTCCTTTTGCGATTTTTAAAAAGGAAGCAGTGAGAAACTTGCCAGCGCACGTGGGAGAATATGATGCAAAAACCGGTTCAGTGGGGCATTCTTGGCGCAGCTAAATTTGCCCGTCAGTTCATGGCACCAGCAATCCACGCCGCAAGTGGTGCACGGTTGGCAGGACTGGCAACTTCCGATCCCGTAAAGGCCGAACCATTCCTCGACTTCTGTCCTGATTTGCAGGTGCATGACAGCTACGAAGCCTTGTTGGCTGACCCTGAAATCGAAGCTGTCTACATTCCGCTGCCAAATCACCTGCATGTTGAATGGAGCCAGAAGGCGCTTGAGGCCGGAAAACACGTTCTATGTGAAAAACCAATGACCATGACGGCGCCGGAGTTTGACACGCTGATCGCAAAGCGGAACCAGACCGGTCTGCTCGCGGCAGAAGCATATATGATCGTGCACCATCCACAGTGGCAGTTGGTGAGAAAACTGATTGCAGATGGCGCAATCGGCAAGTTGGTGCACGTTACTGGAGCCTTTAGCTTCGATAACCGGGCAGATACCGGAAACATCCGCAACCGCGCTGAAACGGGTGGAGGCGGATTGCGTGACATTGGTGTTTACGTGATCGGCGGCACACGTTTTGCTACGGGGCAAGAACCGGTTTCGGTGCAGTCAACAATCCGCTGGCAAGATGACATCGACATCTTCACCGAAATCCGCGCGCAATTCCCCGATTTCACCTATTCCAGCTATGTCTCCATAAGAATGCACCCACATCAGGAAATGGTGTTTCATGGTGTAGGCGGGCTGATCCGTCTTACAGCACCTTTCAACGCACGTGTCTTTGGAGAGGCGCGGGTTGAACTGCATCGCCCAGGTTTGGAGGTTCTGGTGACGCGCTTCCCCGGCGATGATCACTACAAACTGCAGGTCGAGGCGTTTTGCAGGTCGGTTCGCGAGGGGGAGGAGTATCCATGCCCACTTGAGTTCTCGCGTGGAACGCAAGAAATGATCGATCAGGTTTTCAGTCAGGCAGTATCGCTCTGATCCACTCACTTGCGCTTGGTGGCAAGGGTCGGCTAGCCTGTCGGGTACCTATTCAGGAGGTGCCCTATGGCTGGCGGTTGGGCGCGCGATGGCGCGGTAAGTGAACAGATTGAGGCGTCAATTTCCGATGAGCTTGCACGGATGCAGGCGCAAAAACGCCCTGTGGGCGAAAGCCTTACCCATTGTGCTGAATGCGAAGAGCCAATTCCCGAGAAGCGGCGCAATGCGATCCCCGGTGTGAAACTGTGTCTGGACTGTCAGCAGGAGCGCGACGGAACATTCAAAGCCCGCAGCGGCATCAATCGGCGCGGGTCAAAAGACAGCCAGTTGAAGTAAATTCCAGCGGAGCGGCTCCTTGCAAGATAACCCTGCCAAGCACGTATCCTTCCTGCAAAACGGTTTGGTTCTTGGTTTTTTGGCTGCGTTCCTGTGGGGCACTCACAGCGTCATCGTTCGCTACCTGACCAGCGATTTGGGTGGAATGCAGATCGCAACGACCCGGCTGTTCATCGCTGCACTTGCAATCTACTGCATGTTGCGTGCGATGGGGGCGTCAGTTTCGATTCGGTTTGGGGATTGGAATTTTCGTCTGGCTGTGTTGTCGACGGTGATGAATTATATTCTGTTCCACATCGGATTGGAGCATACCGGTGCCGCCAACGCGATGGTGCTGGAAAATACAGCGCCCTTCTTCGTTCTGGTATTTCTCTATTTCTTTGCGGACACACCAGTTGGCAGGACAGATGTGTTGGCGACTGCGTTGGCCATAACCGGGGTGTTTCTGACCGTATTTCGCGATTTTCAGGGAGGGGGGGAGCCCTTGTTGGGCGACCTTATGGAGATCGGTGCGGGATTGAGCTGGGCCGTGTTTCTGATTTCCAGCAGCCGGGCCATGAGAGCCTCTGAAACCACTCCTGAACGTTTGAATTTCCTGTTTGGGATATTCATCTGTTCAGGCGTCATTCTGTTGCCGCTTTCCCTGTTCGGATTTCAGATGCCGACGGCAAACGATGTTGTTTTTCTGGTGCTTCTTGGCGTGTTACCGACGGCGCTGGCCTATTACCTTTGGTACGAAGCGGCAGCACGGGTATCGACCCTGACCGCAACTTTGATGTTCGCCGCTTCGGTGGTATTCACCTTCATCAATTCAGCACTTTTTCTGGGGGCATCCATCACGCCAATGGCTGCAATAGGTGCTGTGTTGATTGTCTTGGCCATATTCCTCACGACCAAATCCAAAGAGAAAAACTAGAAAATCTTAGCGAGATTGCCGACGCCATCGCCGGTACAGGTTGATGTCCATGGCTGCCACCATGATGCCCAATGGGATCATCCAGAAACCCAAAATGGGGAGAAATCCGAACACACCGCCGATCATCAACAGAATACCCACAACGATCCGCCATCCTCTAGGCACGGTTCGGCGAATTCGGTTTAGGGCAGGACGCAGGCGCGACTTCAATGCGGCCCAACGCCCTGTGGATTGGGTGTTCACCCCTCCATCGCCTCAAGCTCATCAATGAAGCCAGAGATCATGGACAGGCCCTTATCCCAGAACTTGGGGTCACTGGCATCAAGGCCAAACGGGGCAAGCAGTTCCTTGTGGTGCTTTGATCCACCGGCGCGCAGCATTTCGAAATACTTGTCTTCGAACCCTTCCGAGCCGCTGGCGTAAACGGAATAGAGCGCGTTCACCAGACCGTCGCCGAACGCATATGCATAGACGTAGAAGGGCGAGTGGACGAAGTGCGGGATGTAGGCCCAGAAGGTTTGGTACCCATCCATGAATTCGAACGCGGGCCCAAGACTTTCGGCTTGAACGCTCATCCACAATGCGTTGATGTCGTCTGGCGTCAGTTCGCCCTCCCGACGCGCTGCGTGCAGCTTGCATTCGAAATCGTAGAAAGCGATCTGGCGGACAACCGTGTTGATCATGTCTTCGACTTTGCCTGCCAACAGCACTTTGCGCTGTTCCGGGGTTTCAGCCTGATCTAGCATTTTGCGGAAAGTCAGCATTTCGCCGAACACAGATGCTGTTTCAGCCAGCGTTAGCGGCGTCGATGACAGCATCTCGCCCTGATCAGCGGCCAGAACCTGATGGACACCGTGGCCCAGTTCATGCGCCAGTGTCATCACGTCGCGAGGTTTGCCCAGGTAGTTGAGCATCACATAGGGGTGCACCTCGGTGACCGTTGGATGCGCAAATGCGCCCGGTGCCTTGCCAGGTTTTACAGCCGCGTCGATCCAGCCTTTCGAAAAGAACGGTGCTGCGATTTCGCCCATGCGCGGGTCGAACGCGTTATAGGCGTCCATCACGGTTTTCTCGGC
The DNA here is from genome assembly GCF_056537525.1 of Ruegeria sp. CE12. Taxonomy (NCBI): domain Bacteria; kingdom Pseudomonadati; phylum Pseudomonadota; class Alphaproteobacteria; order Rhodobacterales; family Roseobacteraceae; genus Ruegeria; species Ruegeria sp. CE12. The sequence continues at coordinate 275,286 of NZ_JBQFRS010000001.1, read as the reverse complement.
TTCGTCCCAGCCCACGATGCGGGTGTCTTCCATCGGAAGTGGCGCGTTGCGATCCCAGACCTGCATGACGTCCAGACCCAGCCACTTACGCTTAAGTTCGTAGTAGCGGTGGCTGAGCTTTGGATAGGCGGCAACGACGGCCTCGCGCAGGGCCTCAACCACCTCGGGTTCTACATCGTTAGACAAGTGACGACCGGTTTGCGCTGTCGGCATATTGCGCCAGCGGTCGACGATTTCCTTTTCCTTAGCCTGCGTGTTGTGGACACGGGCAAAGGTCTTGATGTTGTCCTGAAACACGCTGGCCAGTTCGCGCGAAGCGGCTTCGCGTTTGGCGCGGTCCTGCTCGGTCAGCAGGTTTAGGGTGCCTTCGATATTCAATTCTTCGCCATCCACTGTGAAGGTCAGGCCAGCGATTGTCTCATCAAACAGGCGTTCCCATGCGTCGCCAACAACGCCAAGGTCGTGCAGGAATTTCTCAAGCTCATCCGAGAGCTGGTAGGGCTTCATCGCGCGGATGCGGCGGAAGACAGGCTCATAGCGTGCGAGGTCTGAATTTGTTTCGAAATTGGCCTTCAGAACGTCATCGTCGATGCGGTTGATCTCGAGCGTGAAGAACACCAGCGGGGTGGTGAAGATCGTGATCTTTTCCTGCATGTCCGACAGGAACTTGGCACGCTCGGCATCAGTGGTCATCTGGTAATAGCGCAGACCAGCGAACGACATGATGCGGCCGGCGATGGAATTGATTTTCTCATTGCGCTGAACGCAGGTCAGCAGACCTTCGGCATCCAGATCGGCCAGTTTGCCCTCATAGTCTGCGGCAAACGATGCGCATTCCTGTTCCAGCCAATCCAGATCGCGAGACAGTTCGGGCGCGTCTTCCGATGTATAGAGATCTGTCAGGTCCCATTCCGGCAGGTTACCAAGATTGTCGGCGCCCCCGGCGGCATTTGCGTCACGGACGGGAAAGGGAAGGTCGCGCATGGATCACCTCGAAAAATTGCTTTGGGCAACATCTAGGCACAGGACGCAAGGATCACAAGCGGCCTGTCGATTTGTGCTGACTTGTAGCCGGGTTAGCGTGCCGCCGCCCCCTCAGGCTGACTTTCAGTCTGGCTGGAGAGGAAATGAGACGCCAACTCCTCAAAGACGGGGCCGCGCACCTCGGGGGCTTCCATCATGACTTCATGCTCGCCATTTGGAATTTCGATCAACCGGCCGAGAGGCCAGTTTGCCATGCGCGCACGGATCGCTTTTCGATCCACGATCTGTTCGTGACTGCCCAAATAGGTCAGGCAAGACATATTGGGGGCAGGCTGAGCCATCAGATAGGCGCATTCATCCAATGCCTCACGCAACCAGATGGTAGATGGAGCACCAAGGGCCAACTCAGGGTGTGCGGCCAGCTGATCCTGCATCATTTTGTACATCTCCGGATCGCGGGTCAGTACGTTTCCTTCGAAAGGCTGTGAAACGACATAGCTTTCCAAAGAAGTCGTCGGTGGAGTTCGTTCACCCAATCCAAAACGTGGCCCCCAATAGGCGGTCAGCCGACTGAGCGGCCTCATGATGGGGGTAAAAAAGATACCCCACATCGGGCCAGTAAAGGCACAAGCCGAGAAGCAATCGTTTTCGAGAATCGCGCGCATCCCGATGGCCCCACCCATCGAATGTCCGATGACATACCATGGCTTTGGCAAATCCAGATTGCGTGCCAAACCCAATACAGCCTGAACGTCATTCTGATAGTCGGGGAAATGTTCAACGTGGCCGATACGATGATCGTTCAAAAGTCGGTCAGCAAGACCCTGACCGCGCCAGTCTATCGATAGAAATGCAAATCCCCGACCAGTGAACTCACCAGCGGCGTTGCCATATTTCTCGACATATTCCGTACGGCCCGGGAACATCATCACCGTGCCTTGGACTTCACCCTGGGGCATCCAATGGCCCACACGGATGCGCTTTCCGTCCGATGTCGTCAGCCAATGGGCTTTGCCACCGGCAGGACCGCCGGCCACATCTTCAAAAAAGGGGGCCGGCGACAATTCCATCAGGCCAGCACCGAGGCGAGTTTCATGGCGATTCCCATGTCTCCGTCAACGCTCAGCTTGCCGGACATGAACGCGCCAGTCGGGTTCAGGTCACCGCTGAGGATTTGTTCGAATGTATCCGCGTCCGCGCTCAGGGTTACGTCTGCTTCTTCGTCGCTCACGCGGGCGCCGTTCGCATCCAGAACGATAGCGCCCAGATCCGCGATGGCGAATTTGGCAGATGCGTCGAAATCACCGCCTGCCAGTTTTTCGTTCAGCGCGGCTGCCGCCTTTTCAAGAATCTCGCTCATGGTCTTCCTCATTTTGTTTGTGCGCCGTGAATGGACATCCCCGGTCGCAACGCTACACTGAACATTGTTATGAGCATTGCAATCTCCAATCTCAAAGGTACCGTTGCGGCACTTGCCGTCATAGTCACGTTTTCCACCAGTTGTTTTGCGCAACAGGCGGATTCGCGAGACGACACAGCGCTGTTGGAACAACTCTCACAAGCTACGCCCGAACAGGCTATCAGCATTGACCGGCAGTTACAGGCCCTATGGTCGCAATCCGGTTCCGCATCAGCGGATCTGTTGCTGGAAAGAGGGCGAGAGGCTCTGAATGACGGGGACATAGACGCCGCGCTTGACCATCTGACCGCGCTTACCGACCACGCCCCTGAGTTTGCCGAAGGTTGGCATGTTAGGGCATCAGCATTCTTTGGTTTGGAACGGTTCGGTATGGCCGTTGCTGATCTTGAGTATGCTCTGACGCTAAACCCCAATAATTACGAAGCTATCTATGGCCTCGGTTTGATTTTCGAAGTGATCGGCCAGCCTGAAGAGGCGTACGAAGCCTATTCGCGAGCATTGTCTATACATCCTCATCACGAAGAAGTAACCAATGCCGTGAATCGGCTGAAGCCTCAGATCGAAGGCAAAGCACTCTAGAGGTCCGGGGCAGGGGGCAAAGGTGAACGGGTCATCCCGAATCGTGGCCGTTCTCGGCCCGACAAACACAGGTAAAACCCATTACGCGATTGAGCGGATGCTGGGGCACCGAACAGGTGTGATCGGCCTGCCGCTGCGTCTTTTGGCGCGCGAGGTATATGACAAGATTGTTGCCATCCGAGGGCCGTCTGTCGTCGCTTTGGTTACGGGCGAAGAGCGGATCGTTCCACCTCGCACCCAATATTGGGTGTGTACCGTCGAAGCGATGCCCGAGGGTATGGGCGCTGATTTTGTAGCTATCGACGAAATCCAGCTATGTACCGATCCTGAACGCGGCCATGTCTTTACTGACCGCCTGTTGCGTGCACGCGGCACAAACGAGACGCTGTTTTTGGGGTCTGACACGATGCGCGGCCCAATCGCAGCACTGGTGCCTGAGGCACAGTTTGTTCGCCGCGAACGCATGTCTCAGTTGGTTTATGCTGGTTCAAAAAAAATCAGCCGTATTCCGCCGCGCAGCGCGATTGTCGGTTTCTCTGTTGAAAACGTATATGCCATCGCTGAATTGCTGCGCCGCCAAAAAGGCGGGGCGGCAGTCGTCATGGGGGCGCTCAGCCCGCGGACCCGGAACGCACAGGTTGATCTCTATCAGAATGGCGAGGTCGACTATCTTGTTGCCACCGATGCCATCGGGATGGGTCTTAACCTCGATGTGAATCATGTGGCGTTCTCGTCTTTAACCAAGTTCGACGGACGACGGATGCGTCCGCTTGCCCCGAATGAGTTGGCACAGATCGCCGGTCGGGCAGGGCGCGGCATGTCTGACGGAACCTTTGGCGTGACGGGCGAGGCACCTCCGCTGGACGAAGGTGTTGCACAGGCTATCATGGACAGCCGGTTCACGCCGATGAAAAAGCTGAACTGGCGGAATGCCGCTTTGCGATTTGGTTCGATCGATGTGTTGATCGACTCGCTTGAGATCAGTCCGAATGATGAACATTTGATCAAAGCGAGGCCCGCTGATGATCTGAATGCGCTTAAATCGCTATCGCAGATAACCGAGGTGGCTGCGCGTGCCAGCGATGGCCCATCGATCCGTTTGCTGTGGGATGTGTGCCGAATCCCCGATTTTCGCGGCATCAGCCATGCCGAACACGCGGGTTTGCTCGAGGTGATCTATGGGCACCTGCACGAACGTGGCTCGATTCCCGATGATTTCATGGCGCGGCAAATCCGCCGAATCGACAGAACCGACGGAGATATCGATGCTTTGTCTAAAAGGTTGGCATATATTCGCACCTGGACATATGTTGCGCAACGAAATGGTTGGGTGCGTGACGAATCTCATTGGCGTGATGAAACGCGCACTGTAGAAGACAGGCTGTCGGACGCTCTTCACGAACGTTTGACTCAAAGATTTGTGGACCGGCGCACGTCCGTTTTGTTGCGCCGGCTCAAACAGAAGGAGGCCCTTTTGGCCGAAGTAAATGACAAGGGTGAAGTGACCGTCGAAGGTGAATTCGTCGGTCGTCTGGAAGGGTTCCGGTTTAGTCCGGACAAAAGCGCGCAAGGAACCGAGGCGAAAGCGCTCAAATCGGCATCCCTGCAAGCACTCGCGCCGCAATTCCATCTGCGTGCCGATCGCTTCTACAATGCACCCGATACCGAAATTGATTTCACTGATCAGGGCGGCCTGATGTGGGGCGAATACGCAGTCGGGAAACTGGTTGCTGGTGCCGAACCGCTCAAGCCCGTGGTTGAAGTATTTGTGGATGAGGCTGCAGGCCCGGAAGTTGAACAGAAAGTTCAGCGGCGCCTGCAACATTTCATTGATCGCAAGATCGCAGCGCTTTTCGAGCCGCTGTTGAACCTGTCGCGTGATGAGGAGCTGAGCGGTCTGGCCAAGGGATTTGCGTTCCGGATGGTCGAGGCGCTGGGCGTGCTACCACGAGCAGGTGTCGCGCAAGAGGTTAAAGATCTGGATCAGGATGCCCGGGGTGCGCTGCGCAAGCATGGCATTCGGTTTGGACAATTCACGATCTTCATGCCGTTGCTGCTGAAACCCGCTCCGACGCGCCTGCGTTTGGTGCTGTGGGCGCTGGCTGGCGGTTTGCAGGAGTTCCCCGAAGCACCGCCTCCGGGTCTGGTCACAGTGCCGGTCGCCAAAGGTGCGCCCGAGGGTTACGACACAATGTGCGGCTACCGCGATGCGGGAGAACGTTCGATCCGTATCGACATGCTGGAACGCCTGGCAGACATGCTGCGCGCCGAAGACAGCCGGGGAGGGTTCGAAGCCAAGCCCGACATGCTGTCCATCACCGGTATGACTTTGGAGCAGTTCGCTGACCTGATGCAGGGGCTTGGCTACAAGGCCGAACGGGGCGAGCGTGAGAAGGCCAGAGCGGTACCGGCTGAAGTGGCCGCGACAGCCGAACCCGCTGCAGACGAAGCTGTGGAGCAACCCGCAGTCGCGGAAACACCGGCAGCCGAATCCGTGAGCGATGAAGTCGTTTCACCCGCTGAGGTGCCAGCCGAGACTACCGAAAGCGTCGAAGCTCCAGCTGAGGCTCCCGCATCCGATGAGCCTGAGGTCGAAGTGTTCTACACCTTTACCTGGGGCCGTCAGCGTCAGGCCAACCGTGGTCCGCGCCGCGAACAGCGGCAGGGGCAGGGTAAAGGCAAACCGCGCGGCAAACCTCAGGAAGGGCGTGGTAAACCGCAGGGCAAGAAGGGTGGCAAGCCTCAAGGCGCCAAGACTTTCTCGTCGCGGCCTCCCAAAAAGGAAAAGGCTATCGACCCTGACAACCCCTTCGCCGCGGCGCTTATGGGTTTGAAAGAAGGAAACTAACCTACTATGGCCGAAGCACAGGCCAAGCTGCGAATTGACAAATGGTTGTGGCAGGCGCGGTTCTTCAAGACCCGCAGCCTGGCTGCCAAACAGGTTAGCGGCGGTCATGTGCGTGTAAACGGAAACCGGGTGCTGAAGCCAGCTCAGGCTGTGGCGCCCGGCGACGTTCTGACCTTTCCGCAAGGGCGCATCGTCCGGGTCGTGCGCGTCGAAAAACTAGGGGAACGACGAGGTCCAGCGCCCGAAGCGCAAACGTTGTACTTCGATATGACGGAAAAGAAGGACACGCCGCCCAAGAATCCGGGGTTTGAGGGAAAAGGTCGTCCAACCAAGAAAGATCGGCGGGCACTTGATCTTTCTCGCACCCAGGAAGGCTGATCCTATCTTGAAGACAGGGTCAGACTGGATTAGCTAAACGCCAAACCGCAAACTGGAAATAACCATGACTTATGTTGTCACCGAAAACTGCATCGCCTGCAAATACACCGACTGCGTCGAAGTTTGCCCGGTGGACTGTTTCTACGAAGGTGAAAACACACTGGTCATTCATCCCGATGAATGCATCGATTGCGGAGTATGCGAACCGGAATGCCCGGCGGATGCGATCCGTCCCGATACCGAGCCTGGGATGGAAACGTGGGTCGAGTTCAACCGCAAATTCGCTGAACAGTGGCCTGTCATCGTTACCAAAAAGGATCCTCTGCCAGAAGCTGAGGAACGTGATGGCGAAGAAGGTAAGATGGAGAAGTACTTCTCCGAAGCGCCGGGCGAGGGCGGCTGAGCGATTCGCCAGGTCAAATTGACCTAAATCTGGCACGATTGTGCTGTAACCCGTTGGAAACGTGGCGATTGTCTAAAATTGCCGGTGCGTAACCTTTCGGGTGTAGCTTTTTTGTGATATACTTAACTCTTACATGATGACCGAGATGGGATGCGCTCCGTAAGTATGCTCGCTTTGGGGTTCTAAATTTTTGACAATATAGCCGCCTGACGGGGCCTGACCGGTCCCGCGTGTGGTTTTTTGTCGCCTCTGTCCCGCTCTTCAACCAAGGATACACGTGAATGACAAAGTCGAAAAAGCTTGAGTTCCGCCCGAACGACTATGTTGTCTACCCCGCACATGGCGTGGGTCAGATCATCTCGATCGAAGAACAAGAAGTTGCGGGATTCTCGCTTGAGCTATTCGTCATCTCTTTTGAGAAAGACAAGATGACGTTGCGCGTGCCGACCAACAAGGTGACCGAATCCGGCCTTCGCTCGCTGAGCTCACCGGATGTGATCAGCCAGGCGATGAAAACGCTCAAGGGTAAAGCCAAGGTCAAACGCGCAATGTGGTCGCGTCGTGCTCAGGAATATGAGCAGAAGATCAACTCGGGCGATCTGATCTCGATTGCCGAAGTGGTCCGTGATCTGCACCGCACCGATGACCAGCGCGAACAGAGCTATTCCGAGCGTCAATTGTACGAAGCCGCTCTGGAGCGTTTGACGCGTGAAGTGGCTGCCGTTTCCGGCGCCGACGAAATCTCTGCTGCCAAGCAGGTCGACGAAGTACTGATGTCGCGCGCTGCCGCCTGATATCACTGCACTTTAGTTTGAGGCCGCTCCAGTTTTGGGGCGGCCTTTTTTGTACCGTGTCGCTTGGTCTGAAAACGGTTTTTCGTTATTTTCCAGAAAGGTGAAGCCGAAATCGGGTCTTGGATGAAGCAAACGGTCAAATTCCTGTACATAGGCAAGGAACCGATCTCGATCCGGTTCCGATACCTTCTGATCCTGTTTGACGCAGCGACGATCGTATTCTTTGTTGCAACCGCGCATGTGCCGCACGGCCCTGGCTTGATCGCAGCAAGTTGGGCTGTAGGGCTGGTAATCCTTTTGGATTTTTCTGCAAGAATGTGGATCGCCAAAGACAGATGGAAACTGCTGCGGCAGATTTATACGCTTGCCGATATCGTGGTGATTGTTTCCTTGATCCTGGATCCGTTCCTTACTGGAAGCTTGGCGTTCCTCAGGATATTGCGTGCCCTGCGGCTGATCCATTCCTATCATCTGCTCAGAGATCTTCGAAGGGACAGCAGTTTCTTCAGAACTCACGAAGACGCTGTGATAGCTGCGATAAACCTGCTCGTTTTTGTATTTGCCACTTCAACAGCAGTGCTGGTTTTTTTCATTCCGGATGATAGCAAGACGCCTTATATCGACGCACTGTATTTTACGATGGCGACGCTGACGACAACAGGGTTCGGGGACATCACGCTGCCCAGCCCGGGGGGTAAACTGTTCTCTGTGTTCATCATGGTGGTCGGCGTTGCGCTATTCGTGCGCCTCGCGCAGGCTATCTTCATGCCTCAAAAGGTTCGTCACAAATGCCCCAGCTGCGGGCTTTACCGGCATGATCCGGACGCCGTGCATTGCAAACACTGTGGCGAGACCTTGCGTATTGAAACCGGCGGTGCGGCTTAGATCAGTGCTGCCAGGGCAAGCAAAAACGTGATTTCACTAACCTGCTGGGATGCGCCGAGAATATCGCCAGTCTGACCGCCAATCTTAACCTTAGCGATGACTGCCAGAAAACCGGCTGCCAAGAACGCACATATGGCTGGCAACAATGCGAGTGTTCCAATCAGCAACAATGCCAGAATTACGGCTATCCCCAAACCAGATACAACGGCAAGGGATGAGGGCGCACCCACGCTGTGACTCAGTCCCGATTTCCGGGCGTTTGGCAACGCGCTCATCAGCAGGGGCATCGAGGCACGGGAAACAACGCAAGCTGCCAGTATGCCGGTCAAAGCGCTATTATTCAGCAAAGCCATCACCGCTGATATGCGCAGCAATTGTGCGATACCCAAAGCCAGCACGCCATACGTACCAATATGGCTGTCTTTCATGATCTCAAGACGGCGTTCGGCAGTGAAACCGCCCCATAACCCGTCGAAGGTGTCTGCGAGCCCGTCCTCATGCATGGCGCCGGTTGTAGCAATTAACACTGCGACCAAAAGGGTCGCGCATGCCAGAACAGGTAGGTTCAAAGCCATCGCCAACCAGCCGATGGCGCAGGCAATCAAACCAACGACCAGGCCGCTTAGGGGAAAGGCCCATGCCGCTTGTGCCTGACGGGTAAAAACCTGCTCAGGCAAACGTGGCAGCGGCAAACGCGTCAGCAGAACCAGCGCCAGAGGAATATCCCACGCGGAAAACGGGGTGGTGTCGTTTTTGTGCACTCCCAGGCCTTTCAGGGTCTTGTCGGTTTGCTTGCTTCGGTTAAACACGCAGGACCACTCTGATGCAACGAGGCTTTGAATGCTGCCCGAACTGAATGATCTGAATACGTTCCGGGAAGCCCTGAAAGGGGCGCCTGGACCTGACGAGTCCGCCCTGCAGGGCGCAACAGACCGTAATGGTCAATTGACCAAGCCACCCGGAGCATTGGGCAGGCTTGAGGATCTGGCGATCTGGTATGCAGGCTGGCGTGGGGATGCCCGGCCGCAGATCTCGTCGCCACAAGTCATCGTGTTTGCAGGAAACCACGGAGTGACGGCGCAAGGGGTGTCTGCGTTTCCGTCAGAAGTGACAGTGCAGATGGTCATGAACTTCCAGCACGGTGGCGCGGCGATCAATCAACTCGCGAAAGCCGCAGGTGCCAAGATGGATGTGCATGCGCTTGAACTGGATCGCCCGACTGCTGATTTCACCAAAGAAGCGGCGATGAGCGAGCAGGAGTTGCTCGAAGCGCTGCGTACCGGTTGGAACGCAGTGGACGCCGGGGCGGATCTTCTGGTCGTTGGTGAAATGGGCATCGGCAATACCACCCCAGCGGCGGCAATCGCGTGTGCGTTGTTCGGCGGCGATGCTGCTGATTGGACCGGGCGCGGTACTGGTGTCGATGATGCAGGTCTTGCCAATAAAACGCGTGTTGTGGCCGAAGGTGTGGCGCTGCATGGCAGCTCTGATGGGCTGGAAGTTCTGCGCTGTCTTGGCGGGCGCGAGATTGCCGCCATGGCAGGAGCAATTGCCGCGGCACGCGTGTTGCGTATCCCAGTTGTTCTTGATGGCTTCATATGTTCTTCGGCTGCGGCGTGTTTGGCGCAGGTTTCAGACAACGCTCTGGATCACACTGTAGCAGGCCACCAGAGTGCCGAGGGCGCCCATGGTGCCGTATTGGCCAAACTAGGTAAGGAACCCCTTCTGAGCCTTGGTTTGCGTCTGGGCGAAGGATCGGGTGGAGCCTTGGCCACCAACATCGTCAAAAGTGCGGTCGCCTGCCATTCAGGCATGGCAACGTTCGCTGAAGCAGGTGTTTCAGACGGATAAACGCCAGTCCTGATCCAAGGAACGCCTTGGGTCAGGCTGATTTCTTTGCGTGTTCTTCGGCCAGTTCCAGCAACGCGGTTTCCAGATCCTTTTCAAGTTTCTGGGCGCGCTCAATGTACTTCTTGTTCTCAGCCGTAGGCATTCCGGGAATCCAAAGTTCCGCCAGATCACGGATCGATTTCCGGTCATGATGGTAGAAGGTCTGCTCGGCCTGCGCGGCCTCGTATTCACTCAGACCAATATTCTCGAGAACATAGCGCCCCGCACGCAATGAGCTGTCAAACATCTCGCGAACGATGTCATTTGCGCCGGCCTGATACAGTTCATAGACGTGGTTACGATCATGTGCGCGTGCCACGATATGCAGATCGGGCCGTTGGCGCCGCGCATAGCCGACAAGGCGGGTGACCTGCTTGCGATCATCCATCGCTGCAACCAGTACCGCAGCCTTTTCAATGCCTGCTGCGCGCAATAGTTCTGGGCGTGTGGGATCGCCCAGAAACCCTTTGACTCCAAAACGCCGCATCAACTGGATTGTCTCGATGTTGTGGTCGAGAACAACGGTTTTGAAGCCACTCGCCTGTACCAGCCGGTTTACGATCTGACCGAAACGACCAATACCTGCGATGATCACGGGTCCCTTTTCGTCAATAGTGTCTGCCTCGACCTTTGGGCTGCTGTCTCCGATATAGCGAGAAACCATATCGTAGATGATGAAAAGCAGCGGCGTGATGAGCATTGTCAGCGCGATGATCATCAGCAGCTTTTGCGACAGGCCAGGCGGAATGACATTCTGTTGTGTCGAGAAGGCGAGCAGCACAAATCCAAATTCACCAGCCTGCGCAAGCCCAAGCGTAAAGAGCCAATGATCCCGCCCTCGCAGCTTGAACGCACGGCCAACGATGAACAGGATGATGCCCTTGGCCAGAATGACCAACAGGGCCAAACCGATCAGGTCGAACGGGTCGGCAAAGAAGTAGCCGACATCAATACCAGCCCCGACGGTGATGAAAAACAACCCGAGCAGCAGGCCTTTGAACGGCTCAAGGTCACTCTCCATTTCGTGCCGGAATTCAGAACTCGCCAGAACGACACCCGCCAAAAAAGCGCCCAAAGCCGGTGAGAGTCCCACTAGGGTCATCAGGAACGAGATGCCGACCACGATCACCAGAGCGAGTGCGGTATACATCTCGCGCAGGTGGGTGGCGTGGATGAAACGGAAAAGGGGCCGGGTCAGATAGATGCCGGCGAGCACAACAAAAGCGACGGCACCGATCGTGACCAAAGTAACGGCCCACCCGGGCAGACCTTCGACCAGCGAAAGGGCATGGTGTGCGTCTGCGCCATGAGCCGCATCGCCCCCGCGGTCGATCGAGCCATCATCCTCGATATGAATGCTGGCAGGCAGCGCCAGCAATGGCAGAAATGCAAGGATCGGAATGACCGCAATGTCCTGTGTCAGCAGCACTGAAAAGGTTGCTCGACCGCCGTTTGTTTGCATCAGACCCTTTTCTGAAAGGGTTTGAAGAACGATTGCAGTTGATGAGAGTGACAGAGTTAAGCCTACCGCCAACGCAACAGACCAGGGTTGTCCGGTATAGATCGCAACGGCTGCGATCACGATGGTTGACATAGCCACCTGCAGCCCGCCCAAGCCCAACAGCTTGTCACGCATGTCCCATAAGGCACGCGGTTCCAATTCCAGACCAATCAGGAACAGCATCATAACGACGCCGAATTCGGCAACATGCTGCAGGCTTTCGGTTTCTGCACCCACCAAACCAAGAATAGGTCCAATCGCGATACCCGCCGCCAGATACCCCAACACGGAGCCCAATCCCAAGCGCGCCGACAAAGGTACGGCTATGACTGCCGCTGCCAGGTAAATCGTGGCTTGGTAGAGGAATTCTTCCATAGTGGTTCTTTCTTGATTTTCAGGTCGGCAACGGGGCGTCGCGCTTGAGTTGGTCCATGACGATCTGGCTTTGCACACGCGCCACTGCAGGATGCGGCAGGATCACCTCATGAAGCAAGCGGTTGAGGGCGGAAAGGTCGTCGCAGTAGACGTGCAGCAGATAATCTGCCTCACCTGTCATCGTCCAAGCGCTGGTAATCTCGCTGCGGCTGTCGACCATACGGGCAAAACTTGCGGATTGGTCAGGGCCATGCGTGCCGAGATGTACCTGAATGAAGCCCTGAACCTGCAAGCCCAGCTTGAGTGGGTCCAGCCGGGCGGCATAGCCTGTGATGTAACCATCGGCCTCAAGCCTTTGTCTTCGGCGGCCCGCCTGACTGGGCGAGAGATTCAGTAATTCGCCCAGTTGATGTGCCGTGAGGTGAGCGTCTTTTTGAAGTGCTGACAGCAGACGTGTGTCGGTGGCATCCAGCATATGCGGAGAATTCCCGGTTTTCGATCAAAGCGTGCGGCAATCGCGCGCGCAATCATAATTTACACGAAAACAATGCGCAGAAACAGCACCAGTTAAAGCGTATTTTTGAATCAGCAAAGAAATTCCTGTTTTGGAGGAGACGCGCCATGGGTCCTTTCCCGCATAACGCCCCGAAATCAACGATCAGTGAAGAAAACCCAGCCGGCACCGATGGCTTTGAATTTGTCGAGTTCGCGCACCCGGAACCGCAGGAACTGCGTGACCTGTTTGCAAAGATGGGATTCGAACTGGTTGCGCATCACAAGGATAAACCCGCTGTTGAACTGTGGCAGCAGGGTGATGTGACTTACATCCTGAATGCCGACCCCGAGAGCTTTGCCGCAAAGTTCGTCGCAGACCATGGTCCCTGCGCCCCGGCGATGGGCTGGCGTGTTGTCGATGCACAAAAGGCTTATGAGCATGCAATTTCAAAAGGGGCGGAACCATATGATAGCGCGGATAAGACCATCAATGTTCCAGCTATCAAAGGTATCGGTGGTTCGCTGATCTACTTCATCGATCAGTATTATGAAACGTCACCCTACAATCAGGAATTCGAGTGGCTCAAGCAATCCAAGCCACGCGGGGACGGTTTCTACTATCTCGATCACCTGACACACAACGTCTACAAAGGAAACATGGACAAGTGGTTCCGTTTCTATGGCGATCTGTTCAACTTCCGCGAAATCCGGTTCTTTGACATTCAGGGTAAATTCACGGGTCTATACAGCCGTGCCTTGACCTCGCCGTGTGGTCGTATCCGCATTCCAATTAATGAGGATCGGGGTGAAACCGGGCAAATTGTGTCGTATCTCAAAAAGTACAACGGCGAGGGCATTCAGCATATCGCGGTTGGTAGCGACGATATCTATGAATCCACCGATGCGATTGCGGAGAAGGGTCTGAAGTTCATGCCCGGTCCGAACGAAGCCTACTATGACATGTCGTTCGACCGGGTTTCGGGTCATGATGAACCCAAAGATCGCATGATGAAGCACGGTATCCTGATCGATGGCGAAGGTGTCGTTGATGGAGGCGAGACCAAGATTCTGCTCCAGATCTTTTCGAAGACCGTGATTGGCCCGATCTTCTTTGAATTCATCCAGCGCAAGGGCGATGACGGTTTCGGTGAAGGTAACTTCAAAGCCCTTTTCGAATCCATCGAGCGCGAGCAGATTGAATCGGGTGAAATCTCGGCTGCTTAACAGCCTGACTGCAAATCAAACTCTGGCGCGTCCAACACCAGCCAGGTCCAAGTGACCCCGGCGCGCCGGTTTGCTGGCTGTATAGATTCAGTCTCAGACCGATGGTGTGTGTCAAAGCCGCACTGCACCGCTATTTCTGTGATCAGATCCGCCGATACTGAGAACCCGGGACGAGATGCAGGGCAGGGACCATGTCGAAGAGACAGGATCATTCGTCCGGATGGTTTCAGTAGGCTTGCAAGCGTTTCGATGGCAACTGCTTGATCGGTCGGTGCCAAATGATGAATTACCCCGATGGCAAGAACGGTATCGAAATCCCCTTTGCTGAAACCTATGCCATTGAGCGTCGGTAGTCGGCTATCGTGCCATGACACCTTGCTGCTCGGATAGCCGTTTTGCCCATGATCCCGGAATGTCTTAGCAGGTTCTACCGCTGCCACCTGACATCCACGCGAAGCCAACCATGCGGCGTTTGTGCCGATACCCGCACCGACATCAAGCACTTTGCCTGTGTCAGGTAGAAACTCAGCGACTGGTGCCAGAACATCTTCGGGACATAGCTGCCCATAAGCCTCTATCAGGTAAGGCGTTTCAGTCTCATAACCATGGATGATCTTATCCGCGTAATCAGCCACGGGGCATTTTCAACGTCACATTACGCCCGCGTTTCTGGTAGCGCAGTTCGCTGTCACCGATGGCGATTACTTTGCCACCATCGACCCGGTCCCCGACTTTCAGCTTTTTGTAGCGTCCACTGGGAAGCCGGACCAATGCGCGTCGATTTGCAGGTGTGCCATACACCCCGATCAGGTTGAGTTTTCGCAGGTTAAGCGCATTGTCCAGCGTCGCTTGCCGGGCGACAGAGGCTGTTGTCGGAATTTTGGGTGCAACGGATTTCGGTTGAAATGTTCCAGCTTCTTCACTCGATTGTGCAACAGCAGCCGTCGAACCCAACGGGGCCGTACCGGTGCTTGCTTTCCGCGAGGCAATCACTGCGATTGAGGCTGGTCGGATCTTAGGTCGAGGGACTCTTACAACGGCCAAGGCTGTTGGGGTATGGTCAACCTTTGGCGTATCTTGCAGTGATTTAGGCCGTAACTTGGGACGTAGCACGGCCAGTTCTTCGAGAGACCGCCCACCAAGTTGCTGCCGCTCAAATTGCTCAATCAAATCGCCAGGACGGGCTCGGGGGCGTGTGTCGGCCAAAACGTCGACTTCCTCGATTACGTCAGGATCGGTCTCGAAACGCACCGGAACTTCTGGCGGGACTTTGGAAGGGCGACCAAGATACACCACGATACCATCCGGGTTCAGCGTGCCCTCGGACGAAGGTATCACCAAGCCCCGGTCATCAAATTCGAAACGGGTACCTGCGACGCTGGATTGCCCGGCTTGCTCGAACGGAAGATCGGTATCAAAGCTTTCAACCGGAGGCAGGGCGACAGCGTCCTGGGACAGGTCCGAACGATCAATCGAGGCCAGGTAAAGCTCTTCGGGTTCCTCCAGCGATGGCGCGGCCGGTGCTTGCGGAGGTGTAGGAGCCAACCCGGTGACTTCATAAAAGACCTCTTCACTCTCGGGATCCCGAGCGACCTGTTCGACCGGTTGAGGTTCGATGTTCAGCGCTTCCAAAATCGCGGTGTCAGTCGCGGTAAGTTCAAGCTCTTCATCGGGTGCGACGTTTTCTGGCTCTGTTTCCGTCGGCAGAGTGATTTGCGTTTCAGGTTCGGAGATGGAGGGGGAATTGGTTTCCTGAGGCTCGACGGTTGTGATGACCGTTTCCTGAGGCGTCTCTTCCTGCGATAAATCCGAAATCACTTCGGTTTCGTCGCCTTCGGAGCCTGTCAAAGTCCATGCGCCCACGACCACACCAACTGCGATGGCGGCAGCGGCCAAAGGGATCAGGCGCTTTGGACGTTTGGTTGATGTCCCGGCAGATGCAGGAACATCAGAAGTAATCTCTGGCGATCGAAACACGTCCGGGTCGGCAGTTCCTGCGATTGGGTGAGCAGTTGGGGCAGCCGGATCTTCTGTATAAGTGCTTTCGACTTCCAACACAGGCGATGCTTCTGTGATTTCGGTCGGTTCGGGCGGAATGACCGGCACGGTTTCAGTTGGTTCGGGTGAGGTTTCCGACTCGATTGATTCCGCGCTTGCCTCCGCCAGCTCTGCAGCATCGGAAAGCAGATACTCTGATATGGAACCCTCTTTCGATTCCAGGTCGTTGGCGGTGAAGGTTGTCGGGATAAATCCATGACCCAACGCGAAGGAACGGGCTTCTTCGATGGTTTCCTTGGCCACCGCCGCAATACGGACCGAGTCTCCCTGCTGCTGTGTCGCAAACTCCAATTCAGCCAGCGAATATGGTGTCTCGGACGTCAGGGTTTTTGCCACCTTCTGATCCAGATCTTCAGGGCTTAAGCCCTCAGCATCCAAGGTGAGATACTTTACCTGATCTGAAGGAATGACCACTTTGCAGCTTAGGTCATTTTCCAGTGCGAATCCCTGTTCGCGCAGCGCCTGCATGCGGTCATTCAGATCAGGTGCATCAACCGGAACAGTTCCCACACAAAACCATTCGCCATCCGAGTGATGGTGTAAGGTAATCCCGGTATCATCAAAAGACAGCGCGAAGGCGGGTTTCATAATCTGGCAGAACCATATTTGTCAGAATTCGCGCAAACGCGCTTGCGTCTGCCCTCTGAGATTAAAGCAGGAACCCGCCGAGGGAAAGGAAAAGGCAAAATCTCCCCTTGTCCGGCAAAGGCTTGCCAACCCATGTATAGGATAAGGCAAAAGGAGGGATCACCTTGAAGACACTTGCTTTTCTGGCCGCGATGATGGCGGCGACCTCGGTTGGGATGGCGCATGCGGAAGAACGTCGCATCACCGTCAGCGGAACGGGAACTGCATTGGCGGAACCAGATATGGCGACCATCACCCTGGGCGTGACGAATGAAAATGCGCAGGCATCTGATGCAATGAAGGCGACGTCTGATGCAGTCGCTCAGATTTTGGCACGGCTGAACGACATGGGGATCGAGGCGCGCGATGTGCAAACCCGTGATCTGTCATTGTCGCCGGTTTGGGCAGGGCGTCACAATCCAGACGGTGAGGCCCCGAAAATCTCTGGGTTTGTCGCGTCCAATCGCGTTTTTGTCCGGGTGCGGGATCTGAGCAACCTGGGTGAGATCATGGATGCCGTGATTCGGGACGGTGCCAACGATTTTGGCGGCCTCAGCTTTGATGTGCAGGAGCCGAAACCGTTGGAGGCCAAAGCGCGTGCCGAGGCGGTAGCCGATGCAACCGCCAAGGCAGAACAGCTTGCGCAAGCCGCCGGGATCACATTGGGGTCTGTTGTATCGATCACGGACCAAGGCGGCGGTGCGCGCCCAATGATGCAGATGCGCGAAATGAGCTTTGCCGATGCCGGATCAGTTCCGGTGGCGGGCGGCGAAGTTGGGGTTTCGGTCAATATCTCGATGGTCTTCGAGATATCCGAATAAACTTACGTCTGTGCGCGGGCCATCAATGACTGACGTTGTTGGCCCGACACATCAAAGTTGTCGGGCTCAAGCCATGTTTCGAACGCATCCCGGACACGTGGCCATTCACTATCGATGATCGAATACCAGGCAGTATCTCTGTTCCGACCTTTGTAGTGTGTCGCCTGACGGAATGTGCCCTCGAAGGTAAAGCCCAAACGTTCTGCCGCGTTGCGAGACGGGGCATTCAACGCATCACATTTCCACTCGTACCGACGATAGCCCAGTTCATCAAAAACCCGGCGCATCATCAGATACATGGTTTCGGTCGACATAGGAGTGCGTTGGAGAAGGGGAGAGAAATGGATGTGGCCAACTTCGATTGAGCCAGCTGCCGGTGCAATTCTGAGAAACGACGCAAG
Source organism: Ruegeria sp. CE12 (assembly GCF_056537525.1). Lineage (NCBI taxonomy): Bacteria > Pseudomonadati > Pseudomonadota > Alphaproteobacteria > Rhodobacterales > Roseobacteraceae > Ruegeria > Ruegeria sp. CE12. The sequence goes on along the minus strand of NZ_JBQFRS010000001.1, from coordinate 257,603 downwards.
ACCAACAGGCGTCTCGTCTCGATCCAGTACCGTGTGGAACATCGGGTCAGCATCGGCACAATTGGCTCGGACCCAGTCTTCAAACTCAAGTTCAGTACCGAATGGCCCATAAGGCAGGTAGGTCCAATTGTGACCGTCAGCGTCTTGCGCAAACGCCCGGTAAAGTCCGGGCGAATGCCGATTTATGTCCAGTGGCACGACGGTGCAGAACCGTCCTTCCATCGGTGTGTATGGTGGCGTCGGGCACGGGAAATCGTCCGATACCGGCAACCCAATAGGCTGACCCAGTTCGTTGGTGTCGTGCTTTGCCATCGTATCAGGCGCTGGCTTTGGACAGGGCCTGATCCAGATCGGCGATCAGATCATCTGCATCTTCGATGCCAATCGAAACGCGAACCACGTTCGGGCCTGCGCCTGCAGCCTCTTGCTGTTCCGGTGACAGCTGGCGGTGCGTCGTTGATGCAGAGTGTATGATCAGCGACCGGGCATCACCCAAATTGGCCACATGGCTGAAGATTTCGAGCGCGTTCACCAGTTTGACGCAAGAGTCGTAACCACCTTTGACGGCGAAGGTGAACAAAGCGCCCGCGCCTTTGGGGTAATTCTTTTTGACCCGGTCATGATAGGGCGATGATGGCAGGCCCGCATAGGTTACATAATCGACGCGATCATCTGCTTCGAGCCAGGCCGCGATTTTCTGAGCATTCTCTACGTGACGCTTCATCCGCAGGCTGAGAGTTTCGATGCCCATCAATGTATAATGGGCCGCTTGCGGGTTCATGGTCATCCCAAGATCGCGCAATCCGATCGCAATACCATGGAAGGTGAATGCAAGCGGGCCAAAGGTCTCGTGAAACTTGAGGCCGTGATAGGCCGTTTCAGGCTCGCTGAGGGATGGGAACTTGTCGTTGGCCGACCAGTCGAACTTGCCCGAATCCACGATGCAGCCGCCGGTAACGGTGCCATTGCCGGTCAGGTATTTTGTGGTCGAATGCACTACCAATGTCGCGCCGTGTTCGATCGGGCGGCACAGATATGGTGTGGCTGAGGTGTTGTCGACGATCAGCGGAATTCCGGCATCGTCGGCCACTTCTGCCAGTGAGCGAATGTCGGTGACATACCCGCCCGGGTTGGCGATGGATTCGCAGAACACTGCACGCGTGTTTTCGTCAATTGCGGCTTTCACGGCATCCAGATCGTCCGTGTCCACAAACTTGGCTTCCCAGCCGAACCGTTTGATGGTCTGGCTGAACTGCGTGACCGTGCCCCCGTATAGACGGGTCGAGGCGACCACATTGCATCCCGGACCCATCAGCGGGAACAGGGCCATGATTTGCGCAGCATGACCTGAGGAACAACAAACCGCACCAACGCCCCCTTCAAGTGTCGCCACTCGTTCCTGCAATACTGCGACGGTCGGGTTGGTCAGACGGGAGTAGATGTATCCAACTTCCTGCAGATTGAACAACGCGGCTGCGTGCTCGGCATCACGGAAGACATACGCTGTCGTCTGATAGATGGGTGTCTGCCGCGCTCCGGTCGCCGGATCAGGGCGGGCACCGGCGTGGATTTGCAGGGTATCAAAGCCGTAAGTGGGGCCATCAGACATATTTTAATCTCCCGTTGGATTCTTCGCGTTGCTGAATCTCTAGGGCATTGCTGGTCCGCGCACAACGATCCCGTCAGCGCAGCCAAAGCCCCTTGGCCTTGATCGCCTTTCGGATGACCTGCTCTCGCTGAGGCAGATTGTTGCGATCGAACATATCTCTGATCTTTGAACCCTTGCCCTGTATCACCAGCCGCTTCATCGGATCATAATTCTTTAGAACCTTCTTGATCTTGTTCGGTGCGGCGACGGTTTCCAGCACATCAATTACGTGATCGTTTTCGCGAGCATAAAGCAAAGGGAAAAGTCGATAGTGGCAACTTACAGAGCCATCGAGAAAACCGGGGGGCAGGGCGTCTCGCCCGCCGCCAAAGGAATGTATGACTAAAGGCAATGCAGCCTGATCCAGCCACGGGTCTAGGTTCTGTCCGGTCAATTCGGGAATGTTCTCATCGCGAATGACGCGGGCATATTCCAGAAAGCGCTCTCCGAACAAGCGCGGGCATTTGTAGAAGAAATAGCCTGCGTTGAAATACAAATAGCGCCGCCAGTAATCCTCGGGCTGATCGGTATCCAACGAGCTTTCCAGATCCAGCCCGAACCTGCGATACAACGCGCTCCAGATGCCCTCATAGCTTGGCCCATACAGGGTCGGCTTGGGCCAGCTCCCCTCGACCTTCAGAGACGCACTAGGGCGATCAAAGTCAAAGGGTACGTCGGCCAATTCACCCGTGATCAACGTGTCGGTGTCGAAGAACACAAATGGCTCGCCCTCGGGAAGCGCGCTGAGAGCTTCGATCTTGTTTCCGTAAGGATAGCTTTCCCCGAATACTTGCGATTCAAATGGCAGTATCTCGGCATCCAGTTGTTTCAGCGCTTTGAGGACATCGGGATTCTGGATGCTTGGATCGTGATGCCAGCGCGGCCCAGGTTGTGGAACGGCGACAAACAGCCGACCTTGGAAGTTCGGCGAAGAATAACGCAATGAGGCTGCAAACAGGACTGCCTCATATTGCAGTCGGTTGTTTTGCCCGACGATAATAATGTTAAACTTCGGGGGTTGCGCCTGCATTCACGTGCTTTCCGATTGGGTGCTTGTTGTTGCACTTAATTGCTCAAACGGGACTACAGCAACCTGCCCGGGGCGTCAAAACCCGTATTTCGAAACGGATTGATAATCGTAAATTTTGGGACATGTATTAACCAAGCCAATGATCAGGAGGTCGACCATGCGGGTCAACGCGGATTTCAGCAAACGAGTGGCAGTTCATTTCGACGACAATGAGTGGGTCGCTTCACCGGCTGCAGGCGTCGAACGAAAGTTGCTGGATCGTATAGGGGATGAAGTGGCGCGCGCGACGACGATCGTGCGATTTGCACCCGGCAGTGCCTTTGCGGCGCACACCCACGATGGGGGAGAAGAGTTTCTTGTACTCGATGGTGTCTTTCAGGACGAAACCGGAGATTTCCCCGTTGGCAGCTATGTCCGCAATCCACCAACCACCTCTCATACCCCGTCTGCAAGCGAAGGGGCGACAATTCTGGTCAAGCTGCACCAGTTTGACCCGAATGACCGTACTGAAATCCGCCGCACGATAAATGGACAGGGAACTGTTCGTCTGTTCAAGGATGACCGCGAGGACGTACAGGTGCAGAACTGGGCCGCGGGCGAGACTATAGATTTGGATGCCACCAAAGGGTTGGAGGTGTTCGTAGTCGAAGGCAGTTTTGCTGAAGGTGGCGAAGAGTTTTCCGGATGGGATTGGCTGCGATTGCCGCCCGGGACGCAATCAAAAGCAGTAGCCGGAGTGGCAGGTGCGCGTGTGTGGGTCAAATCCGGGCACCTGAATGGCATGGTTTAGATCTCTTGCTGCATCATAAACAGGCAGAATAGCCAGAAAGCCGGGTCGAAAAGCCCGGTTTTTTCATTTTTTGACCATTTGGCAAATTTTACCAATTGATAAAAAATTTGTTTGTGGCAAGCTGGGGGGCATAACAAACATATCTACAGGGAGTAGAGTGATGGCACAGGGCCAGATGGCACCCGGTATCGTATCCGGGCGGCTTTCCAGCGATGAGCTGACCTCGAATTTTGCCGATCTGCATCCGCCTCTCGCGCCGCATGAAGCGGCCGTCGCGGCAGATCGCTGCTATTTCTGCTATGACGCGCCATGCGTGACAGCCTGTCCGACGGACATCGATATCCCGCTGTTCATTCGTCAGATCCAGGCTGGGCAGCCGCAGGCGGCAGGTCGCACAATTCTCGAACAGAATATTCTGGGCGGCATGTGTGCCCGGGTTTGTCCGACGGAAACACTGTGCGAAGAAGCCTGTGTGCGCGAAGCTGCTGAAGGCAAACCGGTCGAAATCGGGCGACTGCAGCGTTTTGCCACCGATGATGTAATGGCGTCAGGTGAACATCCGTTCGAGCGTGCTGCACCGACAGGCAAGACAGTTGCTGTGGTTGGGGCAGGGCCAGCAGGTCTGGCTTGTGCACACAGGCTGGCGATGTTTGGACATGATGTGGTCATTCACGAATCCAAGCCCAAGCCGGGCGGGCTCAACGAATATGGCATTGCAGCATATAAATCGACGAACGATTTCGCCCAGGCCGAGGTGGACTGGTTGCTGAAAATCGGTGGTATCGCGATCGAAACCGGATCAGTTCTGGGTGAGACCATTTCGCTGGATGGATTGCTTGAAAACTATGATGCGGTATTTCTGTCTATTGGTCTTGCGGGTGTGAATGCACTTCGGGCGCAGGGGGCTGAAAAGGATGGCGTGCGTCACGCGGTCGAGTTCATTTCGGATGTACGACAAGCCGGTGATCTGGCGAATCTGCCTGTCGGGCGGAATGTTGTTGTCATTGGCGGCGGCATGACTGCGGTGGATGCCGCGGTGAAGTCCAAGCTTCTGGGCGCTGAACATGTGACCATTGCCTATCGCCGAGACCGCGATGCCATGGGGGCCAGCCGCTATGAACAGGACCTGGCCGCTTCGCATGGGGTTCGGATCATGTGCAACGTGCAGCCCGTGGCTGTTCATGGAAATGGTGCAGCGGTCGAGATCGAACTGGAGTATACTGCGAGCCATGATGGCAACCTGACCGGAACAGGTGAGACTGTTCGCGTACCGGCTGATCAGGTTCTGAAAGCGATTGGACAAACGCTGGAGGGCGCACCTGAAGGGCTGACGCTTGATGGCAGTAAGATCGCTGTCAGCGAAACAGGCCGTACGTCGCTGGAGGGTGTCTGGGCCGGCGGTGATTGTGCAGCTGGCGGAGATGATCTGACCGTGACGGCAGTGGCCGAGGGTCGGGATGCCGCGATGGATATACATGCCAGCCTGTCGGCGTAGTGGCCGTCCGCTGAGTATGCTCACAATTTTTCAAGATGCAAAACTGCATCAGGGAGGCCGGATAAATGGCTGATTTGACAACAAACTTTCTGGGAATCTCAAGCCCGAACCCGTACTGGCTGGCATCTGCGCCGCCGACGGATAAGGAATACAACGTGCGCCGTGCATTCGAGGCTGGATGGGGCGGCGTGGTCTGGAAAACGCTGGGGTCCGAAGGGCCTCCGGTCGTGAATGTGAACGGACCCCGCTATGGCGCGATCTATGGTGCAGATCGGCGGTTGCTGGGGTTGAACAACATCGAGTTGATCACCGACAGACCTCTGGAAGTGAACCTCGAAGAAATGGCACGGGTCAAAGCGGATTACCCCGACCGTGCACTGATCGCTTCGATTATGGTGCCTTGCGAAGAAGAAGCCTGGAAAGCGATCCTGCCGCGTGTTGAAGAGACCGGCGCGGATGGTATTGAGCTCAACTTTGGGTGTCCGCACGGGATGAGCGAGCGCGGCATGGGCTCGGCTGTTGGGCAGGTGCCCGAGTACATCGAAATGGTCACACGGTGGTGCAAAAAATACTATGATCGCCCAGTGATCGTAAAGCTGACGCCGAATATCACCGATGTTCGTAAACCTGCTGCTGCCGCGAGAAATGGCGGTGCGGATGCGGTGTCGCTGATCAACACGATCAACTCGATCACCAGCGTCAATCTGGACACCTTCAGCCCTGAGCCGTCGATTGATGGCAAAGGTAGCCATGGCGGATATTGCGGTCCGGCCGTCAAGCCCATCGCACTTTCTATGGTTTCCGAGATCGCACGGGCCGAAGCGACGCATGGTCTGCCGATTTCCGGCATCGGCGGTGTCACCACATGGCGTGATGCGGCAGAGTTCATGTCTTTGGGCTGCGGAACCGTTCAGGTCTGCACAGCTGCAATGACTTACGGCTTCAAGATCATTGATGAACTGACAGCTGGCCTGTCCGAATGGATGGATGAGAAAGGCTATAGCAATGTATCCGAAGTCGTTGGACGTGCAGTGCCCAACGTTACGGATTGGCAGTATCTGAACCTGAACTATGTGGCCAAGGCCAAGATCGATCAGGATCAGTGCATCAAATGCGGTCGCTGCTATGCAGCTTGTGAAGACACCAGCCACCAGGCGATTTCAATGTCCGTAGACCGCGTGTTCGAGGTGAAGGACGAGGAATGCGTCGCTTGTAACCTCTGCGTCGATGTGTGTCCGGTTGAGGGGTGTATTTCGATGGTGCCGATGGATTCAGGTGAAGTTGATCCCCGTACCGGCAATGTTGTGCAGCCGGACTATGCGAACTGGACCACGCACCCGAATAATCCGATGGCGAAAGCCGCAGAATAATCGGTGGCTTTGACAGGTCATGATTGGATTTGGATGAGGGCCGCGTTGCGGCCCTTTTTCATGGTGTAAGCAGTTTCCGATAAAGCGTATCGATAAAGGGTTCTGCACCTTCGAACGGGTCTTCATCTCCGAGAATAGCACGCACCTGAACATCAAAATCCGCATAGTGCTGCGTCAACGCCCAGATCGAAAAAATCAGGTGATGAGGGTGGACACGTGCGATTTTGCCCTGATCCATCCAATGCGTGAGAATTCGCGTTTTTTCATCGACAAGCGATTTCAGATCGTTTGACAGCGCGTCATGTATGCGGGGCGCACCCTGCACCAGTTCGTTGGCAAACAGGCGACTTTCGCGGGGCAGTTCCCGGCTCATCTGTAGCTTGCGATGAATGTAGGACAGGATTTCCTTCAGCGGGTCGCCGTTTTCATCTAGATCGTGCAGAGGAGCAAGCCAAGTCTCCAACAAGCCCGATAGAAGGGCGGCATGGATCGCCTCTTTTGACGGGAAATAGTACAGAAGATTTGGTTTGCTGAGGCCGGCTTCGGTTGCGATCTGGTCAACTGTCGATCCTCGAAAACCATGCGCTGAAAACACGTTCAGAGCGGCTTCGAGAATCGCGGCGCGGTTCTTTTTCTGAATTCTGGTCGGGGCACGGTCTTTGGGCATGTTTCCTGGTCGTCTCTTTTTCCGCCAAGCGGGCACCAAATATGCCGAAATTTGCGGCGGCGCCATGCAATTTCTTGACTGATGTCGAACCCGTGATAGCGTGAGTTTGACCAGATGGTCAAATCAAGACACCAAAAGCGAGCTAAATCGCAAGCAACAGGGGAAAACAAGATGGCGGCTCCGGCGCAGAATCTCAGGATCAATGGCGACAGGCTATGGGATAGCCTGATGGAGATGGCGAAAATCGGTCCCGGAGTTGCTGGGGGAAACAACCGTCAGACACTGACGGACGAAGATGCCGAAGGGCGCGCATTGTTCCAGAAATGGTGCGAGGATGCGGGCTGTACCATGGGGCTGGACCAGATGGGCAACATGTTTGCCCGCCGCGAGGGAACCGATCCCGAAGCGCTGCCGGTTTACGTCGGTTCGCATCTCGATACACAGCCCACTGGCGGAAAGTACGACGGTGTTCTCGGTGTGCTTGGTGGTCTTGAGATCATTCGGACGCTCAATGATCTGGGGATCAAAACAAAACACCCGATCATCGCAACCAATTGGACGAATGAAGAAGGCACGCGCTATGCCCCTGCGATGCTGTCCTCAGGTGTGTTTGCGGGCATGCACACACAGGAATGGGCCTATGATCGCGAAGATGCCGAAGGCAAGAAATTCGGAGATGAACTGAAGCGTATCGGTTGGCGCGGTGACGAAGAAGTCGGTGCGCGCAAAATGCACGCATTCTTTGAGCTACACATTGAGCAGGGGCCGATCCTTGAGGCCGAAGAAAAGGACATCGGTGTTGTCACGCATGGACAGGGCCTGAGCTGGACGCAGATCACCATCACCGGCAAGGATGCTCATACCGGCTCAACCCCGATGCCTATGCGCAAGAACGCCGGGCTCGCCATGGCGCGGGTTCTGGAAAAGGTAGACGAGATTGCCTGGTCACACGCCCCGCATGCCGTTGGTGCAGCAGGGCATATCGATGTTTATCCGAACTCACGCAATGTGATCCCGGGTAAGGTCGTATTTACGGTCGATTTCCGCTCGCCCGAACTTGAGGTCATCAAGGACATGGAAAACCGGTTGCGTGTCGCAGCCGAAGATATTGTCGAAGAGATGGGCCTGAAGATTGAGTTTGAGAAAGTTGGCGGATTTGATCCGGTGAAATTCGACGAGCAATGTGTGGCGGCTGTGCGCGATGCGGCTGAACGTCTGGGTTACTCGCACACGAACATCATCTCAGGCGCGGGCCATGATGCTTGCTGGATCAACCGGGTCGCGCCGACAGCCATGGTCATGTGCCCATGTGTAGACGGGCTGAGCCATAACGAGGCCGAAGAGATCAGCAAGGATTGGGCCGCTGCTGGTGCAGATGTCCTGCTCCATGCGGTCGTCGAGACAGCGGAGATCGTAGAATAAAAGGTAGGTGTAACAGAGACCTATCCAACAGAATTCGAACAAGACAGAGGCGCAAAGCGCCCGCAGGGAGAATAGCATGTCAACTGTGATCAAAAACGGAACCGTCGTAACCGCTGATCTGACCTATAAGGCTGATGTTAAGGTCGAAGGTGGTGTCATCACCGAGATCGGGCCCAGTCCGAAGGGTGACAAGGAACTCGATGCGACCGGGTGCTATGTGATGCCGGGTGGGATTGATCCACATACGCATCTCGAGATGCCTTTCATGGGAACCTATTCCAGCGATGATTTCGAAAGTGGAACGCGCGCCGCGCTGGCGGGTGGTACCACTATGGTTGTGGATTTCGCTCTGCCCAACCCTGGTGAAAGCCTGTTGGACGCGCTTAAACGTTGGGACAACAAATCGACCCGCGCAAACTGCGATTATTCGTTCCATATGGCGGTGACCTGGTGGGGTGAGCAGGTGTTCGATGACATCAAGACCGTGATCGAGCAACGCGGCATCAACACCTTCAAGCACTTCATGGCCTACAAAGGCGCGTTGATGGTGAATGATGATGAACTTTATGCGTCATTCCAAAGACTTGCCGAGCTTGGCGGTGTTGCCATGGTACATGCCGAAAACGGCGATGTGGTTGCGGAACTCAGTGCCAAGCTGCTGGCCGAAGGCAATACTGGCCCTGAGGCGCACGCTTATTCCCGACCGCCGCAGGTTGAAGGTGAGGCCACCAATCGCGCCATTATGATCGCTGATATGGCCGGTGTACCGCTTTATGTCGTTCATACGTCTTGCGAGGAGGCACACGAAGCCATCCGTCGCGCCAGAATGCAGGGTAAGCGGGTTTGGGGCGAACCTCTGATCCAGCACCTGACGTTGGATGATAGCGAATACTTCCATCACGATTGGGACCACGCCGCGCGCCGGGTCATGAGCCCTCCGTTCCGTAACAAACAGCATCAGGACAGCCTGTGGGCTGGTCTGCAATCTGGCTCACTGAGTGTTGTGGCCACAGACCACTGCGCCTTTACGACCGAGCAGAAACGCTATGGTGTGGGTGATTTTACCAAGATCCCGAATGGGACAGGTGGCTTGGAGGACCGGATGCCAATGCTATGGACACATGGCGTTGGAACAGGGCGCCTGACGCCAAACGAGTTCGTGGCAGTAACTTCAACAAATATCGCCAAGATATTGAATTGTTACCCGAAAAAGGGTTCGGTTCTCGTGGGTGCGGACGCTGACCTTGTGGTATGGGATCCTGAAAAGTCGAAGACGATCCAGGCGTCGAGCCAGCAGTCGGCGATTGACTATAACGTGTTCGAAGGCAAGGAGGTCAAAGGCCTGCCTCGCTTTACCCTGACACGCGGACAGGTGGCCGTGCACGATGGAGACATCCGAACTCAGGAAGGTCATGGTGAGTTTGTGGCGCGTGAGCCAAACAGCCATGTAAACAAGGCACTGAGCACCTGGAAAGAGCTGACAGCGCCGCGGCCGGTCGAACGGTCAGGTATCCCGGCAACCGGCGTTTGATGCGTGCGGGCCGTCTGAAGGGCGGCCCAAAGCCAACTCTTTTCAAGGCAATGGAATGAACACTGAAAGCACTACCCAGCCCGTGATCGAGGCAAGGCAGCTGGATCTGACCTTCCAGACAAATGATGGTCCGATTCATGCGCTTAAAGACGTAAACCTGACGATCGACAAGGGTGACTTCGTCAGTTTTATCGGTCCGTCCGGCTGCGGCAAGACCACTTTTTTGCGCTGCATCGCCGCGCTTGAGACACCAACCGGAGGCAGCCTGACTGTCAACGGAATGACGCCGGATGAAGCGCGCAGAAACCGGGCGTATGGCTATGTTTTTCAGGCGGCAGGATTGTACCCCTGGCGAACCATTGCGCGGAACATAAAGCTGCCGCTCGAGATCATGGGATATTCGGCCAGTGAACAAGAGGATCGCGTTAACAAGGTCTTGGAACTTGTTGATCTAAAAGGTTTCGGTGGAAAGTTTCCGTGGCAATTGTCGGGCGGGATGCAGCAACGTGCCAGCATCGCGCGCGCTTTGGCGTTTGATGCGGATATCCTTTTGATGGACGAACCTTTTGGCGCACTGGACGAAATCGTTCGGGACCACCTGAACGAGCAACTCCTCGCGCTCTGGGCGCGCACTGAAAAGACCATTGGATTTGTGACGCACTCGATCCCCGAGGCCGTGTATCTGAGCACAAAGATCGTCGTCATGAGCCCTCGTCCGGGCCGTATAACGGATGTCATCGATAGTCCGCTGCCGAAAGAGAGGCCGCTGGATATCCGTGACACTCCTGAATTTATTGAGGTCGCCCATCGTGTGCGTGAAGGTTTGCGGGCAGGGCATGGAGATGATGTCTGATGGGTGTGAATGACATCAGACGGGCAACATCCGGGGATGTCCCGGCATGCGCGCGCATCATAGCGACATGGATGGCTCAGACCGAATGGATGCCAGAGGAATTGCCCGAGGAGAAACTGGAAGAACTGATCCGCGAAGCATTTCCGGTAAGGGAAATCTGGGTCTCTGGTGACCCCGTCGATTGCTACATGTCAGTTGACCCCAAAGAACTGAAAGTTGGCGCGCTTTATTGCCTGCGAACAGGTGAGGGTATCGGTAAGCAGTTGTTGGATCAGGCTAAAAAGGGCCGGGACTACCTGTGGCTGACTGCACATGAGCCGAATATCGCGGCGCAGAGATTCTATCGACGCGAGGGGTTCGTCGCGACGGGAACCGAGCCGCCCACACCGCCCGAAACCTTGCCGGTTATCCGGATGGAGTGGCGGGCATGAAACAAATACTCGCCGTACTCACTGTGTTGGCCGCCATCGTCGTGTTCTGGTACGTCGCCTGTATTCCGATGAACATCAAAGGGGTGCTGACGGAACAAGAACGCGCTGGTGCAGAAGTACAGCCGCCGTCTGCGAAGGACCGTCGGGACATGAGCGAAATCGGTCTGGCCCTTAGCAACAGTTTTGCCATTCCCGCGACCTGGGAACAGGAACGTCCCCGTCTTCCGGCCCCTCATCAGGTTGCGATTGAGCTGTGGGAGACGACGGTAGAAAAGAAAATCACGTCCAAACGGTCTTTGATCTATCACGCCTGGGTGACCCTGAGTGCTACAATGCTTGGGTTTGCCATTGGTACGGGGCTGGGCATTCTGCTTGCCGTCGGGATCGTACATAGCCGGGTCATGGACTTGTCTGTCATGCCCTGGGCTATCGTCAGCCAGACCATACCTATTATCGCGCTGGCTCCGATGATTATCGTGGTGCTCTATTCGGTTGGCGTTCAGGGGATCATCCCCAAGGCTGTGATCTCGGCCTATCTGAGCTTCTTTCCGGTTGTGGTCGGCATGGTTAAGGGATTGCGCAGCCCGGATGCTATGCAGTTGGACCTGCTGCGCACCTACAATGCCAGCCGGTCTCAAGGGTTCTGGAAGCTGCGGCTTCCGGCATCCATGCCGTATCTCTTCACGTCGCTAAAGATTGGTGTTGCCGCCTCGCTGGTCGGTGCAATCGTGGGCGAACTGCCAACAGGCGCGGTCGCCGGATTGGGTGCACGACTGCTCGCCGGCAGCTACTATGGGCAAACCGTACAAATCTGGTCCGCTCTGTTTGCAGCCGCCATTCTGGCAGCCTGCCTTGTTGGTTTGCTGGGCTTGATAGAGCGAACAGTTCTGAAACGGATGGGGATGGCGCAATGATGTTGGTGCTGTTTGCAATCGTCCTTTGGTTGTTTGGTTGGTGGCTGAACAGCCGCCTCGCAAGCGGCCCGCAGGCTGACACGTCTTTGGTGAAGTTTCTTGCTCCGTTGATCTTTGGCCTGACCATAGTCGGAGTGTGGGAGCTGCTGGTGCGCGGATTGGAGGTGCCTTTGGTTATTCTTCCGGCCCCATCTCTGATCGCAGTGCGTTTCGCCGATAGCTTGCCGGTGCTTTGGGCGGACTTTGTTCAAACCATCATCAAGGGAGCGCTCAGCGGTTACATCATCGGATGCGGCGCTGCGTTTCTGATGGCAATTGCCGTCGACCGGTGGGATTTTCTGCGACTAGGCTTGTTGCCCGTGGGCAATTTCGTCGCTGCGCTGCCCATTGTGGGGACTGCCCCCATTCTGGTGATGTGGTTCGGTTTCGACTGGCATTCCAAAGCCGCAGTGGTTGTGGTGATGGTCTTCTTTCCTATGCTGGTCAACACCGTCGCTGGTTTGCGCGAAGCCACCGCCATGCAGCGCGACCTGATGGAGACCTATGCAGCAACGTATTGGCAGAGCTTTCTGAAACTGCGCCTGCCAGCGGCGATGCCCTTTATTTTCAACGGGTTGAAGATTTCTACCACTCTTGCCCTGATCGGCGCTATCGTGGCTGAGTTCTTTGGTTCACCCACCTTGGGCATGGGCTTTCGGATTTCGACCAGTGTCGGGCAATTGTCGCTGGATATGGTGTGGGCCGAAATCGTTGTGGCCGCGTTGGCCGGGACCGCATTTTACGGTCTGGTGGCCATGATCGAAAAGGCGGTGACCTTCTGGCATCCGTCGCAGCGGGGATAAGAAAAGGAAAAATTCAACAGATCCCAAAAACGGGACAACAATAGCAACTAGGAGAAATGAAGATGAATAAGCTACTCAGCGGGGCGATTGCTGCCTTTAGCCTGGCCGCCAGTTCGGCTTTGGCTGCGGATGACGTGACATTGCAATTGAAGTGGGTCACTCAGGCGCAATTCGCAGGATATTACGTCGCCAAGGACAAAGGTTTCTACGAAGAAGAGGGGCTGGACGTCACCATTCTGCCAGGTGGCCCGGATATCGCCCCGACACAGGTGATTGCCGGCGGTGGGGCTGATGTGACCGTCGAATGGATGCCAGCGGCGCTGGCGGCACGTGAAAAGGGCCTGCCACTTGTCAATATCGCGCAACCCTTCAAAAGCTCTGGCATGATGCTGACCTGCTGGAAGGATGCGGGCATCTCATCTCCTGAAGATCTGAAAAACCGTACCTTGGGTGTTTGGTTCTTTGGCAACGAATTCCCGTTCATGAGCTGGATGAGCCAGCTGGGCATCGACACCGGTGGCAAGAGCGAAAGCGGTGTGGAGGTTCTGAAGCAGGGCTTTAACGTGGATCCGCTGCTTCAGCGTCAGGCTGATTGCATCAGCACGATGACCTACAACGAATACTGGCAGGTTATCGACTCGGGTGTCAGCCCAGACGAACTGGTGACATTCAAGTACGAGGATCAGGGCGTGGCGACGCTTGAGGATGGTCTGTATGTGCTGGAGGAAAACCTCAGCGATGCGGCTTTCGTGGATAAGATGGAGCGCTTTGTCCGCGCCTCGATGAAAGGCTGGAAATACGCAGAAGAGCATCCGGATGAAGCGGCTGAGATCGTTCTGGAAAATGATGCAACCGGTGCCCAGACCGAAGAGCATCAAAAGCGGATGATGGGCGAAATCGCAAAACTGACCGCCGGATCGAACGGTGCGCTGGACCCAGCGGATTTTGAGCGCACGGTAAGCACGTTGCTGGCAGGTGGTTCCGACCCTGTAATCACCAAGCAGCCTGATGGTGCCTGGACGCATCAGATCACCGATGCCGCGCTGAACTAAACTTCAGCGACATAGTCAACAATTTGAGCGCGGTCCCGACAGGGGCCGCGTTTTCAATTTCGGATGTCGGGTTTGTGTCTGTACTTGTACCGTAAAAGGATTAGTATTCTGCTGTAATATAACGCATTTCATGCGGCACAACCTGTCAATTGGTAGAATATGCAGAACTTTGCAGCAGAATTCAGTCACGCGCTTTCTCTGATTTTCACTGGAGACTCAGAGCTCTGGGCGATTGTGCTTCTGTCTTTGAAGGTTTCTGTTCTGGCCGTGCTGATTTCAGCCTTCATTGGCATGCCTGTCGGTGCGGCTCTGGCAGTTGCCCGGTTCCCCGGGCGGCGGATGATGATCATCCTGATGAATGCGCTTATGGGGTTTCCTCCTGTTGTGGTCGGCCTGTTGGTGTATCTGATGCTGTCGCGTTCGGGTCCGCTGGGCGTTCTGGAATTGCTGTATACGCCGACGGCAATGATAGTGGCGCAAATGGTGCTAGTCATTCCGATCGTTGCAGCCCTTACGCGGCAAGTTGTCGAAATGCTGGCCGAGGAATACTCGGAACAGCTCCGGTCCTTGGGCGTGTCGCGCCTTGCATCTGTGCCGGTTCTTTTGTGGGATGCGCGTTTGGCGCTGGTGACGGCGCTTCTGGCCGGTTTTGGACGCGCTATTGCCGAGGTCGGTGCAGTAATCATCGTTGGCGGCAATATCAATCACGTCACACGGGTAATGACGACGACGATTGCCCTCGAAACCTCAAAGGGAAATCTGGCACTGGCACTGGCACTGGGTGCGATCCTGATTGGTATCGCAATAGCGGTAAACGCTATGGTGAGTGCGCTTACACTACGGGCAGAGCAGGAAGGATTGCGTCATGCGTGATTTGTTGCCTGAGATACCTTCTGCTCTGGATGTCAGAGATTTGCATATCTCGCGCAAAGGCAAGGTACTGCTTGACGTGTCTAGTCTCAGGCTCGATGGGCCGGGGCCGACGCTTATTCTTGGGCCAAACGGATCAGGAAAGAGCCTGCTGTTAAGATGCCTGCATGGTCTGATTTCGCCTGACAGAGGAGAGGTTACTCAAGATGGCCTGCCTTTGGGTGCTGAGCAAAAGGCAAACCAAGCCATGGTGTTTCAGAACCCTGTTTTGTTGCGGCGGTCGGTATCGGCCAATCTGGATTTTGTGCTGAAAAGACAGGGGCTGAACCGCGTTCTGCGTAAACAGCGGATCACTGAGTTGCTGGATGAAGGTGGGTTGGAAGACAAAGCGCGTCAGTCAGCACGTTCACTTTCAGGGGGCGAGGCGCAAAGGCTTGCGATCCTGCGCGCTCTGGCCTCAGAACCGGAAACCCTGTTCCTTGATGAACCCACCAGCGCGCTTGATCCCGGTGCGACCCAGATGATCGAGCGTATGGTCCTGAGGGCGTCATCACGAGGTGTTCGCATAGTGATGGTTACGCACGATATCGGGCAGGCACGTCGGCTTGCAGCCGATATCGTGATGATGCAGGGTGGTCAGATTGTCGAACACGGAGCTGCGAAAAAGGTGCTGGATGCTCCTGAAAGTGACGCGTCGCGTCGCTATCTTGCAGGTGGATTAGTCGTCTGAAAAAAGACAAACGGAGAGTGTGATGATCCGAAACTTCATTCGGGCAGCATTAATAGCGCTTGGAGTGGCGGCTGGCCCCGCGATGGCTGAAGAGCCGTTCATAGTGGTACAATCCACAACCTCGACCCAGAATTCGGGGCTGTTCGACTACATCCTACCGTGGTTTGAGGCAGAAACCGGGATCGATGTTCGCATTGTGGCAGTTGGAACAGGGCAGGCGATCCGGAATGCAATCAACGGTGATGGCGATGTCCTGTTGGTTCACTCGAAACCTGACGAGGAGCAGTTCGTCGCCGACGGCTGGGGCGTCGAACGTTTTGATGTCATGTACAACGATTTCATTCTGGTTGGGCCGAAATCGGATCCGGCGAAGGTCAAGGGCGGATCAGACATATTGACCGCACTCACGGCCATTGCCGAGGCTGAAGCGCCATTCGCATCCCGTGGAGATGACAGTGGTACTCATAAGGCTGAGTTGGCCCATTGGGGCGCTGCTGATGTCGATCCAACGGATGCGTCAGGAACGTGGTACCGTGAGACCGGTTCAGGCATGGGCGCGACGCTGAATGTTGCAAGTGGGATGGGGGCTTATACCCTCACGGATCGGGCAACGTGGCTGTCTTTTGGCAATCGCGGTAATCTTGAGGTTCTCGTCGAAGGTGACCCCCGACTGTTCAACCAGTACGGCGTGATCCTTGTGAACCCCGAAAAACACGCTGGTGTCCGCGCAAATGCCGCTCAGCGATTTATCGATTGGTTGGTCGGGCCAGATGGTCAGGCTGCGATCGCTTCCTATGTGATTGACGGAGAGCAGCTGTTTTTCCCTAACGCCAAGTAAATACACAGCATATGTCCAGGGCGTTGGGCATGTTGTCTGAGCGGAGCTACCCGCTGGCCCCATTGTGATGAATTCGCCCCAGATGTGACAGGTCATATCCGCCCAGTTCAGAAGCTCGTGCAGCGAACCTTTCAGATTGCAGGAATGCCAGCAGGTTTTGCATGGGGGGATCAAAGTACGCTCGTCGCCAGATGGCGAGATCCAAGCGTTCGGGATGCGTAGGTACAACTTCCAGACTGTAGAGGCCAGCCAGAGCGGCGAGACCAAAGCCAGCTTCGGCTTTGTTTTCACGTAAGGCGATAGCCAGCTCTTCTTCGGTGCGGGCGCAGACGGGCAGGGTGATCAGATCATCCAGTCCCAGGCCATGGGTTGACAGCTGTGTTTCGAATAGTCTCTGGCTCGCGGCGCTGCTCTGCCGCAGGACTACCCGACGTCCCTTCAGATCTGAAAAGCTCGAAATGCCCTCGGTACCGGGAGAAAGCAATAATCCACGCTGACGTTGGGCGATCTCATACAGGATGACAGGGGCTTCCCCCATCTTGTCTCGGATCGAACGGGTATTGAACCCCTCGGACTCGTGGATGTGCAGTACGGCTGCCTGGGCACTGCGGTCAGCAAGACGTGTGAGGCCGTCGAACGATCCGTCATAATACGTGGCCAATCCAGAACCGCTTTCACGCAAGGCCCAATCGAGCAGCGGATCATGGCTGCCGGCGACAATTGGGGGCAGGGGCGGCTCTGCGACTTGAGGACCAGAACGTGATGCGTTGAGCCATGCAATGATCTCGGCCCTTGGGAACAGCAGTTTACCCATGGCACGAACGCAGGGGATTTCACCGGATGAGGCCAGGTCATAGGCCTTGCGCTCACCGATGCGCAGCAGATCGGCCAGTTCTTTGGTGGTGAGATATTCGGACATTCAGTCTAGACGCACTGCCGAGCCGCTGCCAGCTTCGGCGGCAGATGGCCCCAGCCGATCCAGCGTGAATGGCGCAGCAGCAGTTATGACAACCATCGTCGCGACGGCGGCAAGAAAGGCTTTCATATTCTCCTCCGGCTCAGTCTTTCGGTGCCGTTGCGCGGCGCAGAAAGGCGATCAGGTCGGTTCGGTTCCGAGGCTCTGCAATCCGTTGCATCGGCATCTTGGACCCCGGAATGTAATGGTCCGGCCCCTGATCGAAAAGAGCATTTATGGTCTCGTCATTCCAAATGATATCAGAGTCTTGCAGCGTCTCCGAGTACAAATATCCTTCGAGTGTTCCTGCCTTGCGCCCAAACACCCCGTGCAGGGTTGGTCCCGCGCGTCTTTGGCTGTCAGGCGTCAGGCTGTGACAAATCGAACATTTGCGCGCGAATTGGCGTTCGCCATTGTCCATTTTTTCGGGATTCTTCAAAAATGCCGGTTCAACCCCGGCCATCTGCTCATGATCGCCCAGCGAAGAAACTGGCCAGCTATACATGGCTTCGTCAATGCCTCCGGCGTGGATGTTTTGACCGTCCGTTGAGAAGGCCAGCGCCCAAACCGGACCGCGTAAAGTGGCCCTGAAATCGTGGGCAATACGCCATTCGTTCGTATCAATGACCATGATGTAACCCTCACCATCACCAACTGCCAGCAGCCGCCGGTCCGGGCTGAGGGTAAGTGCAAGGATTGGGCGGCGCTCCAGCGTAAAATCACGCTCTTCACCAGTGGTCAGGTTGTAAATGCGTGTCACTCCATCGACTGCGCCGTAGGCGATCCACCCGTCATGCTCATTCAGGACCAGTTCGTTGATTCCGAACCCATGTTCTATCAAACGGAGCGTTTCCTGACCTGTATCGACATCCCAAACGCGCAGAGAGCCGTCCATTCCCGCCGAATACAGGGTTTTACCATCTGCAGAAAACGCGACCGCATTCACACCGCTGCCAGTTGGGCCAAGCATCTTTGTGTCTGTGCCATTCACCGGCCAGATGCCGATTGTGCCGTCCCAGCTTGCAGTGGCCACATGCGTTTTCGAGGCAGCGAGCCCGACGATCTTTCCTTTGTGCTGTCCCACGATTTCTCCGCCGGGCCAGCGCCGCAAAGTGAAATCGTCGCCTGCTGAATAAATTGCCGTGCCATTGAATGCGACGCTGTTTACGGCCGCCTCATGCCCGTCCAGCCAAACCGGCTGACCCTCGGACCACAATCCGACGGAGTTGTCGAAACTCGCCGTTGCAATCCGCCCGTCAGGTGCGGTTGCGATTCCCATTATGGGACCACCATGACCTTTGAGCGTAAAAAACTCTGCCTCTGCGGTCAGAGGCAGAAGGCTTAGCGCCAGAACCAGTCGACGCATCTATTCTGCAGGAGAGGCCGCTCCCTCGCTGGCCTCTTTCGCCTGTACCTCTTCCAGCCACAGCGAGTGATGCTCGCGCGCCCATTGTTCTTCTACTTCGCCGGTACCCATGGCGTCGAATGCCCCCTCCATGCCGACCGAGCCCAGATAGATGTGAGCCAGGATGATCGCGATGAAGGCATAGGCGACCATGACGTGCCAAACCTGCGCGTATTGCATTTCCTCCTGCGGGGACATTTGCACCGGCAGGTTCAAACCCAGCATTTGCGGGATCCCCGTCGCGTTTGCGATCGAGAAGGTCTTGGCAAACAGCGGCATCTCAAACGGGAACAGCAGGGACAGACCGGACAGGCTGATTGATACGCCCAGCAGGATGCAGAGCCAGAAGATGATCTTTTGTCCGGCATTGAATTTCTTGGCTGGGGGATGGCTGCCTTTGGTAAACAGTCCACCGCCAGCAGCGAGCCATTTCAGATCGACTCGGCTGGGCAGGTTATGCGAAATCCAATTCACGGTGACGATGATCAGCCCCAGCATGAAGGCCCAAGCGAGGTTGTTGTGCAGCCACTTGCACCCTTGGGCGATTGTCGCAAACCCTTCCTTTCCAAACAGGGGAATGAGGAAATCGCGGCCGTACAACGTCAATAGGCCCGTAAGTCCGAGGATCAGGAACGATCCGGCGAACAACCAATGCCCGAACCGTTCAAATCCTGTGAACCTGGTAACCGTTCTACCGGTCTTTTCACCGTCTATCATGATCTTGCCGCGGATGAGGAAGAACAGCAGCAGCAGGATAAGCATGCCGCCCAGAATATATGTCCCGTATTCGCGCAGCGGCCCGGTTCTAAAATTCAGCCACCACATGCCTCCATCCTGAATGAGAACGCTTGCCGCAGGGCCGCGGGATGACACGGTCACATCGGCTGAGCCGTAGCGCAGCGCGCGATAAACGTCACTGTCAGAAGCAACCCCGCGCGTTCCCAACTGCCCGAACAGGCCTTCTGCGTTGGCCTGGCCGGTGTTGTCCGCGCGATACGAGTCATCAACACTCTCGCCACGCTGACGTGCCATTATGTCTTCAAGCGTCGTCGCACCGCCGGTTTCGCTGCGTTCGTCTGTGGTCTGTGCGCTCTCTTCGGTGGTGTCCGATTGCGCGGCAGCGAACTGCGTCATTCCGATTGTGAACAGAAAAACAATAAGTAAGCGGAACATCTGAACCTCGGTCAAAATTCCTGAGTGGATGACCCGCTGTCGCGGATCATCCATGTTCATTTGGTCACGGGGGTGTCAGCCGTCTTTCTGATCGTAGGCTGTGCCCCAACCCCATGCGCCCGAGCCAAACCCGCGCGCAACAACGCGCTCGCGGTAGATGGCCGAGACGACATCGCCGTCACCGGCGAGCAGGGCCTTGGTCGAACACATCTCGGCGCAGATGGGCAGTTTGCCCTCGGCGATCCGGTTGCGTCCATATTTGGCAAACTCTGCAGTCGAGTTGTTTTCTTCGGGACCGCCCGCACAGAAGGTACATTTGTCCATCTTGCCGCGTGATCCGAAGTTGCCTGCCTGTGGGTATTGTGGCGCGCCAAAGGGGCACGCATAGAAGCAATAGCCACAACCGATGCACAGGTCCTTGGAGTGCAGGACGACGCCTTCTTCGTTCTGATAGAAGCAGTCGACGGGGCACACCGCCATGCAAGGCGCATCCGAGCAATGCATGCAGGCCACCGAGATCGAGCGTTCGCCCGGTTTGCCGTCATTGATCGTCACCACCCTGCGGCGGTTGATGCCCCAGGGTACCTCGTGCTCATTCTTGCACGCGGTTACGCAGGCATTGCATTCGATGCAGCGTTCAGCGTCGCAGAGAAACTTCGCTCTAGCCATTTTGTCCTCCTTACGCTGCCCAGATCTTGCAGAGAGTCGCTTTGGTCTCCTGCATCTGGGTCACTGAATCATAGCCATAGGTCTGAGCGGTGTTGGAGCTTTCGCCCAGCACATAGGGATCAGCGCCTTTCGGGTATTTCTCCCTCAGGTCTTCGCCCTGGAAATGGCCGCCGAAATGGAATGGCATAAAGGCCACGCCGGCACCGACCCTCTCAGTCAGCATCGCCATCACTTTGACCTTGCCGCCTTCGGGACCTTCGACCCAGACCTGGCTTCCGTCGCGAATACCAAGGTTGTTGGCATCGCGCGGATTGATCTCGACGAACATGTCCTGCTGAAGCTCAGCCAACCACGGATTGGACCGGGTTTCCTCGCCACCGCCCTCATACTCGACCAGACGACCAGATGTCAGGATTATCGGGTAATCCTTTGAAAAGTCGTTCTTCTGGATCGATGCATACAGGGTGGGCAGGCGATAAGCGTGCCGGTCCTCGTAGGTAGGATAGTCCTCCACCAGATCGCGCCGGTTCGTATAGAGCGGCTCGCGATGCAGTGGGATCGGATCCGGGAAGGTCCAGACAACCGCACGGGCTTTGGCGTTCCCGAAGGGCGCACAGCCATGGGCGATCGCGACCCGCTGGATACCGCCAGACAGGTCGGTTTTCCAGTTGGTCTTGGGTCCGGCGACGCCATCGATCGCAGCGCGCTCTTCTGCCGTCAGATCACCATCCCAGCCAAGATCCATCAGCATCTGCATCGTAAATTCGGGATAGCCATCCTGAATCTCCGACCCAACGCTGTAGACCCCTTCGGCCAGCAGGTTGTCGCCTTCACGTTCCACACCGAAACGGGCGCGGAAGGTCAGGCCGCCTTCGGCCACCGGTTTGGACATGTCATAGAGGTTTGGTGTCCCCGTATGACCCATTTCCGGCGTTCCCCAGCATGGCCAGGGCAAACCATAATATTCGCCGTCGTTTGGTCCACCGATGGCTTGCAGCGTGGTTCTGTCGAACGTGTGCTGGTTGGCCATATGGCTTTTCAGACGTTCCGGCGACTGACCGGTATAGCCGATGGTCCAGAGGCCCGAGTTGAACTCACGCGTGATGCTTTCAACATTCGGGGTCTCGGGGTCTTCCATCTCGATATTGCGGAAGAACCGATCTGCCCAGCCAAACTTGTTGGCGAACTTGGCCATGATGACCTCGTCCGGCAGGCTTTCGAACAGCGGCTCGACAACACGGTCCCGCCATTGCAGCGAGCGGTTCGATGCCGTGACAGAACCACGGGTTTCGAACTGCGTACAGGCAGGCAACAGATAGACACCATCGGTGCGGTCATGCAGAACGGCGGAAACGGTGGGATACGGGTCGATCACGACCAGCATGTCCAGCTTTTCCATCGCCGTTTTCATTTCCGGCCCGCGAGTCTGCGAGTTCGGAGCATGCCCCCACAAAACCATGGCACGGACGTTGTTGTCCTGATCCATGTTCGCCGGGTCTTCCAGAACACCGTCGATCCAACGGGAAACCGGGATGCCGCGTTCATTCTGTAACGGCTTGTCCTTGCCTTCCTTGTCCTTGATCGTGGCAAATTGGCTGGCCAGCCATTCCGGTTCTTCTCCCCAGACACGTGCCCAGTGGCCCCATGCGCCTGCGGACAGGCCATAGTAGCCGGGCAGGGTGTGGGACAGAACGCCAAGATCTGTCGCGCCTTGCACGTTGTCATGCCCGCGGAAGATGTTGGTGCCACCACCCGAAGTGCCCATGTTACCAAGCGCAAGCTGAAGCACGCAGTAGGCGCGGGTGTTGTTGTTCCCATTGGTGTGTTGTGTACCACCCATGCACCAGATCACGGTGCCGGGACGGTTGTTGACCATGGTGCGGGCAACACGCTTCAGTTGAGAGCCCGGAACACCAGTCACACGCTCAGTTTCTTCAGGTGTCCAGTTTGCGACCTCTTCACGGATCTGGTCCATGCCCCAGACACGGGTTCGGATGAACTCTTTGTCTTCCCATCCGTTGTCGAAGATGTGCCACAACATACCCCAGATCAGAGCGACGTCTGTTCCGGGACGGAAACGGACATACTCATCTGCGTGGGCCGCAGTGCGTGTAAAGCGCGGGTCGCACACGATCAACGGCGCGTTGTTCTGCTCTTTCGCGCGCAGAACGTGCAACAGCGAGACGGGGTGCGCCTCGGCCGGGTTGCCGCCGATGATGAAGATGGCCTTGGAGTTGTGGATGTCGTTGTACGAATTGGTCATGGCGCCGTAGCCCCATGTATTCGCAACACCCGCAACAGTGGTCGAGTGGCAGATACGGGCCTGATGATCCACGTTGTTCGTGCCCCAGTAGGCGGCGAACTTGCGGAACAGATAGGCCTGTTCGTTGTTATGTTTCGCAGAACCCAGCCAGTACACACTGTCCGGTCCGGATTCTTCGCGGATGCTCATCATGCCGTCGCCGATCTCGTTGATCGCCTCTTCCCAGCTGATGCGCTTCCACTCGCCGCCTTCCTTTTTCATCGGATATTTCAGGCGACGTTCGCCATGGGCGTGCTCGCGAACCGAGGCCCCCTTGGCGCAGTGTGCACCCAGATTGAACGGGCTGTCCCAACCGGGTTCCTGCCCGATCCAGACGCCGTTCTGCACTTCGGCAACGACCGTACAGCCGACCGAGCAGTGGGTGCATATCGATTTGATATTCTCAACGGCTTGGTTGGCCGCTGTTTGGGCGCTGGCTGGCGTCACGGTTCCACCCGTGGCGCTGATCGCGGCAAGTCCGCCGATCGTCAGGCCCGAGCCACGCAGGAATGCGCGGCGATCGACGGTTTTCTCGCCGACCTGGGACAGGATACTTGTCCGCTGGGGGCGTCTCGCAACCCCGTTGGTCTTTTTCCTAAGCATTTCTTTCCTCCCTTGCTGGCCATGTAAGCCATGGCTGGCTTGGTACTGCTGGTGCCGACGTCAGGGCCAATCGCAACCGTCAGTCGGGTGTGACCTCGTCCGGTTCAGAACCGGGCGCTGTCGAGGTAGGCGCGTGTATGCGCAGTGTCCTGAATGCGGGTTTCATCCACAGGCAGTTCGGCTGCCTCTGCTTCACCGCTCAGGCTGGCTGCGGCCACCGCAGCAGGTGCTGCAGTTCCGGCCAGTTTCAGGAAGTCTCGGCGGGTTGCGCCGGTTTCCTTGGTCTTGCTCATGGGATCCTCCTTTCCCATTTGCGATCTAGCATCCGTCAGGATGCTGGCGAGTGGCAACGGATCACGCTGCCGTCATTCGGAATGCCTCGCGCTCGATCTCCATAAAGACCCGTCCGGCAGTACCGACCGAGGCGTAGAGAACCGAGTTCTCGGCTGCTTCCAAATCCGAGTAGAAATGTGCGGCCCAAGGGCCGATATGCTTGTTCCAGAAGTTCTTTTGCTCATCCAGCGGGGCGGGCGCGCCAAAGCGGCCCACGATCATACCCGCCATCATCTCCATCAAAGAGGCGATGTTATCCTCGGGCTCAAAGACGTTCTTCGCCCGTGTAATTCCGCGTACAGCCATGTCATTTCGCAGTTGCGCCAACGGCTTTTCGTTCAGGAACCCCGTCAGATAAAAACTTGCATAGGGCAAAAGTTCACCGCGACCCAATCCGATGAACAGAGTGTTGAACTCTCTCTCCGCAGCTGCCGGTTTTGTCACTTTCGCGACCCGTGCCATGGCCTGAATGGCCTGGCCCAGATCAGTTTCGTCCCCGGACAAGCCAGCCATTTGATCCAACAGCATCTGATCGGGTGGAGCAGCCAAAAGAAGCCCCAGAAAATTGTAGAAATCCGCGCGTAGTCGATCCTCGGCTGAGACATCCAGATTATGCGCATTGCCTGCGGTCATTTAGTCATCCTTCGAATTCGAACTTCATGCGACGTGGAGCAGGGGGCATTTCCATCTCCTCCGGCTCTTCCGTCTCAGGTGCCAGTGCTACAACCTCGGCGACATCCTCGATTTCGACAGCAATCGCTTCGGGTGCTTCTTCCAAATCTTCGGCGGGCAAAGCCTCATCTTCGGTCTCGTCTGCAGCGAGCGCTTCGATGTGCGCCAACATCCCTTTGCCGACCTGATAGGCGGTCTGAATATTCTCGATCACACAGGCCGCGTCCGTGTAGTCCTCGCCGTAGTCCACCAGGCCATCTACGTTGGCCAGTACGGGGTTGAGCCGCCAAAGGCGTCGCAACGCGCGACGGCGCAGGCGATCTGGTATGGCCTGTTCCATAAAGCCGGACACATCATCGCCGGGCTTCAATTGATCGGGTTCGGGCAGGTTGAATTCGGCGAGAATTTCATGATCGGGCTTGGCTTCCAATTCGGCCTGCTGATCAGCTACGGCTTTGGCTTCGATCGCCTCGCGTTCTTCATCGGCCTCTGCCAGTACGGCCGCCTTGCGGCGGGACCAGAAATCGCGGGCTTCGGTCATTGCACGATCCTCCGCGGGGCGCGATAGACATCCGAGTCTTGCCTTATGCGGGCATCTCCGCGCCCGTCTTCAACAAGATCAACGCGCTTCTTGTCCCGGCGGCGTTTGACAAACTCTTCATCCCGCCGGTGCAACTGGGCGAAGTCGCGCACCCAGGCGATCAGGCCGTCAGTCATGGGGATCTTCTCAACAATTTCTTCGCCTGTATCGGCGTAGTCTTGTCCTTCGAAAGGAGACGCGGTGATCAGCACTGCGTTCAGGGGTCGATCACCTTCAAGTTCGTCGCGTAGCACGAGATAGATAGATGGCTGTCCGTCTGCCAGATTGGTCAGATAGGCTTCGGTCTCATCCGGCCAAAGGGTAAGTGGAAGGGTGGCGGCGTGGTATTCGACGGCATCACCTTCGCGACGCAGCTCGACCCAATCCGCCGGGCCTGCGCCCGGCAACGCCGCCACGGCGCGCCAACTCCATTGCGCCCAGCGGGTCACTCCGGGTGTTTTGCGCACAACGACGCCAACAGGCATTTCAATCTGGCTTGCGGCCTTCGCCACTGGCTCCTCCCCGGAAGGCTCTCCCCTGCCTTCCCCGTGATGTACTATGGTACATAACTCAGTCGTCTGCCAAGCCCAGAGTGATATGAAAATGTCGTAATCACCAACTGTTTATTCGTATTTTTTCCTATGAAAAGTTGCGGTGAAATCAAATTGTGAAAAATAATGCATGTTTTTTCGTTTTGAGGACTGCCTCGCATTGCCGCCGACGTGATTTAGCCTAAGGTGCAAGAGGACGGAAAGAAGACCCCGGGGGAGGATATGGCCGCAAAACTCTTGCTTTGCGATTGCGCAGGAACTCAGGCACTGAATTCTGAGCTGATATCTTCAACCTGCGGTTTGGAATGCTCGAAGGTTCACACTGCGCTTTGTACGCGTGAGATCAGAGCCGCTGCTGAGTTCATGCAACATGAGGATGGCATTGTCGTTGCTTGCCAGCAGGAGGCCTCGGTCTTTTCTGAACTTGCGGATGAACTTGGGGTGAACCAGCCCGGGTTCGTCGATTTAAGAGATCGCGCTGGTTGGTCGGAAGAGGGGCAAGATGCCTCTCCAAAGATTGCAGCGCTGGCGGCCGAAGCAATGCTGCCCCAACCGGTAACGCCCAGTGTGGATGTTGTCAGTGAGGGCACATGTTGCATTATCGGATCTGGCGATGTGGCGTTTGATCTGGCTCAGCGCCTGTCTGCTGTGCTTGCAGTAACCGTTCTTACCACAGATGACGCCGAACCAATGAGCCGGGATTATGATGTTGTGCGTGGGCAGATCAAATCACTCAGTGGTGCACTGGGCGGGTTTAGCCTGCGTATAGACAATCTGCAGCAGCTTGAGCCTGGCGGTCGCGGTGGATTTGGATGGAGCGGATCACGTGATGGTGCCGTTTCGCGTTGTGATATTGTTCTTGATCTGACAGGTGGCACGCCCCTGGTTACTGCGCCCGACAAGCGAGAGGGATATCTGCGGGCTGATCCGCGAGATGCGGTCGCGATCGCGGCCTTGGCATTCGATGCGACCCAATTGGTCGGGACTTTTGAAAAGCCTCTCTATGTTCGTGTCGAAGAGTCTCTGTGCGCCCATTCGCGAGCCGAACAGGTGGGATGTTCGAATTGTCTGGATATCTGTCCAACCGGAGCAATCACACCTGCAGGAGAGCATGTTGAAATTGATCCGATGATCTGTGCGGGCTGCGGGGAATGTGCAGCGCTGTGTCCATCAACAGCGATTACGTATGAAGATCCGCCAGTTTCTGCTCTGCTCTCAAGGATGCACATTCTGGCCCGAACCTATCGCCGGGCCGGTGGGCAGGCGCCTAGGCTTCTGGTGCATGATGGTCATGGCGCTCAGATGATCCGCATGGCTGCTCGTTTTGGGCGCGGGCTGCCTGCTGATGTCATTCCTCTGGAATTGGGAGTGGTTTCCGGGTTTGGACATGCCGAGATGCTGGCCGGGCTCGCCCATGGCTTTGCGCGGGTCGATGTACTGATGTCACCCAAAACGGAACGAGATGCTTTGGAGCGCGAGCTTATTCTTGCACACGCTATAGGGGGGCAGGAAGGTCTTGGTCTGATTGATGAGGCGGATCCGGATGCCCTGACGCAGCTTCTCTATACGCAGAATGTGCCAGCACCGTTGCAGGACGCCGTATTGCCTTTGGGTAATCGTCGTCAAATCTCTCGCCTTGCGGCGCAGGCGTTGAACCCCGAAGCTGCGGAGCCGCTGACACTGCCTGAAAACGCTCCGTATGGCGCAATCGCAGTAGATACGGATGCCTGTACCCTTTGCCTTAGTTGCGTTTCGCTCTGCCCGTCAGGGGCTCTGATCGATAATCCCGATATGCCACAGCTCAATTTTCAGGAGGATGCTTGTCTGCAATGCGGGTTGTGTCGGACCATCTGTCCGGAAAACGCGATCACGCTGGTGCCACAACTGAACCTGAGCGACGACGCGCTATCTCAGAGGGTGCTGAACGAGGAAGAACCCTTTGCCTGCGTCGAATGCGGGGCTTTGTTTGGCGTAAAGTCCACGGTCGAACGGATCATGGAGAAGCTTTCGGGTACGCATCCAAGGTTTGCGACATCCGAGCAGGCTAGAATGATCCAGATGTGCGATGACTGCCGGGTTCAGGCGCAATTCCACAGTCAGGACAATCCGTTCACATCAAATCCCAAACCAAAGGTTGTGACCACGGACGACTATTTCGGTAAGCGCAGGGATCACTGAAGTTGAAGGGGTGCGCCCAGATCAGCAGCAGATACTACGGCGACAAAGGCAAGAATGGCTTCAAGCTCTTCTTGGGTGATTGCCAAAGGGAAGATGGGCGATGGGCGCTGGGGATCAAACGGAGGCGTAATGCCTTCGATCTGAGTAAAGGCGGGATGCGGGTTCAGCACATAGAACGCCTCGAACCGTTCGGACCAATCCGGCATCGCGCGCAAGACCGCAAAGGACGGGGTCGAGCCCAATCCATTCATTCGGTTTTGAGGGCCTATGACGTGACAGCGCCCGCAATGGGTCAGAGACAGCTCCTCTCCAAGGGCGGCATCGCCGTCGATCTCGATCTGCTCTTCCATGGCGGCAATCTCGAAACTCGCACTGAAGGCCCCCCCATCTGCTGGGGCAAAACTCTCAACGGTCCGTTTACCGATGTCCGAAAGCAGCCAGTCGCGAAACCTAAGTTGTCGTGCGTCGTCTTCGATACGCAGGTGGTAGATGATAGCGTCGCGTTCAAACACCGGATCACCCGGGGGGCCGACCGCCAGCTCCATTTCGCCGGTTTCTACCGCAACAACACGGATCCCGGTCTTGAGTGAGAAGCGTGGGAGAATATGTTTGAGGAGACCGGATTGCTGTACCTCATCCGGCGCTGCAAGGCCAAGTTCCTCCTGCGACCAAGAGGGACTGGCGTAGAGCGTCAGGCTCAGGCACAACAACACACAGCGCATGGCCTAACCTAACGGTGATCGGCTAAATGCGTCAAATGAACTGAATGAGACGGAGACCCATGCGATGAGCGGCGATTACAATATGTCGATGCGCAAATTCCTCAAGCAGGTTGGTGTGACCAGCCAGCAGGCGATCGAGGAAGGCTTGCGTAAGGCGGGAAGCCCCGCGGGCAAAAGCTTTGAGGCCAAGATGGTTCTGACCATCGATGGGCTGGAGGTCGAGCATGTGGTGACAGGTCAGATCAAGGACGGCGACGCATGAGCATTCGCGACGCGGTTCTCGCGAACCTGAAAAAGATCACGGACCCGGTTTCCGGTCAGGACATTGTCAGCGCCGGTATCGTACGTGCACTGAATGTTGAAAACGACACTGTGCGTTTTGTGCTGGAGATTGATCCGAAGCAGGCAGACAAGATGGAACCGGTACGGGCCACCGCAGAAAAAGCTGCGCAGATGGTCGAAGGCGTGTCCAAAGTGTCTGCAATGCTGACAGCGCATTCGGATAAGGCGCCACCAGATCTGAAACCCAAACCGAAACCCTCGCAGACCGGCCCTCAGGCCGTACCGGGTGTGGACCGGATCATCGCTGTCGCTTCGGGCAAAGGCGGCGTGGGTAAGTCGACTGTGTCGGCGAACCTGGCCTGTGCATTGGCTGCCGAAGGCCGTCGGGTTGGATTGCTGGACGCGGATGTTTACGGCCCGTCACAACCTCGAATGCTGGGTGTTTCTGGCCGTCCTGCCAGCCCCGACGGAAAGACAATCCTGCCTCTGCGTAATCACGGCGTCACCATGATGTCGATGGGGTTGATGACCAACGAAGGGCAGGCGGTTGTCTGGCGTGGCCCGATGCTGATGGGGGCCTTGCAGCAGATGATGAGTCAGGTGCAATGGGGCGCGCTGGATGTGCTGATCGTCGACCTTCCACCCGGAACAGGTGATGTACAGCTGACCTTGAGCCAGAAGTTCAAGGTGGATGGTGCCATCGTCGTTTCGACACCTCAGGACGTTGCGCTGATTGACGCGCGTAAGGGGATCGACATGTTCCGGCAGCTCAAGACGCCGATTGTTGGAATGATCGAAAACATGTCCACCCACATCTGCTCGAACTGCGGACACGAGGAGCATGTGTTTGGTCACGGGGGTGTTGCTAACGAAGCGGCAGCATTGGATGTGCCTTTGCTTGGTGAGATTCCTTTGCATCTTGATATCCGGGTGGCGGCTGATGGGGGTGCGCCCATCGTGGTCAGCAAACCTGACAGTCCTCAGGCAGAGGCGTTCCGGCGTATCGCTCGTGACCTGATTGCCAAAGGCAACGCATGAGCGAACCGGTCTTTCCCCCCTTGCTGACGGGCCATCCTGTGCAGGGTGGGGAAGACCCGTTTGAACGCGCTCAGGCCATGGCGGCGCTGGGCTGCGATGCCGGCAGCGTAGTCTATAACATTCAGGCAGACCGTTTGCGCGTGGCGATCGTTTTCGCGCCCGAGGTATCGCTGCAGGTCGCAATGGCGATGCTTCCGCTATGTGCGGTTGGTTTCCAGAACGCGCTGGGCGCGTTGGCCCCGCCTGAGGTGGCGGTGCATCTTGGGTGGGACGGACTAATCTGTGTGAACGGTGCGAAATGCGGTCAGTTTCAAACCGCTGCCTCGACTACTGAAACAAGTGCCATACCGGATTGGCTGGTGGTCGGATGGGAACTTGCCTTGCTGCAAACCAGCGATGCACCCGGTGATAATCCGGATGTTACCGCGCTCTATGACGAAGGCTGTGCAGATGTTTCGCCGACACAGCTTGTCGAAAGCTGGTCACGCCATATGCTGACATGGCTCAATCGCTGGCAGGACGAGGGGAATGCCCCCTTACACAGTGAATGGATGGGTTTGCTGCGCGGGGTAGGTGAGCCGTTAAGAGATCAGGGTGTGTTTCTCGGAACGGATGAGCGGTTTGGAATGTTGATCCGTGATGGTGCCGAAACGCATCTGCGCCCGCTGACGCAATTGTTGGAGACCACCCAATGAAACTGGCCCGTGCTATTCACTTCGATGAAAGCGACATGAATGTCTTTCACTCTCCGGCAAGAACCGGTGAGTGGTGCATATCCGGGGGATTTGAGTTTTCAAACTGGGGCGAAGGCGATCTGGAGGGCAAGTCACGACAGGCTTTTGCCAATGGGTGGTTGGGGCTTGAGACATTTGGACGTGTGACTTTCGTGGCGGTCACTCAGATAGAACCTGCCGAAGTAGAGCAGCTCAAACAGAGCCTCGCTGAGCATTTTGTTCGTCTCTACGGCGCTCCATCATTTGAAGCGGCTATCGAGGTGGCACAGGTCGAAATCGACCATATGTCGGAGATGTGCGAAGATCATGCGCCCAACACGCTGCTGACTGTCGCGCGCGAGCTGACCGGGGCAGGGGTTCACGAAGCATTCCGTGTGATCACGCCGCAGGAAACTCAGCTGGAAGCGTTGGCTATTCACGGCTCGCTGGACGAGTAATCAGATCAGATCGGCAAACCCGCCAAATTGCCCGCGCTTGAAGATCAGGCCTTTGCCCGACCGATGCATTACGGTCTCGACACGGCCAACAAGGATCAAATGATCGCCGGCTTCATGGCAATCGTGCAGGCTACAGTCAAAACGGGCGAGACAATCAGCTAACCGGGGTCGTCCGGCATGATCGCTTTCCCAATCAGCGTGTGAGAAATCCAGCCCGTTGCGGGCGAATTTCAATGCCTGATCCTGTTGTTCTTGCGCCATGACATGAATGGAATAATGCTGGCACGTACTGAACGCATCGAACCGGTTGGAATCTTTGGCCAAACACCAAAGCACCAATGGTGGATCAAGCGACACCGAAGCGAATGAGTTCACGGTAATCGCGATAGGGCCGTTGGAGGCATTGGTTGTGACCACCGTCACACCGGTGCCAAAACACCCCAGGGCCTCACGAAACGCAAGGCTTTCATCCGGGCCGGGGGTAAAGGTTTTCTCGGTCATCGCGCGCTCATTCAGTAGCCGCGCCTCAGGTGCCACGCTGCGCAGGGATTGTCCATGAAAAGCTGTATCCGGATTGAAGGAATTCCAATCAGTTCAGATCTTCCAGCAATCGCCCATGTTTGCGGGTTTCCTTGATGACATCGCCAAACGTGGTCATTCCGCGTGCATTCAGGATGGGTAGCATCTTTACCAAGGCTTCAGCGGTGGCGACCGCATCTCCCAAAGCCGTATGCCGAAGGGTCTCTGGAATCGTGATACCCAGCCGCTCACAAACCGCATCAAGTGTATGTGTTTCGCTGGCCCCGAACACCACTGCCGACAGCAAAACAGTATCCAGGATTGGATGAGACCACTCGACATCCATCCTCTTCGAATGGCGGTGTAGAAACGCCATGTCAAAGGGTGCGTTGTGGGCAACGATAACGGCATCGCGAGCAAAGTGGTGGAACATGCGACCAGCTTGCGCGATATCGGGTGCGCCCTGAACCATTTGGTCACTGACTTTGTGGACTTTGGTCGAGGCAGCGGGGATCGGAATCCCCGGGTCAACCAGAGTATTCAATTGCTCGCCTTCGACGATCTTTCCTTTGACCACACGAACTGCGCCGATCTGAACAATTTCGTCCTTATGGGGCAACAATCCGGTGGTTTCAGTGTCGAACACCACAAAGCACAAATCTGACAAGGCGCGGTTTTCAGACGCCTCATCACTGGGCGTTTCGAGTAGATCAAAGTCGTAGACCAGTGGGCGCGCGGCTTCGGGTGGTATACGCGCGACGCTGTCTTCGAAAATCAGCATGTATCCTGGTGCTTCGCCCAAGGACTTCATGCGCACGGTATAGGTCTGCATTCCATCCGCACTGGTCAGGGTGCAGTAAACATCCAGCCCGGTTTTGATGAGCTTGGCATACGCATCCGTAAGCGGTTTTCGTTCAAGGTAGTCAAAGAGGGATGCGTTCAGGCGGGGGTGCGCAATCTGAGCCAGAACACCGGCGGCCTGTGCATCATAAAGCACGATCTGATGTTTCGGACTGGCCAGCAGCATGGCGACAGGGATTTCAGACAACAGGTCAGTCAGCCGCTTTTTTTCAAAGGCCAGATGCGCGGTTTCAGCAGCGACAGCTTCGGCTGTTTGCATCGCGTTTTCTGCCAATTGCTCGGCAAGCCCTGCAGCGGCAGGGGCCAGATCCCCCAGATAGCGAGCGGCCTGAAGATCCAGGTCGCTGCTGACCCCGGCATGGGCACGTGCACGAAGCTCGGCTGATAGCCGCTCAATTGGTTTGGCAACATTGTCGTCAAACAGCAGCCAGACGCCTGCAATCAGCGCCAGCAGGCCGAAGGCGATCAGGATTTCCGCAAAGATATAGGCGTTGGCAAGATCAGGGTCACCAGCACGTGCATAGCTGATCCACAAAGCAACGGAACTGATGACAAGACCGCCAAAAGCCAGCAGGCAAAAGAACAGAAATATCCTCAGACGTAGGCTCAGACGGGTCAGCATGATCAAACCCCGCAGGTGGCCTCAACGATTGGATCATCGGATGGCACTTTGATCCAGTCGGCATTCAGAAGGCGTCCATCATCGGCGAACTCGGCTCCGTCTGCCAGATTGGCCCGACGGTTTTCTGCGCAGTCTACAGCTACAGGCACTTTGGATACGGGGGCCCAGCGACCGAAAAGATACAGGTCAACCAACCGCTCGTCAGGCACTTGCTCATGGGTGCGGACCGATACTGTGTCGATGGCCGCAAAGCGATCAATGAAGGGGACAGCGTAAGTCCAGGGACGATAAAAGGCGCGGCTTTCAACCTCTTGGATTACTGCCAAACCTTCGGGCAGGGTGTCCTTTGTGCGTTTGTACCAGGAGTATTCGCTGGCGACCGTCATGCTGATCATGCCCACGCCGGCGGCAACCGGCGCGGCCCAACGGGGCAGGCGGCCACCCGTCATCTTGTTCAATACCATGACGATACCTGCAAAGGCGAGCCCTGCGAAGATTGTGCCTACCAATTCCAGAAACATTCTGCTTCTCCGTATTTCCGGCTAACCGCGCCTTCAGTTTCCCGATTTGGCCGCCCGCAGGTCAGCCCAACATACCCTTGCCATGCCCAACCGCTGATTGCATCGTTTTTACCACGACAAATGCATCGCGTAGATGACTTCGCTCAAAGTCGGACAAGGCTGAGGGCGGCATGTAGTTGTCTGGCTTTTCACCGGATTTGACCAGCCTTACCTGATGTTCAAGCCGCGTTTCAGCAATCAGATCATACGCATCCAGCAAATCCCGAGCACCCGATGCGCTGAGCACACCGGCGCTTTCGGCAGCTTTCAGGCGGGCGCGCGTGTTCGCTGGGGTCAGTTGCCCTTGCAAGCTGTAGATACGGGCGAGATCGACCACCGGCACAACGCCGTTGTGCTTCAGATCCAGAGTATTGCGATGCTCGCCCGAACGTATTGTCGCAAACCCGCGCAACAAGCTCAGCGGTGGGGTGTGCTTTAGTGAGTTGGAGATCATATGGGCCACAAAGATCGAATTGGTGTTGGCTTTGGCAAGCGTATCTGCTTGCAGGTCCGAGAACAGCTCGAACGCACCTCCGATGGGGCGCAGGTCGAACATAACGGACGCCAGCATCTGCGCCTCGGGGTTTGGCTTGTTGATCCAACCACCAAAATAATCGCGCCAGACACGGGCAGGCTGACACCAGCGTGGGTTTGTCGCCATCATGTCCCCCGGGCAATAGAAATACCCACACGCGTCCAATCCATCAGAAACAAACTTTGCCAGAGCGTGGAAGTAGACCATGTCGGTGTCGGACACGCTGTCGTCCAGTATCATGCAGTTGTCCTGGTCCGATACGCCCGTCTGTTCCTGCCGACCCTGAGAGCCGCAGGCCAGCCATAGATACGGCACCGGCGGTGGGCCCATCTTCTGTTCCGCCAAGGCGAGTAGTCGGCGCGTCACCGTGTCGGCAATATCGGTGATGAGACGGGTCACAATCTCATGCCGGTTTCCACCAGCCACCAATTGCACCAGCAGCTGGGGTATTTCGGCTGTGACCGATGCCATTTCCTCAGCTGAATTTGCCTGCGCTATCCTACGTACCAATTCGGCCGAGCTTACAGCCTGATAATGTGTAAGATCTGTCTGAGTCACTATGCCCACAAGCCGGCCATGGTCGGTGATGGGAATATGGCCGATGCCGCGTTCCATCATGACATGAAGCACGTCAGAGCCGATATCTGTGGGGGACAGCGTGATCGGATTGCGCGTCATGATCGCCGAGATTGGCGTATCTGGCGCCATCGCATCTGCGACGTACTTTCCCGAAATGTCGCGCAGGGTTGCGATACCCAGCAGGTTGTCGTCGTCGGTCACGCAAAGTGAGGATATCCCCTTGTCCCGCATCGTCCGTGCAGCGTGCTGAACTGGGGTGGAAGGGGGGCAGGTCGTCGGATCCGAAGCCATCAAAATGTCGACCGAGCTGGTGGCCAGACTTTGTGGACCAGCCCGCTCACCCCGGCTGCGGTTGAAGAATTTGGAAACGACGTCATGCCCGTCAATCAACTCACGCACAAGAGCCGGAGGCAGGACTATCAGAATGGATGGGGCATGCGCCCGCGCCTTGGTGGCGGCCTTGCCGTTTTTGAGCAGGCCTCGCTCACCAAAAGAATTGCGAAGACCGAGATGAGACACGATTGCACCGTTCTCATCCGTGATTTCAACCTGACCTTCATAGATGACGAATACGCCGGGCAATGTATGGCCCAGATCGTAAACTTCTGAATCCTCATCAACCTCCCAGACCTCGATCTGTTTTGCGACCTGCTCGAGCACAGGGGCGGGCAGGGCGTCATAGGGATGAACGGATTTCAGGAACCGGGTGATCTGTTCATGGGACAGGGGCATCAGATTTCTCCGGTATTCTGGAAAAATCCCGCCCGGTGGAATGCCGGGCGGGAATAGTCAGTCGAAAGACGCGGCCCTTGGAAAGTAGCCAGAGGCCGCATCATGCTCAATGGTCCTGAGCTGCGCCCGCACCACGGGGAATGCGGATGCTTTCGACCATATCTTTGATCTCCTGCGGGGTCTCCTTGGTCATGCCGGAAACCACATAGGCGACGCCGAAGTTGACCATTGCACCGATTGCGCCGAACGAGGTCGACTTGATCGGACCCAGCAGCGGGTCAGCATCGGTGAACGAGTTGGTGCCCGGAATGAACAGCCAGCCCTTGTGCAGGAAGATGTAGACCAGGGTGACGGTCAGACCGGCCAGCATACCTGCAACCGCGCCGGTGTTGTTGATGCGGGTCGAGAAGATCCCCATCATCAGCGCCGGGAAGATCGAGGCGGCCGCCAGACCAAAGGCCAGGGCAACCGTCTGCGCCGCGAAACCAGGTGGGTTCAGACCCAGATAGGTTGCCACAACGATGGCCACAGCCATTGCGATACGTGCCGACAGAAGCTCGCCTTTTTCCGAGATCTGCGGATTGATCGCACCCTTGATCAGGTCGTGGGACACAGCCGACGAAATCGCCAGCAGCAGGCCCGCGGCGGTCGACAGAGCGGCCGCAAGACCACCAGCAGCGACCAGACCGATCACCCAACCCGGCAGGTTGGCAATTTCGGGGTTGGCCAGAACCAGGATGTCGCGGTTGAACTTGGTTAGCTCGTTACCGACCCAGCCTTTTTCTTCGGCAAGCGCCTGCATGTCGGCATTCTTGTCGTTGTAGTACTGGATCTTGCCGTCGCCGTTCTTGTCTTCCCAGTCCAGCAGACCGGTTTTCTTCCACGTGGCCATCCAGTCATAACGCGCGTCATTGTCGATCTGTTCGACCTTCACGGCACCACCATCAATGCCACCATTGGGCCACATCATGTCGGTGATGTTCAGACGAGCCATTGCGCCAACGGCAGGTGCGGTCAGATACAGCAGCGCGATGAAGACCAGCGCCCAGCCAGCGGACCAACGTGCGTCAGATACTTTCGGTACGGTGAAGAAGCGCATGATTACGTGCGGCAGACCGGCGGTACCGATCATCAGCGACAGCGTAAACAACACCATGTTCAGCGTATTCGAATGATGGGCAGTGTAGTCGTTGAAGCCCAGCTCGGTCACAATGGCGTCCAGTTTGGTCAGCAGTGGCTCACCGCCGGCAGTATCGCCGAACAGACCCAGAGCGGGAATCGGATTACCTGTCAGCTGCAACGAGATGAAAATGGCCGGGATAGTATAGGCGGTGATCAGTACGCAGTACTGAGCGACCTGAGTATAGGTTACGCCCTTCATCCCGCCAAACACCGCGTAGGCAAACACAACGCCTGCACCAATCAACAACCCTGTGGTGTTTGACACTTCGAGGAAGCGGCCAAAGGCCACGCCAACGCCGGTCATCTGGCCGATCACGTAGGTCACGGAAGCTACGATCAGGCAGATTACCGCGACGATGCGCGCGGTCTGACTGTAGAAACGGTCGCCAATGAACTCTGATACCGTGAATTTGCCAAACTTACGCAGGTAAGGGGCAAGTAGCAGTGCCAGCAGAACGTAGCCACCGGTCCAGCCCATCAGGAACGAGCTGTTGTCATAGCCGGTAAAGGCGATGAGGCCAGCCATCGAGATGAACGAAGCCGCAGACATCCAGTCCGCCGCTGTCGCCATGCCGTTGGTGACCGGGTGAACGCCGCGCCCGGCGGCGTAGAATTCCGATGTGGAACCCGCGCGGGCCCAGATCGCGATGCCGATGTATAGCGCAAAGGACGCGCCCACAAACAGCAGGTTGATTGTAAACTGGTCCATTCCGCTTACTCCTCGTCCACGCCGTATTCAGCGTCCAGCTTGTTCATGCGCCAGGCGTAGTTGAAGATCAGCACCAGAAAGACCAAAATCGATCCCTGCTGGGCGAACCAAAAGCCCAGATCGGTGCCGCCTACAGGGATACCTGACAGCAGCGGACGCAGCAGGATGCCGAATCCAAATGACACCAGCGCCCAGATGATTAGGCTGATGACGATAAGACGCAGGTTGGCCTGCCAATAGCCCTTATCGGACTCGGCAGTCTGCGCGGAGTTTGTTGATTGATCCGCCATTGCGGGTTCCTCCTTGCTTCCTCCTTGGGCGACCCTTTGTCCATTTCCTCCAGCGCGCAGGGCCGCTTTTCGATATGCCGAATGCCCGGGTGGCATCAGGCAAGACTTCTCCGGTCCGCCAAGGCGGTTCCTTTGAAGTTTTCCGTTAGGAATTCGGCCCTTATTCAGGGCGGGCCGACTTCCCTTAGTTCATCGCGTCGTTGACGATCCTTTCCAGATTGCCTGCGATGTCGTTGATATTGCCCATGGCGTTCAGGCCTTTCAGAACCCCATGATCTTGGTAGTAAGTAATCAGCGGCGCGGTCTGCGCGTGATAGGCTGCCAGACGCGATGCAACTGTCTCGGCGTTGTCATCGGCTCGGCGCTTGAACTCTGTGCTGCCACACTTGTCACATTCACCTTCAACCGCCGGAGCCTTGAACATGTCGTGATAGCCTTCACCGCATCCGGCACAGGTGTAGCGACCTGAGATGCGGATCACCATTTCAGCGTCTTCAACTTCAAGGCTGATCGCTGCGTTGATCTTCTGGCCTGTTTCCGCAAGCAGCCCGTCCAGTGCCTCGGCCTGAACCGTGGTGCGCGGGAAGCCGTCCAGAATGACGCCCTTGGCACAGTCCGGTTCAGCCAGGCGATCCCGCAGAATAGCGATGACGATCTCGTCACTGACCAGATCACCGGCCTCCATTACCGTCTTCGCAGCTTTGCCAGCCTCTGTCCCGGCCGCAACAGCAGCGCGCAGCAGGTCCCCGGTGCTGAGTTGCACCAGACCAAACTTGTCTTCAAGCATCCGCGCCTGTGTACCCTTCCCGGCGCCCGGAGGGCCGAGAAGGATCAGAACAGCGGGTGTGGTGATCGTGGCAGCGTCCATCACATCCTCACTTGTTCGCACGGTTTTCAATCAGATCTTCGACCACCGAAGGATCGGCCAAGGTCGAGGTGTCACCCAGCGAGCCAAAGTCGTTCTCGGCAATCTTGCGCAGGATACGGCGCATGATCTTGCCCGAGCGGGTCTTGGGCAGGCCAGGGGCCCATTGGATTACATCGGGCGACGCAATCGGGCCGATCTCGGTCCGGACCCAGGTGCGCAGCTCTTTCAGCAACTCATCCGAAGGTTCACGGTCGTTCATCAATGTGACGTAGCAGTAGATACCTTGTCCCTTGATATCATGTGGGTAGCCAACCACAGCGGCCTCGGCCACAGCGGCATGTGCAACCAGAGCGCTTTCGACCTCGGCCGTGCCCATGCGGTGACCTGAGACGTTGATCACGTCGTCAACACGGCCGGTGATCCAGTAGTCACCATCCTCGTCACGGCGGCAGCCGTCACCGGTGAAATAGTAGCCTTTGTAGTCTGAGAAATATGTCTTCTCGAACCGTTCGTGATCGCCCCAAACGGTTCGCATCTGGCCGGGCCAGCTGTCTTTGATACACAAAACACCTTCGACGCCATTGCCGTTGATCTCAACGCCGGACTGAGGGTCCAGAACCACGGGCTGAATGCCAAAGAACGGTTTCATTGCCGAGCCGGGCTTCATCGCGTGGGCACCGGGCAGGGGGGTCATCAGGTGACCGCCAGTTTCCGTTTGCCACCATGTGTCAACGATCGGGCAACGTCCACCGCCAACCACTTCGTTATACCAGTTCCAGGCCTCTGGATTGATCGGCTCGCCGACTGTGCCCAACGTGCGCAGGTCGCTCAGGTCGCACTTCTCGACCCACTCGTTGCCTTGTCCCATAAGAGCGCGCAACGCAGTTGGAGCGGTATAGAACTGGTTCACCTTGTGCTTTTCGCAAACTTGCCAGAAGCGCGAGGCGTCCGGATAGGTGGGCACACCTTCGAACATCAGTGTGGTCGCACCGTTGGCCAGCGGGCCATAGACGATATAGCTGTGGCCCGTGACCCAGCCAACATCCGCGGTACACCAATAGATGTCACCTTCATGGTAATCGAACGTGATCTCATGCGTCATCGCCGCATAGACCAGATATCCGCCGGTCGTGTGGACGACACCTTTGGGCTGACCGGTCGAGCCTGAGGTGTAAAGGATGAACAGCGGGTCTTCGGCGCTCATCTCAGCTGGCGCGCAGTAGTCATCAGCTTCAAGCGCCATTTCGTTGTAGTCATAGTCGCGACCGTCGATCCAGGTGGTCTGGCCACCGGTGCGTTTTACGACCAGGCACTTCACGGTGTCCTTGCAGTGCAGCAGTGCAGCGTCGGCGTTGGATTTCAGCGGGGTTTTACGACCACCACGAGGGGCTTCGTCTGCGGTGATGACAACCTTGGCGTCACAGCCATTGATCCGGGCAGCCAGAGCGTCGGGGGAAAATCCAGCAAAAACAATCGAATGGATTGCACCGATCCGGGCGCATGCCAGCATGGCATAGGCCGCCTCGGGGATCATCGGCAGATAGATAACGACCCGGTCGCCTTTGCGCACGCCCATCGATTCCAGAATGTTGGCCATCCGGCAGGTGCGACGGTGCAGCTCGGCATATGTGATGTGCTGCGCTTCGTCATTTGGATCATCCGGTTCCCAGATGATGGCCGTCTGATCACCGCGGGTTTTCAGATGTCGATCCAGGCAGTTGGCGGAAACGTTCAGCGTCCCGTCCGCATACCAGTTGATTCCAACAGAGCCGAAGTCATAGCTGACATCCTTGACCTGCGTGTAGGGCTTGATCCAGTCCACGCGCTTGCCTTGCTCATCCCAGAACGCCACAGGGTCGTTGATGGAGGCCGCATACATCTCGTTGTATTTTTCAGCGTTGACATGCGCGCGGGCTACAGTGTCGGCGGACGGCGGAAAGGTCGTGGCATCTGCCTGGGCAGCGGTTGTCATTCTGAGGCTCCTCCCTCTGGACTATATTGAACTGGGCTGATTTTGCCTGCTGAACCGGCAATGTCGACCCATATCCTCCCTGGTGGCAATAATACGGAGAGCTGAAAACAATGAAATAAATTACAGATATCTCAGGATTAGTTTGTAAATTAGTTTCATCAAACCTTGAAAATTTGTAAATATAATTTCGTATAATTTGTGAAAACGTATTGAAAATAACGACTTGGCTGTAACGGATTTCTAAAGCCGCAATCGGCCTCTCGATATTCAGTAAAAGTCATTCTGGACTCATCTTTTGGTTGTTAGCGCATGACGGTTCCGTTCAACCTTGATCAGGAATGTCACCCGGGGGTTGGCACATACCGATGTTGGCGCTAGCTTTGGGCCTAAGCGCCCCGGCAAGGGGGTGCAGCAATGGGAGAAATCACTATGAAAAAGATGTTGAGCGGCGCTGCTGTTGCCGCTTTGGGTGTTGCGTTCGCGTCAGAAGCCGTCGCAACAGAATGGAACGCTTCAGTCTGGGGTAAGCGCCGCGCATTC
Source organism: Ruegeria sp. CE12 (assembly GCF_056537525.1). Lineage (NCBI taxonomy): Bacteria > Pseudomonadati > Pseudomonadota > Alphaproteobacteria > Rhodobacterales > Roseobacteraceae > Ruegeria > Ruegeria sp. CE12. Next base: position 216,517 of record NZ_JBQFRS010000001.1, on the reverse strand, counting down.
ACCGAACATGTTGAAAAGCTTGCAGAACTGGTGAGTGAAAAGACCGGCGGCGATTTCACGATCAACGTCAGCTATGGCGGCCTCTCAAAGCCGAAAGAGAATCTGGACGGCATTGAAATCGGTGCGTTTGAGATGGCTCAGTTCTGTGCTGGATATCACCGCGACAAGAACCGTGCCATTACCGTGCTTGAGCTTCCGTTCCTGGGTGTAAACACGCTGGACGAAGAAGTGGCTGTTAGCCATGCAGTATATGATCATCCGGCTGTAAAGGATGAGATGGCGCAGTGGAACGCGCGCATCATCATGACCTCGCCGATGCCGCAGTACAATCTGGTTGGAACCGGTGATCCACGGGATGAACTGGCTGAGTTCGATGGTATGCGTGTCCGCGCAACCGGTGGTCTGGGTCAGGCGTTCGAAGCAGTAGGGGGTGTGCCCACATCCGTGCCCGCAACCGAAGCCTACAACGCAATGGAATCCGGTGTTGTTGACACCGTAGCGTTTGCACAGCACGCACATTTGTCGTTCGGAACCATCAACGAAGCAGATTGGTGGACCGCCAACCTGAACCCCGGAACGGTGAACTGCCCGGTGGTTGTGAATATCGAAGCATACGAAGCGCTGTCGCCGGAACATCGTGAAGCGCTGGACAGCTCGATTGACGAAGCCATCGACCATTATCTGGCAAACTATGGCTCGTTGCTCGAGAAATGGGACGGTGTACTTGATGAAAAAGGCGTTCAGAAAGTCATGATCGACGACGCTGTAATTGCCGATTTCCGCGCCAAGGCAGCAGACCCGATCCGCGAACAGTGGATTGCCGACATGTCCGCTCAGGGCCTGCCTGCGCAGGATCTCTATGATCTGGTACAGACGACGTTGCAGCAGCAACGCAGCGGTAACTGATCGACAAAACCCGGGCGCCAGAAGGCGCCCGGTCACTTTCAGAAACAGGGGATTACCGGATGGCAGGACAGGCCACGGTATTGGAAGACGGCAGTCTGCTCAGCCGTCTTGATCGTCATTTGCTTGGGATTGAGAAGTTTCTTGCCCTTGTCAGCGGGCTGGCGGTGTTTGGATTGATGCTGCTGGCCGTGATTTCTGTCAGCGGGCGCAACGCAGTCAATGTGCCCTTGCCGGGTTACGTGGACTGGATCGAGCAGATGATGCCGCTGATTGCATTTCTCGGCATATCTTACGTTCAGCGTGACGGCGGGCATATTCGCATGGATATCGTAATCTCTCGGCTGCATGGTCGGGCGCTGTGGTTGTTCGAACTGTTGTCAGTCGTGCTGATCCTCGTTCTCATGCTGGCGCTGGTCTGGGGCAGTTGGGCGCATTTTGACCGGTCTTTTGATTTTGGTGCCCCAATGTGGAGCCGCGACAGCTCGATCGATATCGGCATCCCGATCTGGCCTGCCAAACTATTGGCACCCCTAGCATTTTCGGTGCTGTGTGTTCGCTTGGTTTTGCAAGTGTGGGGATATGGGCGTGCTTTCCTGCTGGGGTTGGAAACTCCGGTTGCGGTGCCGTTGATACAAGACGCGGCGGCGCAGGCAGCTGCCGAAGCCGAGCAGTTTGAAGGGCAGGACTAACACATGGACACGATCGAAATTGGCCTGTGGGTTACAGGCGGCCTGTTGGTTCTTGTCGTTACTGGAATGCGCGTTGCCTTTGCTGCGGGGCTGGCTGGGCTCGTCGGGCTTGTCTGGATTTTCTGGGCCAAGTTTGGCTATGATCCGGATCGCTTCGGAAAAGCGCTGACCGTTGCCGTAAAGACAGCAGGGCAGGTGCCGCATTCTAAGGTTGCATCACATACGCTCAGCCTGATCCCGACATTCATCCTGATCGGATACCTCGCTTATTACGCAGGGCTGACCCGGGCTTTGTTCGAGGCGGCCAAGCGCTGGATTGCCTGGGTCCCGGGGGGGCTTGCGGTTTCGACAGTATTTGCGACGGCAGGTTTTGCAGCCGTGTCTGGCGCATCTGTTGCTACGTCGGCGGTGTTCGCCCGTATCGCAATCCCTGAAATGCTGGACGTCGGTTACAACAAACGCTTTGCGGCTGGCGTGGTGGCTGCCGGGGGTACGTTGGCGTCGCTCATACCGCCGTCGGCGATCCTTGTGATCTATGCGATCATTGTTGAACAGAACGTAGGTATGCTGCTGCTTGCAGGGTTTATTCCCGGGGCATTCTCGGCGTTGATCTATGGGTTGCTGATCGTTGGCATCGCAGTGATCTTTAAATCCGTGGGTCCGCCAGTCAGAGGGTTCACATGGAAACAGCGATTCTCGTCATTGCCAGGTGCGTTGCCAATCGTTGCCGTGGTTCTGATCATCATCTGCTTTGTCTATAACCCGTTCGGTGAAGACGCATGGGGTACACCAACGGAAGGTGGAGCCATCGGAGCCTTTATCGTGTTCTGCTTTGCGCTGTTTCACGGCATGCGTTGGGCCGAGTTCAAATCAGCACTGCTAGAGACCGCAAAGCTGACGGCGATGATCTTTGCCATCATCTGGGGCGTTCTGATCTATGTTCGGTTTCTGGGGTTTGCGGACCTGCCGGGGGCATTCTCGGATTGGATAACCTCGCTCGAAATGTCACCGATGCTGATCCTGATCTGCATCCTGCTGGCTTATGCGGTGCTGGGTATGTTCATGGATGCCATCGGTATGCTGCTGCTGACGCTGCCTGTGGTGTATCCGGCTGTGATGGCTCTGAACGGTGGTGAAGCTGTGAGTGCTGCCGAAAGTACCTTTGGTATGTCCGGCCCCATGTGTGCGATCTGGTTCGGCATCTTGGTGGTCAAAATGGCAGAGTTCTGTCTGATCACGCCGCCCATTGGCCTGAACTGTTTTGTGGTTGCAGGTGTACGTCCGGATCTGAGCGTTCAGGATGTCTTCAAGGGTGTCACACCGTTCTTTGTGGCTGACGCAGTTACCATCGCGCTGCTGGTCGCGTTCCCGGGTATCGTTTTGTATCTGCCATCCCTTGCAGGATAGAAAAAAGCCCCGGCCAATGGCCGGGGCGAGTTGCCTGAATGTGCGGGTTCTTATTTTGCCCGCATCAACATTCCATACAGGTCACGTGGATCGTCAGGGTCTGCAAGCATATCCAAAGGCTCAAAGAATTCAGTCCCTTCAATGGCAGTTTTGATATAGCGCAGAGCCGAAAAATCTTCGATCGCGAAGCCTACACTGTCGAACAATGTGATCTGTCGATCATCAGTTCGCCCTTTGGCCTGACCCGTCATCACTTGCCACATTTCAGTAACCGGGTGATCGTCATCAAGTGCCTGAATTTCACCCTCAATCCGTGTTTGTTCAGGATATTCTACAAAGATTTCGGATCGCAGCAGAATGTCACTGTGCAGCTCGGTCTTGCCCGGGCAGTCGCCACCAATGGCATTGATGTGGACGCCGGGTCCGACCATGTTGTCCGTCAGGATCGTGGCATATTTCTTGTCAGCGGTGCAGGTGGTGATAATTTGGGCGCCCTCGATTGCCTCTTCAGCTGTTTTGCACGGGACAACCGTCAGCCCTTTGCCTTGCAGATTGGCCGCGCATTTGGCTGTGGCGTTGGTGTCGATGTCATACAGTCGAACCGTATCGATTCCGCACATCGCCTTGAATGCGAGGCACTGGAACTCTGACTGAGCCCCATTGCCGATCATCGCCATCGTGGTCGCGCCCTTCGGCGCGAGATAGCTGCCCACAAGTGCCGATGTCGCCGCCGTCCGTAAAGCAGTCAGGATGGTCATTTCAGTCAGCAGCGTGGGGTAGCCGGTGTAGACATCCGCCAGAAGTCCAAACGCTGTGACGGTTTGCAGCCCTTCCGAGGTGTTCTTGGGGTGGCCGTTGACGTATTTGAACCCGTAGGCCTCGCCATCCGAGGTGGGCATCAGCTCGATCACGCCATGGGGTGAATGCGCCGGAATGCGGGGCGTTTTGTCAAAGCTCTCCCAACGTTTGAAATCGGATTCGATCTGAGCCGCAATTTCGGTGATCACCCGCTCGACACCGATGTGGTGCACAAGTTGCATCATGTTGTCGACGGAAACGAAGGGCACAAGGGCCTTGTCTGATGGTTGCATCATGCACTCCTATCGGCGCGAAAGGTGGATGCCGGCGATCATACATCGCACCGATCCACCTGCTGTTTCAATTGTGGGAACCGAGAGCGGCAGCGGTGTCGCGCTCGCTTCGATTGTTTGAATCTGTTCGGGTCTGAGCGCTGCAAGCGCGCGGCTGGAAAGCGCAAGGACCAATCCATCGCGTCCCGAGAGCTCGATTGCGTTTCCTGCGAATTCCGCAATCTGTTCGTGGCTGAGATCGATCACTGTTCGCCCGGATTCCTCCAGCCGGTTGCGAACAGTCTGGCGGCGTTCGGTGTCTGCAATCATATCCAGACAAATCAGGGCATAATGCGTTCCAATGCCCATAAGAACATTGGTGTGATAAACGTCACGACCATCAACGTCACGTGCTTCGAATGCGATCGGTTCATAGTTGAAATGCGTGCAAAAGCGTTCAAGCAGGACCGGGTCTGCGCGATTGGATTTGACCGTGTAAGCGATACGCCCCACATGGTCGAGCACCATCGCACCAGTTCCTTCCAGTGCAAGGTCATCTTGTTCCAAACCCGAATAGTCAATCACGTCCTGAACGCGGTATTCCTGTTTGAGCAGCTCGATCACATCCATCCGCCGTTCGCGCCTGCGTGAAGGGACGAACATCGGATAGATTGCTACATGCCCGCCATGATGGGTTGAAAACCAGTTATTCGGAAACACGCTGTCCGGCGTATTATCCTGACCTTCGTCATCAAAGACGTGAACCGTGACGCCGGCCGAACGCAATTGCTCAACAGCGCGATCATGTTCATCCCGTGCAGCCATTGAGGTCGCTTCGACTGAGCGATTGGAAAGTGTTTGAAAGGCATTGTCGCCATGCGTTTCGGGATTCGAGGTAAACGCATGTGGACGGATCATCACAACAGCGGGGGGTGCCTGAAGTGATAGCATCAGAAACTCCGTGTCGGGCGGTCAAAGATGCGACGGCCAAGCAACGAGGCAGCCAGATCGACCATCAGCTTGGCGGTACGGCCGCGCTCATCCAGAAATGGGTTCAACTCGACCAGATCCAGCGAACAGACCAGCCCACTTTCGTGCAGCAATTCCATGACCAGATGTGCTTCGCGCTCGGTTGCGCCGCCTGGTACCGTTGTTCCAACGGCAGGTGCGATGGCAGGATCCAGAAAGTCCACGTCCAGCGAAACATGCAAAATGCCGTTGGCAGCTCGAACCTTGTCAAGGAAAGCCAGCAGCGGAGCCTTGATCCCGTGTTCGTCGATGGTGCGCATGTCAGCCAGCATTGCACTGTCTTTTTCCAGTGCTGCGCGCTCTTCCGGGTCCACCGAACGCAGGCCAATCATGCCGACGCGGTCCGTGGGGACGGGCGCGGCAACTTTGGGAAACGCATCAAAGCCGGGTTGTCCCGTGAAATAGGCGACGGGCGTTCCGTGCAGGTTTCCGCTGCCTGTGCTGTTCGGCGTGTGAAAGTCACTATGGGCATCCAGCCACAGAACGAACAGTGGGCGATCAAGTTTCTGGGCATGAGCGGCCATACCAGTAACGGTGCCCATCGACAGCGCATGATCCCCGCCCATGAAGATTGGGAGGCCTTGCGTTGCTGCTTCCTCTGCGGCACGACTCAGGGCCTGCGTCCAACCCACACACTCAGGCAGAGAAAACAGATGTGAATGCTCGGGCATATCGACGACATCAGGTCGTGTATCGCCTAGATCTGTGACGGTGTGGCCCAAAGTTGCCAACGCTGCTTCGATACCTGCGACGCGATAGGCGTCGGGACCCATCCGGCAGCCTTGACGCTGTTTGCCGGCGTCCATCGGAGCGCCGATCAGAATGACGTTCTTTTTATCCATACGTTCATTTACCGGCTCAGCATGGGTTGCAGGAAGATAGCAAAATGTTCAAAATGAAACCCTCTCATGCAAATTGGAAAGCACATATGGACGATTTGGATAGTCGCTTGCTCAGCGCTCTGCATCGGGATGCCCGTGCCTCGTTATCTGAACTGGCCGAACTGCTGGGTGTAACGCGGACCACGGTGCGCAGCAGGCTTCAACGATTGAAGCAATCGGGCGAGATCGTTGGCTTTACGGTGCTGACCCGCCGCGATGTTGCGGAAAGCCCGGTGCGCGGTCTCATGATGCTTGAGATCGAAGGGCGTGGGACCGAGAGAATTATGGCCAGAATTGCAGCCATGCGGCAGGTGCGGGCAGTACACACGACCAATGGCAGCTGGGACCTGATTGCGGAAATTTGGGCAGATACGCTGGCTGAACTGGATGAGGTTCTGTTCCAGATACGCCGGATGGAAGGGATTACGCGTTCAGAAACCAATCTGCTGCTGTCGACCCGCAAGGGCCGTTATTGACCTCTGCTTCTCAGTTCCTGTCCTTCCTGGCGTGCAGTGCTTTGAAGATCAACGAAATTGTGCCAAAGTTCGGTAACCGGCCGATTTGATTTCAGGGCATATTTTCTGCTGCGAGATCCATTGGTCCAAATGCGGCAGCAGGGCAGGGAAGCTCAATATGTCCATACAAGAGACAGGCGAAGAATCGCGAGCGGTGCGTTGGGTAGAACGCATTACCGAGTTGCTGGAGAAACCTTGGGTCAGGCTGGCAATTCCACTGTTGATCACGCTTATCGCACTGACGGTGCTGCATGATCTGTCTGCGCATGTGAAGTGGGCGGATGTCAAAGCCGACATTGCAGGCACCTCATGGCGTCTGTTGTTCTTTGCCTTTTGCTGGACAGCTTTCAGCTTTTTGTCACTTTCATTTTACGATGTTTTCGCGGTTCAGAGCGTCGCTGAAGGAAAGGTGCCGCTGCCGGTCGCCGGAATGGCGGGGGCTAGCGGCTATGCGGTTTCGAACTGCCTCGGCTTCTCATACATAACAGGAACAGCCATTCGGTATCGCATATACGCATCTCTGGGGCTGGATCTGGGTCGCGTAGCCGGAGTGATCGCCACTTCATGGGTCGCATTCTGGATGGGATTGGTTCTGATACTGGGCATTCTGTTGACTACTCACCCAGACGGTATCTCGAAGGTGATGCCGATAAGTGAGATCACCGAAACCTCGATCGGTGTCGCCATGCTTATCGGTCTGATCTCACTCTTTATCTGGCTTTCGAGCGGTGGTCGCCGGCTTGCTTTCGCTGGGGTTGGTTTCAATCTTCCCGGAGGGCGTCTGGCTGGTTTGCTGACTGTCGCCGCCGTTGGTGACCTGTTCGGAGCATCCATGGCACTTTATGTGCTGATGCCCGATGATCTTGGTGTTGGCTACCCGTACTTTTTTACAATTTATATCGCGGCTATCGCGGTCGGCATATTAAGCCACGCACCGGGTGGCCTGGGGGTATTCGAGGCAACGTTGATTGCCGGATTGGGCGCATCGGGGCGATCGGATGTGATCGCTGCGTTGCTGCTCTATCGGGTGGTTTACACGTTTCTGCCATTTGGTATCGCAAGCGTATCCATCGCAGTCGCATCAGCATTGACCCAACGCCATAGGATCGGTGGGGCTGCAACATGGGTCTACAGGGTGATCCGGCCAATTGTCCCGATGGTAGCTGCAGGTATTGCGGCAGTTGCTGGTGTGATCCTGCTTGTATCTGGCGCCTTGCCAGCCAGTTCGCAGAGTCTGGGTGCGTTGCGAGAGTTTCTGCCTTTGTCCTTTGTCGAAGCCTCGCATTTGGTGGGCAGTGCGGTCGGCGTGCTGTTGATCCTTGTGTCCCGAGGATTGTTCCGCAAGCTGTACCGGGCTTGGATCGTTGCCATGATCCTGATGCTGGCCGGTTTCTTTGCTTCGCTTGCAAAGGGATTGGACACACATGAAGCGCTCAGCATGTTGGGTACAATCGCACTCCTCGCGTTGTTCAAGGGGGCTTTCTACAGGGTCAGCGGAGCGTCAATCTTTCGTCTGAATATACCCTGGCTTGTCAGCGTCATCGCATTGCTGGCTGTGATCTTTTGGGTCGGCTTGTTTGCCTATAAACACGTTGAGTACCAGAACGCTTTGTGGTGGGAATTTGCCTGGAATGGTGATGCGTCACGGTTCCTGCGATCCAGTCTCGTTGTTGCGGTGATATTGGGTGTCGTTGCCGTGAACTCGTTGTTCGGGCGCGAAATCCCTCAGGTAAAGCGCACCGAAATTCCCGAGGTTGTTGAACGCCTTGTGATGGAAAGCGAAGACACTGAGGCGCAGATTTCCCTGACCGGTGACAAGCAATTCCTGATCTCCCCCGATGAAACTGCATTCATCGCTTACGCCGATACGGGCAACGCCCTGATCAGTAAAGGTGAACCAGTTGGTGAAGAACATGCTGGTCAACAACTGATCTGGCAGTTGCGCGAGATGGCGGATCGCGAAGGAAAGCTTTGCGCATTTTATAGTGTGTCGACCAAGTATCTGCCCACTTTTCTGGATTTGGGACTTTCGATCCTGAAGATCGGAGAGGTTGCCCGCGTTCCTCTTGAGGACTTCTCTCTGGACGGAAAGCCGCGCAAGCGTTTTCGGCAGGCCAAGAACCGTGCCGAGCGAGAGGGGTATGTATTCGAGATCGTTCCGAAAGAGAAATTGGCCCCGATACTTCCGGAACTGCGTCAGATTTCCGATGACTGGCTTGCCGGTAAATCTGGTGAGGAAAAAGGCTTTGCCCTTGGCGGTTTTGACGAGGAATACCTGTCTTACTTTGATCATGCGTTTTTGAAGAATGGTGAAACGGGAAAGATCGTTGCATTTGCCAATCTTTTTCAGGGTGGAAACAAGTCCGAATTATCGCTGGATCTGATGCGGTATGAGCCTGACAGCCCGAGCTTTGTTATGGATGCTCTGTTTGCGGAAATGATGGTCTGGGGGTCCGAGCAGGGTTTCCACTGGTTCTCGCTTGGCGCGGCGCCTTTTTCGGGCATTGAAAATCGGCAGTTGGCGTCACTTTGGAACCGGATTGGCGGGTTCGTCTATGAGCATGGCGAGCAATTCTATCACTTTGAAGGATTGCGCTCATTCAAACAGAAATTCGAACCGGAGTGGAGCCCGAACTATCTAGCCAGCCCCGGGGGGCTGGCTGCACCGCGTATCCTTTATGAGGTGAACATCCTGATCTCGGGTGGTCTGCGGGGGCTGACGAAGTAAGCCTTCAGTTCAGGCTGGCACGTGTTGGCGTTTCCTCAAGCAGATCGCCCCAATCCGTACGGTAAGCCATTTCGGCAAGCACGGTCTCAGGCAGAAACTCCTGATTTTGCCGGATTTGCCAGCCGCCACCCAGCCCCTTGTAAACGGCAACCAGGTTGGCCGAAACCTGTTGTCTTGCCTCAATCAGATTGGCCTGAGAACGCAGCAGGGCAGTTTGCGTATTCAGAATTCTGGAATAGCTGGCGATGCCGTCGCGATACTGATCGACGGCGATGGCGGCCGCCTTGCGGGATGCATCGACACTGCGTTGATAGAACGTTACCTGCTTGCGCGCCTCAGCATAGGCGACCATCGCGCTTTCCACCTCGGAGTAGGCGGTCAGAACCGTGTTCTGGTAGTTTGCGATCAACGCCTGATAGGCGGCGTCCTGTGCCCGCACGTTGTTCTGTATGCGCCCGTAGTTCAGTACGTTCCAGACCACCCCGGCGCTTGCCAGGCCGGTATTGCTGTTCGAGCTGAACAGATCGCGACCGCCCGAAGCCTGAAGTCCAACTGAGCCAGACAATATGAATTGCGGATAGAGATCTGCCATCGCAATGCCAACCTGTGCGGATTGGGTCGCTGCGGCCAACTCAGCCGCTCTGACGTCCGGTCTCCTGCGCAGCAGTTCAGCTGGAACCCCTACAGCGACGTTAGATCGTGCGATTGGAATGCGACCATAGTTACCCAGCAGGTTCGTCATGCGCGACGGAGTTGCGCCAAGTAGCACCGCAAGCGCGTTCTTGGCTTGCTGCAGGTCGCTTTCAATCGTCGGCACCAAGGCTTTGGTGTTGTTCAGCAGGGCGGTTGATTCCTGCACGTCCAGTTCGGTCGTAACACCGTTGTTGAAACGGAGTTGTGTGAGATCTGCGGATTCCTGCTGCAACTTTATGTTCTCGCGTGCGATCGCGAGTGACTCCTGTAAAGCGCGGATATTGATGTATAGCGCGGCGACGTCACCGGTAAGCGTAACGAGCGCATCGTCATAGTTGGCGACTTGCAAGGCCAGATTGGACCGGGCCGCCTGAACGCCACGTCGCTGTGCGCCCCAAACATCAAGCTCCCACTGTGCATCAAAGCCGACTTGCGAGGTCGAGAATTCTGTGTCCAGCGGGATGATCTGCCTGATATCCGAGACTGGCCCAAGGTTGTCACTGATTTGGCGGCGCTGCAGTGATCCGCCGATCGCTTGGGATTGAGGGTATAGCTCTCCAAACGCGATGCCCAATTGAGCGCGGGCCTGAAGCACGCGAGCGCCTGCCACTTGCAGTGTCAGGTTCTGGGCGTAAGCTTCCGCAATCAGTTTATTCAGTGTCGGATCGTTGAATGTCTCCCACCACTTCACAACGGGCGCGCTGCGAGATGTCAGGCCGCTGCTCTGGCTGGCACTTGGGCTGTTAACTTCGATCCACTGCTTTACTACAGGTGAGTTGGGGCGGACAAAATTCGGGCCAACAGGGGCACAAGCAACAAAGATCGACGCACATAGGGCCGTTCCCATAAGCCTTCTAAACAGATGCTTCTTGGAATTGGGCCATTTCATAATGCGCATCCTCAGATATCCAGTGGTCGGATGAAGTTGGCGAATGAGTAAAGCCGCATGTTGATACGGCGCAGAAACTCAAAGCTTTGACCGCGACCGGTGTAGATTGCGACTGCCGCGTGACCGCCTGCAGGGAAAGTGTGGCCCTCGGGTACGTCGACCGTAATCTGTACCGCTATGCGTCCGGGTAGTTTAGGGAGTTCAAAGCCGGGCAGGCGGCCAGATGGCAGATATTGACCCTGCCTGGTGGCCCACCAGATCGCCTCGACCTTGCCGTTCAGAATTTCGCCGGGATAAAGGTCCAGTGCGACTTCAACCGGTTGGCCGGGTTCCACGAACTTCAGGTTTTGCTGACGGAAGGTGGCAAGAATATAGGGCTCGTCTTCGGTCACGAAGCTAGCGATGGCACCCAAACGAATTTCGCCTACAACGAGACCGGGTCGGGCCTGTTGCGATACGATCATCCCGTTTTCAGGTGCGTATATCGTTGTATTTTCTAGGAAATACTCAGCTTCTTCCAGCTGGGTCTGTGCCTGAATGATCCCGGTGTTTACACCATCGATCTGTGAAGCCAGAGCGAGGTTCGCTTTTTCCAGATTGGCTTCGGCCTCTTTGACCTGTGCTTGATCCTCGGCGACCTGCTCATTCCAACGATCAAGCTCATCCTGTCGCGCACCTCCAGCGGGGACCAAATTTTCATATCGTGCCTTTTGAGTCAGGGCATAGGCGAGCTGCGCATTGGCGCGTTCGATAGACTCAGTCGCCGCAATCACATCCTGTTCCAGAATTTTGGCGTTCTGTTCGGCGGCTACCAACTGGGCTTTGGCATTGTCTACCGCCAAAGAGAACACGGTATCGTCAAAGCGATACAGCGGCTCTCCCTTGGTGACCCATGTGTTTGGCTCAACCAGAACTTCGGTCAAAAGGGTTGGCTGCGTCAGTCTCGGGACGATCTGGATGGTCGAGCGAACTACGTGGCTATCGGCAGAGAAGGGCTGAAAGAAGCGCAGTGCCACCAGAAAGATCAGTAGCAGATGCGCGCCTACCCAGAATGACACAACACCCCATGTGATGTTGAATTTCAGCCATTGTGCCTTGAAGAAAATGAACCAGACAAAAATTATGTAGAACAGCGTGATGCCGAGGGCCATGAACATGTTGTTTTGCTTCCTCTGGCCTTAGCTCTGCTCTGTGTCGTCGGTATCGAGACGATCCCGGTACTCAGGCTTTACTTTGCCGCCTAAGCGTTTGATTTCATCCCGAATTGCGTCGCGCTCATCATCCGGCATACGCCGCAGATCGACGGTGACGCCGTCATGGAAGGCCCACATAAAGGCGTGCACCCACGGAACAACGGCCAAAAAGCCCATCCATCCCATGATCTTAACGGCCTCAGCATGAGGATGATTGCGTTTGATGGCGATCCGTCCCGGCAATCCCATGAGGAATAGAAACAGCGCCATGACGGCTGCCAGAAGCAGGATCAACGCCACGAAAGTCAGGTAGTCATAGTAGCCCAGCGGCTGCCCCAATAGTCCCATCTACATGCCTCCTTGTGGGAAGGTTGAAACCATCCTCAATTGTTGTTGCCCAGTTCGTCAATGAGTTTGTAGCTGGTTGGCGGGTCAGCGCAAACCGTTGGGCCACATTCGATCAGTGTGGAGACCGCATTCAAAGCAGCTAAACCTAGCATGATAAAGAATGCGACTTTTGCCAGTGTGCTACCGCCAAAGCGCTGTTCTGTTGATCCGTTTTCATATTGCTTCTCGAACATCAGCATGATCGAGGTGCCGAGCAGGATCAGAAAAAAGCAGATTGCAGCCCAAGTGTAATAGTGCAGCCCCAAAACGGGAGATCCATAGTGACCGGTTCCCGGGACGATGTGCAAAAGGATTTGGCGAACGGCAACGCTCACTCCGAACAGTGCACCCAGCAGCATGAGTGCATAGTGCCGTGCCCGGGCACCATAAAGCAGATTGAGGCCGAGGCCGACGCCCACCGCAACAAAACCAACCCGCTGTAGCAAGCACAAAGGGCAGGGCAGTTCATAGAGCTTGAGCTGATAGAAGTACGCCAGCACCAGGACCAGGCTGACGGCTAGTGTTCCAAGCGCATTCAGAGTGCGGGACAGTTCAGGTGTCATGGTCTTGTCCCTCGCTCACAACTGAATGGTTAGTTGGCTGGTGGCGTGGTACTTCAGCCAGTACACACTCAACGCCAGCGTGATAAAGAAAATGGTATTGGCTATCCCGGTTCTTCCAAAGTAGTTCAGCCCCATAACGGCTGTAAGTAACGCAAACAAAAGCGCTATCATGGCCCGGTCCCTCCCTCCCGTGCAACGATTGCAATATGGTTTGATACTGTCAGGTGCGCCGCCATCTGGCAAGAAAGGCGTTCGGGTACTCGCGCTAAATGAGAAGTTTCAAAGAGCTATTCGCAAAGAACCAGACGCGTCTGCCACTCACCACATTGGCTTGTCAGTTCGGGTGATAGAGGAAGATCGGTGTAGAATGCGCTGACTTCAGAAAGCGATCCAATGCGCGCGGGCGCGGCGCGGTGAAATTTGGAGTTGTCCGCCACAAGGCAGGTCTGCCGCGCCTGGGTAATGATGGTTTGGCTGACATGAACCTCCTGAAAATCGAAATCCAGCAGATCCCCCTCAGCATCAAGTGCTGAGCAACCAATAATGGCATAGTCGAACTTGAACTGTTTGATTGTGGAAACGGTTAGGTTTCCGATCAAACCTCCATCAGATCTTCTTAGCACTCCGCCCGCTACAACGATCTGACAATCAGGGTTGGCGACCAGTATGTTGGCGACGTTCATATTGTTCGTCACGACCATCAGGTTTTTATGGTTCAGCAACTGCTTCGCGACGGCTTCGGTCGACGTGCCAATGTTCATGAAGATCGAAGCGCCATCCGGGATATCGGCTGCACATTTCGCTGCAATCCGCGATTTGGCATCTTCGTTCAGTTCGCGACGATCTTCGTACCCAATATTCGAGACACCGGATCGCAGGACCGCGCCTCCGTGAACCCGATCCAGTTTGCCGGCCTCTGAAAGCTCTGAAAGATCACGGCGGATGGTCTGAACAGTTACGCCAAACTTATCCGCCAGCTCTTCGACCGCGACGCGTCCGTGTTGCTTGGCGATTTCCAGAATGTCGGACTGGCGAAAGGAAAGGGACATGTAGGACTCCGGTGAAACATTCACCTGTTCGTTTTTGTTCTTTTCTCAGAAGAATTCAATGATTTGTTTCGTCACTACAGCGAGCGATTTGATGGCCTTGATCAATCCAGTTGTTAATCTGAAGGCTCGTTCAGGTATTTTCGATCTGATGCTTGCACTCATAAAAGCGAATAAAAACGAAAATACAAGTTGACGATACGAATGTGCGTAGGGTTAATGCCCTCGACCTCTCTCAACAGAAGAATCGAGTTCCATGGAACAGCCAGATACCCGAATTACCGACCTTTTTATTATCGGCGGTGGGATCAACGGATGCGGGATCGCACGCGATGCAGCTGGTCGCGGATTGTCAGTCACGTTGGCCGAGATGAACGATCTGGCGTCAGCAACGTCTTCGGCATCGACCAAGTTGTTTCATGGTGGTCTTCGTTACCTCGAATATTTCGAGTTTCGGCTTGTTCGTGAGGCATTGATTGAGCGGGAAACTCTGTTGCGCGCGATGCCCCATATCAGCTGGCCAATGCGGTTCGTGCTGCCTTACCATGACGATATGCGGTTTGACTCGCATACGCCGACTTCGCGTTTGTTGAGCACTGTTATGCCTTGGATGCATGGTCGGCGCCCGGCTTGGTTGATCCGTTTGGGACTGTTTCTTTACGACCATCTTGGCGGCAGAAAAATATTACCAGGCACCAAATCACTTGATCTGCGGAAAGAACCCGAAGGCGCTCCGTTGCAGAACAAGTTTGAAACGGCTTATGAATACTCCGATTGCTGGATCGAGGATTCACGATTGGTCATCCTGAATGCACGGGATGCAGAAGCTCGCGGCGCAGAGATCCTCGTGCGTACCGAAGTACAATCCGCTGAGCGCGTCGATGATCTTTGGCATGTGACCATTCTTGATAAGGACAGCGGCGATACACGCCTGGTTCGTGCCCGCATGCTGATCAACGCGGGTGGCCCTTGGGTCGGCGATATCATCCAGTCCAAAATTCGCGTGAATTCGCGCGAGGGAGTTCGGTTGGTTCGTGGCAGCCATATCGTGACCCATAAGCTGTTCGACCACGACAAGTGCTATTTCTTTCAGGGTGAGGATGGCCGCATAATCTTTGCAATCCCGTATGAGCAGGATTTCACCCTTATTGGCACGACCGATCAGGATCACGAAAATCCTTCTGAACCACCGGTTTGTACCGAAGCAGAACAGGACTATTTATGTGCCTTTGCAACAAAGTACTTTGAGCGCCCTGTTACACGCGAAGATATCGTGTGGACCTATTCTGGTGTTCGCCCGCTGTATGACGACGGGGCACATAGCGCGACCGCGGCCACCCGCGATTATACGCTGAAGGTAGATTCTGCTGGTGGGGCGCCGGTGCTAAACGTGTTTGGTGGCAAGATCACGACCTATCGTCGCCTAGCTGAAAGTGCGCTGGAGAAAATAGCCGAACATTTCCCCAACTTGCCCGGCCCTTGGACGGCTGGCGTTTCTTTGCCGGGCGGCGACTTTCCCGTTGATGGTGTCGCACATCTAACGAACGATCTTCTAGTGGACTACGGCTTTCTTGACCAATTCTGGGCGAACCGATTGATCCGTGCTTATGGCACTGAGGCGCGGTCAATTTTGGGTAACGCGCAAACTGCCGGGGATCTGGGTGAAGATTTTGGCGCAACGCTTACCGCTCGCGAGCTGGAATGGCTTATGGACAAGGAATATGCGCGGACAGCAGACGATGTCGTCTGGCGGCGCAACAAGCTGGGTTTGCGGTTGAGCCAAGAACAGATAGCAAGAATTCAGGCATGGATGGGCGAGCATCACATCAATGCCGTTGCAGCTGCCCAGTAAGCTGAGCCAGACAAAAGAAAACGCCCCGCGAATTTCGCGGGGCGTTTGGCGTTCTACTCCTGCGCTTTAAGCGGCTTCTTCGGAAGGACCAGAGCCCTTGTTGCTGCCTTTCAGCCATTCGCGCATCCCCTGCATTACCGCATATAGTACGGGGACAAGAATGACGCCAAACAACGTTGCAGCCAGCATGCCGCCGAATACGGCCACACCGATGGCCTTTTGACTGGCGGCACCCGCGCCACTGGCAGCCAGCAGCGGAACAACGCCCAGCAGGAACGACAGAGCCGTCATCATTACCGCACGGAAACGCTGATGAGCAGCCTCGGCCGCGGCGTCTTTGATGGAGAGGCCGTGCGCGCGTTGCTCCATCGCGAACTCGACGATCAGGATCCCGTTCTTGGACGCCAGTCCCACAAGCATGATCATACCGATCTGCGTATAGAGGTTGATGTCACTTCCGACGATCGCAACCGCTGAAACAGCCCCGAACAGGGCTACGATCACCGATAGCAGAATCGACACCGGCATGGTCCAGCTTTCGTATTGGCCGACAAGGAACAGATACCCGAACAGGATCGCCAGACCGAGGATCACAACAACCAGACCACCTGATGCCAGCTGCTGCTGAGCGGTCCCGGTCCACTCAAAGGCATATCCGGGGGGCAGGGCGGTTGCAGACTCTTCCGTCATTACGCTGATCGCATCGCCTGTCGACAACCCTTCTGCTGGGACGGCGGTTACCGTTGCAGAACGGAACAGGTTGTGCCGTTTCAGCAGAACCGGACCCAGTACATTCTCAACATCGATCAACGTCCCAAGAGGAACCATCTCGCCTTTTGTCGAACGCACATAGAGGTTTGAGATATCCTCGACATTGTCGCGATAAGAGCCTTCCGCCTGGATCATCACGCGATAGACGCGGCCAAACAGGTTGAAGTCGTTGACGTAGTAGGAACCCAGTTGCGCCTGCATTGTCTGGAAGATCTCAGCCACGGACACCTGAAGCGTCTTTGCTTTCTCACGATCCAGATCGACGAACAGCTGCGGAACGTTTGCGCGGAAGGTCGTATAGGCCTGACCGATCTCTGGACGCTGGTTCGCCGCATAAACGAAGGAACCAACCGCTGAGGCAAGATCCTGAGGCGTACCACCACCGGTTTGCTGAACCTCCATTTCAACGCCAGCAGACATACCGAGACCCTGAATTGGGGGCGGGTTGAACGCGACTATGGAAGCTGCGGACTCTCCGTTGGCAATTGCCAGAACCTTACCAAGGATGGCATCGGCACTTAGATCTTCCTCCTGCCGATCATCCCAGTTTTCAAGGTTAACAAAGATCGCTGCACCATTGGTGATCGTCCCGTTCAGCAATGAGAAACCGTTGATCAAAACGGTACTCGAAACGCCTGGTATCTGCTGGATCTGTTCATCAACCCGTGCCGAAACCAACTCGGTCCGTTCCAGTGTGGCAGCATCCGGCAACTGGATGTCGACGAACAGATAACCGTTGTCCTCAAGCGGGAGGAAGCCGCTGGATGTATTGGACATGATGGTCACGCCGCCGAATGCAAAGGCTGCAATGATCCCCAGCGAAACGACGGGTATGATCAACAATTTCCGGACGATGGCCACATAACCGCTGCGCATTGACCCGATGAAACTTTCGAACACAGCCAACAGCCCTTTGGGAGGGCCGGACCGTGCTTGCAGCACCAGTCCGCATAAGGCAGGAGAGAGTGTCAGAGCGTTGATCGATGAGATCACAACCGCGGTCGAAATCGTGACGGCGAACTGCGAATAAAGCCGTCCTGAAATGCCGGGCATGAAGGTGACCGGCACGAACACAGCCAGCAAAACCAGCGTGGTCGCGATCACCGGCCCGGTAATTTGGCCCATTGCCTTACGAGTTGCTTCGGCCGGTGGCAGACCTTCATCTGCAATGATGCGTTCAACGTTTTCAACCACAACAATGGCGTCGTCCACCACGATACCAATGGCCAGAACCAGAGCGAACAAAGAGATCGTATTGAGCGACATTCCAAACAGCAGCAGGAATGCAAATGTACCGATCAGTGATACCGGGATCGCAACCGCGGGGATGATGGTCGCGCGCCAACTGCCCAAGAACACAAACACGACCGAAATCACCAGAATGAACGTCAGGATCAGGGTTGTGACAACGTCATTCAATGATTGCTCGACAAAATCCGTGGTATTGAACGGGACCTTGTACTCAACGTCAGTTGGGAAGGCGCGAGACAGACGCTCCAACTCGGCCTGAACGCGGTCGGACACTGCAAGTGCATTAGCGCCGGGTGCCTGATAAATGCCGATGACTGTGGCAGGAACACTTTCGAAATATCCAGAGGCTGCATAATACTCGGCACCAAGCTCGACTCTGGCGATGTCTCGGACACGTACGATTGAGCCAGCGTCACCTGTCCTGATCACGATGTCACCAAACTCGGCCGCAGATGTCAGACGCCCTTTGGTCTTGATGGTGTATTGGAATGTTTGTCCTTCAGGTACTGGAGGAGCGCCAATCGAACCGGCCGAGACTTCGATATTCTGCTCCCGAATAGCGTTGATGACGTCCCCAGGTGTGATCGATAGGGCCGCCATCTTATCCGGGTCCATCCAGATCCGCATGGCGTATTCCAGATTGGTCAGAACGTCCGCTTTACCGACGCCCTGAACACGCGCCAGCGCGTCCTTCAGGTTGATGGACGCATAGTTCGACAGGAATACACTGTCATATGTACCGTTCGGCGATGTCAGTGTGACCAGCAACAGCATGTTGGTCGACGCCTTTTGCGTCACAACGCCTGAAGCAGTCACTTCGCTAGGCAGGGACGACATGGCTTGCGCTACACGGTTCTGCACGTTCACCGAGGCGATATCAGGGTCGGTGCCGACCTCGAACGTAATGTTCAGAGAGTAGGAACCGTTGTCTGACGAGGTGGATGTCATGTAAATCATGTCGTCCACACCGTTGACCTGCGCCTCAATCGGCGCGGCGACCGTGTTTTCAACGGTTTCAGCGTTCGCCCCGGTATAGGTGGTTGTTACACTTACCACAGGCGGGGTGATGTCAGGGAATTGGGCGACGGGCAGTACCAAATAGCCGATGCCGCCCATGATTGTCAGAACAAGTGAGATAACAAGCGCCAGCTTAGGCCGGCTGATAAACAGGGCAGAGAACATCAATTACTCTCCCGGCTGCTCAGAAGCGACGACCGCGTCCACCGCTACGCCTGGACGTACGCGCTGTAGCCCTTCGACGATTACGCTTTCGCCCTCACGCAGGCCATCGGCAACAATTACGGCAGAGCCCACTGTGTCGCCAGTGGTGATATAGCGCTGTTCAACCATCTGCTTATCATTGACGACCAGCACGAATTCACCCCGCTGATCACGCTGCAGAGCGGCTTGAGGAATAAGGACTTGCAGTGTCGGCTCCAGCGCTTCGATACCAACGCTCAGGAAAGCTCCGTCGATGATCAAGCGCTGCGCGTTGTCAAACTCAGCCCGCACAGTAATTGCGCCGGTCAGCGGGTCGATGCGGTTGTCGACAAAAACAATACGGCCCGTTTCGTCCAGTTCGGTACCGTTGGGCAATGTCACATGAACGTTGGGACTCTTGTTGCTTTCCGCCAGCGAAGCCGCGCTCTCTCCGTATTGCTCAAGAACCGACGTGAACTGCTTTTCGTTCAGCGAGAAATTTACATAAATGGGAGCTTCACTGACCAAGTTAACCAGTGGCGGGTTGGTTGGGCCAACCACATCACCAACGCTGGTAGCGACCCGACCGATGCGTCCATCGAATGGCGCGTGAATTTCCGTATAGCTCAGATCCAGCTGTGCTTGCTGGATGGCAGCGTTTGCTGCTTTGACTTCAGCTTCGGCAACAAGTTCGTTTGCCCGCGCGATGTCGCGCTCGGATTCCGGGGTTGCGTCGCGCTTGTAGAGTTCTTCTTTTCGAGCAAGATCGACTTTGGCCAGTTCCAGATTTGCTTCGGCGCGGTCCAGATCTGCTTTGCGCGCCTCAAGGTTGGCCTCGTACAGGTCGGGTTCGATCGTAAAAAGCAGATCGCCTTCTTTGACCAAAGCGCCGTCATCAACATTCTGGCTTTCCAAGAAGCCGCTCACACGGGCAACGATGTCGACCTTGTCGATAGCCTCTGCACGTCCGATGAAGACGGCTTCGTCGGTAATCTCCTCAGAGTAAGCTGCGGCAATTGAAACTTTGGGTGGAGGAGCCTCGCTTTGGTCTTGCGCCAAAACCGGTTGCGCCAGTCCGATGCAGGAAAGTACTGCGGCGCGTCTGAACAATGTCATGATCGCGCCGTTATTAGAGGAAGTTGTATGCTTCAATGCAAGGGACATGGCAATTGCCTCGTTCAAACTACAATCGTTGCGTCGAAGCGGAGAGATCGAAGAGCCGAGTCGACGGAATTCTTAGGCAGGATGGCTGTTTTGCAGTCATATCTCAAGCATTTGAATTTGTAGTTGTACAAGAGATTGCGCAGATTTCCCCGCAGGTTGGCAGACTTAAGCTCGTGCCGACACGAGGCATTGACCTCTGTGCTATACCCTTGAACAAAAAAATGGGGGTCTGAACGACCCCCACATTTGCTTTTATTCTTGTCCGAACTTAGCTGCGCTGACCGGCAAATCGGCTTTGCCATTCCTCACGCTGCTCATCCGTGATTTTGGCGAACAGCACTTCCGGCACAGCAAACTCGTGGCCGGGGGGCAGGGCGGACAGTGCGGCGGCAACATCGTCCGGCCAGCTGGTGTCCAGGGTATTCATCGCGCTTAGCATCCGGGCCGAGGTTTCGGGAATGAACGGTGCGCTCAGTACTGCGTAAAGGCGGATCAGGTTCAGGCCCAGGCGCACCTGCGCTGCGGCCTGTTCAGGATCCTCCTTGAAGGTCGACCAGGGCGCCGCGGCCTGAAGGTATTCATTGCCCGCAACCCAGATCGCCCGCAGTTCCTGCGCCGATTTACGAACTTCCATCGCTTCCATATGCCCCTCGTAGGTGCGGACGCGTTTGGTCAGTTCGTCGATCAGGGCTTGCTCACGCTCGCCATAAGCACCACCCTCGGGAACAGCTTCACCGAACTTCGACCGGCAGAACTTGGTGATCCGGCTGACGAAGTTGCCCAGAACGTCCGCAAGGTCTTTGTTCACCGACTGCTGGAAGTTCTCCCAATTGAACTCGCTGTCGCTGCTCTCGGGGGCATGGCTCAGCAGCCACCAGCGCCAGTAATCGGCGGGCAGAATCTCCAGCGCCTGATCCATGAAAACGCCACGGCCCTGAGAGGTCGAGAACTGGCCGCCGTCATAGTTCAGGTAGTTGAACGATTTGAGGTGATCGACCAACTTCCACGGCTCGCCCGACCCCAAGATGGTGGCCGGGAAGCTCAGAGTGTGGAAGGGCACGTTGTCTTTGCCCATAAACTGGACATAGCGCACGTCATCTGCACCTTTGTCGGTCCGCCACCAGCGTTCCCAATCGGCGTCAGTTTTGCCATTGGCGTCGGCCCATTCCTTGGCGCAAGCGATGTATTCTATGGGGGCGTCGAACCAGACGTAGAAGACTTTGCCTTCCATTCCGGGCCAATCCTGATCGCCTTTCTTAACTGGAACACCCCAGTCCAGATCGCGGGTAATCCCACGATCCTGCAGGCCGTCACCGTCATGCAGCCATTTCTTGGCAATCGAGGTGGTCAGGATCGGCCAGTCGCTCTTGCTGTCGATCCACGCGTCCAGCTGATCTTTCATCGCGGATTGGCGCAGATACAGATGTTTGGTTTCGCGCACTTCCAGATCGGTCGAGCCTGAAATGGCTGAACGCGGCTCGATCAGGTCGGTCGGGTCCAGCTGCTTTGTGCAGTTCTCGCACTGGTCACCGCGTGCGCGGTCATAACCGCAATTGGGGCAGGTGCCCTCGATATAACGGTCAGGCAGAAAGCGGCCGTCGGCGTTGGAATAGACCTGTTTCTCGGTGACTTCGCGGATCAGTCCTGCGTCGTCCAGCTTGCCCGCGAAATGCTGTGTCAGCTTTTTGTTCTGATCGCTGGATGAACGACCGAAGTGATCGAAGCTCAGGCCAAAGCGATTGGCGATATCCGCCTGAATGCCATACATCTCGGCACAATATTCTGCGACAGGCTTGCCCGCTTTCGCAGCCGCAAGTTCAGCTGGGGTGCCGTGTTCGTCGGTAGCACAAAGGAACATGACCTCGTTCCCCCGGCCACGTTGGTAACGTGCGTACAGATCAGCAGGCAACTGCGAGCCGATCAGGTTGCCGAGGTGTTTGATCCCGTTGATATAGGGGATCGCCGAGGTGATGAGAATCCGAGCCATGTTCCGTATCCGCGTAGCTGTCTGCGCGCCCGTCTACCTTATGTGACCGGCCAGCAAAAGCCCGGCTTTGGTACAGATGTTACTTTAAGCAGCGACACAGCGAAAAATTCACTGGATACGGGATTACAGATTGCAACCTGAATGACCCCCACAATACCCATAGGTTGAAGTTTAGAATCACAACCTCTTGAATTTTCGTCATGACTTCCCATTTAAAATGTATACCAATGTATACCAAAATAGGAACAACTTGCTGATGTTCGACTTTCTACTAGAGGGTGCTTTTGTGCCCTTTACAATGGCGCTTGCGCTTCTGTTCGGCCTTCTTGCGTTGGAACTGATCGCATTACTGCTGGGTGGAAGTCTGCTGGGAGGCGAGGCGGAAGCCGATCTGGACATGGTCGACGCCCCTGACTTGGATGTCGGTGATTTCGACCTTGATATCGATGCTGATGTCGATCTGGGCGATTTCGAATTGGCCGAGGTTGAGGTCGAAGCACCAGACGCCGCTTCGGTTGGTCCGTTCGGTTGGTTGGGCATCGGAAAGATGCCCTTCATGATCTGGCTTGTCGTTCTATTGGCCGGATTCGGACTGAGCGGTATGGGTCTGCAACTGGCGCTGCGCGATCTGGTGGGCTTCGACCTGCCATCCTGGATAGCGGCAATTCCTGCAGGTGCATTTGGCCTTTGGTTTGCGCGAGGGTTCGGCGGAGTATTCGCTCGCTTGCTGCCCAAGACTGAAACCGAGGCTTTGTCCGAACGGATGCTGGCCCGCCGCCGTGGTGTCGTAACCCAAGGCACCGCCGCAAGGGGCCGTCCGGCTGAAGTTCGGGTGACTGACCGATTTGGCAATTCGCACTACCTGCGCGCAGAGCCGTTGCAGGACAAGGATGCGCTGGCTCAGGGCACCGAAGTGCTTGTGCTGCGCGACCGACGGCGCGACCGGTTCGTTCTGGTCGGCTTGTCTGAATAACCAAAATTTCTAACCCCATCACGGAGGATATTGCATGGAACTTCCATTCCTTGCCGTCACAGTTGTGACCATTTTAGCGGTACTCTTGTTTATAGGCCTAGTGCTTGGCCGTCTTTATAAACGCGCGACCCGAGAGATCAGTCTCGTAAAAACCGGTGCGGGCGGAAAGAAAGTCATCATGGATGGCGGCGTTATCATCGTACCGCTGCTGCATGAAGTCAGCCCAGTCAACATGAAGACGCTGCGTCTTGAAGTTCAGCGCAGTGGCGAGGCCGCTCTGATCACCAAAGACCGTATGCGTGTCGACGTTGGTGTCGAGTTCTACGTCTCGGTCATGGCGACTGAAGAGGGTATTGCACGAGCTGCACAGACTCTTGGTGACCGAACATTCGACGTCGAGCAGCTGCGTGAGATGATCGAAGGCAAGCTGATCGACGGTCTGCGCGCTGTTGCTGCTCAGATGACCATGGACGGTCTGCATGAAAACCGTGCTGACTTTGTTCAGGAAGTGCAGAATGCAGTGTCCGAAGACTTGCTGAAGAACGGTTTGTCGCTGGAATCCGTTTCACTGACCGCACTGGACCAGACGCCGTTTGAAGCTCTGGACGAGAATAACGCCTTTAACGCCGTGGGTATGCGCAAGCTGGCCGAAGTGATCGCCGTGTCCAAGAAAGAGCGTGCGCAGATTGATGCCGAAGCTGAGGTCGAGGTGCGTCGCGCAGCGATGGAAGCAGAACGCCAGAAACTGCTGATTGAACAGGATGAGGCACAGGCGCGGATCGAACAGACGCAGAAGGTCGAAACCCTGCGTGTGGCGCAAGAGGCTGAGATTGCTGCACGGACCGAAGACTCGGTGCGGGAGACTGAGCGTGCCCGGATCGCCCGTGAAGAAGCCATTCGCGCTGCCGAAATCGAGCGTGAGCGTAAAATCCGCGATGCGGAGATCGCCAAAGAACGCGAAATCGAAGTCGCCGAGCAGGAGCGTCAGATCATCATCGCGCAGAAATCCGAAGAGGAAAGCCGCGCTCGTGCGTCTGCTGATCTGGCCCGTGCTGAGGCGACAAAGGCGACCGAAGCTGTGGCAACAGCGCGTCAGGTGGCTGAGGCCGAGCGTCAGAAGCAGATCGTTCTGATCGAAGCGACCCGTGAGGCCGAGCGTCAGGCGACAGCGATCCGTCTGTCTGCGCAGGCCGAGAAAGAGGCCGCTGCTGACCGTGCCGAAGCCCGTCGTGAGGAAGCGCAAGCTGAAGCGGATGCGCTTAACATCCGCGCCGAGGCGAAGAAGAACGACATGCTGGCCGAAGCGGAGGGTAAGCGTGCGATCGTTGAGGCAGACAATGCGCTGTCAGTGGATCAGATCCGGATGAAGGTTGATATGGCACGTATCGAAACCATGCCTTCGATCATCGCGGAAATGGTCAAACCGGCCGAAAAGATCGACTCGATCAAGATCCATCAGGTTGGTGGCATCGGTGGGGCGAATGGCGGTGGTGCCGCGTCAAACGGCGACAAGCCAGTGGTCAACCAGGCATTGGACTCGATCATGGGAATGGCGGTTCAGATGCCAGCGCTCAAGAAGTTGGGCGAAGAACTGGGTCTGTCGATGGAGCAGGGCGTCGGCGGTATCGTCAACGGCGCGCTTGAACCATCGGTAGAACAAGTGGAAGAGGCCGAGGTGGTTGAAGAGAAACCACGGACTGAACACTAAGATGAAAGGGCCGGGATTATCCCGGCCCTTTTCTTATCTGCCCTCACGAGAGCGTTTCAACAATCGACCGATCGTGAAGGATGTGCGGGGCGCGTAGACATAGTTCGTGCGCTCTTCCGGAGTTGGACGTGATCGCATCCGCGCAAGTCCAAAGATGATCAGGAAAACATGTCCCAGCGCTACGAAAGCGAACAAGGCGCCCGGGCCGAATTGCTGGATCAGTGTCGATGAGATGTAGGGTGATGCGATAGCACCCAAAGCGTACCAGAACATCAGGGCGGCTGATAACTCGACCCGTTGTTCTGTCGTTGCAAAGTCGTTTGCGTGCGCCGAGGACACCGAGAAGATTGGGAATGTTGTAAAGCCGAACAGACCTGCTGCGAGCATAACACCCAGTGTACCGGTTCCGCTGGCGGCCATGGTAATCCCGCAACTCAGGACTGCGGCAATTGAAAGCCAGATCAATACCCAGCGACGGTCGTATTTATCAGCAAGCCAGCCCATCGGATATTGGGCCAAGGCTCCGCCCAGAACGAAGGATGCCAGGAAGAAGGCAATTTGATCCACGCCCAGACCGACCTCTTGTCCGTAAACCGGACCAACCATCCGGAAAGAGGCCGAACTCAGCGCGGCGACGATTACTCCGGCAACTGCCAGTGGGGAGCTGTGCCATGCCAGTTTCGGACGCAGACGTGGCGCATCAGGTGTCTCAGGCTGGCTGGCGCGGGTCAGCGTCAAAGGCAGGAGTGACGCGCAGCACAATATGGCGAGCAGATTGTACGAAACGTAGGATGCAGGCGGCAGAACGGCGATGATCAGCTGCGCCCCAAGAGATGCGCCCATATCGACGATGCGATAGGTGCCCATCGCACGCCCGCGTGTTTCATTTGTGACTTTGGCGTTCAGCCACGCCTCAATCACCGTGTAGCTGCCGGCCACACATGTGCCCGAGGCGATACGCAGCGCTGCCCAGATATACGGGTTGTCGGTCAGAGTGTGTCCGATCAACCCCATTGCACCCAATGCCGTGCAAACCGCAAACGCCCGCGAGTGACCGACATTGCCCATCAGGCGCGGTGCCCACCAGCATCCGATGAAAAAGCCAAGAAAATGTGCTGACCCCAGCAGACCGATCTGTTCGGTCGAAAACTCAAGCGTCAATCCCGAGATTGCATCCAGTGGTCCAACGCCGCCCGTTGAGAGCTGCAGCAAAATGACAGAAAGAAAAAGGGCGGCAAAGGAAATGATCGTGCGCATAACGGTCCCAGCTTGGCGGTATCGCACAGGGTTGCGCGCACCTAATCGACTTTATCGCGTCGTTTTTTGTCTATCACGGGTCAAGTCTGGCGCAAGATCTCGGCACGGATATTCAGCCCCACGGTATCCTGAACCAGATCGGGATAGCCCGATGCGCCGAAATCATGCCGGTTAAGCGCCCCTTTGAGGTGAATGAAGAGTTGATCAAGGTCTTTCACGTCTGAACCTGATTGTCTGTACAGATTGGCCTGCAGGGTAATGGGGCGGGTGACACCGCGGACGGTGACATTGCCGGTGATGCTCGCCCCGTTCGAGATACGCCCCCCTGGTCCCAGCTGTATCTTAGTCGAGACAAAACGGATTGTTGGGAATCGTGCCGCGTCTAAAACGCTCGGGCTCAGCATGGGCATCTGTGCGAAGGGTAATTTGGTCCGTGCCTTTGCAACATTCATGACGACGTCTACCCGGCTGTTTTGCAGGCGGTTTGTGTCGATCCGGATGTTTGCTGATTGAATTGGCATGGTGCCGGTCTGCGCGACCCCGGAAAGATTGAATGAAAATGAAACAGTCGTGCCGGAAGGAACCAGAGCGTAAGGGCTGAGAGCAGCCTGCGCGATTTGCGCAACGGGCAACAAGGCTATGCCCGCGATCACGCTTCGGCGGGACAGTGCTATTGTGCTGCCTTCTTTTTCGGGTACGTGGCCTCGCTGGGCAGTTGAGCGAGACTTAGGATAGCGGTGAGTGGATATCGTTTGGCCCATGCCGGAACGCTAGGGCGCAGCGCAGGTCTTGGCCATTCACAAGTTCCTTCATCTTTGTGATCTTTATGCGGTCATACAGGCGTATCTTCAGTGGTGATCTGTTTGACCTGCAGGCTGGCACGAGGTTCCGTCTGGGTGGCCAGCCACGTGGCGGGGGGCAGGGCACGCGCGCGGCGACGGGTCAGAGTCCAGTTGGTGGCATCGTTTCGATAGGTGGGGGCCATGTGCCAGCGCGTCTCGATCCCTTGCGCACCACCATCGCCGGGGGTCAGCAACAGGCCCAGCGGCGCTTGCCC
Source organism: Ruegeria sp. CE12 (assembly GCF_056537525.1). Taxonomy (NCBI): domain Bacteria; kingdom Pseudomonadati; phylum Pseudomonadota; class Alphaproteobacteria; order Rhodobacterales; family Roseobacteraceae; genus Ruegeria; species Ruegeria sp. CE12. Next base: position 189,301 of record NZ_JBQFRS010000001.1, on the reverse strand, counting down.
CATCGTTCCGCCCTGTTCCGCTGCCAGATGCATCCGCCGAACAGGTGTCAGGGCCGGGGCTTCTGGCAGATCGCAAATGATCAGAGGCACTGCACCGCTGCGCAGCGCCTCCTCCATACACCACAATAAATCCGTAGCGTTTTGAGCGCGTGCAAACAAGAAGCGTGCCGGATCAGCAAAGGGGGCCATACCTTCGGGATTCAGCTTCTCCACCTCCCATGCTGGCGAAATCCACAAAACTTCTCTCTGTGTCTGGCTGGCCAGCCACATGGCAAAGCTGCGCCTTGCAGGTCCGCAGGCCTCATGCACGCGGCCCAGTTGCAATGTGATCTCATTATGCAGTTTAACCCCCGGCGCCTCACGCGCGGGTTTGCGGCCAAGAAGATGTGCAGACATGTGGTCATGATACACTGTTCACTTTTTGTTCTCAATCGGAAATCGAGCCTGAAAGCACAGGTCAGTTGTTTATCGGGACAGAACCAATCGGCCGTCAGCAAACTGAATGTTGGAAAACCGGTGCAGGTAGTCCATGCCCAGCAGTGACTGGTTCAGGTCACCTTCGTTAATCCAGGCAGAAACGTTGCTATCCGTGATCGGACCCAGCGTCAGACTGTCCAGACGCACGGGAGCGGTGCGAACGACACCATTCGCAGTTGCTGCGCGACCGAAATAGTTCAACTGATCCAGATCGATACCAATGCGCTTGGCGTCCTGAGGGCTGAGCACGATCTGGCTGGCGCCAGTATCGACAAGAAAAGTAATGGGCTCACCGTTCACCAGCATCGGAAGGTAATAATGTCCGTCAAAGGAGCGGGGAACCTCGATCGTGTTGCCTGTCACTGCCATTTGCGGAGCAGGGCTGACGGTGGAACGAATATCCTCCCACAGGCCAACGAGGGCAATGACACCAACGAAGATGAAGACCCAGGCCATGACCTGCTGCATCGTCTTGCCCAACGACTGACGATTTTGCGTAATGAACCAGAACAGCAGGGCTGCACCCAGCAGAACCAGATAAGTCAAACGCCCGAAATCGTAGCCATCCATACCGTCACCCGGAAATTACGAACCTGGCCACTATATGGTGATTCATGACGCAAAACCAAAGGCTTTGAGACCATCAAGGATGAACTGAACGGACAGTGCTGCCAGCAGCATGCCGAGCAAACGTGTCAGAACATTCAGGCCGGTCTTGCCCAGAAAACGCGCGATGAGACCACCGGACAGGAAGAACAACAGAACAACAGCCATCACCGCAAGCATGACAGCGCTTGCGGCGGCGATGCCCTGAATGCCGGGATGTTCACCAGCAAGCAGGATAATAGTCGCGATAGAGCCGGGACCGGCGACCAGTGGTATGGCAAGGGGAAAGACCGAAGGGTCAGGGTGCTCTTCCTCTTCGACCCGGTCTTCACGTCGTTTCGTGCGGCGTTCAAACAGCATGTCCAAAGCCGTCAGGAACAGCAATGCACCGCCTGCCACTTTGAAGGCCTCCATCGAAATTCCCACAAACCCCAATACGGCTTCGCCAAAGGCGGCAAAGGCGATCAGGATGCCGGATGCTGTCAGGCAAGTACGCAGCGCGACACGGCGCCGGGTCGCGGCATCCATATCCTGCGTCAATGCAACAAAGATCGGAGCCGTGCCGAAAGGGTCAATCACCACGAACAAGGTAGTGAACGCCGTGATGAAGAATGCCATATCGATCATGCGACACCCTCCGCCTGTTCCAGTTTCTCGGCGGCAGCGACCCACAAGGCTTCGGCGCGTTGCATTGCCTCGACCACTTCTGAGAATTTGCGGTTCCAGGTCTCCAGATCGCTGATCCGGTCGTCCTCATACAGCGCAGGGTCCGCCAATTTGGCTGACAGTTTATCATGCATGTCAGTCAGCTTCTCGAGCCGGTCTTCGCATTTTCGCAGGTCCGCGCGCAGCGCCAGCACCGCCTCGCGCGATGGACGCTTTGGTTTTGTGGTCTGCGGCTTTTCTTTGACCGGTTTGTCGCGGGCCAGCAGCATAGTGCGATAGGTTTCAAGATCGCCGTCGAAAGGTTTGACCGTTCCGTCCGAAACCAGCCACAGCCGATCAGCAACCAGTGACAGCAAGTGCATGTCATGGCTGACCAGAACAACTGCACCGGAATAAGCGGTAAGCGCCTCGACCAAAGCCTCGCGGCTTTCGATGTCCAGGTGGTTGGTTGGTTCGTCGAGGATCAGCATGTGCGGCGCGTCGATGGTCGCGATCAGCAGCGATAACCGCGCTTTCTGACCGCCCGACAGGCGACCGACCAGAGTTTCCGCCTGATCAGCATTCAAACCGAAACCAGCAAGGCGCGAGCGCCACTTACCCGGAGCCTCATCCGGCCGCAGGCGCCGTAGGTGGTCCAGCGGCGTCTCGTCAATATGCAGTTCGTCCACCTGATGCTGTGCAAAATATCCGATGCGCAGCCTGTTGCTGCGGGTCATTTTGCCTGCCATCAGGGGCAGGCGGTCGGACAACAGCTTGGACAAGGTCGACTTGCCCTGACCGTTCTTCCCCAGCAGGGCGATGCGGTCATCCTGATCGATACGCAGGTTCAGGCGGCGCAGCACTTCGGTCTCGCCATAGCCGGTCACACCGCCTTCGATCTGGATGATCGGAGGGGACAGTTCCTCAGGTTCAGGGAATGAGAATGCGCGCAGCGCGGCTTCTTGCGGGGTCGAGACCAGTTGGATGCGTTCGATCATCTTCAGGCGAGACTGCGCCTGAACCGCTTTGGACGCCTTGTAGCGGAAGCGATCCACGAAACTTTGCAGATGCGCGATACGGGCCTTGGCCTTGGCGTTTTCCGCTTCCGCCTGTGCCAGTCGTTCGGCACGCCGTTCAGCAAACTTGTCGTAAGGCACGGCGTAATAGGTAAGCTTGCGGTCTTCCAGATGCAGGATCGACCCCACGGCTCGGTTCAACAGGCCCCGGTCGTGACTGATTATGATAACTGTGTGGGGGTACTTGGCCAGATAGCTTTCCAGCCAAAGCGCACCTTCTAGATCCAGATAGTTGGTCGGTTCGTCCAACAGCAACAGGTCAGGCTGCGAGAACAGCACCGCTGCCAGCGCCACGCGCATCCGCCAGCCGCCCGAGAAATCAGAGCAGGGGCGCAGCTGGTCTTCGTCATCGAACCCCAGACCTTTGAGGATCGAGGCAGCGCGGGCCTCGGCCGACCATGCGTCGATATCGGCCAGACGGGTTTGGATCTCGGCAATGCGGGCAGGGTCCGTGGCGCTGTCGGCCTCGGCCATCAACGTGCTGCGTTCTACATCGGCTGCCAGTACCGTGTTGATCAGAGAAACATCGGAGGAGGGCACCTCTTGCGCAACCCCACCAATCCGGGCGCGTTTTGGCAGCACGATATTGCCTGATTCTAAGGCCAACTCACCCCGGATCAGCCGGAAGAGGGTGGTTTTTCCCGTGCCGTTCCGTCCCACAAGACCAACCTTGTGGCCATCGGGTATTGTCGCACTGGCCCCATCGAACAGGGGGCGACCTTCAACCGCGTAGGTTATGTCTTCGATCCGTAGCATGACGCGCTCTTAGCAGAGCGGCGATGCCGCCGCCAGCAGCTTGACATGTTCAAAGCACAGACGATGTGTTAGCGCTGGTCCGATTGGTTTTCTGACGGTTTCATCATGCGCGCGGCTCAGACGCCCCCATCCCTGATCACATTGATATTCGCCACGGCGCTGTCGGTGTTGTCGTTAAACATGTTTCTGCCGTCGCTTGCGCGGATGGGAGAGGACTTCCAGGTCGACTATGCCCTGATCAACCTTTCGGTTGCCGGATATCTGGCTGTGTCCGCTGTACTGCAGTTGATCATGGGTCCGTTGTCGGACCGATTTGGTCGCAGGCCAATCCTTTTGATTTCCATGAGTATTTTCGCGCTCGCCTCTTTGGGTTGCGTATTGGCCGAGTCAATCTGGGTTTTCCTGGGTTTCCGTCTGCTGCAAGCGGCAGTCGTGGCCGGGCCAGTTTTGTCCAGCGCCTCGATCCGCGACCTGTACACCCCCAACGAGGCGGCCAGCAAACTCGGCTATGTCGCTATGGCGATGGCTCTCGCTCCGATGCTGGGGCCGATGCTGGGCGGTGCGTTGGATATGCTGTTTGGCTGGAGGGCGGGGTTCGTATTGTACTCCGCTCTTGGTGCCGGAATGCTGCTGTTGTTGTGGGCGGATATGGGCGAAACCAACACGAACCGATCCGCAACGTTCTCTGCCCAATTGAGGGAATACCCGCATCTGTTTCGCGCACGCCGGTTCTGGGGCTATGCGCTATGCGCAGCGTTCTCGATTGGGGGCTTTTACAGCTTTATTACAGGTGCCCCTTTGGTGGCGGCCGTTTGGTTCGATCTAAGCCCGGCGATGCTGGGTCTTGGGATTGGTATCATCACCGGTGGCTTCATGGTCGGTAACTTCATCACCGGGCGGATCGCGGCAAGAACGCAGTTGACGACCATGATCCTGATCGGCCGGGTATTTGCCTCGATTGGTCCGCTTTGTGGCCTGCTTCTTTTCCTGGCGGATCAAGGGTCAGTCTGGGTATTCTTTGGCTCTGCTATTTTTGTGGGCTTTGGCAACGGTTTGACGAACGCCAATGCCTCAGCTGGGGTGATGTCAGTGCGCCCAAAGCTGGCTGGCAGCGCGGCAGGTCTATCCGGGGCAATGATCGTGGCATTGGGGGCTGTGCTGACATCAATGACAGGCGCTTTCGTCACGCCCGAAAACGGGCCGTTCCTGGTTCTTGGGATGATGTTTGCCAGCAGCTTTATCGGCCTGCTCGCCGTTCTTTACGTTCGCCGGATCGACGCATTGGAGCCCTTGCCGGACACAATCTGATCGCCAATTCCCTTGGTCGCAATCATTCCACTTTTCATGAGGCACATACCGTGTTAGGCGGCGCGCGATGGATTTCGGCGCGGACCGCGCGCCATATAGTAAGGAGAGGCCGACATGGCACTGGAACGCACATTCTCGATCATCAAACCCGATGCAACCCGCCGCAACCTGACTGGCAAGATCAACGCCAAGTTCGAAGAAGCCGGCCTGCGCATCGTTGCGCAAAAGCGCATCCACATGACCAAAGAACAAGCGGGCAAGTTCTACGAAGTACACGCCGAGCGTCCGTTCTATGACGAACTGTGCGAATTCATGTCGTCGGCTCCGGTCGTTGTTCAGGTTCTGGAAGGCGAAGGCGCCATTGCCAAGAACCGTGAAGTCATGGGTGCAACAAACCCTGCAGACGCAGCAGCTGGCACCATCCGCGCCGAGTTCGCTGAATCAGTTGGCGAAAACTCGGTCCACGGTTCGGACGCGCCTGAAACTGCTGCGGTTGAAATCGCATATTTCTTCTCGGGTATTGAACTGGTCGGCTAATTCGCCATCATTTGAATTCCAAAGGCCGTGCCTGAACAAGGCGCGGCCTTTTTTTGTGCTCTATACAGGTTTCAAATCCTTGGGTGCCACGCGTACGCCAATCGCATCCAGTTCAGAGACCAGTTGTGATTGCGGTGCCTTGGTTATTCCGGCTTTGATCTGGTCGAACCGTTGACGCAGGGCTTTTTTCTCTTCGCCTTTGCAGTCATTCCAGGGGCGACCCTGTAATCCCATGACCAGCACATAATAACCAATGAAATGGGCTTTCGTCCCTGCTTCCAACAGTCGGGAATAGGCTTCGTCCGCACCCAGTTCCCGCAATTGCTGGGCAGAGTGAATGCCCGCACGAGTGCAAGCCTGTTCAAAGGCTGGGCCAAGGTTGCGGATTGAGGAAACCGGATCAGACATGAACCCGTCTTAGCTTGGCCGCTGCGACATGTCACCATGGTCTCATTCTAATAGTTGTTTGCGCAATTTCATTACGCTACGCCTTGGGGTCAGGGAGAGAGCCATGGATGATTTCAGCGCCACACAATCCGTTCGACATTTGGATTTGATGAATCCTCCTGACGGATTTGTGGACGATCCATTCCCATTTTATGATGCGCTGCTGTCCGATGCGCCGGTGTTACAGCAACCAGATGGATCGGTCCTGTTGTCACGCCATTCGGATCTGGACCGGATATATCGCGATACCACCCTGTATTCTTCGGACAAGAAGGCGGCGTTTGGTCCGAAATACGGTATCGGTTCGCCTTTGTTCGAACATCACACCACTTCTCTGGTTTTCTCCGATCCGCCTTTACACACCCGGGTCCGAAAGATCATGACATCTGCGCTTACGCCGCGCGCGATCGCCAAGATGGAGCCCGGCCTGATCGACACCGTCGATATATTGTTGGATCGGATGGCGGGCAAAGAGCAGGTGGATCTGATCGAGGATTTTGCCTCAACCATTCCCATTCAGATCATTGGTAATCTGCTTGATGTACCAATGGATGAGCGCGACCCATTGCGCGACTGGTCGCTTGCAATTCTGGGCGCTCTCGAACCTTCGTTGACCGAACAGCAAATGGCCACAGGCGATGCGGCTGTTACTGAGTTCAAAGAATATCTCAGTGATCTGGTTACCCGCAGGCGAACGAAACCTGGTGACCCGGAGACAGATGTTCTGACCCGCCTGATCCGAGGGGAAGGGGCAGATGGTCAACTGAGTGAAATCGAGTTGCTACAGAACTGTATCTTCATCCTGAACGCCGGACACGAAACGACTACAAACCTGATTGGTAACGGTTTGGCATTGCTTAACGATTACCCGGAGCAGCGTCGGCGGCTGTTGGATGATCCCGATCTGATCAACCCAGCGGTTGAAGAGATTCTTCGCTTTCGCTCGCCAAATCAGTTCGGCAATCGGGAAGCCACTGCCGATATCGAGTTGGATGGTTTGAACATACCGAAGGGAACCAACTTGCATCTCTGTATCGGCGCAGCAAACCGGGATCCAGCAGTCTTCGATGATCCGAAGAAATTTGACATATCGCGCAAGCCCAATCGCCATCTGGCCTTTGCTGGGGGGCCACATGTCTGCGTCGGCCTGACACTGGCGCGGCTCGAAGGGCGCGTTGCGCTGGGGCGGTTCCTGCAAAGATATCCGGATTTCAGGTTGCTGGATGAGCGCGTGGGAGGAGGACGGATCCGGTTTCGAGGCTATTCATCGCTGCCAGCAATCGTGTGAGTTGGCCGTGCGGGCTTGCTGGCATAGTGGTGATGACGCTGGGTAAATCGGGGTTTTCCTTGATGGGTGTTGGGAAAAGCGGTTCCATGATTTTGTGAGGGTCGGATGACCATGACAAGGAAGCTGAAGCCAACTCAGACAAGAATGGAATCTCGTTTGTGCTGGATGGAAAACTCTGAAGACAATCCAGAGACGCGCCATCGAAGACGGGCCCGGTTTTCAAAGGAGCAGAGACCCGTTGATGGATGAGCATCTGAGCACTCTTGGGAAGGGCAGGTCATGACAAACATGTCGGACAGTGTTTTTGTTATTCCCGGGACGTTTGATGCTGGTCAGCTGGGGAACCTTGAAAAACTATCCGTCAAATTTGAGGCGAAAACCTCAGAGAGGCCTTTCAAACTTCTGGATTGCCATGATCAGTCGCTGCGCACCTCTGGAAGGCTTCTGATCGAAACCAGTGGCTTGCTGCATCTGGTTCAACGAGATGTCGGCGTTATTTCGCAAAAGGCCAAAGGGAATGGTAAGTTTGCTCAGGAATTACCCGAAGGTCCTGTGCGCAGTGCATTGGCTAAATTCCCCAAATTGCGAGCGTTAACAGTTCTCGGGGATGGTCGGGTAGAAACCAGCTCGCTCTCGGTATTGGATGAACTCCAAAAAACGCAGGTGCGTGGATCCGTTATGGCGCTCAACAGTGCACAAGGTGCCACTACGATCGTTTGGTTGCACCATCTGCGCGGATACGATCGGGCATACAGCAAAACCTGTGCGGCGATGTCAGAGCTTGGCCACGCTGATGGCGGTATTGAACCATTGTTCAAGGCACTTTTCCCTGATCTTGGCCGATATCAGGCCAAACCGCATATCCCGCTGGGTCACGAAGAACGTGCAATCGAAGCGGCTGGCGATATCATTCGGACCTTCCTGCACGTTGCCCGGCAGAACGAAGAAGGAGTTATCGCGGATATCGACACTGAATTTCTGCATGATTACCGCGTCTCACTACGACGAGTTCGGTCAGTACTCAGCTTGTTCAAAGGTGTATTCTCAGAAGAGAAGACCGCAGAGTTGAAACGTACGTTTTCTGATCTGATGACACCTACGGGTCGCTTGCGCGATCTGGATGTATATCTTCTGGATAAAGAGATTTATTTCAGCATGTTGCCGCCCTCTCTTCACGTCGGTGTGCAGAAGATGATGGATCAGTTTGAGCGAGAGCGAACCCAGGAACTGTCGCGCTTATCCCGCAGGTTTCGAAGCAAATCTTATGTCGAAACGATGGATGCGCTGGCTGAGCAGTTTCAGGGTCTTTCTAATCTGCAGGCTGGTCCGAATGCAGATCGTGGTGCCTACGAATATGCGTGTGCTCTGATCTGGAAACGGTATCGCAAGGTTTGCAAACTTGCCCGCAGCATTACCGCCGATACCCCGGACGAAGCAGTTCATGAACTGCGCATCGATTGTAAGAAGCTACGTTATCTGATGGAGTTTTTTGCGCCTTTGTTTGATGCGAGAGCTTTCAAAACGATCATCAAGCCATTGAAAAAGCTTCAGGATAATCTCGGACTCTTCAATGACTATTCTGTGCAGCAAGAAGCTTTGTTGGAATTCGCCGATCAAAGAAGCAACGCAACCGCACGGATAGATGCCGAATTGGGGATGGCTGTTGGCGGGCTGATTGCAGTGTTGGACCAAAGGCAAAAAGCTGAACGTGACCGCGTGATTTCGAATTTCGAACACTTTGATGGACCGCAAATTCGAGACCTGTTCCGCAGTTTGTTTCATGCGCAGGGAGATTGAGGAATGAAGATCATTGCCTGCTACAGCAACAAGGGCGGTGTCGGCAAAACCGCCACTTCGGTCAATTTGGCCTACGAGTATGCGCAAGCCGGGCAACGCGTGTTGTTGTGCGATTTGGATCCGCAAGGGGCCTCGGGGTTCTACTTACGGATTAAGCCATCGAAAAAGCTGACTGAGGCGCGGTTCTTCGAGGATGTGAAACGCTTTACCAAAGCGATCCGGGCAAGTGATTTCGAAGGTTTGGACGTATTACCAGCCAATCTAACGTTTCGTGATTTCGACGTGTTTCTGTCCCGAATGCGGAACAAACGATCGCGGTTGAAGAAGGCTCTGCAATCAGTTGGTGGCGATTATGATGTGATCGTTCTGGATTGTCCTCCGAACTTCTCGACTCTGTCTGAGAACATTTTCAAGGCTGCGGATATGATCGTTGTGCCGGTTATCCCCAGTACTCTTTCAGAGCGTACATTCGAACAGTTGGTTGGATTCTTTGATGAAAACCGGTTGCAGAAAAAGAAGCTACGCGCGTTTTTCTCAATGGTCCAACGACGCAAAACCATGCATCTGGACACGATGAAGGCTATGCGAAAACTCTATCGAAAGAGGTTCCTGAAAACCTGCGTGCCGTTTGCTGCAGATATTGAGCGGATGGGGCAATACCGGGCTCCGGTGTGCACATTTGCCGGGCGCAGCCCTGCAGCGAAGGCCTACAGATCGCTGTTCAACGAACTCGAGAATGGATTGGTGTCTGCCAAATGAGCAAGGAAATCGAACGTAAATTCCTCGTATCTGAATTGCCGGATTTGAACGAGGCCAAGAAGGCAGTTGTGAGGCAAGGTTACCTGACTGCGCCCGAGGATTCGACAGAGCTGCGCCTACGCCAGAAGAACGACAGCTTTTTTCTAACCCTCAAAGGCAGTGGTGGCTTGGTTCGTGTCGAGCGTGAAGCCGAAATCTCGGAACAGCAATTTGGGACGTTTTGGCCCGAGACTGAGGGGCGTCGGGTCGAGAAGGAGCGTTTCACGGGCAGACTGCCCGGTGGTCTGAGCTTTGAACTAGATGTGTTTCAGGGAGATCTGTCACCGCTGCGCTTGGTTGAAGTCGAGTTTGCCTCGGAAACTGAGGCGCATGAATTTGTTCCGCCCGAGTGGTTCGGCGAGGATGTCACCGAAGACAAACGCTATAAGAACAAAAACATGGCGATCAATGGTATCCCTTCCTAGGATCGCCGTGCCAGCTTCAAAGTTGTTTCCAAGCCCGGATCCCGGTTGCGTGCAAGGAATGTTCCTCCATGCATGTGGGAAATCGCAGCGACCAGTGCCAGACCAAGGCCTGAATTGCGCTCGGTTCGTGCGGGGTCAAGCGTGACAAAGGGCAACTGCAGTCGGGCCAGATCAGCCTCTGGCACACCAGGGCCACGATCACGTACGCTAAGCAGTGCAAATGGGCCTTCCTGACCAATTTCAATTGTAATCGCAGTGCCTTGCGGGGCATAACGCATGGCGTTTTCCAACAGGTTTGAAAGCGCCTGTGACAGCAAAGGTCGATGCCCCTGGATAGGTTTCGCTGTGCCTGTGACTTCAAGCTCAATACCCTGATCAGCAGCGACCGGCTCGTAGAGTTCAACAACATCACCAACGAGCTGCTGCAGATCAACCTGTTCGAACTGCTCACGCCCGAGGCCTGCTTCGGCACGAGAAATATCAGTCAACTGGCTGAGTACTTTCAATACATGGTCGATTTCTCCGGTTGCCCGGGCAACGTCGATTTCTCGGTCCAGATCGGACTTTTCGGGATCGCACAGTGTTTCCACTCGTTGCCGCAATCTGGACAGGGGTGAGCGCAAGTCATGTGCAATCGAATTTGAGGTCGTCCGAAGGTTGCTGACCAACTCCTCTATCCGATCCAGCATGTTGTTCAGAGTGCCCGCGACCTGATCGAACTCGTCGCCTGATCCGCGTTGTTGCATCCGCTGAGTGAGATCGCCCGACACGATATGATCCGCAGTATCCGCTATGTCCTTGAGGCGCGAGAAAACCAGCCGTGTCAGCAGCCAGCCGGTCAACATGCTTAAGGCTAATGCAATGGCCAGCGCCAGGGCGACCGAGTGGAATAGAACCCGGTCGAATTGTTGACGGGCGAGGGCATCGCGACCAACCAACAGCCGCTCACCACCTGGCAATCTGATCGATGCGGCAGATATCGGGACATATTGTTCGTCTTCGGCCTTTCGAAGCTCAAGATCGACCCAGCCGCTACCTGCAGCGATCCCTTCCGGCCACTGACGCAGATTGCCCGCCAGTTTGGTTCCGAAACGATCCGTCAGCAGATAAAGCGCATCACGTTCGGACGCAGATGGAATGCGCCGCTCAATGGCATTCATAAGCCCAAGCAATCCGCGTCTCTCGTATTCATCTGCAAGGCCGGTGAGTTCAGCGGACACAACTGAGCGCGTTTCACCTTCGATGGTCCGGTTGGCCGTGACATAAACCAATGCTAGCACAGCGGCAGTCAGCATGGTGCTGAGTACCATGCTTGCCAGAACCAACCGCGTTCGAGAATTATTGAACGACAGTCGCAGGTTAGCCATCAGATACCATGTATCCGGCGCCGCGAACGGTTTCGATCAAGGGTTCTGCGCCACCTTCATCAAGCTGCCTGCGCAGCTTGGAAATATGTACATCGACAACATTGGTATTGGGATCGAAATGGTAGTCCCAGACGCCTTCAAGCAACATGGTGCGTGAGATTACCCGGTTTTTGCGACGCAGGAAAAACTCAAGGATCTGAAACTCGCGCGGTGTCAGCGTAATGTCGCGACCGCCACGTGTTACTTTGCGGGTCAGCAGATCCATTTCGAGGTCCTTGCAGGTCAGCGTAGGGGTCTCTTCCGATTCCTGTGGCCGTCTTAACAGCGCCTCGATCCGCGCGTGCAATTCCTGAAACGAGAAGGGCTTGACCAGATAGTCATCTGCGCCCCCGCGCAGGCCTTTGACCCGTTCGTCAACCGCGCTCATCGCGGTCAGCATCAGCACAGGAGTATTCAGACCCGCGGCCCGCATGGACTTGATCATCGACAGGCCGTCCAGTCCGGGCAGCATCCGGTCCAGCACGACTGCATCGAAACCGCCATCCGTCGCATGGTACAGACCTTCGCGGCCATCGGCTGCGGTTTCGACAACGTAACCTTCTTCGCCAAACCCTTTGGCAATGAAGTCGCGTGTGTCGGTATCATCTTCGACGATCAGGAGGCGTCTGCTCATTGTAGGGTTTCCTTTCAATCACGATATAAGCACGGATATAGATTTAAAAAAACATGCCGGGTGCGGTTTACGCACCCGGCTGTCCCGACAGCACGTGGACAAATCGTGTCAGCCAGGAATAGCGCGTGCCAGATATCCCCATCATGTGGCTCGCGCAGGGTTTCAGATCAGGCGATCTCGACCGCGACGAAAATCTGATTTCCGCCACGATTGATCAGCACCAGAGCCGGGTCCGTTTTCTCGCTTTCCAGCGCAGCTTTCAGATCATCTGGGGTCACGGTCTCCAGTTCCCCCAGTTTGACGATCACATCGCCACGCTGCAGGCCTGCTTTGGCGGCAGGGCTATCCGGTCTCAATCCAGTCACGACGACGCCATCAACGTTCTCACCAACGCCCATTTCGGCACGCGCGGTCTCAGTCAACGGTGCGACAGTCACGCCCAGCGACGTACCGGCGACCTTGTCATCAACAGTGACATCTGCCTCGGCTGAGGCCGCCTGATGCTGACCGATGGTCAGTTCAAGCTGCTCTTCCTGGCCGTTGCGCAGGACGGTGATCACGCTATCGGTGCCCACTTTGGTCGTGCCGACCAAGATTGGCAGATCGCTACTGGAATCAACGGCTTCGTCGTTGAATGTCAGGATCACGTCACCTTGCTGCAGAACACCGTCCGCTGGGCTGCCGCTGACAATGTCTGACACGAGCGCGCCGGTTGCAGTATCGATACCCATAGCCGCAGCCAGTTCGGGGCTGACGTTCTGGATCGATACACCCAGCCAGCCTCGGCTGACCTGACCATCATCGCGCAAGTCGGCGGTGATGTGATCGACGATATTCGAGGTTACGGCAAAGCCGAGGCCCACGGATCCGCCGCTTGGCGAGTAGATCGCTGAGTTTACGCCAACAACCTCACCTTCCATGTTGAAAAGCGGGCCACCCGAGTTGCCTTTGTTGATGGCGGCATCGGTTTGGATAAACTCGGCATAGGGGCCTTCGGAAATGTTGCGACCCTTGGCCGATACAATACCAGTTGTGACTGTAGCGTTCAGGCCAAAGGGGTTACCGATTGCGACAACATCTTCGCCCACGCGAATAACGTCGCTGTCACCAAGTTTCACTGGCTGCAGTGCTTCGCCGGCGTCAATCTTGAGCACGGCGATATCAGTCAGCGGGTCGGTGCCGACGATTTCTGCCTCGAACGAACGATCGTCGCTGAGGCGAACCGTGATGGTGCTGGCGTTATCTACGACGTGGTGGTTGGTGACGATATAACCGTCTTCATCGAGAACAAAGCCCGATCCCAGACCTTGGCTTGGGCCACGGTCCGGCATCTTGAAGCCTTCTGGCCCACCAAAGCGTTTGAAGAACTCACCGAACGGGTGGCCTTCGAAATCGAATTCCTGTCCCTGAGCCGGGACGGGGGCAGCGTCCTGTACTGCGACGATGGTCACAACCGAAGGCGATACGGTTTCGACTAGGTCGGCCAGAGCTTCGTCTGCCAATGAAGGTATTGCTGTCCCGGCAAGCAAAGCTGCGCCCAGTGCACTGGCACCGATCCAGTTTGTTGTACGAGGATAAAGGCGAGAGGATTTGCGAATGCTCATTCTGATTATGTCTCCTGTATACGGCACGCTTGCGTACGCGCGTTGAAACAAGAGATGGCGCATCAGCCTGAGCGTTTTCTGACTGATCAATTAATAAATCTTAATTTTGCCTTATTCCCGATGTTGTATGCCGCCGAACCGTCCGTCGAAACGAAGGAATCGGCTGGCGAAAGACGTCCACGAATCGGTGGATTGTTGCCGGAATCGCGGTCAAAGGGTGAAAAGGGTTGAATTGAATCATTTTTGTTAACAAAAAATCCGTCACCTTTTCGCTTGATAATTCGATCTTCCTTGGGTTGCGGGCAGAGTGACAAATTGGCCGTCAAATGGCCCTTAGGTCTCTGTTGAATTGTCATATTTGAGAATATGTCTGCTGTAACCTCTGTTTCTGTGCAAGTTGCCGTTACGTGAAGATCAACCAAGGGTTGAAATTCGCGTTCTGCGTTGTTGCGCAAAAACCATTCCAAATGTCACAAAATTAACCGTTTCTTCCAATTTTACATTGTTTGGAACGACCTGATCGGTGACGATGATCTTGCCCAAGTGAGGGGGAACCCAAAGGCACAAGGGGGTGCTGAAGGGTTTATCTCAGTCACCGGAAGCGCTGAGCGGCATGTTAACGAGGGGGTCTTGTTTCGGTTCGGCAGCGGAATAGTCGGCGTCTTATGACGACCAGACTGCGCTTTCGGTGTTGGTGAAAGTGGTAGTCCTATAATTTGGGCAACCGGCCCGGTCGACAAAGACCGGGCCGCGTTACGTTTGGGACCTTCTTTGGGTACGCCAGCTTGCCCAGTCTTCGGGCGTATCAAGATCCAGCAACGCATTATCGGCGGGAAGCCGATGCAAATGCACCTTGTCTGCGTGCTGGCGAACCACAGATTGTGCGCCGGTGTCTCCCATCAGGTTCGATAGCTGGTCGAACAGGGAACGGTCGAAAATGACTGGATGACCAGGCTTTCCGGTTTCAGTGGCCCCACGCCAGACCAGATTGTCTGGGTTGGCCGCAACCGAGGCCGAGACGGATTGAAGGTCGCTGGTTGTTAGTTCAGGCAAATCGGCTAGTAAAACCATCACCGCGCGTGCATCTGCGGGAATGTGTTTCAATGCCCCTCGGAGGCTGGCATTCATCCCTTCAGCCGCGTCAGGGATTTCAACCTTTTGCACATCTAACCCATCAAGAGCCCTGTAGCGCGGGTGTGGGGCCGGGGGCAGGGCTGCATACACTGGGGCAGCTGCCAGCGCCGTCATTGCTGAGCGGCGCAATAGCGGGATGCCTTCAACAAGCTGCATCAGCTTGTCCGTATCGCCCATACGGCTGGATTGACCGGCAGCCAACAAAATGATGGGTATCTTCTTCATCCCACCACCTTGCCGCCACCGGCAAGCAGTGTCACCCCCGCATACGTTCCCCGTCCGGGTCAAACAAAGGGGTGGAGATCACATGTGCCTTTCGCATTTGGCCCAGTATCTCGATTTCCACTTCCAACCCGTCCGTAATCCGGTCAGATGGCAAGAATCCCATTGCGATGGATTTCTCTGCAAAGTGCGAATACCCGCCCGAGGTACAGAAACCAACGACGGCGCCGTCCAGCCAGATCGGCTCATAGGCATTCACATCGGCATCATCCGCGTCGACCTCAAATGCGACCAGCTTGCGCTGGGTGCCTTCGGCGCGTTCAGCTTCGGCTGCTGAGCGGCCTACAAAGTCAGTGTTTTTGGAGAATGAGATGAACCTGTCCAGCCCGGTTTCCGCGGCCGTGTAGTCAGGAGAGAACTCCCTCATCCACGAACCAAAGAACCTGTCGAGCCGCAGGCTCATCATCGCGCGCATGCCGAAGGGAACCATGCCATGCGGTTCACCGGCTTGCCAAAGCGTATGCCAGAGTTGCCGCTGCGCCATCGGATCGCAGTAGATTTCATACCCCAGATCACCGGTGTAGCTGACCCTTTGGACAATGCACTCGTTCATACCGACAGTCATGCGGCGTACATCCAGAAACTTGAGGCTCGAGACATCATCCCGTGTACATGCCGCCAGAACCTTAGCGGCAAGCGGGCCTGCAATCTGGAAACCGTTCCTTCTGTCGCTGATGTTTTCGACTGACACGCCGGCTTCCTGGTGCTGCAGAAACCAGCGCATGTGGAAGGCTTGGCTGCCATAAGATGCGGTCAGTTGGAACTCGGTCTCGCTCAGGCATGAGACGGTGAAGTCTCCGATGAGCTTTCCTTTGGGTGACAGCATGGGTGTCAGGGTCAGGCGACCGGGTTTGGGGATGCGACCTGCCATGACCCGATCGAGCCAAGCGCGCGCGCCTGCGCCAGTTACGAGGTATTTTCCAAAGTTGTGGACTTCGTTGATGCCAACGCCCTCGCGCACGGCGCGCACCTCTCGCCCTGTGGCGTCAAATGCGTCCGAGCGACGGAATGAGGGTGTTTCATATGTGGGCTCATCGCCTTTTGCGAAGTAATTCGGAACCTCAAGCCCATATTGCTGCCCCCAGACAGCGCCAAGGTCCGAGAAAATATCATACATCGGCGTTGTGCGGTTGGGCCGCGCGGCGGGCAGTTCCTCGTTCGGATAAGCCACGCTGAAACGTTTCTGATAGTTTTCGATCACTTTGGGGCGTGTATAGCCGGGACTGATCCAGTCGCCAAAGCGCGCCACGTCCATGGCAAAGACGTCTCGTTCGGGTTCACCTTCGATCATCCACTGTGCCAGCGTCAGACCAACGCCACCGCCCTGACTGAACCCTGCCATCACACCGCATGCGGACCAGTAGTTTCGAACGCCGGGAACGGGGCCAACCAGCGGGTTTCCATCAGGTGCAAAGGTAAAGGGTCCGTGGATAACCGATTTTACGCCAGCCTCGGCCAGAACGGGGAACCGTTTATATGCAAACTCGATACTGTCAGTGATCTTGTCATAGTCATCCGGCAACAGTTCGTGCCCGAAATCCCATGGCGTGCCGTCGACTGCCCAAGGTTTACAGGGTTGCTCATAGAACCCGATACACAGACCGCGACCCTCCTGACGCAGATAGCTTTCGCCAGCCGGGTCCATCACGTGCGGATGCTCACCACCGGCATCTATGATTGCCTCGATTTGAGGGATCGAATCCGTGACGAGGTATTGGTGCTCCATTGGGTGCAGTGGGAAATAGATACCGGCCATTGCGCCGACCTCACGCGCCCACAGGCCCCCTGCGTTCACGATATGCTCGGAATGGATCGTACCTTTGTCGGTAACCACATCCCAGGTGCCATCTGGCCGCTGATTGGTTTCGCGCACCATGCAGTGGGTCTCGATCGTCGCGCCGCCCATCCGCGCTGCTTTGGCATAGGCATGCGTCGTACCCGAGGGGTCGAGATGCCCGTCAAGCGGGTCGTACAGCGCCCCTATGATACCGTCGGTGTTGGTGATTGGGGCGATCTTCTTGATTTCTTCCGGACCAACAATCTCTGTCTCAAGCCCCATGAAGCGATGCTTGGCGCGTTCCGCCAATAGCATGTCGAACCGATCCTGATTGTCGGCCAGCGTGACGCCACCCACGTGATGCAGCCCGCACGACATGCCGGTGATTTCTTCCAGCTCTTTGTAGAGACGGATCGTGTAGCCCTGCAGCGCAGCCATGTTGGTGTCGCCGTTCAGCGTATGAAAGCCACCGGCAGCATGCCAGGTTGAACCACTGGTCAACTCCGAACGCTCGAGCAGCATCACATCTGACCAGCCCAGCTTGGTCAGATGATATAGTACAGAACAACCGACTACACCGCCGCCAATGACAACAACCTGACACGAGCTTTTCATTCACACCTCCTTGTTTGAAGCGAAGGTGCGTGGCAGTGCGATATCTATCTGTCGAAAAAACGACCGACTGTGTCGTTTTCAACATTCGGAGTTGAGTCAGAGGGGTCTGACCTTCAAACCCGTGATACGGTTTCCTTCGCGGGCCGTGACCTCGAAACGGAAGCCGTGGAACGAAAACACCTGTCCGACAATCGGGATCATCTGCGCTTCGTGAATTACGAGACCCGCAAGGGTATTTGCTTCTTCATCCGGCAGTGACCAGTCCAGCGCGCGGTTCGCGTCTCGGATGGTCATGGCGCCTTCAACAAGAAACTGACCATCCTCGGTGCGGGTCACCGGGACCTCTTCGTCGATGTCGAATTCGTCAGCAATTTCGCCCACGATTTCTTCCAGAATGTCCTCGAGCGTGATCAAGCCGCGCAGCGAGCCGTATTCATCGACCACAAGGGCGAAGTGGCTGTGCATGCGCAGGAACTCTCGCATCTGATCGTCGAGGGTCGTGGTTTCAGGCACAAAATAAGGGTCATTCGCAACTTTGGAGATGTCGAACGACCGCAGCTTCTCTGTATCGCCGTCGGCGCCACCGACCTGAGCGTACATTGCTCGGAACAAATCCTTGGCATGGACCACTCCGACAATGTTCTCGGGCTCATCTCGAAAGACGGGAAGGCGCGTATGCGGGCTTTCCAGGCATTGTTTCAGGATCGCTTCAGGCTCGGCATCGGCGTCGATCATTTCGATGTTTGAGCGGTGAAGCATGATTTCCTCGACCGCGCGGTCACCAAGGTCCAATGCACCAAGGATACGGTCACGGTCCTCTTTTTCAACGACACCTTCAGAGTGGCCCAGTTGCAGGGCGCCAGCGATTTCTTCACGCACCGCAAGGATATTGCTGTCTGGGTCGATTTTCACCCCGAACAGGCGCAGTACGCCACGCACCAACAACCGTACAGCCGCAACAACCGGGGAAAACACCGTAACGACAACGCTTATAACCGGGGCAACCGCCGCCGCAGCCTTTTCCGCGTTCGTAATGGCATATGTCTTGGGCAGGACTTCAGCGAAGATCAGAACCAGCAGGGTCATCACCAAAGTCGCAAGCGCCACACCGCTTTCGCCGAACAAGCGCGTAAACAAAGCTGTCGCCAGCGACGCCGCCAGGATGTTGACGAGGTTGTTGCCCAGAAGGACAGACCCAATGAGGCGCTCGTTGTCGTCGGTGATGTCGAGCGCTTTTTGTGCCCCCCGCGATCCCTTGTCTGCCTGTGCCCGAAGCTTGCCGCGAGAAGACGCGGTAAGCGCAGTTTCTGAGCCTGAGAAGAAGCCCGACAGCACGAGCAATAGTAAGATAGAGCCGGTCGTAATCCAGAAGGCACCATCAATCAGAGAAGGGTTGGGTTCCATCGTTCCTTGAATATTAGTGTTGTTGCATCCGTTATGGGGCCGCGGCCCCGCCCAATCAAGGGGTTAGCCCTTGTTCTTCTCATCGT
Organism: Ruegeria sp. CE12; assembly: GCF_056537525.1. Taxonomy (NCBI): domain Bacteria; kingdom Pseudomonadati; phylum Pseudomonadota; class Alphaproteobacteria; order Rhodobacterales; family Roseobacteraceae; genus Ruegeria; species Ruegeria sp. CE12. Next base: position 170,199 of record NZ_JBQFRS010000001.1, on the reverse strand, counting down.
CCTTAGCCAACGGATGATGCTGAAGGACCAGTTCGGACAGGCGTTCATCCAGAACATGCGTATATATTTCGGTTGTTGCCACGTCGGCATGGCCAAGCAACGTCTGGATCGAGCGCAGATCAGCGCCATTTGCCAACAGATGCGTCGCAAATGCGTGGCGCAGCGTATGCGGGGTGACCTTTTCGGGTGAAACACCGCCGTGAACCGCCAGCTCTTTCACAAGAAGAAAGAACCTGTGCCGCGTGAGATGACCTGATTTGCCGCGCGAAGGAAATAGAAAACGGGATCGTTGTCCGCCTTTGGAAACAGTTTCTTCCTCAGCCTCATCCCGGACTGTAAGCCACGCCGCCAACGCATCGCGAGCGGGTGGGGACAGCGGCACCATCCGCTCTTTTCCACCTTTGCCCAGAACCAGCAACATCCGTGGGTCACCACGCGCAGATGAAACTGGCAGCGATACCAGTTCAGTGACGCGCATCCCGGTCGCGTAGAGGACTTCCATCAGGCACGTGTTGCGTATCTTGTCTGCCGTGCTTCGGCCTGTCTGTCGTGCTGCATCCAGCAAACGATCTACTTCAACAACATCCAGAGTTTTGGGTAGCCGCTTTTGGCGGCCTGGACCTTTTATCTGGATTGCGGGATTGGTGTCGCGCCAACCTTCTTCAAAGGCAAAGCGATAGAGTTGTTTGATGGCCGAAAGACGCCGCGCACGCGTAGACCGTGACAGCCCCTGCGCATCACAATCAATCAGATAACCTTCGATCTGATCGCGGTCAGCCTCAGCAAAGCCTGATTTATGACGTTCCAGCCAAGATGAGAAATCCTTGAGGTCGCGACCATAGGCCAGCAGGGTATTGGTCGCAGCCCCAAGCTCTGCCGCCTGCGCCTCCAGAAACGTTGAAATCCAAAGGTCTTGCGTCGCTGGCGCAGTCATACTCATGTACCCTGCAGGATCATAAGCTGAAGCGCTGCCCGTCTTGCTGTATCCTCGAGCCCAACGCGACGGAATGCTGCGATGGCAGCTGTCAGGTCTACCAAATTGCCACGCGCGCCATGCGCAAACAGGTGCATCGCTTCTAGAATGGCCTCGCCAAGCTGACCATTGTCCAGCATTGCGTTGATATCTGATGGAACGGGCGCGGCCCAGACAAACCCTTCAGAAATGGCATCTGCGAGTGGGGATGGGGAGGGCGCGCGTCCCGGATCACCTTGTGCCAGCGCGGCCAGATACTGATTTTCCTGTGAATTGTCCGGAACCTTTAGCGCTGCATTCTCATAAAGCTCGGATAGCAGCAGAATTCTCCAACGAAGATTTTCAGCTGAGGCCGTTGGTAGCTTTATGTTAACCAGACGCGCTGCAAACAGTTCGGCGAAAGGCACCTCAAGGCCGACACTTCGCATTTGTTCCCAGACGACCGGGAGTGATTTGGCGATGGCTTCGGAATTGCGTGTTTCCAGCGCGGTTTCAAATCGCTGAACTGCAGCGACCCGATCCCACACTGCCCCCGATGCTGCCGGAGACCGCTCGGTGTAGAGGCCCAGCAATTGATTAGGGGTCAGTGCCCCAATGCGCGTCAAACGCTCTGCAGCTTCGATCTGGGCTTTCCAGCCCGCGACATCGCGCAGATCGGCGTTTGCGAAGGCCCGAGGCAACGGGGCGCTCGGCAACCGTTCACCAATCGCTTCGAAAAGGCGAAAGGTCAGGGGATCCGGGTTATCAGGTTGGGGAAGATACGCGGCCCCTTCAAACATCTCGGGGCTGAGAAAACGATCCATAAGATCGAGTTGTTCCGGGGACATCACCTGCAATGCGTGCGCAGCTTCGAGCGTCAGTGCAGCCGAGGACCAGTCACCTCTACGAGCCTTGCAGAAAATCTGGGCCGAGTAGTCGCGCGACAGATGAGGTTGGGCGATCAATGCCGTACAGCTGCGATCTTCGTCACCTGTAAGCAGCGTCGCATCGAACCAGCGTTTAAAGCGTTCTGGCGTGTCGGTTGGTCCAGCCAATTGAACAAGCGATTGGACTGGATCCGAAGCCCCGAGTTGCATGAGCCGATCGAGCCTCGCCATCAGAAGCACGTCTTGCTTTCCCGTGCCAGTGGGCGCGCGCGCTTCAGAAAGCAGCAGTGTGAACAACAGCTTTTGCATAGCTGGATTGGATTTGACCGGGACACGCTTGATCAACTCGGCGAGGCGTTCCGGATCACTGCCTTGCCACAGATCGACAGGAAGGCCGGTTACCGATGAAGACACAAGGCCAAGCGGCGGCGAAAGAGCCTCGAGAGGCGTGACCTGAACATCCGGCTGCAATCCGGTTTGGGTCACCGGTGGTTCCAGCAAGACGGTGCCCGGAAGGTTCTCGGGTGGGTTGTCCAGCCAGTCGATGACGGAAAGTGGTTCCTGCGTCTGGGCCTGAGCTGTTCCTGCCAGAACAAGCGCAAGCAGCGCGGTTCTAGTCAACATTCAGGATAACCGGTTCTCGGATTTCACTTTGAGGCGCAGAGAAATCTGCGCCAAAGAATGGCCCGACATAGGCATACGCCACCAGCCCGATGAAGCCGAGGCAAATAAGGTATATCAGGAACTTGATCAGACGGCCCATGGTTTAACGCTGCCTCAATTTTCGCTTTTGCCCAAGTTATAACTGGCATTTTTCCCAAGATCACGTCATTCACGGTGAAATGAGCGAAATTAAGCATAACACGTCAAATCCGGGCAACGCGCAGAGCTTTGATCTGCACAAAACCGTTGTTTTGGTTGGTATGATGGGCGCTGGTAAGACAGCGGTGGGGCGTGCTTTGGCTGCGCGACTGTCGGTTCCGTTTCTGGACAGCGACGCCGAGATCGAATCGGCGGCCAACATGACGATCCCGGAGATATTTGAACGCGACGGCGAGCCGTTTTTTCGCTCGAAGGAAAGTCAGGTCATTGGCAGGTTGTTGGATGAAGAAAAAGGTATCCTATCCACCGGAGGTGGCGCCTTTTTATCCGGCGAAAACCGCCAGATGATTTCAGACCGAGGTGTTTCCGTCTGGTTGCGTGCGGATCTGGAAGTGTTGTGGGGCCGGGTAAGGCACAAGGATACGCGGCCGCTGCTGCGTACCTCAGACCCCCATGCGACCTTGCGCGCGTTGTACGAGGCGCGTGTTCCGATTTATGCGCAGGCTGATCTTGTGGCGGACTCGGACGCTGATACAGCGATTGAGGATATGGTGGATCGTGTATTGGCCGAACTGGCAACGCGTCCCGATGTTTTGGAACAGAAGTAAATGCATCAGACTGTTTTCGTAGACCTGGGTGATCGATCCTACAATGTTGAGATTGGTCCTGATCTGCTGGCTCAGGCGGGCGCACGGATCGCACCGCTGCTGCCGCGCCCAAGGGTTGCGGTTCTGACAGATGAAACGGTTGCGTCCATTCATCTTGAGGGATTGCGGGCGGGTTTGGCTGCATCTGGCATCGAAATGACAGCGCTTGCCCTGCCTGCGGGGGAGGCAACCAAAAGCTGGCCGCATTTTGAACGCGCCGTCGAGTGGTTGTTGGCGGAAAAGATCGAACGTCGTGATGTAGTGGTGGCCTTTGGCGGCGGCGTCATCGGTGATCTGGCGGGTTTCGCCGCAGCCGTTCTGCGGCGCGGAGTGAGGTTTGTTCAGATCCCGACCTCGTTGCTGGCGCAGGTGGACAGTTCAGTTGGCGGAAAGACAGGAATAAACGCACCTCAAGGCAAGAACCTGATTGGCGCTTTTCATCAACCTTCACTGGTTTTGGCAGACATCTCTGTATTGGGTACGCTGACGGCGCGGGACTTTTTGGCGGGCTACGGCGAGGTCGTCAAATATGGTCTGCTGGGTGACGCATCCTTCTTTGAATGGTTGGAAGAGAATGGACCGGCATTGTCATCCGGAGATATGGCGGCGCGCGTCCAGGCCGTAACGCGTTCAGTACAGATGAAATCGGATATCGTATCCCGAGATGAGACCGAGCAGGGAGATCGGGCCCTGCTAAATCTGGGACATACATTCTGTCATGCGCTCGAGGCAGCGACGGGTTATTCGGATCGACTGCTTCATGGAGAAGGGGTCGCGATTGGCTGCGCGTTAGCTTTTGAGCTCTCAGCTCGTTTGGGCCTGTGCTCGCAAGAAGATCCCAGCCGTGTGCGTGCGCATTTGCGCGCGATGGGTATGAAAACCGATCTGGCGGACATTCCGGGTGACCTACCTGGGGCGGAGGCTTTGGTTGAATTGATGGGTCAGGACAAAAAGGTCGTGGACGGTCAGTTGCGCTTTATTCTGGCGCGTGGAATTGGCAACGCTTTTGTAACCTCTGATGTCCCGCGCGATGCCGTCTTGTCTGTGCTTGAGGATGCGCTGGCAACCTGATGATAAATAGAGGAATCAGCGCCCTCTGATAACCATCAACTCGCCGATGTTCTCGCGGGTAATATAACCGATCATTCGACCGCCTTCGGTACATACAGCTATGGCAGGTGCCCCGTGGTGTAGCTTGTCCAGAACTGTTTCCAATCCGCTAGTCAGCAAAACGCGGGGGATATCTGTGTCCATGACAGAAGTTGCGGGATCAGATCGGGGGTGATCGCTTGCCAGCGCAGCAAACAGGCGCTCACGCGTTACAAAACCCAGCAAGCTGCCATCGGTCTCCAGAACTGGAAACTCGTGCTGCGTCGTGTGAATTACGGCTTGAGCCGTGGTGTTGAGTGTATCGTTTGGCGACAGTGACTGAAATTCAGTAATCATCGCATCGCGGGCCAATACACGCCGCGCGATCGAACGCATGGCGACATCCTGACTTTCTGCATTGGCTGCGATGAAGACAAATACGGCAATCAAAACAAGGATCGGATTGCCCGAGGTCAGCCCCAGAAAGCCCAGTCCAACCGCAACCATCTGGCCGCCCAGAGCCGCTACGCGAGTGGCTTTGACCCGATCCATTTTCAGGCACAGCAAAGCGCGAAAAACGCGACCACCATCCATCGGAAACGCAGGGATCATGTTAAACACGGCAAGGAATAAATTGACGTAGGCCAATCGGCTGAGAAGATCGGACTGTGCCGAGTCGATTTGTGTCAGTGTTTCGATCTGCATTCTGGCGCCGAGGATCAAAAACACCACCCAGATCACGATGTTTACAGCAGGTCCGGCAAGCGCCACCAGAACCTCTTGCATCGGTTTTTCCGGCATACGTTCCAGCCGGGCAAGACCGCCAATTGGCAGCAGCGTGATATCGGGTGTTCGAATGCCATACCGCCGCGCCATGAGTGCATGACCGAATTCATGCGCAACGACACAGGCAAAAAGCGCCAGAACAAACAGTAGGTTGTCGATGGCTGCGGGCCATCCACCATTGGAATAGGCCGCGAATCCGACCCAAGCCAACAGTAGGAAGAACGTGACATGGACCCTCAGCTCTGAGCCGAGCAAGCGGCCAACCGGGAAGGACCATGTCATCTTTGTTCTCCGTTTTGCTTAGAACGGAATCTCGTCGTCGTCGATCCCGCCTGATGCTGGTGCCGGTGAACCGGAAGGTGCACCGTACGGATCTCCATATCCGCCGCCGGCCTGACCACCGCCGTAGCCGCCTGCCTGGCCGCCACCGTAGCCTCCGCCACCGCCTTCACCGCGCGCATCCAGCATTACGAGGGTAGAGCCAAACCCTTGCAGAACAACCTCAGTCGAATAGCGATCCTGCCCAGACTGATCCTGCCACTTTCGGGTCTGCAGCTGCCCTTCAAGATAAACCTTGGAACCTTTGCGCAGATACTGTTCAGCTACGCGTACGAGACCCTCATTGAAAATGGCGACGGAGTGCCATTCGGTACGTTCACGGCGTTCACCCGTGTTGCGGTCTTTCCATGTTTCCGAGGTGGCAATACGCAGGTTGCAGACCTTGCCGCCGTTCTGAAATGTCCTCACCTCGGGATCACGGCCGAGATTGCCGACCAGAATGACCTTGTTGACTGAACCTGCCATATGTTTCCCCGTGCATTGGTAATTTGGTTGCGCCCGAATCTGGGCGGTGTTCATCCGTGACCCTATACGGCCTGCGTCTTGGTTAAAACAGAGTTCATCATGCAGCGGTTTGACAAGAATTCTTGTGGTTCTTTTAACCAAGCTTTCATTTCCGACTGGAATACCTATAATCCGTCTGATTGCTGAACGAGCGGGATTGGCTTTAATGCGTTTTCTGGTTGGTGGTTTCTCGATTTTTTGCCTCGCTTTGGCATCTGCACCTGTGCAGGCTGATGTGCTGTCCACAAAGAATCGGAAGGACATCTTCCTCAAGCAAGCCAAGATTCTGGATACGCGTGCGGCCACTCAGTATCGCGATTCCGACAGGCTTAAGCCGAAAACCGCGCAAGGCAAATTCAGCAAGCGTTATACCGGAAAGTACCGTGGCGAATATCTGGCCATGGCCCGGCAAGCTGCCCGTTTGCACAGCGTGCCTGAGGAACTGTTCCTCAGACTGGTTCAACAGGAAAGTGGCTGGAATCCTCACGCCAAGTCTCACAAAGGCGCGCTGGGTCTCGCGCAGCTTATGCCTCAGACCGCGCAGTTGTTGGGTGTGAACCCACATGACCCGAAGCAGAACCTGGAAGGTGGCGCGCGGTATTTGTCCTGGCAGTATCGCAAGTTCAAATCCTGGCGTCTTGCGCTGGCTGCATATAACGCAGGGCCAAAGGCCGTAGAAAAGCATGGCGGCGTCCCGCCATACGCGGAAACCCAGAACTATGTGAAAGTGATCTGGGGCGGCTAAGTTCTGCGCGCTGCACTGCAGAGAGCCTGTTTCTTGATTGGCCACCATTCGGCGCTTTAACCTGATTTGGTAATCCCAGATGACGGTGACTTTGCCGATGACACGCGACCGCCCGGAGATTCCACCGGATACAATGGCCAATTGGCAAAAGCTGGTTGACCTGGTCTCACAGCTTGCTGATGTGCCAGCCAGCCTGATCATGAAAACGGACGCACCTGATCATGCGGTATTGATTACTTCCGATCATCCGGAAAACCCGTACCCGGTGGGTATGAACTTTCGTTTGAACCCCAAGCTATATTGTCAGGGTGTGTTGGAGCGTAATGGCGAGTTGGTGGTTGAAGATGCACAATGCGATCCGGTGTGGAGTGATAATGAGGATCTGGAGCATGGCATGTCGTTCTACATCGGGTTCCCCCTGAAATGGCCCGATGGCACGGTATTCGGAACCATCTGTGTTCTGGATCGACACCGTAACCGGCGCGCTCTTTTGTTCCGTGAGGGGCTTGCCCAGTTCGCACGCATGGTCGAGTCAGATTTGGCTTTGATACAAGAGGTTTACCTGCGCAGAGCGCTCGAAGAGAAACTCAACGAGACGCTTACGCATCTGGAAAATCGTGTTCAGGCCAGGACGCGGGAGTTGCAGGAAACCAATACGGCTCTTCGCGTGTTGCTATCCAGTCTCGATGATGATCGGAAGGACCGGGATCAGGATATCGTAGAGCGTGTGCGCTCGATGGTGCTGCCTTATCTCGACAAACTGCGCGGGCTGTTGGTCGAAGGGGAGGCATCTCATGCTTATCTGGATCTGGCCGAGAGCAATCTAAGGGACATTACCTCGATGATGTCAGACAAACTGTCCGATGCGTTCGCGATGATGACACCAACCGAGATCGAAATTGCGCAGCTGGTTATGTCTGGCAAAACAACGAAAGACATCGCGCGGGCGATGTCACGGGAAACTTCGACCATCGATTTTCACCGCAACAACATTCGGCGAAAATTGGGGCTGGAAGGGCGCGATCAGAATCTTCGCAGCCATCTGCTCTCGATTTCGTGAACACGGAATATGGGGTTTTCCCCCATATTTCCCCCTGATTTTTCTGGCCTGAGCCAGGCGACCAACGATTGCTACCTTGAAATTGGTGGTACGGAACGAACCCGTGCTTGTCCAATACGGAGGTACAATAATGGATCGAAACGATCTGAAGCCCACAATTCTCAACGGCAATCGCGATTCTCTGGCCCCGGGTCTTTCGCGACGCTCATTCTTTATGGCAGCTGGCGCAGCAGGTGTGGGGGCAGGGACGTCTTTGCTTGGCAGCAAGCCCGCAGGAGCGCAATCACAAGCGTGGCTGCAACCCGGTAACAACAACCATGTGATCGATCTGCAGGGCTCAACCGGTCAGGCAAGCAGTGGAACGGTCGGAATCGACTATTACGGCCACTGCGCTATCAAGATCACGTCACCCAATGGCGCCACGGTTCTGTTTGATCCCTGGAGGGATGATCCGTCGGGGGCTTGGGGGCTGTGGTTCAGAAATGAGTTCCCTCAGATCCCTGTCGATATCACGATGTCCACTCACGCTCATTTTGATCACGATGCTATCGAGCGTCCCAGCTCGACGATGGTGCTGGATAGAATGGCAGGGAATTTTGAGTTTGCGGATCTGAAAATCACTGGATTTGCAGACAAACACGCCTGTGTCGCACCGGGCTGGTATGACTGGACCAATGCGCTGGCCGAATTTGGAGTTGAAGCCTGCCCGCCGAACAACGTCGGTCATATGGATATGGTCGTTTACCTAGTGGAGACAGGTGGTATCCGAACCCTGATCTGGGGTGACAATCGACATAACCCGCCACAAGAATTCTGGGATGCGATTGGCCAGGTGGATGTTCTGACCCTGCCTGTAGATGGCTCGCAACACATCCTGAGCTATGAGCAAGGCAATGATATCGTTGCGAAACTGAAGCCGAAGATAATCATCCCAACGCATTATCTTAATGACGTGACTTCTTACACGCTGACGACTTTGCAATCTGCTGATGAATGGGTGAAGGGGCAGTCGAGTTACAAGATGCTTGATAGCGCCAGTCTGAGTCTGAATGCCGAGGAAATTTCGGGAATGTCTGAAGAATACATGTATTTCGGTAACAACGTACTGACCGCTTAAACAGTCCCACCCAAACGCCACTCACGATCAGTTTGTGCGGATGAGTTTAGCCTCCCCCCAATTGGAAGAACTCAGCACAAAAAAGGGGCCGGTTCAGACCGGCCCCTTCTGATCTGACGAGGTAAATTATTCTGCAGCGATCTTGATGACCGGTTCCATACGGGCAAGGATGTCTTCTGCCAGATGGCATTTGACCTGATGGCCACCGGCAAGAGTTTGTACCGGAGGAACTTCCTTTTCACACAAACCACCGGGCACTTCCGATTTCCAGCGGCACCGTGTTTGGAATGGGCATCCAGGAGGTGGGTTCATCGCCGACGGAATGTCGCCTTCCAAAACGATATGCTCTTTTTCAACCGACGTATCCGCGATCGGCACAGCACTTAGCAGGGCTTCGGTATAGGGGTGATAGGGCGGTGCAAAGACCTGATCGGTTGTTCCCAGCTCAACAACATGGCCCAGATACATGACCATGACCCGGTCGCTGAGATAACGAACAATGGACAGGTCGTGGCTGATGAACAGTAGCGTGGTTTTCTGTTCGCGCTGAATCTCCATCAACAGATCGGTCACTGCTGCCTGAACCGACACGTCAAGCGCCGATACTGGTTCATCCGCGACCACAATGCGGGCGTCCCCGGCAAACGCACGGGCGATACCAACGCGTTGTTTCTGGCCACCTGAAAGTTGGCGCGGCATGCGTTCTGCAAAAGCCCTCGGCAGTTTCACGAGGTCCAGAAGTTCAAGCATACGCTGCTTGCGCTCAGCCTCGGAATTGCCGACGCCAAAGATCTCGAGCGCGCGAATGATCTGGCGACCAACTGTCATGGACGGGTTCAGCGTATCGAACGGGTTCTGGAACACCATTTGCACTTCGCCAACTGTCTTGGCGTCACGCTCTTCAATCGGCACGTCTTCGATGTTGCGGTTGTCCAACAGGATTTGGCCGTCGGTCGCTGTTTCAAGCCCCATCAGAACCTTGGCAAAGGTAGACTTACCGCAACCGGATTCGCCCACAATCGCCAGCGTTTCAGACTCGTGTGCCTCGAAACTCAGGGTTTCATTCGCCTTGACGACCTTCTTCTCACCGCCGCCAAACAGCGCGTTTGCCGCAACCTCATAGTACTTCTTGAGATTGTCCATCTTCAGGACGGTGCGGCCAATTTCGCCTTTTTCCTTTTGCTCGCCAACGGTGATCGGCGCATTCCAGTCGATCTCCTGGAACTTCAGGCAGCGCGTGTGATGTCGGTCATTCCCGGGAACAGCCTCCATGACGATATCTTGAGCGTCACAGCGGCCTTCTTCGAAATAGTCACAGCGCGGGCCAAAGTTGCAACCCGGCGGCCGTTCGTGGGGTAGGGGAAAGTTACCCGGAATCGCCACCAGTGGGCGCGAGTTTTTGTCTGCTCCGGGCAGTGGGATCGAACGGAACAGCGCCTGTGTATAGGGGTGCTGCATTTCATCGAACACATCATGGATTGAGCCGCGCTCGACCGCTTCACCCGAATACATCACGCACAGCCGGTCACAGGTTTCCAGCACCAGACCAAGGTTGTGACTGATGAACAGCATCGAGGTGCCGTATTTCTTACCCAGATCCTTGACCAGTTCCACCACAGCGGCTTCAACGGTCACGTCCAGCGCTGTTGTTGGTTCGTCCAATATCAGCAGCGCCGGTTTCGACATCAACGCCATCGCGATCACGATCCGCTGCTGTTGGCCGCCCGACAATTGGTGAGGGAACGAGTTCAGCATCCGCTCGGGGTCAGGCAGGCGCACGTCGGTGACCACCTCCAGTGCTCGGGCGTAAGCCTCTTCCTTGCCGACGCCCTCATGGATCATCGGCACTTCCATCAGCTGCTTGCCGATTTTCATCGCCGGGTTCAGCGATGCCATAGGTTCCTGATAGATCATAGCGATCTCGTTGCCACGAATATCGCGCAGCTCTTCGGTCGTCATCTCACTCAGATCGCGGCCCTTGAACTTGATGCTTCCGCCGACAATGCGACCGTTTTTGCCCAAATCCTGCATAACGCCCAGTGCCACGGTGGATTTCCCGCAACCGGATTCACCCACCAGCCCAACGGCCTCGCCGGGTTGTACGCTAACCGAGAAATCCATCACGGCCGGAATTTCCCGAAGGCGGGTGAAGAATGAGATGGACAGCTTGTCGATCTCAAGTATCGGGCCGTCATAATCCGCCAGTTTGTTCATCTTTGCATCTCCTCGCGAGAGTCAGGGAAATCCCGTCATCTGGCTAAAATGTCATTGGAGGCCGGGAGCAAAGCCCCCGGCCTTGATCACATCAGTCCTTCAAGCTTTCCTCACGCAGGCCATCCGCCAGCAGGTTCAGACCCAGAACCAGCGACAGCAATGCGAGGGCAGGAGGAAGGGCAGGGTGCAGGTAGATCGAGAGCAGTTTACGCCCTTCGTTGATCGTTGAACCCCAGTCCGGGCTTTCCGGCGGAAGACCCAGCCCGAAGAAACCCAAGGTTCCCAGCAGGATGGTGGTGTAGCCGATACGCAGGCAGAAATCGACGATCAGCGGACCACGTGCGTTTGGCAGGATTTCCCACAGCATGATGTACCATGGTCCTTCACCACGGGTTTGTGCCGCCGCCACATAGTCGCGTGTTTTGATGTCCAGTGCGAGACCACGCACGATACGGAACACCGTAGGCGAGTTCACAAAGACCACCGACACGAACACGACAAGGATACCACCGGGAATGTCGAACAGGTCGAGATAGATGGGTAGCCCCCAGATGCGATAGGTTTCCGTGTTGACGATATATCCACCGGTCGAGATCAGCGACAGATAGAGCCAGATCGCGATACCGAGAACTCCGATCAGAAGCGGTGTTCGGAATTTGGGACGCGTGTAGTAGCGCGAGTTCAGCAAAACCCCGATGAACAGGATCGGGAAGATGAACAGCACCGCAGCCATATAGTTCGGCACGCCTGTTGCAACGATCTCTGGTGTCACTAGCAGGTAGAACAACAGGATGACTGGGAAGGCGAGGATCAGGTTGGCGAGGAACGACAGGAAGGTATCCAGACGCCCGCCATAGTAACCTGCGGGCAGGCCCAGGGTGATACCGACCATAAATGCAAACAGGGTTGCAAGCGGGGCAATCTGCACAACAATCCAAGCGCCCTTGACCATCCGGCTGAATACGTCACGAGCAAGGTTGTCGCCGCCCAAAAGGTACCAGGCAAACTCACCCTCTTCCGCATTTGGCAGAGGTGTACCGGGCACTTTGTTTTTCATACCAGAGACCTGATCCAGAGGATCATGGGTCACGATGAGGTCGAGCGCACCGAAGATTCCGGTGAAAACCCAGAACATCACCAACCCAAAGCCAATCATGCCAATCGGGCTATCAAACAGCTTACCATACAAACCGAGACGCCGTTTGAAGGCGACGGACATGGCAAACAGGATGATCAGAGACACCCATACAGGCAGAAACTGCTGGGAAATGGCGCCCACGATGCCTGCGCTTGTACCCAGCAATACTCCCAGTACCAGATAAGCGACAGCGGCTGCGACAGTAGCCATGAAGGAATAGCGTAGCGCCATTTGTGCAAGCCCGCGGAAGCCACCTCCGGAACTCAGGGTTCCATCGGCATTGACTGATACGGGTGCTTCAGCCTGAAAGATACTTGCCAAAATCCATAGCACGATCGACAGCGCCAGAAGCACGAGCGCGATCATGAGGATTGGGTTGAGAAAGGCGATAGAGCCGGTCCAGCTAAGAGGTTCCATGATCTATCCTCCCTTACGAAATGCGAATGCGCGGGTTGAGGTAGACGTAGCCGATATCTGAAATCAGCTGCGTGACCAGAACCACGAATACGGAGACAACCGAAATGGCCAGCAAGAGCTGGATATCGTTGTTCCCTGCAGCCTGAACCAGCGCCCAGCCAAAACCCTTGTAGTTAAACAGGGTCTCGACGATCACCACGCCGTTCAGCAGCCATGGGAACTGCAGCATGATGACTGTGAAGGGCGCGATCAGCGCATTGCGCAGCGCGTGCTTCATGACGATGTTCGAGAACGAGACGCCCTTGAGGCGGGCGGTTCGGATGTACTGCGCGGTCATAACTTCGGTCATCGAAGCACGTGTCATCCGCGCGATATATCCCATCCCGTAAAGGGCAATGGTCAGAACCGGCAGGAAGAAGTTCTCGAAAGTCGGGTTCTCCATTGCCTGTGTCGCGGTTCCTTTGAACCACTTCAGGCCAACGGTGGACGAGGTGAAGATAGCGATGAAGATCACGCCCGATACATATTCCGGCGTCGCCGTCGTGATGATCGAGAATGTAGATAGTGAGCGGTCAAGTGCCGATCCTTCGCGCATACCGGCCAGTACGCCGACCAACAACGCCGACGGTACCATCAGTACCAAAACCCAGAACATCAGATATCCTGTGTTCCCCAATCGCTTGGACACGATGGTTCCAACATCATCTTTGAAGACAGTCGAATATCCCCATTCACCTTGAAGAACGCCGCAATAACGCGGGGTGTCTTCGGGTGTTGAGCCGGGGCGGACACAGGTGCCAACGAATTGACCGTCGTCGAGGGTATTGGTGAAACCCGGTACGACGCCAAGCCATTGACCGTATTTGAGCAGCATGGGCTCTCGGTATCCCCGGTTCGCAAGCCAGGTTTCCACCTGCTCATCGGACATACGTTGGTTGCCTTGAGTTTTGGCAAGCTTCTCGAGGTTCGGATAGAGATTGGTCAGAAAGAAGACCACAAAGGTCAGGCACAATGCTGTTAGAAGCATCACTCCGAACCGTCTGAGGATAAAGAGTCCCATGATGGCCCCTGTTGTTCAGGTGTTTCCGCAGATCATTGGACCATTCGCTGGCCTCGGACTTCCGGAGGGTTGCCGGGCGTCTGCGGCTTGAAAGGGTGCCCGTTCAGGGCACCCCAGCTTGTATTACTGATCGGGCTTAGGCGGCCCAACCCCACTTATACTGGTGGTGTTCGAACGAAATGTGCATATCCGTTCCGACCAGGCCGTCTTTCATGTGACGGTACAGAGCGCGCCAATACGGCTGAACGGTTACACCCTCTTCCTGGATCAACGCGGCACCACGGGCTGCTACCTCACGACGCTTGTCCGCGTCCGCGATGGCCAGAGCTTCGTCGAGAATTGCGTCGAACTCAGGGTTCGCCCAACCAAACTCGTTCCAGGCTTCGCCCGATTTGTAAGCCAGTGCCCAAATTTGGACGCCCAGAGGACGGTGGTTCCAGTTGGTCGAGCTGTAGGGATATTTCGCCCAGTCGTTCCAGAAGGTGTTGCCCGGCAGAACCGTCCGCTTAACATTGATACCCGCGTCGCGCAGCTGCGCAGCGACGGCATCGGTTGTATTGCGGCGCCAGTCGTCGTCGATCGAGAGCAGTTCATGCTCATAATCGGCCATGCCTGCTTCTTCCATCAGCTTTTTCGCGCCAGCGGCATCTACAGGCTGCTTGGGCAGTTCGGGATATTCCGGGTGAACCGGTCCCATGTGGTGGTTTTCAGCGGACGAGCCGCGATTACCATAGCCCAGTTCCAGACAGACTTCGTTGTCGACTGCCATCTGAAGCGCTTTGCGAACGCGTTTGTCAGCATAAGGCTGTTTGCCATCCACTTCGGCCAGCTGGTTCGGACGGATCACGAGGGTTGCCATGGTGATCACTTCGGATTTTTCGTATCCGAGACCATCCAACACGTCGATGAATTCACCAACGGATTCATGCAGCATGTCGACTTCGTCGGATTCCAACGCCGCCAGCCATGCAGACGGGTCGGTGCCGTAGTCTGTGTACTCGATCCGATCCAGAGCCGGACGACCGAATACCTCTTCACCCCACCAGGTGTGGTTTTCATTACGGGCCAGTGAGCATTTAACACCAACTTCCAGCTCTTCGATCACATAAGGACCAGTGCCTACGTTGTTAGTCAGGTCGTTCTCATTAAACGAACTGTGCACAATAGCCGCCGGATAGTCCGACATACCCGCAATCAGAGAGATGTCCGATTTAGGCAGGTTGAGCTGAACGGTCTGCGGATCGACAACCTGGATTGCGCCGTCGATGGCCTGACCGGTGCCTTCATCCACCAGCGTTGCAAAGCGGCCTGCCATGGAGTTTGTTTCCGAGGATTTATCGCACCAACGGGCAATATTGCGCGCCACATCATCGGCAGTGAAATCATCGCCATTGTTCCACTTTACACCCGGGCGAAGCTTTAGCGTGTACTGGGTTGCATCTTCGTTGATTTCCCAGCCTTCCAGCAGCATGCCGCGGAATGTACCGTCCGAGTTGTACTCGACCAGGTATTCCAAGGTACCGCGGCTCTGGTTGCCCATTTCGGACCAGTCATAAGTGCGTGGATCCTTCAGAGCTCGAACGCTCATCTGAACGCGCAGAGTGCCGCCTTCTTTCTTGACGTCTTCGCCTGCTGCCATTGCAGGGGCTGGTAAACCGATCATTCCGTAAGCAGCTACCGCCGACACACCAAGGCCGGTCGCGCGCGTCAGGAACTCACGGCGATTAAGTTTGCCGTCCCGATACTCTTGGGCATGCATCTCGGCTGCCCAATGAATCGGTGTTCCGGTCATTGTAGTGTTTTCCATGAATGTCTCCCTGTGACACAGTTTTATCTTGAAGATCGTTCGAACTACTCTGATCGGATGCAGCCGATCGGTAATTCCTTGGGTTTTCTTTTTTGGATTCTAAACATCCCCATGCACGACATTCGGCACCAGAATTTACACAAGGTCAATGTTCGAAATCGTCATCCACGATACAAAAACGACATTGATGGCGAAAGTTGACTGGTAATCAATAAAACCGCAGACGGTGTTTCTGTTCGGATTCGCAACATGTTTCTGACCGCAAGATACTGCATACCACGGCATTCAATTTGTCGTGTGTTTGCGGTAACTTCCCGGTCGCAGGTAATGTCGTTGGATTAAAGTATCAAGCTGAGGCGACGATCCAGTTCCAGGATTTCATGCGCGCCCGGAACCATGTCCTTTGGCGCTTGGCGAACTGCCGCGTCGCGATTGTCGCCTTTTCTATGGCCTGATCGAGTGAAGCTTGCCCATCCAGATAGGCTATCAACTCTGGCACTCCGATTGCCTTAAACGAAGGAAGCGCGGGATCATACAGCCCGCGCATGGCCTCGACTTCTTCCAGCGCACCGGTTTGCAGCATCAGGTCAAACCGGCGGTTGATCCGATCCAGAAGCCAGTCTTTGTCTGCGTCAAAAACAATCGGAACAGCGTCGCTCAGCTGTAGTATCGGCGGTGGGGTGTCCATCTGCCAGTCGCGCAGAGATTTTCCAGTCGCTTTCTGAACCTCCCATGCGCGCTGTACCCGCGCCCGATTTTGCACATCGATCCCATCAAGCGTCTTTCGGTCCACGCCTTGTAACAGGACGTCCAACGACAAACTGTCAGCCTCTGATCGAACTTCTGCAGGCGTTGCGGGTATATCTGCCATGCCTTCGGTAAGGGCAGTAAAGTACAGCCCCGTACCACCTACAATTATGGGCCGCTGACCTGATTGAAGGAGCGGGGTAACCTCTCGCAACCAGTGGCCGGTAGAGTAAGTTTGGTCATAGGTGATGTGACCGTATAGCTTATGTGGAGCCTGTGCTTCTTCCTCAAGCGAGGGCCGGGCAGAGATTACTCGCCAGCAATCATAGACCTGGCTTGCATCCGCATTAACGATCACGCCGCCATGCTGCTCGGCAATCTGCAAGGCCAGCGCCGATTTTCCTGATGCGGTAGGGCCGGCAATGAGCACCGGTTTGCCATCAGGAATAGATGGCAACATGTCACAAATACGGGTCGCAGAATCTTCGTGCATCTGTGGTTGCCTTGTTTCGTACCATTCGCATTGAACCTGCGTGGCTTTTGCTTCATTTTGCGCCGGAAAATAAACCCGTGCCAGCCCGGAGCGCAACATGAGCCTGTCATCCACCACTGAAACCACCGAAGCCCCAAAAACAAAGTACAATCGCGTTATGCTGAAGATTTCGGGCGAGGCGCTGATGGGGGATCAGGGTTTCGGGCTTCATCCACCAACGGTTCAACGCATTGCTCAGGAAGTGAAATCGGTTCATGATCTGGGTGTTGAAATCTGCATGGTGATCGGCGGCGGCAATATCTTCCGCGGTCTATCAGGTTCGGCACAGGGGATGGAACGGACAACAGCCGACTATATGGGAATGCTTGCCACTGTTATGAACGCACTGGCCATGCAGTCCGCGCTTGAGGGCGTCGGCGTTTTCACCCGGGTGATCTCAGCGATCCGTATGGACGAAGTTTGCGAGCCGTACATTCGTCGTCGCGCCGTCCGTCACCTTGAGAAGAAGCGGGTTTGTATTTTTGCCGCCGGAACCGGTAATCCGTATTTCACTACAGATACTGCAGCCACCCTGCGCGCCAATGAAATGGCTTGCGAGGCGATCTTTATGGGCAAAAACGGTGTGGATGGCATCTATGACAAAGATCCAAAGGCCCACGCGGACGCTGTTAGATATGACACCGTGACCTACGATGATGTGTTGGCCAAGCGTTTGCGGGTAATGGATGCATCAGCTATCGCATTGGCACGGGACAATAATTTGCCCCTGATTGTCTTTGGTTTGGATGAGCCCGGCGGCTTTCGCGGCATTCTGGCGGGTGAGGGCACCTATACCAAAGTCCAGGGCTAAGACCGGTATTCCGGCTGCTTCGCCATTGGTGATTCTTTGCATCCGAAACCGGACACCCACCACCCACACTGCGTAAAAACTGTTAGCGAAAACGGCATTTCACGTCGATAAAGTGCGTGTCGTTTTTGCACGAAAAGCGAACTGGATGTCGTTTTTGACGCCTACTCAGTCTCTGCAGATGTGACGCATATTTCTTCCTTGCCTGATGAGAAAGGCACTAAATCAGAGAGGAAGAGATAATGTCCGATAACTCGGAAACCGACTATGAGGTCGGTCAGGACAATGTCCAGATCATGGGTCTGGACGTCCACAATCCGGTCTTCGCTGTTTCGGGTCTAACCATCATTGCTTTCGTGTTCTTCTCGCTCGTGTTTCGCGAGCAGGCGGCCGAATTCTTTGGTTGGCTTCGTCCGGCACTGACCAGCAAATTCGACTGGGTGTTCATGATTGCGGCAAACATTTTTGTTGTGTTTTCGCTGATTCTTATCGTGACACCATACGGTTCGATCCGTCTTGGCGGCGACGATGCAAAACCGGACTACAGCTATGCTGGCTGGTTTTCGATGCTGTTTGCCGCGGGCATGGGTATCGGTCTGGTCTTTTGGGGTGTCGCGGAACCAATCTCGCACTATGGCTCATCGCTGGGTGGTGTCGCTGTAGGTGAGGACGGCGTTCGCACAGATTGGGCGCCGCTGGGTGCGGGTCTCGAAGATCCCGAAGCCTCCAAAAAGCTGGCAATGGCCGCGACGATCTTCCACTGGGGCATGCACCCATGGGCGGTCTATGCAGTGGTTGCGCTGGCGTTGGCCTTCTTCAGCTTCAATCGTGGTTTGCCGTTGACCATGCGCTCGGTCTTTTATCCTCTGTTTGGTGAGGCGACCTGGGGTCCACTGGGACATATCATCGATGTTCTGGCAGTGTTTGCGACCATCTTTGGTCTGGCAACTTCGCTGGGTCTGGGTGCTACGCAGGCGTTGGCGGGTCTGAACTATCTGTTTGATGTTCCGATTACAGATGGGATGAAAGTGCTGTTGATCGGCTTGATCACCGCCTTTGCACTGGTTTCGGTCATCGCGGGTCTGGACAAGGGTGTGAAGCGTCTGTCCGAGGCAAACATGATCCTTGCTGCGGCACTGCTGTTGCTGGTTTTGATCGTTGGTCCGACTGTCGCGATCCTGACGGGTTTCTTCGACAGCATGATCGAATACGTCATTGCATTGCCCGCACTGTCCAACTGGGTTGGTCGTGAAGACACCAACTTCATGCAAGGCTGGACCACTTTCTACTGGGCCTGGTGGATTTCCTGGTCACCTTTTGTCGGTATGTTCATCGCCCGTATTTCGCGTGGCCGTACAGTTCGTGAATTCGTGATCTGTGTCATCCTGATCCCGACCGTCGTTGGTGCATTGTGGATGAGCGTCTTTGGTGGTGCGGCACTGGATCAGGTTCTGTCCGGTTCGGGTCAGGGTCTGTCGGATGCTGCGCTTGAACTGAAAATGTTCAAGATGTTCGAAGCCTTCCCAATGACTGGTCTGCTCTCCTTCATCGGTATCATTCTGGTGGTAGTGTTCTTCGTGACCAGCTCGGACTCGGGCTCGTTGGTGATCGACACCATCACAGCTGGAGGTAAAACCGATGCCCCCACAGCTCAACGTGTCTTCTGGTGTATTCTGGAAGGTGCAATCGCAGTTGTGCTGCTGCTGGGTGGTGGCTTGGGTGCGCTGCAGGCTGCGGCAATCGCAACGGGCTTCCCGTTCGCGATCGTTCTGGTCCTGATGTGCGTTTCGATCTTCATCGGACTGGCCAACGAAAAGCGTCGCAAGTGATGCACTAAGTAAAAAAAGGGGCCCCGGCGGGTTGCCGGGGCCTTTTCATCAGGTTTGGTTCTCAAAGAAACCGACCGAATTTCCGTCCGGATCTTTGGCGTAGAAAAAACGCCCTGCTGGGATTTGGATGGGTTCAGACACAATCTGTCCTCCGGCGCTTTCCACTCGTTTCATGACATCTTCCAACACACCTTGGGCCGCCAGGTGCAGGGTAGGGCCATTGCTGTTGGTTGCTGGCTTGCCGGGGTAGATGTGCAGAGCGACCCCGGTCTCGGGATTTGCGGGTTTGAAAACCGCCATTGGACTGGGGCAGTTCGGGTCAAGCTGCAGATCACCACCTGTGACCGATGAATAGAACGCCATTGCCTTATCCATGTCGCTGACGGGCAGTTCGCCCCAGACAAGAAAATCCTTGGGAGAGTAGTCCATGAGAAACCTCGTTATTTGTGGATGAGGCAACGATCTCATGCACTGATGACAAGATACGTCATCAGGTTGTTGGTCGGCAGCGGACTATGCTGGATATTACATAAGCGTCAGTATCGATGTTTCCGCTTGAAGGAATTTCCGTGATGCTTCAATCCTTTGTCGAGGATGCCGCGCGGTTGGCTACAAATCCGAGGTGAAAGCCTTGTTTGGGCCTTGGCGCGGTATGGGACTTGATTGAGGAGCTATGTCCGATGAGCACGCTGGACATTGATTTTGTACGGGCACAATTCCCCGCGTTTTCCGAACCCAGCCTGCAGGGACAGGCATTTTTTGAGAACGCTGGCGGATCGTATACCTGCAAACCCGTCATCGACAGGCTGACCCGGTTTTACACACAGCGAAAGGTGCAGCCTTATGCGCCATATGACGCCAGCCGTCTGGCTGGTGAGGAAATGGATGAAGCGCGCGTACGTATGGCCGCGTTGCTGGGCGTCGACACGGATGAGCTGAGTTTTGGTCCGTCCACAACGCAAAATACCTACGTCCTTGCTCAGGCTTTCCGCAAATGGATGAAGCCGGGTGAGGCAATTGTTGTGACCAATCAGGATCACGAGGCAAACTCCGGCCCGTGGCGCCGGCTGGCAGAAGATGGGATAGAAGTTCGGGAATGGCAGATTGACCCGGATACAGGTTCGCTGAATCCGGAAGATCTTGAAAACCTGCTGGATGAGAAAACGCGGCTGGTCTGTTTTCCGCACTGCTCGAATGTTGTTGGTGAAATCAATCCTGTAACTGAGATCACAGCGATTGCGCATGCGGCAGGCGCGTTCGTCTGTGTGGATGGCGTGTCCTATGCGCCGCATGGTTTCCCGAATGTGGGTGATCTGGGGCCCGACATTTATCTGTTCTCGGCTTACAAAACCTATGGTCCGCATCAAGGGTGCATGATCATTCGTCGCGCTATAGGTGAGCTGTTGCCCAATCAGGCACATTATTTCAACGCAGATGTTCTGTATAAAAGGTTCACACCAGCCGGGCCCGACCATGCGCAAATCGCTGCGAGTGCCGGTATGGCCGACTATGTCGATCAACTGTGCGAACATCACGGTGGCCCTGATGGGGATGCGTCTCAGCGCGGCGCATTCGTGCATGATCTGATGCGGGCGCACGAGGTTGCTTTGCTGCAGCCAGTGCTTGATGCGGTGAAAGATCGGAATGCCTTGCGTCTGATCGGACCTTCAGATGCAACTCGTCGTGCACCCACTGTCGCGCTTGCGCTTAATCGAGAGGCAGGTCCGGTCGCGTCGGAATTGGCCGAAATGGGTGTGATGGCGGGCGGCGGAGATTTCTACGCTGTGCGCGCCTTGCAGGCGATGGGTGTTAAGCCGGATCAGGGTGTGCTGCGTCTCAGCTTTACGCATTACACGTCCCAACAGGAAATTGATCAATTACTGGATGCACTTGACCGCGTTTTGTAATCCAGTTTTCGCTCTGTATCGTATACGGAAGAAAACACAGGGCGATTATGACAGACGAGCGGTCTCCGATCATTTTGTGGTTCCGACGGGATTTGCGCCTGTCGGACCATCCGGCTTTGAGTTCTGCCATTAAAAGCAGCAGGCCTATCATCCCGGTTTTCATTCTGGACGAACTTGCTGAAGGGCTTGGTGCGGCTCCTAAATGGAGGCTGTCACTGGGACTTGATGCGTTTTCAGAGGCGTTGTCACAAACTGGCAGTTCGTTAATTCTCCGTAGGGGCCAAGCACTGGAAACACTGCGGAACCTTGTTGCCGAAACCGGGGCCGGGTCGGTTTTCTGGTCTCGGGCTTATGATCCCGAGGCGATCAAACGCGACAAGCACATCAAAGCGCGGCTTACAGCTGGCGGTGTTGAGGCAAAGTCATTTTCCGGACACCTCTTGTTCGAGCCCTGGACCGTAGAAACAAAATCGGGACAGCCGTTCCGCGTTTTTACACCCATGTGGCGTGCAGTTCAAAACAGAGCCGTGCCGACGCCAGAGCCTGCGCCAAATCAGCTGATTCCACCGTCGATTTGGCCCGCATCCGAAGATCTGGTTTCGTGGAAGCTGGGGCGCGAAATGAACCGCGGAGCGGAAGTTGTGCGTCCCTTTGTGCAGCCGGGTGAGAAGGCGGCGCATGACCATCTCTTTAGTTTTTTGGATCGAGTTGCAAACTACCCGGATCAAAGGGATCAGATGGCAGAAAACGCCACCTCGAACCTGTCGGAATACCTGTCATTGGGCGAGATTGGTCCGCGAACCATTTGGCACGTAGTACAGAATGCCGGCCAAACCGGCGCATCGGGGACCGAAGCATTCCTGCGACAGTTGGTGTGGCGCGAATTTGCTTATCATCTGATGTTCCATTTTCCCCATCTTCTGACACGCAACTGGCGGGAAGAATGGGATGGCTTTCCATGGAACACTGACCCCGAACTGCCTGAGATTGTCGCCTGGAAGCAGGCAAGAACCGGAATTCCGGTCGTCGATGCCGGACTACGTGAGATGTACGTGACGGGTCGAATGCACAACAGGGCGCGAATGGTGGTCGCCAGCTATTTGACTAAGCACCTTATGACACATTGGAAGATCGGTATGGATTGGTTTGCCGATTGCCTGATAGATTGGGATCCTGCTGCCAATGCGATGGGTTGGCAATGGGTGGCTGGCTCAGGTCCGGACGCGGCTCCGTTTTTCCGGATATTCAACCCTCAAACACAGCAAGAAAAGTTTGACCCTAATTCAAGCTACCTCAGGCAGTGGATCGCCGAAGGTCAGTCTGACCCATCTGCGACCTCTCTGGCGTATTTCAACGCAGTGCCGCGCTCGTGGGTATTAGACGCCAGCGATATTTACCCTCAACCCATCGTCGGATTGCAGGCTGGCCGAAACCGCGCTCTGACAGCGTACGAAACCCGAAAATCGCCAGTAAGGAATTGAAAACTTGCCAGAAACAGAATCGCGTCCTAGCTTTGACTCAGGACCGCAGAGGGGAGAGCGGATGATCCTGACGACCACTGAAGGGCAGGAAAACCTGCCGAGATATTTTTCGCAAGTCTTCAAGATGCTGACCCGAATGGAGTCGGGCAGGTTGGATATCGCGCTGCCGGACGGTCGCGTGTTTCGCGCCGAAGGAGCAAAGTCTGGTCCGGTTGCGCAAGTTGACATTCATGACCCGGACGTATTCGCCCGCCTGATCCGGGAGGGAGAGTTAGGCTTTTCTGACGCTTATCTGGAAGGCGAGTGGAGCACACCAGATCTGCGGTCCTTCATGGACCTCGTGCACAGAGGGACCGAAGCGGTCTATGACGATTTCACCGGTAAGTTCCTGGTGCGTGCATATGAGCGACTGCGGTTCTGGTTGCACCGAAACAATCGCGCGCAGGCCAAAAAGAATATCTCATACCACTATGATCTCGGGAATGAATTCTACGGTCTCTGGCTCGATGACACCATGACCTACTCCAGTGCCATCTTTGAAACGGGCCAGGAAAGCCTGGAGAAGGCCCAAACCGCAAAATACGCCAGTATGGTAGATGAAATGGGAGCCAAGCCCGGCGACCACATTCTGGAAATTGGCTGTGGCTGGGGTGGATTTGCCGAATACGCTGCGAAAGAGCGTGGATTGAAAGTGACGGGCCTGACCATCAGTCAGGAGCAGTTGAAGTTTGCCAGGCAAAGAATTGAAAAGGCAGGTCTTTCCGATCAGGTCGAGTTCAAGCTGCAAGACTACCGCGATGAGCAGGGACAATATGACGGAATTGCCTCGATCGAGATGTTCGAAGCCGTCGGACAAAAATATTGGCCTGTATACTTTGATACGGTCCGTGAACGTTTGAAGCCGGGTGGTCAGGCAACACTGCAAATCATCACAGTGGCTGATCACAGGTGGGACGTGTACAAGAACGGCGTTGATTTCATTCAGAAATACATCTTTCCGGGTGGTATGCTCCCCGCGCCGAAAGTGCTCAAAGAACAGATAGCTCGCGCTGGCCTGAATATCGTGCATTCACGAGAGTTCGGGCAGAGCTACGATCTGACGCTGCGCCGCTGGTATGAGACGTTCAACTCCAAGTGGGATCAGATTGCCGATATGGGGTTTGATGAGCGTTTTCGCCGCATGTGGAATTATTATTTAACCGCATGTGGCGCAGCCTTTGACACGGGTAATTGCGATGTGACACAGATCACTATAGCAAAACCCAGTTAAGGAACGGATCCTACGAATGCCTACTGCTCCAAAGCTTGTTGCCGCTATTTGTCTGATGGTGGTGGCCTTTCTGGTATCCGGCATGATCATCGACAACGGAGAAGAAGGCAAAAGCTATGGCTACTTCACGTTTGTGAACCTGGCCCTCGGATTTGCCTGCGGTTGGGGCATCATGGGCAAACGGGCTGGCCGGGGCTGGACTTCCGCCCTCAACAACGGATTGACCGGGATGGTCTCTTTGGTGTTCTGGGGTTTGTTCGTGCAGGGAGCCTACGAAATGTTCCGCCTTGCAATGCGGCACCGCTATGATGGTCCGTTCGAGGCGGTTCTTGCCATCTTTGAGCTTGGAGTCGAGTTCGGGAAACAGCTTATGGTGCCCGAGATTCTGATCACTTTGGCTATCGGCGCGCTGGTGGCGGGGGTGTTTACTGAACAGGCTGCCCGGCGCTGGCGCTAAGCTCATTCGATTAAAAAGCGAGACGTAATCTTTGTCAGATTTGTTTTTCTACGGCACGTTGCGGTACGTGCCACTGCTTGAGTTGGTTCTGGGACGCAGCAGCGCGGATATATCGTTCACACAGGCAGTGTTGTCTGATCACGCAGTTTATGCGGTCCAGGGCCAGGCTTTTCCCATGATCGTCAACGAAGCAGGAAGTACCGCCGAAGGCATCATTGTGCGCGGTTTGAGCGAGCAAGATCTTGACCGCCTGACGTTTTACGAAGGCGGGTTCGACTATGACCTGCATGTCCATATGCTGACGTTACAAGACGGTACTACTGCGCAAGCGCAGGTGTTTTTTCCGGCACCGGATGCATGGGTTCCCGATACGCTTTGGTCACTGCAGAAGTGGGAAGATGCTTGGGGGGCGATGACCCTACAGGCGGCGTCAGAAGTGATGGCCTATTACGGTCGGGTTGATGCGAGCCGCATTCAGCGGAGCTTTCCTGCGATCCGCACACGGGCTTGGGCTAAACTGGCCGCGCAGCAGCGCCATACCGGCGATCAGCACGACGTGAGCCGAGACGTGATCGTCGAAAGCCACCGGCGGGCCTACATCAACTACTTCGGCATGGAAGAGATCGAACTGCAGTACCGGCAGTATGATGGCTCAATGGGGCCGGTGCTGAATCGCAGTGCACTTCTGCAAGGAAGCGCCGTGATTGTATTGCCCTATGATCCCGTCCGCGATTGTGTCCTGCTGGTCGAGCAGTTCCGGACCCCGGTGTACCTGATAGATGACCCCGAGCCGTGGATGTGGGAGCCCGTAGCCGGCATGATTGATCCGGGTGAGACACCCGAGCAGGCAGCCCGGCGCGAAGCAGTGGAAGAGGCGCAGATCGAACTGACGGCACTGGAGTACGCGGGTGGTGCATATTCATCGAGTGGGTCTTCGACCGAATATGTTTATCTCTACGTTGGGCTTGGCGATCTGACTGAAACAACGGAAAACGGTGGACTTGCATCCGAAGGCGAAGATATCCGCAGCAGAATCCTGCCTTACGAGACATTCATGGAGATGGTGGATAACCACACCTTCAAGGATTTGCCGCTTTTGTCGCTGGCGCATTGGCTTGCAAGGCATCGCGAACGCCTGCGAGGATAGCTATCCCGGCTTGTGGTCAGGGCTGAGCGCCTGTACATCTGCGATAATACCAATGAGATGAGGGTGCTATGCGCATTGCACGAGATCTGGCCGACGCAGTAGGTAAAACACCGTTGATCCGGCTGCGCCGCATCAGTGAAGAGACAGGGTGCGAAATTCTTGGCAAGGCCGAGTTCATGAACCCGGGCCAATCGGTCAAGGATCGGGCGGCGCTGTACATAATTCGTGATGCAATTGCGCGCGGCGATCTAAAGCCTGGTGGCACTATCGTTGAGGGCACAGCGGGCAACACAGGCATTGGTCTGGCGCTGGTTGGTGCATCGATGGGTTTCAAGACTGTCATCGTCATTCCGGAAACCCAGTCCGAAGAAAAGAAGGACATGCTGCGCCTCGCAGGTGCACAACTGGTTCAGGTACCCGCAGCGCCTTATCGTAATCCCAACAACTTTGTTCACTACTCTCGCCGTCTGGCCGAGGAGCTCGCACAGAGCGAACCCAACGGTGCGATTTGGGCCAACCAGTTCGATAACGTTGCAAACCGTCAGGCCCATGTTGAGACAACTGGCCCGGAAATCTGGGAACAGACCAATGGCAAGGTCGACGGTTTCATTTGTGCTGTCGGTTCTGGCGGGACGCTTGCTGGTGTTGCCGAGGCACTGCAGCCCAAAGGTGTGAAGATTGGTCTGGCTGATCCAATGGGGGCCGGGCTGTTTTCCTACTACACCACCGGTGAAATCGCGATGGAAGGTGGCTCGATAGCAGAAGGCATCGGCCAGGTCCGGATTACTAAGAACCTCGAAGGATTCACGCCCGATCACTCGTATCAGATTACCGATAACGAGGCGCTTCCATACATCTTCAACCTGTTGCGCGAAGAGGGGCTGGTTATGGGTGGATCTACGGCGATCAATATGGCTGGTGCTGTGCGACTGGCCAAGGAAATGGGGCCAGGCCACACGATTGTGACCGTTCTGTGTGACTTCGGGACCCGCTATCAGTCTAAACTGTTCAACCCCGATTTCCTGCGCGAAAAAGAGCTGCCGGTTCCTGATTGGATGACCGAAGCGCCGCGCAGCATTCCTGGCGTATTCGAGGACGTATGATGCTGCAGCAGGTTCGCCTGTTCCTTACCCTGATCGCGGTTCTCGTGATCGGTTTTGCTGGCGTCGCATCAGCTCAGCTGACAGATCGTCAAAGCGAATACTACAAAGGGTGGGTAAGCACGGCGAACCGCGCCGAAGCAGTCATCGAAGCCAACCGTGCTTCGAACGCTTCTCTGGAAAATTTACGCGAAGAAATAAATGGTTACAGAGAGGACTTCAATAAGGCCAGGGGCGCTAATACTGAGCGGATCCAAACCCTTGAAGCCCAGATCAAAGCGCTAGGTCCAAAGCCCGAAGAAGGATCGAGCGAGCCTGAAGATATCGCTAATCTTCGCGCTCATCTGGAGACCCAACTGAACAGTTTACGGGTCCCTCGTATCATTTCCCAAGAGGCGTATAGCCGGGCAAATGGTCTGATTAGTGAAATCGATCAGCTTATCCGGGATCGTCAGAAGAAAGAGTTTCTAGAGCGCGGACCTTCCCCCATAAACCCGGTCTTTTGGGCGCCAGCATGGGTCGATTTGACCGAGGCCGCGCGCAGTCTTGCGAACGAAACTTTACAGAATTTGCGATCGGATGTTGTTCGGGAAGAGTTGCGCGATCGCGGCTTAGCCATCTTCGTGTTGGTCGCCATCGCGCTGGTCTTGTTGATTTATGGCAGACAATGGTCCGAGAAGGGCGGAGACTATCTGCGCAGCCTCGGAGGAAGTGGCAGCGGAGTATGGACCTTTATAATCTCGCTGTTTCGGATCATTCTTCCCTGGCTTGGCGTTACGCTTTTGGTTCAGGCAGTCGTACTGACGGGAGTTCTGGGGCTACGCGGCGCTCTGCTGTTTCAGGAGATTCCATACTGGGCCGCGATTATCTTCTACTATGACTGGATTGGCCGTCAGATTTTCCTGATGGGAGCGGCTCAGAACTTCACAAGTATCTCATCGAACAAGATCAAAGAACTGCGTGTCTACATTGATCTGCTGGCCGTTATGCTAATCCTGCACGAGCTGGCGAATTTGTTCGAGCAGATAGAGAACATCTCAGACGCAACGCAAGCTGTGGTGAGCTTCCCGGTCATTGTGGCAACATCGCTCCTTCTTTTGCGAGTTCGCCAGATCCGGCGCATAGAACCCGAGGGGGAAAAGGCAGAAGCCAGCACAACGCGTGCTGCGGGCTTTAGCCAACTCATAGATGTTCTGCGTAAAGCTCTGTTCTTTCTCGGCATCGCGAGTCCGATCCTTGCGATCTTTGGGTATACAAACGCAGCCGAAGCAATCGTCTTTCCAGCAGTAAAGACACTTGTTCTGATCGCAGCTTTGGTGATCGTTCAGCGTTTTATCAGCCTGATTTATGGATGGATTACAGGGCAGGGTGATGCCGCCCGTGACTCACTCTTTTCGGTTCTTGTAGGGTTCGTTCTCGCGATCCTGTCCTTGCCGGTGTTGGCAATTTACTGGGGTGCACGTGAATCTGATCTGAGCGAAGCTTGGTCAAGGCTTTTGCTTGGCTTCGATATTGGTGGAGTTACAATCTCTCCCAGCAACTTCCTGACATTCGTCGCAATATTCGCAATCGGCTATATGCTGACACGTTTGTTGCAGAGTGGTCTTCGAAATTCGCTGCTTCCTAAGACCAGCATTGATCCGGGCGGGCAGAACGCGATCGCCGCTGGTACGGGCTATGTTGGGATTTTCCTAGCCGCACTGGTTGCTATCACTGTGGCCGGGTTCGATCTGTCCTCACTGGCGATTGTTGCTGGCGCTCTGTCGGTCGGCATCGGTTTTGGTCTGCAGACTATCGTGTCCAACTTTGTCTCGGGCATCATCCTGCTGGTCGAACGACCGATTTCCAAAGGTGACTGGATCGATGTGAACGGGATGATGGGGTATGTCCGTGATATCTCGGTGCGTTCAACACGGATTGAGACGTTTGACCGAACGGATGTGATTGTTCCGAACTCAGATCTGATCAGCGGCGTGGTAACGAACTATACACGTGGCAACACAGTTGGGCGGGTGATTGTCCCCGTCGGCGTGGCCTATGGTACGGACACGCGCAAGGTCGAGACTATTCTGGGTGAGATTGCAAACGGACATCCAATGGTTTTGGCAAACCCAGCGCCCAGCGTGGTGTTCCAGGGTTTTGGCGCTGATTCACTGGATTTTGAAATCCGAGCCATCCTGCGGGATGTGAATTGGGTGTTGTCAGTCAAATCTGACATGAACCATGAAATCAATCGCCGTTTCGTCGAAGAGGGTATCGAGATCCCGTTCGCTCAGCGTGACGTGTGGTTGAGAAATCCTGAAACGTTGCAGGCACCGGGTTGTGATAAGCCTAAATCAACCAAGCCTGATGCCGACAATCTGTCGCCAAAAGCAAGTTTAGAAAGCTCTGATCCGATCGAAATGACCGAAACTGACCTGTCTCCCGATAACGGAGATGAGGTCTGATAGGCACGTTGGTGAAGACCTTTCAGTCAGCGCAAATCTAGCGCCGGCGAGCTTTCATACTCATCAGATAGATTTGCGCAGCAACAGAGCAATTTCGCTGATTTCGGGCCTTGCAAATCTGGTTTCGATGGTTCACATATCGCCGGCACGGAGAGGTGGCCGAGTGGTCGAAGGCGCACGCCTGGAAAGTGTGTAGGCGGGAAACCGTCTCCAGGGTTCGAATCCCTGTCTCTCCGCCATATCCCCAAAATTTGGCATAGTATCCTAAGGCTTTTCAAAGTCGCGATGTATCTACACAAATGCACCGCTCATGAGATCATGCTCAGGCATCTCATTTTGCTGGAAACCGCAAAGTTAGTACACAAATCTGAGTACATGCAGATTTAGCCAAGTGTTTGATGGCAAGTGTGTGCCTTGGTGAAGAACGAGCCGATTGTTATTAGTCATCTACTTCGACCTCGACATCTTAATCATCATAAACATTAACAAAACTATCTATTTGATATAACATTGTAGTGTTATTGCTGAACGGCATTTGGTTTAGTGTTGTGAGTCAAACGATCTATGAAAAGTACGGCGGGTTCAAAACCATCAGCCGTATCGTGATGTCATTCTACGAAATGGCACTGGATTCGGACGGGATCGGCGTGCATTTCGAAGACATCGACATGCCTCGATTGATCGACCATCAGACAAAATTCGTATCGTCTCTGGTGGGGGGACCGGCATCGTTCAGCGATGAAAGGATCGAAGCCGTTCATCGTCATCTGAAGATAAGCCACGACGACTTTGATGAGATGGCTGAGTTGTTTGGCGAAGCTCTGGCCATGCATGGCATGTCAGATGCCGATATTCAGATCGCATTGTCTGCTATCGAGGGCAAGCGTGCGATTATCGTCGCCCGGGATGCCGCATGAGCATTCTTGCCATCAATGAGCATCTGCTGCGGGCGATTGGGGTTGGCGTCGCGGTCTTGCGCGCTTCGGACCTGACCTTTGTCTTTCACAATGGGCCGTTTGCAGAATGGTTTGGAACTCCGGCCGAAGGGCAGACGCTCTTGGATCTACTGCCCGATCTTGATCAGCGCGAACTGGACGATGTTAAGCAATCCGGTTTGCGATACTCGGCCGAGTTGCAGATCAAGCCCAAACGACGAACGCTGATATTTGCCACGACAATCTCACTTGCCAATGGTCTTGAGGAGCAGGTTCTGGTTGTCGAGTGTCAGAACATTACCCGCATCCGTGAACTCGAAAGTATGATCGACAGCTATTCGACCATGGTTGAGCGCAATACGCGCGAGTTGGAGCGGGAAAAGGAGCGGGTCGAGCGGTTGTTGCTCAATCTGATGCCTCGTGCAGTCTATGAGGAGTTCAAAACATTCGGCGTTGTCACACCGCAGCTTTACGAGCAGGTTTCAGTGGTCATGCTGGACTTTGTCGGCTTCACCGATTTTGCGTCCCAAACCGATCCAACCGTTACGCTGAGCGAATTGAATGATATCTTCACCGCATTTGATCGCATCGTCGAGCAGTTCGGTTGTGAGCGGATCAAGACGATCGGTGACGCCTACCTCGCGGTTTCGGGAATGCCGGACGCGACTCCTGATCATGCGACCGCGGTAGCCCACTGCGCGGTCAGGTTCCTGCGTTACCTCGAGCGGCGCAACGAGAGTCATCCACATAAATGGCAGGCAAGGGTCGGCTTGGGTATGGGGGCCGCTGTAGGGTCCGTCGTGGGCATTCAGAAATACGTCTATGATGTCTTTGGCCCAGCCGTGAACATCGCGTCTCGCCTGCAGGTGTTTGCCAACCCGATGAACATCGTTGCACCAGAAGAGATGAAGTACGCTCTGATTGATGAGTTTCAGGTGTCTGACCTTGGGCCAGTCGACATCAAAGGCATGGGTGAGATGAACCTGATCAACGTTACGTCTGGTCTTTCTGTCCCACAACCAAGCAGACATTTCTGAGACGTACTATTCGTCCGGTGGCACCAGACCGAGCCCTCTGAGGTAAATTCCAATCCCGGACTCGAGCAAATCTTCAGGTGAAAATGGAGAACTTGCACCGGTGTTGCGGGCGTACAGCTCCACGACGCCGTGGCTCATGGCCCATATGTGGGCACTGAACATCGAGGCGGGTGGACGTTTCTCCGGTGGTATATGTTGCGACAGGTCGGAGGCTGCCATTTCCAGAACGTCTTTGGCCCGGTTGGCAGCCATCGCCAGTTCGGACGTACGATTTACCGAAATACCGCTTTCGAACATCGCGATATAGTGGCCGGGATGTTTGCGGGCAAAAGCCAGATAAGCGCGTCCCGTTGCCTCGAAAGCGGCCAAGGCTGATGGCTGACCTTTGTCGTAGGCAAATTGCATCAGGTCCGCGAACATTTCAAAGCCCTGTCGTGCAGCCTCAGCGATCAGGTCTTCGCGACCATGGTAGTGACGGTACACAGCCGCAGGGGTAACACCAGCAGTTTTCGCCGCCTCAGACAGAGTAAAGCCTGTCGGCCCCTTTTCCTCGATCAACGACAAGGCCGCTTCGATCAGGGCTTGCTTGAGATTTCCGTGGTGATAGCCGCGTTTGGTCATCCCGGCTTCAGGTGCCTCTTGGTTTTAGTGTTTTTAGAAGTAGATACATAGAGTAACCCGGTGCAATCGTCCAACAATTGCACCGTGAACTAGCAGTTTTCTCAGTTCCACGAAATGCGAACAATCTGTGCACTAGGCGTCCCAGACCTCGGGTCCGCCGCATATTTTTGAATCTATGGGGCCAATGGCCTTTGGTTTCTTCTCGTCATAGTCCAGCGCGCTCAAAACGGTTTTGATTGCCTCCAGGCGGGCTCGTTTCTTGTCATCCGATCGCACAATGGTCCAGGGGCAGTGTTCAGCGTGAGATCGCGTCAGAGTTTCAGAAATCGAC
Organism: Ruegeria sp. CE12; assembly: GCF_056537525.1. Lineage (NCBI taxonomy): Bacteria > Pseudomonadati > Pseudomonadota > Alphaproteobacteria > Rhodobacterales > Roseobacteraceae > Ruegeria > Ruegeria sp. CE12. Next base: position 137,966 of record NZ_JBQFRS010000001.1, on the reverse strand, counting down.
TGTGTGTATTCTTCCCATTTATCCAGGCCAGCGACATCAATGGGGCTGAGTTTCCACTGTTTCAAAGGGTCAGTCTCGCGCGACAAAAAGCGGTTGAGCTGTTCTGCACGTCCCACGTTCAGCCAGAATTTAAAAAGTTGAATGCCGTCATTCACGAGGCCTGTTTCCAGCGGTCGGACCTGGCGAAAAAAACGCTCGCGTTCTTCATTCGTGCAGAAACCGAACACGTTTTCGACAACGCCGCGATTGTACCAGCTACGGTCGAAGAACACGATTTCTCCGGCAGACGGCAGGTGCGGGATATAGCGTTGAAAGTACCATTGGCTGCGCTCTGAATCCGAGGGTTTCCCGAGCGCTACGTTCCTGGCACCGCGCGGGTTCAGATTTTCCCTGAACCGTTTGATTGTGCCACCCTTGCCAGCGGCATCGCGACCTTCAAATATGATGGCAATCCGCTGTCCGGTTTCCTTGACCCAAGACTGCATCTTGACCAGCTCAATCTGTAGGGCGTCCATTTGTTCATCATAATCCTTACCCTTCATTCGTTCAGGGTAGGGATAAGTGGGATTTAGAATGTCACCCTTCTTCGACTTTTCGATGGCCTGTCGAACCTCTTTGGGGGCGCTGTTCTTAAAGTACTTTTGGATGGAACCTTTTTCTGATCGGGTCATGTGAGCCTCGCCATAAAATCCATAACTTACTATGGATTACGCGTGGCTCTAACGCAAACCTGCCCTTTGGGCTGCACGATCTATCGCCGCAGCAACTTCATCGGCGGCGACAACCTGGGGCATGTGGCCTACGCCTTCCAACTCTATCAACTCAGCGCCCGGTATCTGCTCGACCAAGCGCTCGGAATGAAGATCTAGTTCCACTGTCGTATCGGCAGTTCCATGGACGATTTCAGTGGGTACTGAGATATCGCCGTAGCGGGGCTGAAGTTGCGTGATCTCATCCAACAGATTGGCACGTTGCTTGGCATTCGCATACATCGACGCACGACGCATGGTTAAGCTGGGACCAAAGTGCTGCGCGTAGCCCTCGGGCGCTTTTTGAGGGGCAAACACAGAGTCCAAAGCCTGCGAGACATACCAATCAGGTGTGAATGCCGTGATCAGGGGCAGGGCGAGCGTGTTCCCAGCCGATGTGGACGCGATCGTATTGAATGAATCCAGGGGCGTTTCCCAAGGCACCGCGGCGGGTGCAATCAGGACCAGAGCCGAAATGTTGTCGGGGCGGGTAACTGCCCAGGCAAGCGACACAGATCCCCCATAGCTTTGTCCGGCAACGATTGGCTTGTCAGCCCCAAGCAAAGCTGCTGCACGCTGCAGGATTTCCGCCTGTTCGGTGATGGTTTCACCGTCGGGATTGAAGCTGCCGGAATATCCAAGTCCGGGACGGTCAAAAACGATTACCCGGTAGTTTTGAGCGAGTATCGGGGCTAAGGCAAAGGTCATATCGCGGGTGTTTCCGCTGGACCCGTGGATCAGGACGACGTCAGGCCCTTCGCCCATGACGACTGCATGAACGGGAACCCCATCGACATCGAGTATTTGTCCTTCGGGCGGAAATTCTGTCTCGGCGCGTGCCTCGTTTCTTGCAGATAACCATGCGGTTACCGAAGCAAGGCAAACCAGAACAACGCCGAGGGATATCAGAATTTTAGTCGCCAATTTTACTCATGTCGAATGGGGTAGACTGGTAAATCTCGTTTATCCAGTTACCGTAAAGCAGGTGTGCATGGCTGCGCCAGCGGTTCTGAGGTGTTTGAGAGGGATCGTCGTCAGGATAATAGTTGATCGGTACATTGATAGACGTGCCATTTTCTATGTCCCGGTCATATTCCTGCTTCAGCGTGTCACTGTCATACTCGAAGTGATTGAAAATATAGAGCGCACGGTGCGCGGGATCTTCAACCAGACAAGGTCCAACATCTTCGCTGCCCAACAAAGTCACCAGACCATGAGCATCGCTGATCTCACTTTGTTTCATTTCCGTCCAGCGGCTGACTGGGATGACGCAATCGTCAGAAAAACCGCGCAAAAACGGTGAGGCCGGTGACATGTTCTGATGGCGAAAGCACCCAAAGGCTTTCGCATCCAACATGTGTTTTTTAACGCCGTGGAAGTGATTGATCATCGCCATCCCACCCCAGCATACGCCAAATGTGGAATGCACGTTGGTTTGGGTCCACTCGAACACCTCTGAAATTTCATTCCAGTAGGTGACGTCATCAAATTCAAGATGCTCGATCGGCGCACCAGTGATGATCAGACCATCAAACTTCTGATCCCGCACTTCCTGAAACGGCCGGTAGAAATCCCTCATGTGTTCGGCGGCCGTGTTCTTGGTACGATGCTCGGTCATGCGGATCAACGTCAGTTCAATCTGCAATGGCGTTGCGCCAATGAGGCGCGCGAACTGGTTTTCGGTCTGAATCTTTTTTGGCATTAGATTCAAGAGACCGATCCGAAGAGGGCGAATATCCTGACGGGCCGCGTGATCCTCTGCCATGACCATGACGCCTTCCCGGGTCAGGACGTCGAAGGCAGGCAGGTTTGATGGAATCTTGATCGGCATTGGTTCAGACTTTTCAGGCTTCTAGGGAGGTTTGGAACTTAGGCGCGCTTTGGGGTGGTCTCAAGGGTACGTTCGATCAACTCATCGAAATCACGTGCATCACGTACTTTGCTCACATCGTCAGCAGTGATCGTGATGCCCCAGTTCCTGGCCATAGCTTCGTATCTGGGTTGGCGATGGGCCAATGCCCGCGCATAGGTCCAACGAATGAACGAGTCGGGGTCAACCTCGGCGCTCGAGCAGTCGTGCTCGGTCAGGTATTCGTCCCAGACTTTGGTCAGAAACTCGGCCTGATAAGACATCGGCTTGGGGGCCTTGTCGAAACGGCGGATCAGTTCGGCTGTGTGATCTTCGTCGCCCTTGATCCAAACCATGAGTGTCTGGCGTGACAATTCCGACATGACCTGATCACCAGGGTCCTCGGGGTCGACCCATTCACAGATTGACCCACCGGTGTCACAAATGAAGTGAGGATAGTCATACAGACGTCTGGCCCGGTCGATGAAGTATTCTGTGTCCAGAAGGGCGTGAATTTCCGCCAGTCGAAACTGCTCCTGTCGCCTGCGGTACTCAGAAATCTCAAGACCACCCAGATCTGGGTTGCCCGGCTTGCCCAAATAGGCGGACACAGGTGTGAGGTTTTCGAACGAGATGTTCGATCCGATATAGATGGAATCCGAAAGTAGCAGATCGCGCAGGAAGGGTACCTTCATCGCTTCGGCTTTGGCGTTGTCGGTGATGTACTCGCCCATGTAACGGGTGCCGATCCGGTAATCGATGGAATAGTGAAACCAGTCGCCGGAATCTCTCAGAACATTTGAAACATATGTCTTGCCCAACCCGGACATGCCGAAAAACAGCACTTTTTTTCGCGCTGCATCGCGCCAATCCCTTGCCGAGCCGTAGATCATGATCCGCTATCCCTTGTTTTGCTCTAGCTAAATCGGCCCGAGGGCGGCGTCAATTGCGCCGTCCTGATCTGCTGAGGATAACAAGGCCAACTGCAAGTATAGCGAACCCGATATAGGCATTGGGAGGCAGTGACTCGCCACGTAACAGAGTGCCAAGCAGTATGGCGACCGGCGGGATGACCAGAGTCACCAGCAGAAGGTTTCCACTGCCGGCAGTGGCCAGCACTCGGTAGTAGAGCAAATATGCACCGGCGGTTGCGACGATCGCGTAGTATCCAATCGCTAACCAGGTCTCCAGCGGTAATGAAAGGGAAGGGGTCCCATCCACGATCAGCATGATCGGGAGCATCATCACGGTCGATCCTGTCAGCATCCCTGCTGCGGCAACCTGAGGTGAAAGATCAGATAGGTGAAACCGCGCCCAGACAGCGGCCAACGCATATGACACGGTACCGGCCAGGATGGCGATCTGCGCCACGCTGCGCAAATCAAAGCTCAGGAAATTCTCAATTCCGATTGTTGTGGCGACGCCTGAGAACCCTAGCCCAACACCAAGCAAACGGAGCCAGGTAAGACGTTCGTCCCGAAAGAAAACGGCTGCAAGCAAAACCCCGAATATCGCGGTTGCGGCATTCAGGATCGAGGTCAGGCCGGTGTCCACATAAAGCTGCCCCCATGCCATCAGTGAGAACGGTAGTACGTTGTTCAACAACCCCATGATCAGAAACGCCCCCCATATTCGTGGGCTCGTGGGGACTTTCTGACCGCGTATCAGAATTACAGTCCACAATACCAATGACGCCCAGAAGACGCGGTGAAACACAGATGTCATGACCGGGATTGTGTCGAGTGCAATGCGGATGGACAGGAACGAAGCGCCCCAGATAACTCCTAAGAGAGTGAGTTCAAACCAGGCGCGGGGGGAAAGGGTTTTTTGTGATGCCATGGCTCTGTGTCGCATCGTTGGGCTCAGATATGCGACCCGTTTCTTGCGAAAAGAAAACCCCGCCGAAGGGGCGGGGCAATCCGATTTTAAAATCAGGTTACGCTCAGTTAAGGGCGTAGGTAACCTGCAGGCCAACACTCCAGGCGCTGTTGCCGGTGAATGTAGCGGTTTGTCCAGCTGCGCCGTCTGCTGTTGCATCGCCGATATCGGTGTAGCGGATACCACCAGAAATCTTTGCTTTCTCAAGCGAGTAAGTTCCGCCCACACCAATGCTCCAGAAGCCATCAGTCGGTCCAAGGTTCGAAACGGTCGTGCCTTCAGACGACTCATATCCCAAAGTTACAGCACCAGAAAACTCATCGGAAAACTGATAACCGAGACCTAACGAGTAGGTGTAGGTAGCGTCTTCATAGTCGACAAGGTTGCTCGTTGGCGGATAGTTTGGCGGATTATAAACCAGTTGCGGCCAGTCTACCCAGCGCACAGAACCAAACAGCAGCGTTTTGGGAGCAACGCCAGTTTGGAAATCCAGATTGACGGATTGCGGGGTTTCAATTGTGCTTGAAGTATCGAAACTTGCCACAACACTAGGTGCAGACGGCGGATTAAGCGATTCAGTTTGCGAAAGATCGTGAGAGATTTTCGAGTTGTAGGTCAGCGCAATTCGAGCAGCGATTTCAGGCTTTTCCCAAGCGACACCGATTACATACCCAAGAGCGATATCGGCATCTGTATCGACCTGATATCCAGCCGCTAGTGGAACCGCTACATTGGCTTTTACGCGCTGCGCACGTAGACCGCCAATCGCACTGAAGCCTCCTTCAAATTTGTAGCGCAGCAATGCGGTGACGGCATCGGTATCGGCTTTAGCACGTAGCACGTCTGTGCGGCCGCCGAAAGGAGCCAGTGGATTTTGTGACAGTGGGTAACTCGCAGAATAATCGATGTCAGCACCAAAGGGCTGGTCATAGACAAGCGCAAAATCCAGTTTATCGGTGAACGCGGTTTTGTAGGCAAGGTGCGGTGTGAAGAAGCTGTTTGCAACACTGCCTGAATCTACAGGTTGACCTCTGTTTGGGCCACTCAGCGCAGGCATGGTTCCGCTTACGCTTGGCGAGGTATACCCCAAGCGGAACTGCACAACAGACCCTTCTTCGAACAAGATATTGACGCCCTGACCGCTTCGGTCCAGGCCGCCCGCCTGTACTGCCGTTGCCCCGACACATACCGCGCACGCTTGTAGCAGCGCTTTTTTCATTTCGTCCTCCCTTTTCACTATCCGATAGCCTCGGGTGCGTCAGAGTGACCGACATACCCCTGCTATTTTTTATAGGTTCCTGATAATCGCGTAGACATTTAAAAAACGTCAACCAGTGACCGAACGTTAGTTTCAGCGAGTGTTCTGCGGCTGTGTTGCGGAATTGATACGATTTTCAGACCAGACGTTCAGGAAAATTCCCGAAAAGATTACAGCGGCCCCCAGCAGGGTCCATTGATCCAGCGGCTCGTGATACAGGATCATTCCGACGATCGCGATCGTTGGCAGGCGGGCAAAATCGAAGGGTATCACAACGGTTGCAGGCGCGATGGCCAGAGCGTTTGTGATACAGAAATGTGCAAGTAAACCAGCCAGCCCAACAAGGATCAGGAACGGAGCAGTTTCCACTGTCGGCAGTGCAATCTGACCATCCAGTCCAGCTGCGGCAAGTCCAAGAATGGCCTGCATCACCGTCAACCAGAAAACGATACAGGCGATGCTGGTATGACGCGTGAGTGTTTTTGTGGAAATCGTTGTTAAAGCGAAGAAAATGGCAGATGCGGCTGCCGCGATCACGCCCGGGCTAATCACCGTCACCCCGGGGCGCGCGACGATGAGAATTCCAGCAAATCCAATAATCGCCGACGTTATTCGCAGGGCTGTCAGACGCTCTTTTAGCAAGAGTGGGGAGAGAAGGATGACCCAAATCGGCTGAGTGAATTCTAGCGCAAAAACCTGAGCCAAAGGGATGACGCCTACGGCGTAAAACCAGAGATTTTGCCCCGTGAAGTGGAGCGTGTTTCTGACTGCGTGCAGGCCTAATCTATTCGTCGATACCTGGTGCCAGTTTCCGGTGAATGACAGGATCAGGGACACTACGAAAACCCCGACCACGCTGCGATACATCATGATTTCAAAGGTATCGTGTGAAAGGCTGAGTTCACGCCCGGCAACCGCCATGGATGAGAATGATGCAATGGCACCCGTCATCCAGAGGGCGGCCTTACCGATTTCAGCTTTCTTTTCGGTCACACCGAACTCCGAAGAAGTCTCGTTCTATAGCGTTGATGAGTAATCTCTTTTTGGCCCGAACATACAACAAAAAAGCCGGGACAAAGCCCGGCTTTTCAACTTATTCCCACTCGATCGTTCCCGGTGGTTTTGACGTAATGTCATAGGTGCACCGGTTGATGCCTTTAACTTCGTTGATGATCCGGGTTGCCGTTTCACCAAGGAACTCATGGCTGAAGGGGTAATAATCTGCGGTCATGCCATCTACTGACGTTACGGCACGAAGTGCGCAAGCGTAGTCATAGGTGCGGCCATCACCCATTACACCGACCGTGCGAACCGGAAGAATCGCCACAAAGGCCTGCCAGATTTCGTCATACAGGCCGTGTTTGCGAATCTGATCGATGTAAATCGCATCGGCTTCGCGCAGGATATCCAGTTTTTCGCGTGTGATCTCGCCAGGGCAACGGATCGCCAGTCCTGGTCCGGGGAAAGGATGGCGGCCAATAAAGCTCTGGGGCAATCCCAGCTCGCGACCAAGTGCGCGAACCTCGTCCTTGAACAGCTCGCGAAGAGGTTCGACCAGCTTCAGGCCCATTTTTTCGGGCAGGCCACCCACATTGTGGTGCGACTTGATCGTTACCGAAGGACCGCCCGAGAAGGATACGGATTCGATGACGTCGGGATAAAGAGTACCCTGAGCAAGGAATTCGGCACCGTCGATCGTGTCCGCATGTTTCTGGAACACATCAATGAACAGCTTGCCAATGATCTTGCGCTTGGTTTCCGGATCGCTTTGTCCATCCAGTTCTCCGAGGAACAACTCGCTCTCATCTGCGTGGATCAGCTGGATGTTGTAGTTGTCGCGGAACATCGAGACGACTTCCTGCGCTTCGTTCTTTCGAAGAAGGCCATGGTCCACAAACACACAAGTTAGCTGATCACCGATGGCTTCGTGAATCAGGATAGCCGCTACTGAGCTGTCGACACCTCCGGACAGGCCACAGATGACTTTCTTGTCGCCAACCTGTTCGCGGATTTTCTCGATCATCTGCTCACGGTAGGCACCCATGGTCCAGTCGCCCTTGAAACCCGCCAGTCTGACGAAGTTCTCATAGAGCTTGGCGCCTTTGGGAGTATGGTGCACTTCCGGGTGGAACTGGACCGCGTAGAAATGCCGCTCAGTGTCCGCAGTGATAGCAAAAGGTGCATTCGGGGAGGTTCCGAAAACCTCAAAACCCGGTGCAATCTCACTGACGTGGTCGCCGTGACTCATCCAGACCTGTTCGTCGCCATCCGTGAACCAGCCGCTCAGAATATCCAGTTGCCCTTTCGGCGTGACAAAAGCGCGTCCGAACTCGGCGGTACCGTGGCCGCTTTCAACCTTGCCGCCCAGCTGGTGCATCATCACCTGTTGACCGTAGCAGATGCCCAGTATGGGCACACCGTAGTCAAAGATCTCCTGCGGGGCGCGGGGGGATCCGTCACGCGTCACGCTATCGGGCCCGCCAGAAAAGATCACGGCACGGGGTGCCATGTCTCGCACGAAGTCCATCGTGACATTCTGGTAAGGGTGGATTTCACAGTAGACATTCAGCTCGCGCAGGCGGCGGGCGATAAGCTGCGTAACCTGGCTGCCGAAGTCGATGATCAGAAGGCGGTCGTGGGATGTCTGGGTCATACCCGGCTCTTAGGTTGCAAGCCTTGCATGTGCAAGCGCAATGACACCAATTGGTGGAGATGTGGGCCTGTGAATTGAAGGGAAGAGGCGTAATGGCTGATATTCGTTTCCGAAATGCAAGTGTGGGTGATGCGCAAGCAATCAGGAAGTGTATCGATCAAGCTTATGCTGCGGCACGGCGTGACATTCCGGATTTGCCCGATGTTTCGGCGGGCATCGAAGAGGATATTCGAGATCATTGGGTGAGTGTCGCAGAGATAGGTGACGCTCTTGTTGGTGTCATAGTCTTTGCCCGGATCGACCAGGCGATCATGGTCTTCAATATTGCTGTGTCTACAGAGGCCCAAGGGCAGGGTGTGGCGCGGCAGCTATTGGAGATTGCAGAACGAACCGGGCGAGAGCAGGGGTGCAACGTGCTTCGATTGGCGACCCATAGACAGATGCAGGATACGCGGGCGGTGTATCGTCATCTGGGGTGGTGCGAAGAAGAAGCTGAAGGCAACAAAGTTCGGATGTTCAAATCGCTGAACTGACCGAACGCGGGGTAACTGGCGCACGTCAGGCTATTCATGTCGCTTTTACCCCTATTGCGACGTAATCTACATTTGGTCAGGTCCGAGCTTCCTGTAACAAACTTGCAAATCTAACCATCCAGACGGGATTATCTCATGGCAGAGGCAAACACCCGGCGCAGAGCACGAGGTGGCGGTGGCGCCGCCCGCCGGGCCGAGCGCACCGCGGTTCGCATCGAAACGGCGAAATACATCGAACGCAACATTCCTAACTTCGAGATCCTCAACGAAGAAGCGTTGGAGATTATCGAGGCAAATGCAGAAACCGTGCTGGCAGAAGTCGGTGTCAACTTTGTTGACAATCCCGGTGCGTTGCAGCGCTGGAAAGATGCTGGTGCCGATGTCGACGGTGAGCGTGTGCGCATTCCTCGCGGTTTGGCCCGCGAACTGATCAAGACAGCACCCAGCCAGTTCACACAGCATGCACGCAACCCCGAAAAATCTGTTGTCATCGGTGGTCGCAATCTGGTGCTGGCACCGGTCTATGGCCCTCCGTTCGTGCGGGATGCGCAGGGCGGCCGTCGCTATGCGACTATGGATGATTTCAACAAGTTCGTGAAACTGGCCTATATGTCCAAGTGGCTGCACCACTCGGGCGGTACGGTGTGTGAGCCGACGGATATTCCGGTGAACAAGCGTCACCTGGACATGCTGATGGCGCACATGACCCTGTCGGACAAGCCGTTCATGGGCTCGGTCACCGATCCCAGCCGCGCGCAGGATTCGGTTGAGATGTGCGAGATCCTGTTCGGCAAAGAGTTCGTGCAGGAAAACACTGTCATGACATCGCTGACCAACATCAACTCGCCGATGACTTTCGACGACGTGATGATGGGTTCGCTTGAAGTATATGCTGCAAACAATCAGGCATGCATCATCTCGCCCTTTATCGTGGGTGGCGCGATGGCACCGGTTTCGGTGGCAGGGACGTTGACTCAGGTTCTGGCCGAGGTTCTGGCAGGCGTAGCCTACAGCCAGATTATCCGTCCGGGTGCACCTGCAATCTTTGGTGCATTTGTATCTTCGATCGACATGAACTCGGGAGCGCCGACCTTTGGCACGCCCGAAGCGTCAATGGTAACCTATGGCGCGGGTCAGCTGGCGCGTCGCCTTAACCTGCCGTTCCGTTCGGCCGGGTCATTCTGCGGCTCGAAACTGCCCGACGCACAAGCCGCCTATGAAACCGCAAACTCGCTGAATATGGGCCTGATGTCAGGCGTGAACTTCATGTTGCACTCATGTGGCTGGCTCGAGGGCGGTCTGGTTGCCGACTTCGAGAAGTTCGTCATGGATGCCGATCAGTTGGGTGTTCTGCACGGTCTGGCCAAAGGCGTTGCGTATGACGAAAATGCGCAGGCGATGGATGCGATCCGCGAAGTTGGTCCGGGTGGTCACTACCTAGGTTGCGCGCATACCCAGGCGAATTTCAAGGAAGCATTCTGGAAATCTGAGGTTCTCGACTACAAACCCTTCGAGACCTGGGAAGACGAAGGCGGCCGCGACACGCGTCAGTTGGCCACGTCACGGGTCGAACATCTGTTGGCAAATTACCAGCAGCCGCAGCTCGACCCAGCTGTCAACGAAGCACTGAACGCATATGTTGCGGAAAAGAAGGCGTCCGTTCCAGACGCCTTCACCTGATCACTGATATTGTGAAGCGCGGCTGGCCCGGTACAGCTGCGCCTCACCGATCACCGCGATTAACAAATCCAGATGCCGCACTAATGAGTATGCGGCATCTGAGTCTTTCCTCATGGCGTTGACCTCGCGCTCAAGCTCCATCAGGCGGATCAATGACGCACTTGGTTTTGGTAGAGCGCCAAAGCCAAGGATGCGTTGTAAATGTCGTTCCCGATCATAGTCTTGTGCCCCGATTCTGGCTGCTCGCGTCAGCAAGCGAGGGCGACGAAGTGAGGCGATCATGGTCGACAGGTCATGCATCAAAGCGTTCCTTGTTATCAGAATTGAACACGATATTTGTCACACAACCATTGCGGGTGTTGCCTTGTTTCTGTTCTCCCCGAACGATGGTTTCACGAGTGTTTATCTTTTTGAATCAATTCTGGTTCACGCCGTTTGTGGTTAACGAACAAGTAACGAAAGCGGCTCTAGTTAGATTTGGTTAACGAAAAATCTGACGGCGAAATTTGACAGTTTGTTGTTGTCGACGAGGGCAAATAAATATGGAAAACAGCTTGGCTTTCACCGTTCCGGCATGGGTTCCTGAGGGCGCGCAAAGGTATCTGGCCCACACCGAGGCTGGTAGGTCGATCCGAGACCTTGCGCGATCGGCCGGGTGCCATGCTTCGACAATTCTTAGACAGATCAGGCGGATCGAAATGCGTCGGGATGACCCGCTGGTTGATGCCGCGCTGCAATCCTTGGCCGAGTCCCATTTTCCTTCCGAAGATCACCAAGGGAGGAGGGTTTTCGCATCGCAAGGCACCAAAGACTTTGCCCTGCAGCCGAGCAACGAAGACAATGAGTTTGATCGTGAAGCCTTACGAGTTCTGCGCAGGCTGTGCGAAACGGGTTCGGTACTTGCCGTTGCTGAGGACATGGATAAAGCCGTTGTTGTGCGCGATAGCGGGGATGCTGGCGCAACTCGCACAGCAGTAGTGGATTGCAAGATCGCGCAGGCGCTTGCGCTGCAAGACTGGATTACTTGCGACAACCCGGGGCGCATCTCTCGCTATCGTATCTCGACTGCGGGCCGATCTGCACTGGGTCGACTGATTGCCGAGGCAGAAAACCGGGCGCGGGCTCGCAATGAGTTTGGCATGGCCGAAGCGCAGACACCCTTTCAGTCAGATCAAAGGGTAAAGGTGGGGGCTAGCGCGCAACCAAATCGGCAAAGGCGTATCCGCTACAGTGCCGCAGAAAGTCCTCTGATTGCTTTGTCTCGTCGCCGGGATCGAGATGGCAATCCATTCCTTGATGAGGCGCTAGTCGCAGCGGGTGAGCGGTTGCGCGAAGATTTTGAACTCGCGCAGATTGGGCCTCAGGTTACCCAAAACTGGGACAAGTTTCTCACCGGGGGCGGTCGGGGTAGTTTCGTGGCGGATGCGCATGTGGGGCGCGGATCCTCCGACGCTCGGGATCGGGTCGCGAATGCACTTTCGGATCTTGGTCCGGGTTTGAGCGATGTGGCATTGCGTTGTTGCTGCTACCTTGAAGGCCTGGAGCTAGCTGAAAAGCGAATGGGTTGGTCTGCCCGGTCGGGGAAAATTGTACTGCGCATCGCACTGCAACGCCTAAAACGGCATTACGAGGATCAAGCTGAGAAAGACCGAATGATCGGCTGATCTAGCCCAATCAATCATTTGCCGATCTTGCGGTTTTGTGGGTGAGTGATAATCAAGGGTTATGAATTTTACCCTCAGACAACTCCAGTACTTCAGAGCGGTTGCCGAGCAGCGCAACTTTGGGCGCGCTGCGCAAGTTTGCCATGTCTCACAACCCGCTCTTTCAGTGCAGATCAAAGCGTTAGAGCAAACAATGGGCGGGCCGCTGTTTGAGCGGCAGGCCCGAGATATTCTGCTCACGCCACTTGGGCGTGACGTACTTGAACACGCGCGGGGTGTTCTTGGTGCAGCGGATCGTCTGGACCGGTTCGCTCGTGATCATTCGGGTGGGCATCGATCTCTTTCTATTGGTGTCATTCCGACCGTCGCGCCATATTTGTTGCCGGGAGTTTTAGCTGGTCTACGTGCCGCGGATGTCTCGCTTCGTGTTCAGATACGCGAAGCGCGCACCGAACGTCTGTTGTCGATGCTACGCAGGGGGGAGATTGACGCCGCAGTATTAGCGTTGCCAGTAGGTGGAAACGAGCTGGAAGAGCTCCCTTTGTTCGAAGACAGATTTTTGCTGGCCGGAAGCGAAGCTCGATTGAGCCGATTGTCAGTCAGCCCCGAAGCGTTGCGACCGATCGACTTGGGTTCTGCACAGTTAATGCTGTTGGAAGACGGCCATTGTTTGACCGACCAGGCGCTGGAAGTGTGCGGTCAGGACCGCACCAGTGCGCAGATCAACATGGGGGCATCGTCGCTTGCCACGCTGTCGCGTCTGGTGGCTGAAGGGTTTGGGCTGACTCTCATGCCAGAGATTGCCGCGCAGTCCGAATCCGACGCAGTTCCGGGTTTGCGCTTGTTGCGATTTGGCGCACCGCAACCCGCTCGTACGGTTGGACTTGTGCGACGTGCATCGACTGCGAATGAGGATTGGTTTGAAAAGCTGGCTCAGGTCATTCGTCAGGTTGGCGAGGATATTGTCGGAGGCACACGGATATAGAAAAGGCCCGCAATCATGCGGGCCTTCGTGACATTTGAACGACTGGATCAGGCGAGTGCCGGTTCCTTGGCTTCGTCCAGATACTTCTTCAGGTTTTCAGGCGAAGAAACGCCATATGGATCTTCGGGGCAGTTATCCATCAGGCCGGGCTCTTCAAACCAGGCTTCGACGACACCGTCTTTAATGATGGCTGCATATCGCCAGGAACGCATGCCAAAGCCCAGATTGTCTTTGTCGACCAGCATGCCCATTTTACGGGTGAATTCGCCCGAACCGTCCGGGATGACTTTGACGTTGCTCAGTTCCTGATCTTGCGCCCATTTGTTCATGACAAAGCTGTCATTGACCGACATGCAGTAGATTTCATCGATGCCCTGAGCTTTGAAGTCGTCAAAACCCTTCTCGAAACCCGGAAGCTGATAGGTCGAGCAGGTCGGTGTAAACGCGCCTGGCAGCGAGAACAGGACTACCCGCTTGCCCGCAAAATAGTCAGCTGTGGTTTTGTCTTCCCAACGGAATGGGTTGGGACCTTCGATCGATGCGTCGCGTACGCGGGTGTGGAAGGTCACTTCGGGCAGTTTCGCGCCAGTCTTCATGTTCAAACTCCTGTGAATCACATGCGTTTGATTTGCGATTTAAAAGGATTCTAAAAGTGCTTCAATGACTGATATGCCGCGTGTGCAAATTTCCCAATAACCGTTGGAACGCAATGAGTTTACAGGGCAAATGTCTATAGTTTTTAACTTGATTTCTGCGATTGCAAGGTGGGTGTGCATAGCAGGTATGCACGGGTAGCGTAATCAGCCTGATCAGTTTATGTTATGGGTAAACCGAATTGACCCAAAGTCAGGAAGTTCTTCAGTGCGTGATCTGAAAATCCCGGAGCAAAGGCACCCGGAAAAAGCCCATCGGCCCGACAATGCTCAGCCGAAAAAGCCAAACTGGATTCGCGTCAAGGCGCCGGGTGGCAAAGGGTATGCCGATACGCGCAAAATCATGCGCGAAAACAATCTGGTGACAGTCTGCGAAGAGGCAGGTTGCCCGAATGTGGGTGAGTGCTGGAGCCAGGGCCACGCCACGATGATGATCATGGGCGAGATTTGTACGCGCGGCTGCACTTTCTGCAATATCGCAACCGGTCGCCCGGATACGCTGGATGCGTTTGAGCCGGGTCGCGTTGCACATGCGGTTGAAAAGCTTGGTCTGAATCACGTGGTGATCACTTCGGTCGACCGCGATGACCTTAAGGATGGCGGGGCGGAACACTTTGCGCAGACCATCCGCGCGGTCCGGCACCGTTCGCCCAAAACCACGATTGAAATTCTCACTCCAGATTTTCTGAAATGCGACCCGTCGGTTCTGAAAATCGTGGTTGATGCAAAGCCAGATGTCTTTAACCACAATCTTGAAACGGTTCCGGGGTTGTATCCCGAAGTTCGTCCAGGCGCGCGCTATTTCCATTCTTTGCGACTGTTGCAGCGCGTCAAAGAGCTTGATCCTTCGATCTTTACCAAGTCCGGCATCATGGTGGGACTGGGCGAACAAGAGCAGGAAGTTCGTCAGGTCATGGATGACATGCGGGCTGCGGACATCGATTTTCTGACCATCGGACAGTATTTGCAGCCGACGCCCAAGCACCACGGAGTGGATCGTTTCGTTACGCCCGAGGAATTCGCGTCCTACGAAAAGGCTGCTTATGGCAAGGGTTTCCTGATGGTTTCGGCAACACCGCTAACCCGCTCTTCCTATCACGCGGGCGATGACTTTGCGCGCTTGCGCGAGGCGCGGCAGAAGAAGCTGGGTCAGGCGTGACCCCTGAAACTCTGGCGCGGCTGACATCGCTGCGCCACAAGCTGCATCAATCACCTGAAATCTCCGGTGAAGAGAAAAATACTGCTGCGCAGATTGCGGAGTTGTTGGAGCAACATTCACCCGACCGGATCCTGAAGGATATCGGTGGTCACGGTATTGCTGCCGTGTTTGACAGCGGACAGGCGGGGCCAACAGTTGGTATCCGTTGCGAGCTTGACGGTTTGCCGATTCAGGAAATCTCTGATGCACCCTATGTCTCGCGCATTCCTGGGAAGGGGCATCTGTGTGGTCACGATGGTCACATGACAATGGTGCTGGGTGTTGCCGAGGCCTTGGGGAAATCACGGCCACCAAACGGAAAAGTGGTGCTGATTTTCCAACCAGCCGAGGAAACCGGGCAGGGAGCGATTGCTTATCGTGCTGATCCTAAGTTCGCTGAGATCGCACCTGATTACATGTTTTCACTGCATAACCTGCCAGGACTCGACCTAGGTGAGGTTGAGCTGTGCCAGGGGCCAGCCAACTGTGCATCGCGTGGGATGCGGATTGTGTTGAAGGGAAAGACCTCTCACGCTGCGGCACCCCAGGATGGTGTTTCGCCTGCGGGTGCATTGTCCCAGCTCATTCCTGTTTTGGCAGATCTCGGTAAGGGTGGGCCGCTTGACGCGGATTTTGCGCTGACGACAGTCACTCACGCCAGTTTGGGTGAAGCAACCTTTGGCGTTGCTCCGGGGCAAGCAGAGCTTTGGGTGACGTTGAGAACAGTGACTGACAACCGCATGTCTCGGCTAATTCAGGATGCCGAAAACCTGGTGCAGTCTGCTGCCAAATCTGAAGGATTGGCAGTGGACATCTCGTACGATGATATTTTCGAAGCCTGCACCAACAATGCCGATGCTACCGAGGTTTTAGCTCAAGCCTGTGCCACACAGAGTGTTCCGTGCCAACTGGTTTCAGAACCTCAAAGGTTCTCTGAAGATTTCGGTCAATTCGGGAAAAGTGCCAAGTCAGCCATGTTCTGGTTAGGCTCTGGAAAGGACCATCCTCAACTGCACAATCCAGACTACGATTTTCCGGATGCCCTGATCCCAATCGGAACTGGTATTTTTCTGAGTGCAATTGAGCAGGTGTTGGGGGGAGACCTCAGGGCCTGAGCTTTTGGGGAGGGGAGGTCGCCCATTCAGGCCACCAGCCCAGATACTCAATTCCGCCGACGATCAGGCAGACGGCAATGATCCCGAACACCATCAGTACGCGCCGTTCCGAGGGTGGTTTTCTCACCAACATTGACATACGCAGTAGATGACGCGGGTTCATTCGGCCTCCGATGCAAGGGTGGCAAAATCAGTCCTCGACGAACCTGACTTTGCCAATAAACGGCAGGTTTCGGTTTCTTTGAGCATAGTCGATCCCATAACCCACGACAAATTCATCAGGAATTTCAAACCCGATCCAGTCAGAGCGGAAATCAACCTCGCGGCGGCTTGGCTTGTCCAGCAGGGCAATCGATTTCAACCGTGTGGGCTTGCGGCTTTTTAGCAACTTGGTGACGTGATTCAGAGTATGGCCGGTATCTACGATGTCTTCGACCACCAGCACGTCTCGCCCTTCAATGGCACCACGTAAGTCTTTGAGAATGCGCACTTCCCGGCTACTTTCCATCGAGTCGCCATAAGACGACGCCTCAAGGAAATCCACCTCGATAGGCAGATCGAGTTCGCGCACCAGATCAGCGATGAATACAAAGCTTCCTCGTAGAAGACCGACAACAACCAGCTTGTCTGTGTTGCCAAACTCTTCGGTGATTTTGCGGCAAAGCTCTTCTATTCGGGCGGCAATCGCCTTGGCCGAGATCATCTCATCTATCACATATGCGCGTTGGCTCATCGCTGCCCCCTTGATCTTTGGCGCGCAACATACGACATGACGCGCCATTGTCACCTGCAAATACCTGATACGCCATGCCAGTACATTCGGAAACTCGCC
Organism: Ruegeria sp. CE12; assembly: GCF_056537525.1. NCBI lineage: Bacteria > Pseudomonadati > Pseudomonadota > Alphaproteobacteria > Rhodobacterales > Roseobacteraceae > Ruegeria > Ruegeria sp. CE12. The sequence goes on along the minus strand of NZ_JBQFRS010000001.1, from coordinate 120,919 downwards.
ACCTGCAATACACCGCGCAGCAGATGTATGATCTGGTTGCGGACGTGGCCAAGTATCCCGAATTTCTGCCCTGGTGCGCAGCTGCCAGAATCCGACGCACCTATGCGGTTGATGAGGCCAAGGTGCTTGAGGCTGATCTGGTCATCTCGTTCAAAGTGTTTCGCGAGCGCTTTGGCAGCAGAGTAACGCTGTTTCCGGAGCAAAAGAAAATCGACACGGAATATCTGGATGGCCCGTTCAAATACATGAAATCCGACTGGCATTTTGAGGACGCGCCGGATGGCGGTTGCAATGTGTTCTTCCATGTGGATTTCGAGTTCAAGAATGCGGTTTTGCAGGGTATTATCGGGGTCGTTTTCAACGAGGCCATGAACCGGATTGTCCGCGCGTTTGAACAACGCGCTGCTGACCTGTACGGCTGAGGCTTTACCCCGGCTACGTGCGCGCTAGACTGCGCCGCATGACTGATCTGACCACTGCATTTGCCGAGTTTGCGACGGGGCCTGTTTCGACAACGCTCCAGACCCGCATTGTCACTTCTTTGTCCGCGCTGGATTGGCTGGCCGTGGGAAGGGCGGGGGCCGAAGAACCGGTTTCGCGGATCATCCGGGAAATGGTTCTGGCTGAAGGCGGTGCAGAACAGGCCAGAATCTTCGGCGGCGGAGCGGCTCCATTGCGTGCGGGGGCTTTGGCGAACGGGACCATCTCGCATGCGCTGGATTATGACGACACCCATTTCGCACATATCGGTCATCCATCTGTTGCGGTGTTTCCGGCTACTCTGGCTGTTGCCACGTGGGAAGATAAACCAATCGTAGATTTGCTCGAGGCAGCACTTGTGGGGATGGAGCTGTCTATTCGCCTTGGGCTATGGCTGGGCCGGGATCATTATCAGGCCGGTTTTCACCAGACCGCCACGGCGGGTGCTTTTGGTGCAACGGCAGCTGCAGGGCGTGTCTTGGGCTTCAATTCCTCGCAAATGCGACAGGCTTTGGGGCTGACCGCTACACGTGCGGCCGGCCTGAAGGCGCAGTTTGGAACGATGGGCAAACCATACAATGCCGGTCTTGCTTCTTCCGCAGGCGTAGAAACGGCATTGCTGATTCACCGGGGTTTCGAGCCGAACGATAACGCGCTGGAGGGGCAATACGGCTTTGGTGCGACTCATAAGGGTGCTGATGACCTTTCAGCCGCTCTCGAAGGGATCGGGGACGAGTGGTTGTTTGAAAGTGTCAGCCATAAGTTTCATGCTTGTTGCCACGGCCTTCACGCAGCGCTGGAGGCAGCGCGTGATCTCGACATAGCTGAGCCCGAAGTGGCCGAGATCAAGGTCAAGACCCATCCGCGTTGGATGAGTGTTTGCAACCAGTTGTCCCCAACGACAGGTCTGGGGGCCAAGTTCTCGTACCGTACGGTGATCGCGATGCTCGCAATTGGGTATGATACCGCATTGCCAGAAAACTTTTCTGACAAAACATGCGCCGACCCACGTTTGCGTTCCCTGCGAGATCGGATCACGGTCGAAGCTGATGACGGGCTGTCTGAAACGCAGGCCCATCTGTCATTGCTGCGTCGTGACGGTATTCGTAGGGAGGCTACGCATGACTTGCTGGCGCCGATGTCACTGTCAGATCGCGAGGATCGGGTGCGTGAAAAAGCGTCGAAGCTGATTGGCGGCGAAGAGGCCGACGCGATCTGGTCAATGCTGCGCACCGGAGGGCGCGCAGCAGAACTGTCTGACAGGCTTGAGGGTTAGACCACGCGCCAGTGCAGAGGGAAGCCGGGATCGAATACCGTCACCGGGCCATCACCGCTTTCGATTTTTGAGGGATACTCAACGGGTTCACCTTTGGTCAGAGTGATGCTTCCCTCGTTCACGGGCAGACGGTAAAATGCGGGACCGATCAGCGAGGTGAAGCCTTCCAGCTTGTCCAGCGCGTCAGCCCGGTCGAACATTTCTGCCACCAGTGACATCGTGTTTGTTGCCGTAAAGCAACCGGCGCAGCCACACGCCATTTCCTTGTTCGCATCGGTGTGCGGTGCACTGTCAGTGCCAAGGAAGAACCTCGCATCGCCCGAGGTTGCTGCAGCCAGCAACGCCAGCCGGTGCTCTTCCCGTTTGGCAACAGGCAGGCAGTAGTAGTGCGGTTTGATACCGCCCACCAGAATGTGGTTGCGGTTGATGATCAGGTGATGCGCGGTGATTGTGGCACCCAGATCAGCCTCATTCGCCATAACGTAGTCGACGCCATTTGATGTGGTGATGTGTTCCATTACCACACGCAACCCGGGGGTCGATTTTCGGATCGGATCAAGCACTCGGTCGATGAACACTGCTTCGCGATCGAAGATGTCGATTTCTGGATCGGTCACCTCACCATGAACGCAAAGGGGCAGACCGATTTCGGCCATCTTCTCGAGTACGGGACGAACCTTGTCGAAATCGCGAACACCCGAGGCCGAGTTGGTCGTGGCGCCCGCAGGGTAGAGCTTGACCGCCTTCACCAATCCGGTGGCATGTGCTGCGGCGACATCTTCAGCGTCAGAATCCTCGGTCAGATACAGCGTCATCAACGGTTCGAACGTCATATCATCGGGTAGCACAGCCATAATGCGGTCGCGGTAAGCAGAGGCCTGATCCCCGGTTACGACCGGGGGCACAAGGTTTGGCATGATGATGGCGCGGCCAAAGTGGCGAGCGGTTTCGGGCAGGACGGCCTGCAGCATGGCGCCATCGCGCAGATGCAGATGCCAGTCGTCGGGGCGGCGGATCGTGAGGGTATCGGTCATGCCCCTTCCGCTAGCACAGCCGCCGGGGGCATTAAAGGCAAACCAATGTCATGGGGCTCAATTGATTGGCAACTTGATACGACTGAAATACTTGCCAATGCACCATCGCGCCGTAAGTCCATTGGGGAACACGGTCTTGACGCACAGGCGCTGGCATGACCTGTTGTGCGAGGAGGAGAGACAAGGTCATGACGCAGGCGAATTCTATTGATGCGGTTCAGAGCATGCTTGGCGAACAGGGCTATGTGTGCGGGCGATCGCTGGCGACGGTGGTTTTCTTGTCTCTGAAACTGGGGCGCCCCTTGTTTCTTGAGGGTGAAGCGGGTGTTGGGAAGACCGAGATTGCCAAAGCGCTGGCTGCTCGGCTGAACCGACGACTAATCCGGTTGCAGTGCTATGAAGGGCTGGATGCATCCTCGGCTGTCTACGAATGGAACTTTCCGGCGCAAATGGTGGCTATTCGCACTGCCGAGGCGTCAGGTGGTGCGGATCGTGGATCGCTACAGTCAGAGTTGTTTTCGGACGAATACCTGATCGAACGTCCGTTGTTGCAGGCGATGCGGCCGGATGAAAATGGTGCACCTGTCCTGCTGATTGACGAACTGGATCGCACGGACGAGCCGTTCGAGGCCTTTTTGCTTGAAGCTTTGAGTGATTTTCAGGTGACGATCCCCGAGTTGGGAACGGTTCAGGCACCCGAGCCGCCCATCGTCATCGTTACCTCGAACCGTACACGCGAAGTGCACGACGCCCTGAAACGTCGTTGTCTGTATCACTGGGTCGACTATCCAGATTTTGATCGTGAGATCGAAATCCTGCATGCACGTGCACCGGAATCTGCCGAGACGCTCAGCCGAGAGGTGGTCGCCTTTGTGCAGCGGTTGCGTACAGAAGACCTGTTTAAAAAACCCGGAGTGGCTGAGACTATCGATTGGGCGAAATGCCTCCTGGCGCTTGATGTCATCAATCTTAGCCCCGAGGTCATCGGTGACACGCTGGGGGCAATCCTGAAATATCAGGACGACATTCAGAAGCTGCAAGGATCTGAAGCCAAGCGTATTCTGGATCAGGCGAAAGCTTCGCTGGAACCAGCATGATGCTTCTTTATTCAGAAGCTGATGGGGTTGGCGGCGGAGCCTCCATAAGGTCTGATGGCTGAACAGCTCTCACTGGATATCCCCTCCGATCCCAAGCTGGCGCAGAATATCACTCATTTTGCGCGGGCATTGCGAAAGGCGGGACTGCCGATCGGAACAGGAAGGGTTGTCGATGCAATCCGCGCCGTCGAGGCAGCAGGTTTCACAAAAAAGCAGGATTTTTACTGGACCCTTCACGCCTGTTTTGTGAACCGGCCCGAGCATCGAACTGTTTTTGCTCAGGTGTTTCGTCTGTACTGGCGTGACCCTCGATATCTGGAGCATATGATGTCGATGATGCTGCCGGCCATTCGGGGTGTTCAGGAAGAACGCACGGCGGATGCCGGAGAAAAACGGGCGGCTGAGGCTTTGCTGGATGGGGTGGATCGCGATCTTCCTGATATCGCTGAACAAGAGGGTGAAACAGAAATCGAGATTGATGCGACGCAAACCGCGTCTGGCGAAGAACGCTTGCGCAATCTGGATTTCGAACAAATGAGTACAGAAGAGGTGGCTCAGGCCAAACGTATTCTTTCGCGTCTCAACCTGCCGGTAAAACCTATTAGCTCGCGTCGCGGGCAGGCCAGTCATCTGGGGCATCGAATTGATCGTGCGCGAACACTCCGTTCGGCAATGCGTCAGGGGGGCGAGCTGCGGGGTATAGCCCGTCTGCAGCCCAAACCCCGCTGGCCCAATCTGGTTGCCTTGTGCGATATCTCGGGGTCAATGAGCCAGTACAGCAGGATCATCCTGCATTTCCTCCATACGGTTTCAAATGCCAAAGGTGCGGGTTGGGCCAAAGTTCACGCTTTTACCTTTGGAACGCGTCTGACCAACATTACCCGTCATCTGCATCAAAGGGATGTCGATGCTGCACTTGCTGCCGCTGGTGCAGAAGCACAGGATTGGGAGGGGGGCACACGTATTGGGGATTGCCTGCATCAATTCAATCGCGACTGGTCGCGCCGTGTCATGGGGCAGGGTGCTGTTGTTCTGCTGATCACCGATGGCTTGGAACGCGGCGCACCGGAGGAACTGGAAAAAGAGATTGAGCGGCTACATCTGTCGTCACGCCGGCTGATCTGGCTCAATCCGTTGCTCAGATGGGATGGATTTGCGCCCAAAGCTCAGGGGATCATGACGATGCTGCCACATGTTGACAGCTTCCGTGCAGGTCATTCCATCGCCTCACTCGAGGATCTGGCGAACGTCATCTCAAAGCCTGATGATGAGGGAGAGAAAGCGCGACTGCTGGCCGCGCTTTCTGCCTGAGGGATTACCCAAGCTGCTTTTCGTTGCACTCACGCGCCATTTCCATGGCTTTGTAGGTGCCGGTCAGATCAACGGTAAACGCGAATTCCTTTTCGGGGAACACGACCATGACTTTCTGTTTTGCAATGTCATCAGCGAATTGAGGATCGTCTGACAGGACATATCCACCTGAATAACCCTTGGTGATGTTGCCTTTCATGCCAGTAGCTTCGCCAACATAGATATTGTCGCCCAGCAGAATGGCCACGGCCTCTTTTTCACCGCGCTTGATATCGGTTTTGGCCTTGGTGAAGACACCGACATAGCCAACGCTGCGATCTTCGGTCAAGCCCATCTGAACCACGTTTTCAGCGTCATCAACGGCTTCAATCAGGCAGGATTTCTTTTCGTTATCGACGAAGACCTTCCAGCCTTCGACTTCACCATAGCGTACAAATGTATCAGCCCAAGCGGCAGTCGATGCCAAAAGACCAATTGCCGTTCCCAGTGTAAGAATGCGTTTCAACTCTTTGTCTCCATTTTAAAATTCTTGATGATGTATCGAGGGCGAAAGTCACCCTGTACAAGCGCAAGCTAGTGTTTGCGTAAGTCACAATCAATGCTCAGAACATTTGAATGCGACTTGATTTATATCATTCACAAAGTGGAATGTATTATGTATTCCGTATTTAGAATGTAATAGCGCGAAGGAATCAAACCGTGCCACTCAACTGGAAACTAGGCGGCGTTCTGCTGGGCCTTGTCTTTTTTATGGCGGTCCTGCTGGTCAAGCCAATTGGTGTGTCAACGCAGTTCGTCATTCTCGATGGCATTGTGGCTGACGCCGTCAACCCGAGCCTCGTGACCGCAACGGACCAGGGATACACTTCGACAAATGCCTATCTGGCCAAATCTGATGGCAAGTATGCCAAGGCTGTCTCAAACCCGTTGAACTATTCCTTCGTGTTTGTGGTGGCCATGATGCTGGGTGGGTTTTTGTCTGCAATGTTTCGCGGCGGCATTGAAGCTTCCGATCGCAGCATTCCAGCGCTTTGGAGGGCTAACTTCGGCGACTGTGCAAAGAAGAGATATGCAGCAGCGTTTCTTGGTGGTTTTATCGTCCTGTATGGTGCGCGGTTGGCAGGCGGGTGCACCTCAGGCCACATGATGTCCGGAATGATGCAGACAGCTGTCAGCGGCTACATCTTTGCTGCCGGTGCCTTTGCCGCAGCGATCCCCGTATCTCTGATCATGTTCAAAAAGGAGGCCTGATCCATGACCTCGATCTTTCTTGCTTTGGTGATTGGTACAGCCTTCGGCGCAGTGCTTGATCGTGTAGGGGCATCCAACCCTACAATCATCAACCGGATGCTGAATCTAACGAACATCAACCTTGCGAAGTCTATCCTGCTGGCCATCGGCACGGGTTCCATACTTATGTTTGGTGGACAAATGCTCGGGCTGGTCGATGTGGGGCACATGTCTGTGAAAACAGCCTATATTGGCGTGTTTATCGGTGGCCTCTTGCTGGGCGCAGGCTGGGCTGTTTCCGGATATTGTCCGGGGACTGGTGTGGTTGCTGCAGCGTCAGGGCGCAAAGATGCACTGTTCTTTATTGCCGGAGGATTGCTGGGGGCTGCTGCGTACATGATGACCTACCCGGCCTGGAAAGCGTCTGGCCTGCTCGACAAGATCGCAGGTGGCAAAGTGACCCTCGGGACGGTCCCGGGTTCCGGATACGAGGGTCTGACATCATTGCCCGGCGATATCGTTGGCATCGTGATGGGATTGGCCTTCGTCGCGATCGCGTTTGCTCTGCCAGAAAGGCTGATTGGACAAACGGTACAAGCGCAACCTGCTGATTAAACCCAACGAAACATGCGAGGCGCAGTGAGATGGACACGCCCTCGCATCGCGGCCCGGCGTCCCGTGATACTGCCGGGCCGCTTTTCATTGCGCCAAACCTACCTATGTTGGTCCATGAAATTCCCGGAGGTTTTCATGGATCGATTCGACAACAGCCCCGAGACAGCGTTGGATTGGTATCGCAATGGGAGTGGTGCCGCATTGGCCACGGTTGTTCAGACTTGGGGCAGTGCGCCACGACGTGTGGGATCGCAGCTGGTGATTGGTGGCGACGGCCGCATCGAAGGTTCTGTTTCTGGCGGTTGTGTCGAAGGCGCAGTTATTGTCGAAGCACTGGAGGCCATTGAAGAGGGCGAGGCGCGTCTGCTCGAATTCGGGGTCAGTGACGAAGACGCCTTTGCGGTCGGTTTGGCCTGTGGTGGAACGATCCGGGTGTTGGTTGAACCTGTGGGGTCGGTCCTTCCTGAACCGATGTTGGCCGAACTGGTTGCAGCACGCGCTCGGCGCGAGCCGTTGGCGTACGAGGTCAACGTGGAGACCGGGCAACGCGCATTGCGCCGAAATGCATATGCCGACCGACTGCGCATGGACCGGTCTGGTTTTGAAGAGGATGGTCAGACATTTGTGGCCGTTCACAACCCGCCATTGCGTCTGATCGTAGTGGGTGCTGTTCACATCGCACAGGCCCTTGTACCAATGGCCCGGATAGCCGGATATGATCCGGCGATCGTGGATCCACGCGAGACATTTGCATCCAGTTCGAGATTTCCGGGCGAGACGATCCTGACAGATTGGCCGGATGAAGCGGTCGCCAAACTGGGTCTGGACACGCGCACTGCAGTGGTTTTGCTGACCCACGATCCAAAGCTTGATGATCCTGCGTTGGAGGCCGCTCTTGAGGCGAACGTTTTCTACATTGGGGCGCTGGGTTCGACACGCACACATGCCAAGCGTGTTGAGCGTATGAAGGAAACTGGCTTCAAAGCTGAACAGATTGACCAGATTCATGGTCCGATTGGCTTGGATATTGGCGCAGCGGGACCATCGGAAATCGCGGTGGCTATTCTTGCACAAATGACAGCCGTGCTTCGGGGTAAAGCATGAAATTTGGTCCGGTACCGGTTTCTGAGGCTGCAGGCGCAATTCTTGCACATTCCGTCAAAGCCGGAGACCAAAAGCTCCGCAAAGGGCTTGAACTGACAGACCAGCATATCAGCATGTTGGAGCAGGCAGGCCATTCTGAGGTCATCGTCGCGAGGCTGGAGCCAGGTGATTGCCACGAAGATGAAGCAGCCCGAATGCTTGCTGCTGCATTGGCACCGGAACCAGCGCAGGTGAACCTTCGCGTGACAGAGCCGTTTACCGGCCGTGTGAACCTTTTGGCCGATGGACCGGGGGTTGTTGTACTGGATACCGCTGCACTGCAACGGTTCAATCTGGTTAACCCGATGATCACCGTTGCTACTGTTCCGCAGTATCAACAGATGGGTGCGGGCGGCATGGTCGCGACGATCAAGGTTATTTCCTATGCGGTACCCGGTTCGGACGTCATGCATGCCGCGCGTTTGGCTCAGGCTTCGATCCGTTTGGCAGCGCCCGTTCACAGAACAGCAGGCCTGATCGTCACCGACATTCCGGGTGGACCACCGAACGAAAAGGGCATCGCTGCGATACGGGGGCGGATAGAGGCCCTGGGTATGGACCTCAGCGATATCAAGATCGTTCCGCATCGTGTTGATGAATTGGCCGCTGCTGTATCTGACCTGCAGGGCGATGTCGCAATGATCCTGACTGGATCCGCAACGTCGGATGAGAACGATGTCGCACCAAGCGCGGTGAGGGTAGCCGGAGGGTTCGTAGACCGATTTGGGATGCCGGTCGATCCCGGCAATCTTTTGTTCATAGGGGCGCTGAAAGACAAACCAGTCATCGGCCTGCCGGGCTGCGCGCGATCACCTGCGCTGAATGGTGCTGACTGGGTGCTGTCCCGGGTCGCCTGCGGTATTGCGACCACAGGCGAAGACATCGCTGGCATGGGCGTCGGCGGTCTGCTCAAGGAAATTCCCACCAGACCTCAGCCGAGGGCTGGCAAAGGAAAGTGACGTAGCGGCAGATTTGACCGCTGCGACTGCCACTATAGCTGGTGGAGATCATGAGACTGAAATGCCTCAAAAAACGGCAAATATTTTTGTTCTCAAACAAATTTTCCCGTGTTTAACTCGACGTGAGGAAAAAATACCAAATGGGAGGAGCTTATGACACAGGTCTCAATGACCGTGAACGGAAAGTCCGTGAGCGGTGATGTCGAGGGCCGGACTTTGCTGTCCAGCTTTCTACGTGAACACCTGTCGCTGACCGGAACGCATGTCGGATGCGATACTGCACAATGCGGCGCATGCGTGGTGCATGTGAATGGCGAGGCGGTAAAATCCTGCAACATGCTGGCGCTTGAAGCAGACGGCGCGGATGTGGGCACGATTGAAGGGCAGGCCAACGCGGATGGCTCGCTGAATGTTATCCAACAAGCGTTTCAGGATCATCATGGTTTGCAATGCGGTTTTTGCACACCGGGAATGGTGATGAGCGCAGCGGCCCTGCTGAAAGAGAATCCGCGCCCGACAGAATCCGAAATACGTAAGTATCTGGAGGGCAATCTGTGTCGCTGTACCGGATACCACAACATCGTCAAAGCGATCATGGCCGCATCCGGTCAGGACGTCAGCAGCATCGCTGCGGAATGATGCCGCTGCGGGCGTGAGGAGGACGCCCGTGGGATGACATAGGGTGCACCAGCATCCGTTTATGGGAGGAGAACAAGCAATGCCCAAAGACAGTGGCATCGGAGCCAGTTCCAAGCGGCGCGAAGACGTACGCTTTCTGACCGGAGCGGGCAATTATACCGACGACATCAACGTACATGGCCAGGCCTATGTACATTTCCTACGGTCCGACATCGCGCATGGACGGATCAAAAGTATCGACACGTCTGCAGCTGAAGGCATGCCGGGCGTGGTCAAGGTTTTCACTGGCAAGGATTTCGAAGGTGTGGGCGGGATGCCCTGCGGTTGGGAAGTGACCGACAAGCACGGCGCGCCGATGCAGGAGCCGCCGCACCCCATTTTGGCACAGGGCAAGGTGCGCCATGTGGGCGACCCGATTGCGGCCGTTGTGGCCGACAGTCTTGAACAGGCCCGTGACGCGGCCGAGGCGATTGATCTTGATATCGAAGAACTGCCGGCAGTTATGAACATGAAAGCAGCCGCGCAAGATGGCGCGACGCTGGTTCACGACGATCTAAAGAACAACATCTGCTATGACTGGCAGTTGGGCGAGACCGACGACGCCAAGGTCGATGAGGTCTTTGCCAACGCGGCGCACGTGACGACGCTGGATTTGGTGAACAACCGCCTGGTCGCCAACCCGATGGAGCCGCGCGTGGCGGTGGGCGAGTACAAGCGCGGGACGGATGAGTATACTCTCTATACCACCTCGCAAAACCCGCATGTGATCCGACTGCTGATGTGCGCCTTTGTTCTAGGCCTGCCCGAGCACAAGGTCCGCGTGGTGGCCCCGGATGTGGGCGGCGGCTTTGGCACCAAGATCTTCCACTATGCGGAAGAGGCGTTTTGTACCTTTGCCGCCAAAGCCTGTGGCCGCCCGGTCAAATGGACGTCCAGCCGGTCCGAGGCGTTCATGTCGGATGCCCATGGCCGTGACCATGTCAGCAAGATCGAACTGGCGCTGGATGCAGATAACAATTTCATCGGTCTGCGGACTAACACCTATGCCAATTTGGGCGCGTATCTGTCGACCTTCTCCAGTTCGGTTCCGACTTGGCTGCATGGCACGCTGATGGCGGGCAACTACAAAACACCGGTCATTCAGGTGAATGTGAAGGCGATGTTCACCAACACGGTACCGGTGGACGCCTATCGTGGCGCTGGCCGTCCCGAAGCGACTTATCAGCTGGAACGTGTCGTCGATAAAGCAGCACGAGAGTTGGGCGTCGATCCGATTGCCCTACGCCGTCAGAACTTTGTCACTCAGTTCCCCTATGACACGCCGGTGGCGCTGACCTATGACACCGGGGATTACAACGGGACGATGGACAAGCTTGAGGCCGCTGCTGATCTGGCAGGCTTTGCTGCGCGTCGTGCAGCGAGTGAAGCCAACGGCAAGCTGCGCGGTCTGGGCGTCAACTGCTATATCGAGGCCTGCGGCATCGCACCTTCGAACATCGTCGGTATGCTGGGGGCCCGCGCAGGTCTCTATGATGCCGCAACCGTTCGGGTAAATGCCACCGGTTCGATCAGCGTCATGGTCGGTGCGCACAGCCACGGGCAGGGGCATGAGACGGCCTTCCCGCAAGTTGTGGCTGACATGATCGGCATCGACGAGTCGATGGTCGAGATCGTGCATGGCGATACCTCGAAAATCCCGTTTGGCATGGGTACCTATGGCTCGCGTTCACTGGCGGTCTGTGGCTCGGCAATGGTCAAAGCGACTGAAAAGGTGATCGAGAAGGCCAAGAAGATCGCGGCCCACCTGTTGGAAGCCTCCGAGGCCGATATCGAACTGAAGGACGGTCAGTTCAGCGTCGCAGGCACCGACAAATCGGTGGCTTGGGGCGATGTGACCCTGACAGCCTATGTGCCGCACAACTATCCGCTGGAGGTTGAACCCGGGCTGGAGGAGACCGCGTTTTACGACCCGGCGAACTTTACCTTCCCGGCAGGTGCTTATGCCTGTGAGGTCGAAGTTGACCCCGAGACCGGTCAGGTGACCATCGAGGCCTTCACCGCCGCAGATGACTTTGGCAACATCATCAACCCGATGATTGTTGACGGTCAGGTGCATGGCGGTATCGGTCAGGGCATTGGACAGGCGCTGCTTGAAAACTGTGCCTATGATGAAAATGGTCAGCTGCTGAGCGCATCCTTCATGGACTATGCAATGCCGCGTGCCGATGATCTGCCGTTTTATGAGGTTGATCATTCCAGCCAGACCCCATGCACCCACAATCCGCTGGGTGTGAAAGGGTGTGGTGAGGCAGGAGCCATCGGTTCCCCGCCGGCAGTGGTCAATGCTGTTATCGATGCGTTGAACTCGGGAGGAAAGGCTGTCGATCACATCGATATGCCTGTCAGCCCGTCGCGTGTCTGGGCAGCAATGAACAGTTGAATGGAGAGGGTAGACCGGGGGCATTGCCTCCCGGACCTCCGAAATATCTATAGCCAGATGAAGAACGGATCTGCGTTCTTCGGAAAGGAAAAGCGAAATGTATAGTTTCGAGTTCGAAAAACCCTCGACCATCTCGGACGCCGTGGCCGCGCTTGGATCCGAGGATGCTCAGGCATTGGGGGGTGGACAAACACTCATCCCAACGCTGAAGCAAAGATTGGCCGCACCAACAACTTTGGTCAGCCTAAGCAGTATCCCCGAGATGCAGGGTGTTTGTGTCGAAGATGACGGCTCACTTGCTATTGGCGGGGCAACGACACATGCAACGGTCGCTGCAGAGACAGCAGACAAATATGCAGCGCTGTCCGATCTTGCCGGTCACATCGGTGATCCCGCTGTACGTAATCGGGGCACTATTGGCGGCTCACTTGCCAACAACGACCCGGCGGCCTGCTATCCGGCAGCGGCATTGGGGTCGGGCGCAACGATCATCACCAACAACCGCAGTGTGTCAGCAGATGATTTCTTTCAGGGCATGTTCACAACTGCTCTGGATGAAGGTGAGATCATCACCACCGTCCACTTCCCGATTCCGCAAGCAGCGAGCTATCAGAAGTTCCTTCAACCGGCGTCCCGATTTGCACTAGTTGGTGTTTTCCTCGCTCGATTTGCTGATGGGGTGCGTGTAGCGGTGACTGGTGCCAGCGAAGATGGTGTGTTCCGCTGGTCAGAAGCAGAAGAGGCGTTGAACAAAGAGTTTCGACCTGATGCGCTGATGGATCTGAAAATCAATCCGATGAACATGATCGGTGATCTGCATGGCAGCAAGGAATACCGTGCGCATCTTGTTGGCGTCATGACCAAACGCGCTGTTGAAGACTGCATCTGAACGGTTGAAAAAATCGTTCCAAAGCCCCGGAGTTTTCTTCGGGGCTTTTATTTTCGTCTGATCTTGGGGCGCGGTGCTGCGCGCCAATACGCACCAGTATCTTCCCGAGCCGTCTGATACTCTTCAACACGCTGACGCGCCGCATCGCCGTTGGCTTCGAAAAGATGCCCTAACAGGCACTCCAGAACGGCCATAGCGCCGGAAAAGCTGGAGAAATGATGTTGAGAGCGGGTGCTGATTTTCAGAACGACGTCAGGCTCAAGCCCAGGTGCGACTACATCGCTATCGGACAACATTATAATCTTTGCACTCCGATCACGGGCGAACCGCATCGATTGAATGGTATCGGCGGAATAGGGATGGACCGTTATGGCAAAGAGGCAATCATTCTGATCTGCCTTAAGCAAATCGTCGATCGCTGACCCCATATGCCGCGGGATCAATTGAAGCCCTGGATGCGCCATGCGACCGGCATAGTGAAAGTAATAGGCCAATGCATAGCTGGCACGGGTCGCGGTTACAAAGCATCGGTCTGCGGAAGTGATCAATTCCACAGCCTGCTTTACTCTGTCGGGTTCAGACAGACGAAGTGAACGCGTGACGACATTCAGTTCGTTCCGGGCAAATACTGCTTGAGATGCGGCAAATGAATCATCGCCCTGCATTCTGGATAGCCAGTCTTGTCCAAGCAGGAGCTCGCGGTCGGTTACAAGATCCTGCCGAAAGGGGTGGCGGAAGGCTTCGAATCCTTCAAACCCCAGATAATGCGCCAGCCGCACTATAACATTTGTGCTGACGCCTATTTTGTCTGCGCTAACCCGTATTGAATCGATCCCGAAATCAGCAGGGTGATCTATGATGTACTTGGTCGCCGCCTGAAGTTGCGCAGGCATCTTGTCGATTTCGCGGCGTAGCCGGTCGATCAGTTGGGTCGTTGTCTGTGTCATAAAATGAAAAAAACATATGTTTTGAAATAAGCAAGTTGAAAACGTGCTCTCAACGGATACATCGGCTTTGACCCATGGAGGTGGAGCTATGTCTGGCACCAAGCAACAACACCAAGATTCAAGCATCGGAGCGGTTTTGCCGTATATCCTGGTTGCTCCGAACGGAGCGCGAAGAGACCATGATGATCACGCTGGTCTTCCGGTAACTCTGGATGAAATCGTCGATACAGCTCGTGCGTGTTCCGAGGTTGGGGCCAATGGATTGCATTTGCATGTGCGCGATGACCTGGGCGCACATTCACTGGATGCAGGGCGGTACCGCGAGACAATCGCCGAAGTGCAGCGGGCGGTTCCCTCGATGGATATCCAGATCACCACCGAAGCTGCCGGTGTTTTTGATGTTCCGGCTCAGTTCGAATGCCTGAAGAGAGTGCAACCCAGTTGGGCCTCAATCTCGATACGTGAGATTGCGCGAGTGCCCGAAATGGCTGAAAGCGTTTACGCGTTGTGCGCGGATCAGGGTACGCGCGTTCAGCATATTCTGTATGACGCTGCTGATGCAGAGTTGTTGAGTGAGTGGCAACGCATCGGAACTGTTCGTACCGATCAGGTCGACCGTCTGTTGGTGCTGGGACGTTATTCCACAGATCAGGAATCAACGCCTGAAGATCTCGATCGGTTTCCGACGCATCAAGACCCATGGATGATCTGCGCGTTTGGATCGCAGGAACATGATTGTTTGCAAGCGGCTGCGCTCCGCGGTGCGGATGTAAGAGTTGGATTTGAGAACAGCCTGACCAACCCAGAGGGTAAGCCCTGGACAGATAACGCGGCATCGGTCGCAGCGCTGGTCAATCGTTTGAAAGGAATTTGAAATGAGCCACGTATTTCCACGCCATACAAAATCGGTGCTCCCTGTCGCAGCGGATGGAGATGGATGTTACCTGATTGACGATCAGGGCAAACGGTATCTGGATTGTGGTGATGCCGCAGTTTCCTGTCTTGGACACTCCAACCCTGCGGTGATCAAGGCGGTTCAGGATCAGGTTGAACAAATTGCCTTTGCGCATACCGGGTTCATGACCTCGGAACCGGCCGAAGAGCTGGCGGACTTGCTGATCGAACATGCGCCGGGTGATCTGGACCGAGTGTATTTTGTTTCGGGCGGGTCAGAAGCAACCGAAGCTGCGATCAAACTGGCGCGTCAGTACTATCTCGAGATCGGTCAGCCTGAGCGCCGTCATGTTATCGCTCGGAGACAGAGCTATCACGGGAATACACTGGGTGCTTTGTCGGCTGGCGGCAATGCGTGGCGCCGCGCACAGTTCGCGCCTATGCTGATCGACATGACCCATATCTCGGCTTGCTACGAGTATGCTGAGAAGCCTGAAGATGAGAGCAGCTTTGACTATGGCCAGCGGATCGCCAATGAACTGGAGGCTGAAATTCTGCATCTGGGTCCGGACACCGTGATGGCCTTTATGGCCGAGCCGGTGGTTGGAGCAACTCTTGGTGCTGTCCCTGCGGTGGATGGGTATTTCAAGCGGATCCGCGAAATCTGTGATCAGTACGGGGTGTTGTTGATCCTTGATGAGGTCATGTGTGGTATGGGTCGGACAGGACATCTGTTTGCCTGTGATCACGACGGGGTGGCGCCGGATATCCTGTGTATTGCCAAGGGATTGGGGGCTGGTTATCAGCCAATCGGTGCGATGATGTGCACCGGTAAGATCTATGATGCGATCCGTGATGGTTCGGGCTTTTTTCAGCACGGGCACACCTATATCGGTCACCCGGTTGCAACAGCTGCCGCTCTGGCCGTGGTTCGCGAACTGACCGGGCGCGAACTGCCTGCGCGCGCCGGTGTGATGGGCGAAAAGCTACAATCCGCGCTGGAGGTCGCTTTCGGCCAACATCCCAACATCGGCGATATTCGCGGCAGAGGGTTGTTCCGTGGAGTTGAGATAGTATCCGACCGTGAAACTCGTGCTCCGTTTGATCCCGCGCTAGGGATTGCCGGAAAGATCAAAAAGGCAGCCTTCGCAGAAGGTTTGATTTGCTATCCGATGTCCGGGACGCGCGACGGTAAGAACGGCGACCACGTTTTGCTTGCGCCGCCATTCATCATCGAGGATGCGCAGATCGACGAGCTTGTCAGCAAGCTATCGAAGGCAATCGACGTTTCGCTGCCAGCTTAAAAAAACGACAAAGTCAGAGGGCGATGTCGCCCATGGCCCTCTGATAATGCTCATTGAATGCCATGATCGGATGCTCAGACTGAGATGAGCATGCATCGTCAACCACAAGTGCACCATAACCTAACGCACCGCTTTCGAGCCCACGCTGCACCGAATCCACGATAGGGCCGTCTTCGGCAAAGGTGGTAGTGCGATGCTGCAGAATGATCTCGCGCTCGACGTCGTTTGGTTTGGAGGCGGGCAGCCACCAGTCAACCTCGATCTTTGTCCTGTTCACGCCAAGCGGTTTCCAGCGGTAGGTGTTCACGATGCCGCCGGGATAGACCTGAAGTGCGAATAGAGGAAAGAACCACCAGGTTAGAAACTTGTCAGTGCGCGCCTCGGGGTCGGCGACATAGCTGTAGGATTTTTGCGAGTCCGGTCGGGCAGGGCTGGCGTGTCGAATCCCATAATCAAAACCGCGGGTTCGGTATTGGTCAGGGTCGACAACGCCGGAAGTCAGCGTCTTATGAACCACCGCACAGTGGTAGCATTCGTTGAAATTCTCGGCGACCACCTTCCAGTTGGCCTGTGCAAGCCGTTCCGTCCGGTCCGCGCGTTTGTAGCTGGCAAGATTGGGGGCATAGTCCGAAATCTCGCTTAGGGCGCTATGGGCCAAATCTGCCAATGGTCGCGCTTCGGGATCGAGGTTTACCAGAATCAAACCAAAGAACATTTCAACCCGAACCGGTCGCAGCTTGTACTGGCTTTTGTCGAACCCCGGAAAGGCCGTAGCGTTTGGGGCGGCGCGCAGTTGACCCGTCGTGTCGTAGGTCCACGCGTGATAGGGGCAAGTCATCTTCTTGGTGCAGCCCTTTCCGTTCAGCAATTCATGGCCGCGATGCACACAGACATTGTAGAAGGCGCGGATTTTGCCATCCTGCCCGCGAATGACAATCACAGAAACACCGCTGATATCTTCGACGACATAGTCTCCAAAGTTCGGAATATCTGTTGCGTGCCCAACCAATTGCCACGCTCGCTTGAAGATCAGGTCGCGTTCTTGGGTGAATATGCCTTCGTCACAATACGCCCGGGCAGGAAGCGATTGGTACACGCCGCCGGAAAAAGACATCTCACCCATAGCTGCCTCCTTTGTCTGGTCGCACCAGATTGAGGCAAAAGAGGATTCTGAGCTTTTCACTTTGCGCCAATCAATCGTCGAAATCAGAGTGCCTGAAATCGACACGTCGTCGGTTTCAGACCTTCTGAATTTGTTGATTGGCTGCTGGCGTTACAAATCGCGCCAATTGAATTTCCAGTGAACAAAAAACCCTGCCAGAGTGTCTCTGACAGGGTTCGAAATTGGATATCCGCAGTAATTACTTTTGCGGAAGAGGGCCAATCATCATAATCATTTGACGGCCTTCCATCTTCGGCATGTTTTCAACCTTGCCGATTTCCTTGATATCTTCAGCTACGCGTTCCAGCAGCTCACGGCCCAGATTCTGGTGTGCCATCTCTCGTCCGCGGAAACGCAGGGTAACTTTGACCTTGTCGCCGTTTTCGAGAAACTTAACCACGTTGCGCATTTTGACGTCATAGTCATGCGTGTCGGTGTTGGGCCGGAACTTGACCTCTTTCACCTCGATGATTTTCTGCTTTTTACGGGCTTCGCTTTCGCGCTTCTGCTGCTCATACTTGAACTTGCCGAAATCCATGATCTTGCAGACCGGCGGGTTCGCGTTGGGCGAGATCTCGACCAGATCAAGTCCGGCATCTGCAGCCATCTGCATGGCTTTGGCGGGATGAACCACTCCGACATTTTCGCCTTCGGCACCAATCAGTCGAATTTCGGGGGCACGGATCTTGTCATTGACGCGAGGGCCGGTGTCTCTTTGCGGCGGCGCGTTGTGAGGTCTGCGGGCTATGGGTTCATTCCTTTGATGATTGCAGAATTTCGAGCCCGGAATTTAGACTGCCCCGGGCGGTGTTTCAAGCGCCATAAACGCGGAAATAGCTGATTTTCGCGGGTTTCACGATAGTTAGTAGACCGGTCAGAGATCAATTCTCTGACCGGTAAGCAATTTAACCCACAAAGGCTTTTTCGATAACGAACTCTTTGGGATCCGAATTTGCGCCTTCGCGCAGGCCGAATTCCTCAAGGATCGCCTTGATATCGTGGTTGAACGCAAGGCTGCCACAGACCATTGCGCGATCCGTTTCCGCTTGAATGCCACCTTCGATGCCCAGATCTGCAAAGACAGTACCGTCTTTCAGCAATTTGGTGATGCGGCCCATCTTGGGGCTCTCTTCCCGTGTTGTGGTCGGGTAGTAACGGATCTTGTCGGCAAAGCCTTCGCCCATCAGTTCAGCCAGCATCTCGTCCTGACGGATGTTTTCGATCAACTGACGACCGTATTCCAGTTCAGCGACCTCACGGCAGGTATGGGTGATGATGATCTCGTCGTAGTCCTCGTAGGTCTGCGGCTCGCGCAGAAGCGAAGCAAACGGCGCAAATCCAGTACCGGTCGCAAAGAACCACAGACGCTTACCTGGCAGAAGCGCGTCGTGCACCAGTGTGCCAACAGGCTTGGGCCGCAGGATGATCTGATCACCCGGCTTGATGTGCTGCAGTTTCGAGGTCAGCGGGCCATTCTGAACCTTGATCGAGTAGAACTCCAGCTCTTCGTCCCAGGACGGCGAGGCTATGGAGTAGGCTCGCAGCAACGGCTTGCCGTTGTCGCCCAGCAGACCGATCATCACGAATTCGCCCGAGCGGAACCGCAGCGAGGCAGGGCGTGAGACCTTGAACGAGAACAAGCTGTCGGTCCAGTGCTTCACATCAAGTACGGTTTGTGCGTCCGGAAGGACAGGGGCCTTTACGGCGGTTGCTTCGGTCACGGATTTCATCTCTGTCATCGTTTCACTATCGGTCTGCTTAACCGACATCTCCGTTTAATCTTTGATCCAAGTCAGGAAAAGGGGGCAAGTTGCCCCCATTTCGTCACAAGCTGGCGATTGGCGGGATTATCCGCGCAGGCGGGCCTGATAGTTATGGCTTTGCCAATCAGAACGGGCAAGCCACTGATCCTCGGGCTGGCGGGTGGCCAGTGCGTTGTCGATTTCTACCTCATCGAATCCGCTGCGACGCGCCATTGCATATTGGTCAGCCAAGACATGACCTTTGGCGCGCAGACGGCCTGTGTAGCCTTTCAGGCGCAACACGCGCGCGATTGTGAACCCTCGTCCATCTGCCGAGGATGGAAAGTCCACACGCACCATCTTAGCGCTGCCCAGTCGGTCGATCAGCTCATCGGGGTCGGTGTCCGATGCCACGTCCAGCGCAACGACGTCGTTTGCGGCGTCTTCCAACGTGACGTAGCCATCGGTCCAATCATCAGGCGAAAAGCCTTCATCAGTTACGATTACGTTCATTGTATCTCTCCTGCGCGAACCATCTTGCCGTCGACAAAATGGATGCCGCATTCTTCCTTGTTCTGATCACGCCAGCGTCCGGCGCGGGGGTCTTCACCTTCTTTGACTGGCGAAGTGCAGGGGGCACAGCCGATCGAAGGGTATCCTTTGGCCACCAGCGGGTGCCGGGGCAGGCGGTTTTCGTCCATATAGGCGCGAACATCTTCTGGCGCCCAATGGGCCAACGGGTTGACCTTGATGCGTCCGGTGCCGTCCTCGACCTCAAAAAACTCAAGCTCGGCACGGGTGCTGGACTGAAATCGCTTGCGTCCTGAGATCCAGCCGCAATATCCACTCAGCGCCCGTTGCAGAGGAAACGTCTTGCGCAAATTGCAGCAAGCGTCTGTATCGCGCAGGTGCAGCGCACCGTAAGGATCGTCACGCTCAACATCTTCGTCATCCGCCCGGATAATTTTGACATTGGTTAGACCCAAACGTTCACTGACTTCCTGCTGATACTCCAATGTTTCGGTGAACAGCATCTGCGTGTCGATGAACAGGACAGGCGTAGCTTTGTCGACCACTGCCGCCATATGCAGCAACACCACCGATTCCGCACCAAAGCTGGAGACCAGAGCAAGCTCTTCGATTTCCTGCAACGCGCCATGCATAACGTCATGGGCACTGTGGTGGCGGAACTGGGCGTTCAGCGCTTCGACCTTTTCGGTCAGTTCCGCGCGGTCTGCACCCAGTTCCGTTTGGATCAGGTCAAGCGGCATTGGCCTGCGCCTCGGGGTAAAGCGCCGCTTTGAACGGTGCCATGCCAACGCGGCGGTAGGTCTGCAAGAACGTCTCCTCTGCGCTGTCACGCTGATTCAGATAGGCGTCGACGATACGTTCCACGGCGGGCACGATCTCGTCGTAAGCAAAGCCAGGACCGGTGCGATCACCAACAGCCGCGGTCTCTGTCGCGTCACCACCCAGAGTGATCTGGTAGTTCTCGACGCCTGCGCGATCCAGGCCCAGGATGCCGATGTGACCCACGTGGTGGTGACCACATGCGTTGATGCAGCCTGAAATCTTGATCTTCAGGTGACCGATGTCATGCTCAAGCTTCAGCTCGTCAAAGCGGGTCGCAATCTCTTGCGCAACCGGGATCGAACGGGCAGTTGCCAGCGCGCAGTAATCCATGCCGGGGCAGGCGATGATGTCGCTGATCAGGCCAATATTGGCGGTGGCCAGTTCGTGCTCTTTCAGCTTGGCATGGATCGCAGGCAGGTCTGACTTGTGGACATGCGGCAGGATCACGTTCTGCTCATGGCTGATGCGCAGTTCGTCATAGGCGAACTCTTCGGCCAGATCAGCCATTACACGCATCTGTTCGGCAGTCGCATCACCCGGCGTCTGGCCGTGCTTCTTGATCGAGATCGTGACGATCGCGTGGTCCGCGTTCTTGTGCGGCGCGATGTTGGTATCGACCCAAGAGCGGAAGACCGGATCGTTGGTGTAGGCACTTTCGAACGACGCAACCGAGGCTTCACGGAAGGTTGGCGGGGCAAAGTGGCCCTTGATCTCTTCCAGCTGAGCCATATCGGCGCCCTTGAACTGCGGGCGAACCTGCAGGAAGCGCTCATTCACTTTGGCGCGGATGGCGTCGATGCCATGCTCGTGCACGGTAATCTTGATGCGCGCCTTGTACTTGTTGTCGCGGCGGCCGATCTGGTTCCATACGGAAACAGTGGCTTCCAGATAAGCCAGCAGGTCGTCAAAGGCGACGAATTCGGACAGTTCCTTACCGATCATCGGGGTACGGCCAAGACCACCACCCACGATAACGCGGGCGCCCAGCACGCCCTCACGCTCAACCAGTTGCAGGCCGATGTCATGTGCCTTGATCACGGCACGGTCGTTTTCCGAGCCGGTGATGGCGATCTTGAACTTGCGCGGCATGAACTGGAATTCCGGGTGGTCGGTGGACCACTGGCGCAGCAGTTCAGCGTATGGGCGTGGGTCAGCGACTTCGTCCGCGGCGGCACCGGCAAAATGGTCGGCGGTCACGTTACGGATTGTGTTGCCCGAGGTCTGGATGGCGTGCATGCCAACCTCGGCCAGCGCGTCGAGCATGTCCGGCACGTCGTTCAGTTTCGGCCAGTTGTACTGGATGTTCTGGCGCGTGGTGAAGTGGCCATAGCCTTTGTCCCACTTCTCGGCCAGCAGGGCCAATTGGCGCATCTGTGCGCTGGAAAGGGTGCCGTACGGGATCGCAACGCGCAGCATGTAGGCGTGCAACTGCAGGTACAGACCATTCATCAGGCGCAGAGGTTTGAACTCGTCTTCGGTCAGCGAGCCGTCAATGCGGCGCTCGACCTGAGCACGGAATTGGGCGTTACGCTCTGCCAGAAAATCTTTGTCAAACTCGGAGTAGCGATACATGTCTAGCTGTCCTTTTTTGCAGCCCCGGATCCGGGGCCATATAGGGGAGAGAGGGGCCTGAGGTCAGACCCGGGGCTGCTGGGAAGATTCCTGTTTGCCGTGGGCATAGTTGGACGGACCAGTTCGGCGGAAGTCCTCCCGAAAATGGGTGGGTTCCGGGCCGTTCTCACCAGCTACGGCGTCAGCCAGATAGGCACCCACGATCTTGCTGACCTGACGCTCGGCATCCAGCAGGCGAACCTGCGCATGTGCCTCGTCAGTGATCAGCTCTGCTTCGCTCAGGTCACGAGACCAGCGATCATCTTCGGTCAGATAAATCACGTCGCCTTCCAGCAAGTCATTTGCGGTGACGACTTTGGGGGTAAAAGCGCGGGCCATCAGGCAAGTTCCTTGTTGAATTTGGTTGCGGCTTTGGCCGCGTCGCGCGGGGCAAGGCCGTAAAATGTAAGGGCAGGGCCATCGAGTTCGGCAGATGCCAGATCGGTGGGCAATTGGTCGAGTGTTGTCGCCACAACGCGCTGGTCCGGACGTGAGGCATTTTCGACCAGTGTCACAGGCGTGGCACGATCAGCGCCGTGCATGATCAGGCGACCCTGAATGAAACGGGCGGATTTCTTACCCATGTAGATTGCGGCCACAGAACCGGGGCGCGCCAGCGCCGTCCAGTCGTGATCTGCAAATCCCTTCATGTCATGACCAGTCAGGAACCGGACCGAGGAGTTGCGCCCGCGCCGTGTCAGGCTTTGACCAATTCCGGCGACTGCGGCTGATGCAGCAGTAATGCCGGGCACGATGTTCCACGAAACGCCTGCTGCGTCGAGCGCATCGATTTCTTCGTCCAGTCGTCCAAAGATAGTGGCGTCACCCGATTTCAGGCGAACCACACGCAGACCTTTAAGTGCATATTCGACCAGAAGCGCATCGATGTCTTCCTGTTTCCAGGAAGGGCCAAAACCAGCTTTGCCTACATCGATCAGTTCAGCGGTTTGGCCCGCCAACAGCAGAATCTCATCGCTGATAAGGCGATCATGCAATACAACATCCGCCGCCTCGAAGGCGGTCAGCGCTTTGAGGGTCAGCAATTCGGGATCACCGGGGCCTGCGCCGACGAAATCGACGTGACCTGCGTGCCCTTGTGTCTGCGTAACCTGCATTAGAGTGCCTTGGCGTTTGTTTGACTTGACCTGCAATATAGGAAATATTCCCGGTCATACGCCATATATCCGCGCAAATAAGGACATACGTTCTGTCTGCGGTGTAAAGCGGGACGCGAGTTTTGAATTGGAAGGAAAATTGGGATGTCAGTGCGAATAGACGACACGGATCGGAAAATTCTGGCCGAGTTGCAGCGCGACGCCAGTCAGTCGTTGGATGAGATTGCGGCCAGAGTTGGCAGTTCCAAGACGCCGGTCTGGAATCGAATTCGCAAGCTGAAGGGGGCCGGTGTCATTGGTCAGCAAACCGTGCTTTTGGATGCAGAGGCGCTGGGTTTTGAGGCGACGTTCTTTGTCCTGATCAGAACTTCTGAACACGAAGCGGAGTGGCAACGGCGTTTCTTGAAAGCACTGCGTGACCGACCCGAAGTTCAGGAGGCACACAGGCTTGCCGGGGACATTGATTACATCCTGAAAGTACGGGTGAAGAACGCCCGTGCTTATGACGCATTCTACCAGACACTGATTTCAGAAGTGCGTGTGCACAATGTGACGGCATTGCTGTCGATGGAGGAAATCAAATCCACCACGATGCTGCCCTTGAATGCGTTGACCGAATCCTGAACCCCGATCCGCAGACAATCAAAACATCAGGGGATATCTGAAGTCAGATCTGAACCATCAGTTTTGTCAGCCCATGAAAGTGATAGCTGTTGGAATACTCAGGTGCCTCGGCCAAGCGAAGGCCAGGGCAACGCTCAAACAGGATTGGCAGCGCAATACGCATCTCTAGACGGGCGAGTGGTGCGCCGACGCAAAAGTGAAGACCACCGCCAAAACTGGTGTTTGTCTTTATCGAGCGTGTCGGATCAAATCTATCCGGATCGTTCCAGATCGAGGGGTCGCGATTTGCAGCGCCCAATAACAAGGCGACCTGATCACCGCGAGAGAACCGGTGCCCATAAAGTTCCACATCCTCATATGCATAGCGCGTGAACATATGAAGCGGTGGATCAATTCTCAGGATTTCCTCAATGGTGTTGTCGATCGTGTCTGGCATCAAAGACTCTGCACCCGCCCCGGTTTCCAGCAGCGTTTTGACACCATTTCCCAACGAGTGGACCGTTGCCTCATGTCCGGCATTGAGCAGCAGGATACAGGTTGCAATCAGTTCATCACGCGAGAGCTTCTCACCATCTTCTTCGGCTGCAATCAGGCGAGTAATCAGATCATCACGCGGTTCGGTTCGACGTTTCCCGATGTATTCATCAAGGAAATCCGTGAATTCCTGTGAGGACTGCGCTGCTACATCCTCGGTCTGGCGCGTTCTGCTGGCCTGATACATTGCCACCATGTCATGCGACCACCGCAGCAGATGCGGAGACATCTCTTCCGGCACACCCAGCAATCGACAGATGGTGATGACCGGAACTTGTATGCAATAAGCGTCCAGCAGGTCGAATGGTTCTTGTGGGAACGTGTCGATCAATTCGTGGCAAAGATCTTCGATTCCGGGCGCAAGGGCCGCTATTGCCCGTGAAGTAAATGCCCGAAGTACCAATGAGCGCAACCTTGTATGGCGGGGCGGCTCAGCCTCCAGCAAGGAGTGCTTTTCGACCAGTAACCAAGGGGCGAGGTGAGCGGGGCCTTCAACCGTCAGTTCCTCTGGAATCTCACGTCCAAACCTGCGATCCCGAAACAGAGACTGAACCGCCACGTGAGAAATGGCCGCGGGCATTTTGTATTCATCCCAATAGACAAGATCGCCATAGCCGCGGGCCCGGTCATAGAACGGGTAGGGGTTCTGCACAAATTCAGGATCAGTCGGGGATTGGGAGAGTGTCTTCATGCTGCGCAGACTTGCCATGGGGCGCAGCGAATGCAAGACCCTATGTCATGCACAGGTTTTGGATCATTGTCGGGTACTTGTTCGCCGTCGCACTGTTATCAGCGATGGTCTGGTCTTATGGCTACCGTCAAGCGCTCACTCAACTCAGCGAAAAGGCTGAAGCGGATCTTGCGCTGGCATCGGACGGGCTGAGTTCGCAGCTGCAGGTGTATCAGGAACTTGCGGTCCTGATGTCGGATCATCCGGCCCTTAAACAGCTTGATAATCCAGCGGATAAATTCGCCGCACGGGAGTTGTTGCTTGAGGTGGCTGACAAAACCGCGGCCATCGACGTCATCTACGCCGATCGTGATGGGCAGGTTCTGGCCGCCGCTCATGATGTTGTTCAGGGAAATGTGAAGGGCCAACCTGCATTCGAGCGTGCAATGCACGGGGCATTGGGAAGCTCGCATGGTGTACTCTCGGGTATTGGAAACCGCATATTCTCATATGCTGCGCCTGCTTTTGGTCCTGATGGTCAGGTCGTCGGTTCCGTTATGATCATCGCAGACATCGAGGACGTTGAACGTACATGGCGCGGCAGTACCGAGGCTGTGTTCTTCATTGACCGAAGTGGTCTGGTTTTCATTTCCAACCGATCCGAGCTTTTGTTCTGGCAGAGATTTGATGGGCAAGTAGGGATCACGCCGCCACATGCAGAAGCGGGGAGCTTCGCCTCGAGCAGGATTGGGCCGCACGAGATTTGGAGCATTGGGTGGGGACCGTACCTGCCGGTACGCGCATTGCACCTGACCCGTGACCTGCCAGTGATCGGGATGACAGGTGAAGTGCTGATGGATATCGCGCCTGCACGGCGATTGGCGGCACTTCAGGCAGCTGCTGTCGCAGCGATCTTTCTGGCATTCGGGGCGCTACTTTTCCTTGCGACCGAGCGGAGGCGTACTCTTGCGGACGCCAATGCAGTTTTGGAGAGCCGCGTTGCGCAGAGAACGCGAGCTTTGACAGCAGCAAATGCCGCACTCAGGCGCGAAGTGGCTGAGCGTCAGGAAGCGGAAGCCGCGCTGAAGCGGGCGCAGGCCGATCTTGTGCAGGCAGGTAAGCTAAATGCACTGGGCCAGATGTCGGCGGGTATCAGTCACGAGCTAAACCAACCGCTTATGGCCATTCAGCAATTCGCTGACAATGGTGCTGCATTTCTAACACGAGGAAAGAGTGAAAAGGCCACCGAGAATCTGGGGCGAATTTCGGAAATGGCCGCCCGCATGGCGCGGATCATCAAAAACCTTCGCGCATTTGCGCGCAATGAAAGCGAACCAATGGGCAAGGTGGATCTGGTGCAGGTTATCAGAACGGCAGTGGAGCTCACCGAGCCCCGTTTGCATGCTGATGGGGTCACACTGGACTGGCACCCCAATACCGAGCCCGTCTACGCCTGGGGCGGGGAGGTGAGGCTGGTGCAGGTATTCGTTAACCTGATCAACAATGCGGCTGACGCGATGAGTAATCAGGAAGAGCGTCTTATTCGTATCGCCATAGACAACGGAGAACGGCTGGCGGTCACGGTTCGGGATATTGGTCCAGGTATCGAAGAGCCAGAGAAGCTTTTTGAGCCATTCTATACCACCAAGGCGGTGGGTTCTTCCGAAGGAATGGGGCTTGGCTTGTCGATTTCCTATGGCCTTGTCCAAAGCTTTGGCGGAAACATTCGTGGTACGAATGCAAGATCGGGCGCGATTTTCACGGTCGAGCTTGAATACTTCAAAGAGGACAAAGCCGCATGATCAAAAAGGTGCTTTTGGTCGACGATGATGCGGCAGTTCGCGAAGCATTGTCGCAAACTCTGGAGCTTGCAGATTATCACCCGGTTGCAGCAGGTTCATTCGTAGCAGCCAAGGATCACATCCGCCCGGATTTTGCCGGCGTAGTTGTCTCGGACATTAGGATGCCGGGGCGGGATGGGTTTCACCTGCTATCTTATACCCGAGAAATAGATCCGGATCTGCCAGTCATCCTTCTGACGGGTGAAGGGGATATCCCGATGGCAGTTCAGGCAATGGGACAGGGTGCTTTTGACTTTCTGGAAAAGCCCTGCGCCGCAGCAGATCTTTTGGCAGTGTTGGAACGCGCGTTTGCCAGCCGAACCGCGGTTCTGGAGCAGCGCGCGCTGAAAAGTGAGCTGGAGCGCGGAGATCCTGCCGCGCGTTTGCTATTTGGACTGTCTGCTCAGGCCGAAGCACTTCGAGATCGAGTTAGAAGCGTCGCGCCAACAGGCGCAGAGGTTCTTGTGACAGGGCCACCGGGCAGCGGCATTTCCAAGGTTGCCGAAGTGGTGCACCTGATGTCTCCGCGTGGACAAGGCCCGTTTGTCAAACGCCCAGCAGCAGGATTGTTGGCCGAAGACCTCCTGCGCGTTTGCGAAGATGCAGCGGGTGGCTCTTTGTTTCTTGATGAAGTTTCCGCAATGCCGGAAGCCACGCAATATGCAGCGCTGGAATTGATAGAGCAGGATGCCGGCGTAAGGATTGTCGCCGGTACGACCGCAGATCTGGCAGAACTGTCATCGCAGGGCGGGTTCCTCGCCGACCTCTTTTATCGTCTTGATGTCATGCGCGTGCGCATCCCGTCATTGGCGGAACGTCCCGAAGACATACCGGTGATCTTTCGCCATTACGTAGCTCAGGCCGCCGAACAAGCTGGCATCGCAGAACCCGAAGTCAGTTCTGAACACATGGCATCCCTCATGGCGAGTGATTGGCCGGGCAATGCAAGATCACTGATGTCGGCAGCAATGCGGTTTGTGCTAGGAATGCCTGAGGAGGTTACTCAAGCTGCTGATCTGGGGCTGAACGAACAGATGGCACGGGTTGAACGTTCTCTTCTGATTGCGGCGCTTGGGCGTCACAATGGTAAGGCGTCTGAGGCTGCCAAAGCGCTGAAACTGCCTCGTAAGACTTTTTACGACAAATTGGCGCGTTACCAGATTCGGCCGGAGGACTATCGCCGGTGACCCCGCTGTTCCTATATCCTTAATACATATTTTCATAAGGTTAGGTGGGGTAAGCTACCCGACCTGCGTTTGGAGCAATGAAAAATTCACGGTTCGATTCGCGGATGTGATTCGAGGTTGTGCGAAATTCCGCACAAATCTTGATTGTGGTGTGCGGGATTTCGCACATGCCTACAGCGCTATCAGTTTTTTCCGTTCGGGTGCATCTCCTAGTGAATTGATAAATAACAACTTAAATCAAGTTCGACATAGATGAATCAAAAAGTTGAGCGATAACTCCCGATTCGTTTCACTTCGCGTCATGCGACGCTGATCCAGTGTCCAAAAGAAGTTTCAAGGAAGTCCGGGAGGAAAAACGAATGAAGTTCCTGACAACGGCTGCAACCGCACTTGCGCTGTCCGTAACTGCAACGGCGGGCATGGCTGCCTGCGATGACGGTGAGATTGTCGTCAAGTTTGCGCATGTTACCAACACTGACAAACACCCCAAAGGTATCGCTGCTTCGCTGCTGGAACAGCGTGTCAACGATGAGATGAACGGCGTGATGTGCATGGAGGTCTATCCGAACTCCACACTTTATAACGACGACAAAGTCCTCGAAGCGATGCTGCAGGGCGACGTACAACTGGCCGCGCCTTCGCTGTCCAAGTTCGAGAAATTCACCAAGCAATTCCGTCTGTTCGATCTGCCCTTCATGTTCAAGAACATCGAAGCTGTTGATGCGTTCCAGGCATCGGCAGATGGTCAGGCGATGAAAGACAGCATGCAGCGCCGCGGCCTGCAAGGTCTGGCTTTCTGGCACAACGGCATGAAGCAGATGTCGGCCAACAAGCCTCTGGTTGACCCTTCGGATGCGGATGGCCTGAAATTCCGTGTTCAGTCTTCGGATGTTCTGGTTGCTCAGATGGAAGCCATCGGCGGTAGCCCCCAGAAAATGGCGTTCTCGGAAGTTTACGGCGCGCTGCAGCAGGGCGTTGTGGACGGGCAGGAGAACACCTGGTCGAACATCTACGGCAAAAAGTTCTTCGAAGTGCAGGACGGCATCACGGAAACCAACCACGGCATCATCGATTATCTGGTTGTGACGTCTGTGGACTGGCTGGACAGCCTGGATCCAGAAGTGCGTGATCAGTTCCTGACAATCCTTTCGGAAGTCACTGAACAGCGGAACAAAGAAGCCTTTGCCGTGAACGAAGCCGCCAAGGCATCGATCACCGACACGGGTGCCATCATCCGCGAGCTGAACCCAGAACAGCGTCAGGCGTGGGTCGATGCGATGAAGCCTGTCTGGGACAAATTTGCCGATGATGTAGGTCAGGACAAGATTGACGCTGCACAGGCAATCAACGCCGGGTTCTAATCCCGGTTCAAGACCGCGCCGTCCAGGGACTGGGGAGTTGTGGACGCGCAGGTCAGGCGGGCCGATACAGGCCCGCCGCATTCCACTCTCATCATAAAAATATGGGGACAATGAGATGTCTGGTGCGAAATCCGGCCCATCGGGGCTGGTCGACCAAATCGAAGAAACCCTGATCGCGTTGCTACTTGGCCTGATGACGGTCATCACATTTGCCAACGTGATTGCGCGGTTCGTCTTTAATTCCAACATTCTCTGGGCACTGGAACTGACCGTATTCACCTTTGGGTGGCTTGTGCTGCTGGGGGCATCCTATGCGGTCAAGAAGCACGCCCATCTAGGTGTGGACGCAATCCTGAACATGCTGGCACCTGCACCTCGCCGGATTATGGCACTGGTGGCGGTTGCATGTTGTTTGGCGTTTTCGCTTCTGATGCTCAAAGGAACTTATGATTATTGGGCGGTTTTCGCCGACCTGCCACCCACATCGGGCAGATGGTTCCCGACAGGGTTCGACACCGGCGCGCGCAGTCAGAGCTTTTATGAAGTCGATGACATTCCGATGATCGCTCCGCTGCGCTTTCTCGAAGACCTCATTAATTATGGGGAATACTACGAGAAGCTGCCCAAAGTGGTGCCTTATCTCGTTCTTCCCCTGTCGATGTTGTTGTTGGTCATTCGTTTTGCGCAGGTCGCTGTTCAGATCTGGCGCGGAGAGACGGATCGCCTTGTTGCAAGCCACGAAGTTGAAGACGAGATCGAAGAGGTCCGGGCTCAGCAAGGAGAGCATGACTAATGGACGTTGTAATTCTATTCTCCATGGTCATCGGCCTGCTGCTGATCGGTGTTCCGATCGCGGTTGCGCTTGGTCTCAGCTCGACCCTGTTTTTGCTGATGTATTCCGACAGTTCACTGGCATCAGTCGCCGGTACTCTGTTTGAGGCGTTTGAGGGACACTTTACGCTGCTGGCTATCCCGTTCTTTATCCTTGCGTCGTCTTTCATGACGACCGGTGGTGTGGCTCGCCGGATCATCAGGTTCTCGATTGCTTGCGTGGGGCATTTGCCCGGCGGTCTGGCAATTGCGGGTGTGTTTGCCTGTATGCTGTTTGCTGCACTGTCCGGTTCGTCCCCGGCGACAGTTGTTGCCATCGGATCCATCGTGATCGCCGGGATGCGGCAGGTAGGTTATTCCAAGGAATTCGCTGCTGGCGTGATCTGTAACGCGGGCACACTCGGGATTCTGATTCCTCCGTCCATTGTGATGGTGGTCTATGCCGCCGCTGTCGAAGTTTCGGTTGGCCGGATGTTCCTGGCTGGTGTCATTCCGGGATTGCTGGCTGGCCTTATGTTGATGGTCACCATCTACATCATGGCCAAGGTCAAGGACCTGCCAAAGGGAGATTGGAAGGGCTGGGGTGAGATCTTTGTTTCGGCACGCGAGGCCGGTTGGGGCCTATTCCTGATCGTGATCATTCTTGGCGGGATCTATGGGGGTATCTTTACCCCAACTGAGGCTGCTGCTGTTGCAGCGGTGTATGCGTTCTTCATTGCAAGCTTCGTATACAAGGACATGGGGCCGCTCAGCACGGCAGAAGGGACACAGAACCTCTCGCTGCTGAAGAAACCTTATGCGCTGATCACCGCATTCTTCCATCCCGATACCAAACATACGCTGTTTGAAGCCGGAAAACTGACCGTGACGCTGTTGTTCGTTATCGCCAACGCGCTCATCCTCAAGCACGTTTTGACGGATGAACAGGTGCCGCAACATATCGCCGAGGCGATGTTGTCTGCCGGGCTTGGGCCGATCACGTTCCTGATCGTGGTCAACGTGATCCTGTTGATCGGTGGTCAGTTTATGGAGCCTTCAGGCCTGTTGGTCATCGTCGCACCGTTGGTTTTCCCGATAGCAATCGAACTGAATATTGATCCGATCCATTTGGGCATCATCATGGTGGTGAACATGGAGATCGGGATGATCACGCCTCCGGTCGGGTTGAACTTGTTCGTGACCTCGGGCGTTGCCGGGATGCCAATGATGCGCGTCGTCAAGGCCGCGCTGCCATTCCTGGCTGTACTGTTCGTCTTCCTGATCATGGTCACCTACATCCCATGGCTTTCGACATTCTTGCCGAACACGTTCATGGGGCCGGAAATAGTGACAAACTAGGAAATCATGTTCCGCATTCAGGGCCGGTTGAAAAACTGGCCCTGAATGTTCGAAAGATCAGCTGCCATATTTTTGCAGATAATCGGCGACCCAGCCGATACCACCGTAGGCGTGCCGCCGCCCGATACTCCAATAACCGATATCATCGTTCACCAGTTCATCGGGGTTTGGCCGGCCATGAAAGATCACGATCTTCGGCCGGTCTGGAAGTTTGCGATAGGTCTTAAAAATCAGGCCGAAGGGCCAATAGGGCACCAGATGGACAAGCCCGATGCACCAGTTCTTGGGATAGCACTTGCGCTTGTAAGCCAGTTTGGACACGTAGTTCTGATCATTCCCATATTCGTCATGATGTTTTGCTGCATCAAAATTATCGTACAAATGGAATTGCTCGGCTGGAACGAAACCAACGACCGAGGAATTCCCGCGTGTAACCTGATTCATGAACCCTGGAACCAGATCCCAGAATGCAGCCGGGATCATGCGCCAGAGCAAACCGCGGAACTTGGGCATCAGGTACAGACCGCCCTTATCCCGAACTATTTTCAGCAATGGTGTTAGATCGCCTGTCACCATGATGTCGAGATCCAGAAACAGCGCTGCATCATATCCTTCGACGATACGTCTGTCGAACATGAGGACCTTTGGAAACTTGCCATATTCCCAATTGGACTGGGCCATCTGAGGGAAGTCGAGGGGGCGGCATTTGATCCCCGAATCCAGACCTTCGAAATTGTCCGTTATACAAATGAAGTCGTGATCGACCTGCAGATGATCGCTGACCGCACGATGGAGCATGTTGACATATTCGTTGCCATACATCGTACCCCACTTCATGCAGACAACGCAGAACTTCTGACGCGACATGCTCTGAGCCTCTTATAATCTCATTCTTCAAAACGGCCTGTTTTCCGCGCCTTGCGGAGTTCAGACTCAAACTTTTGGGTGTCTAGCATCAAAATATTGTGTTCGTCCAAGATTGATTGATGACGACTTCTTTGGAGCTCCAATGGCTTTTGGTATCAGGACGTAATAGTCTCGGTTTTCACAAAGCTTTGTCGCTCGTTGACCTTGCAATTTCAGTTTCTGTTTATAACTGAAGAGCAGAGGACGACCTCACCATCACGGGATATCATTCGGGACGACCCGAACGGATATTGAGGTCTCTTCATGCCTTGGATTTATCTTCTTTTTGCAGGTCTGCTTGAAATCGTCTGGGCTGTAGCCATGAAGCAGTCGGCGGGTTTTGCTCGTTTGTGGCCCACTGCTATCATGGGTGTTTCAATGGTGGGATCATTCGGCCTATTGGCTCTGTCGATGCGCACACTGCCGCTTGGAACGGCCTATGTGATCTGGACCGGGATCGGCGCGGTTGGTGCATTCCTCGTAGGTGTGATGCTTTTGGGCGAAGCGCTGACGCCAATGCGCATTTTGGCGGCTGTCTTGATCGTAGTGGGGTTGATCACGATGA
The DNA here is from genome assembly GCF_056537525.1 of Ruegeria sp. CE12. Taxonomy (NCBI): domain Bacteria; kingdom Pseudomonadati; phylum Pseudomonadota; class Alphaproteobacteria; order Rhodobacterales; family Roseobacteraceae; genus Ruegeria; species Ruegeria sp. CE12. Next base: position 87,821 of record NZ_JBQFRS010000001.1, on the reverse strand, counting down.
AACTGGCCTGATGTCTGATGCAACCTGCCGTTGACCGCTGAGCGGGTATTCGGCAGGCTGCACTGAAAGCCATTGGAGCCGTACCACTTATGCTGAACGAAACTGACGCACAAATGCTGCGAATTGCCTATGAAGAAGCCAAAGCTGGTTTTGACGAAGGTGGTTGCCCGATCGGTTCTGTTCTTGCGCGTGCAGGGCAGGTGGTTGCTCAGGGCCGCAATCAACGTGTGCAGAAGGGCGATCCTATCGCACATGGTGAGATGGATGCCCTGCGCAAGGCCGGGCGGCAAAAAAGCTATCGCGACACCGTGCTTTATACTTCGCTGTCACCTTGCATGATGTGCGCAGGTACCATCGTTCAGTTTGGTATTCCGCGAGTCGTCATCGGTGACACTGTGAATTTCGGGGGCAATGAAGAGTTTCTGCGTCAGCGCGGGGTCGAGGTCATCCTGGCGGAAGACCCTGATTGCATTGCCTTGATGCGGCGCTTCATCGAAGAGAAGCCCGAGTTATGGGCAGAAGATATCGCTGAATAAGGCCGCTCGGTCATTGAAGCGGTTAAGCGCCTTCGAGTGCGCGAATGATGCCCGAGAAATCCTCTGCCTTCAGGCTCGCGCCACCGACCAGTGCGCCATCAACATTTGACACACCAAAGATTTCGGCTGCGTTGGAGGGTTTGACCGAGCCACCATAGAGGAGCCGGACTGAACGACCCACGCCCTCGCCAAAGCGGCGCTCCAATCGCGCACGCATGAAATCGTGAACCTCACCGATTTCTTCCAGCGTAGGAACTTTGCCGGTGCCGATTGCCCAGATCGGCTCGTAAGCCACCACGAGGTTTTCGCCAGTCGACTGATCCGGAATTGAACCGGACATCTGACCGCCGATAATATCCAGCGTGTTCGCCGCCTCACGTTGCTCAAGGCTTTCCCCAACGCAAATAATTGTAGTCAGGCCTGCATCCATTGCCGTGCGTGCTTTGGCCCGAACATCTTCGTTTTGCTCACCGTGATCTTCACGACGTTCCGAGTGACCCAGAATGACCGAGTTGGCACCTGCATCTTTCAACATTTCAGCACTTAGATCGCCTGTATGCGCGCCAGAGGTGGCTGCGTGACAATCCTGTCCGCCGACAGCGATTCCGGTATGGTGAACCGTTTGAGAGGCCCGGTGCAGCAAAGTGGCCGGAGGGCAGATCAGGATGTCTACCGACGGATCCGGAAAAGTATGAGCCAGTGATTCCAACTCGGCCAGCGCAGGTCCGGTGCCGTTCATCTTCCAGTTGCCTGCCGCCAGTTTGCGCCGCATGTCGGTATCTCCCTGATCTTTTTAAAGTCTTTAAGCCAGTTAACATCGTGCGCGGGTGCTGACAATTCCGCTTGCGAAAGGAATGTCTAAACGGCAGTTTGCCCGCGCAAAAGGTAAGAGCAGAATGATCGACAATCTTGACCTCAACAAACTGGATTTGCGCGATCCGGTAGAACTTAACCGATTGGCAACTGCGGTAAGCGAAGTTGGTTTTCTGACCATTGAAAATACCGGGCTGGATGCCGAAAGGATCGGTCAGGTAATAGATGCCTATCACAATTTTTTTCTCATGCCGGAAACGTTCAAACGCAACGTTGATATGGCACGCACCGGCGCGAACCGCGGGTGGGGTGCGCCACAATCCGAACAGGTCGATCCAAATGCAAACCCTGACTACAAAGAAGTGTTCGATTGTGGATACGAAGTACCCCCTAACAATCGGTATGCCGGTAGTGGATTGAGCGTCTATGCACCCAACCTTTGGCCGTACAGCTTGCCAGAGTTTCGGGAGACTATTCAAAGCTACTATGCCGATGCATGTGGCGTGGCGATGCGTGTTTTGAGGGCAATCGCTGTTTCCCTTGGGCGTGACGCGGCAAGCTTTGATACCGCTTTTGACACTCCGATGGCCCTATTGCGTGGAAACTTTTATCCGGAACGTCCTGATTGGGCAGGAGAAAAAGACTTTGGGATTGCTGCACATACAGATTATGGCTGCCTGACTTTGTTGGCGACCGACGGAAACTCAGGCCTCGAAGTTCAAATGCCAAATGGCACATGGGAAGGTGTGAATGCCGCGCCGGGAACTTTTGTGATCAACTTTGGTGAGATGCTTGAGTTCTGGACGGCTGGGCAGGTCAAGGCGACATTACATCGGGTCAGAGGAGGGCAAGAAGAACGCATATCCGTGCCGCTGTTCTTTAACCCGTCATATGACACCAACGTCGCCCCACCGGGATCCGATCAGGTAATCGGTGCCGGAGAACATCTGACCCGCCGGTTCAATGAAACCTATGTCCATCTGCAGGAAAACGCTTAGCGCTGAGCAGCCAGGTTTTCGTCGAATTTGATGGATTCACCGCAGCCACATGCGTCGACGACATTCGGATTCTTGAACTTGAACCCGGACTCCAACAGGGACACCTCGTAGTCGATTTCGGTTCCGAACAGGAACATTTGCGCCATCGGGGCAATCATGACCTTTGCGCCATCCTGTTCGACCACTTCGTCGTTCGGATCGGCCTCATCTACGTAGTCCATGGTGTATTCCATGCCTGCGCATCCGCCCTTCTTGACGCCAATGCGCAACCCGGCATGCCCACCTGATGTCATCAGGCGAACAATCTGCTCTGCAGCCTTTGGCGTTATGGTCACGGCTTGTTTGCCGGGAATGCCGAACATAGTGGTCTCCGTTGTCGCGCGTTATATCCAATCTAAGTCTGACACCGGTCGGGCTCAAGAGAGAGCATTCAAGTTGGCTTAACTTTCTTAGTATGTGATCGAATTCCTTTTCTTGCATCAACGTCATGTATCACATTAGCGTTGCTTCTAGCCTCTTTCCTGGAGGCGATATTTTGAAGGTTGTTTGTCGAAGAAGAGGCGGTTTTAGAGATGGAACAGAAAGTAATGACACAGGTGGCGAGTGCATTGGCAGGACTGTCGTGCCTGGCATTGATTGGAATGGCCAGCACCGCATCGGCAGCAGGTGCCGAGAAGACCCATCCTGTCAACTGCGCCACAGCAGAGGGTGACCTGCGTGCGATCGCAGCGGAAAAGAAACATGCTGAGGATCAGCAGGCTGAAAGCGTTTTTGCGATTACGCCAGCCGGGGCGTTGCTGGGACTGGTTTCCGGTACTGAAAACAAGAGACTGGAAATGTTATCAGGGGATTACGTCAAAAAGCTCGACGAACGTTCTGCTGAAATCAAGGAGACCTGCGGGATTAAGTGATTTCGCGCGACTGCTGGTTAGGGTCAAAAAAAGGACCGCTCTCGGGCAAGAGCGGTCCTGAATTCCGGGCTCGCCTTCCAGGGGGATAGCAAGCGGTCACTGAGCCCACGCACCACATAAACTCTGCTTACGTATCAACGACATCTGCGTCAGGGCTGATTGCCCGTCGCGGACGAGATACTTACTCAGGCGGTGCAGTTAAGTTGTCCGATTTCTATGTGACAGAAATCCCAAGAAACGGTAACGCACAGATTACCGTTTTATGACAAGGGCCTGTTTTCTGTGGATAAATGCGTATCCTACATGAAGCCAAGCTCGAGGCGGGCTTCGTCAGACATCATTTCCATTCCCCAGGGTGGTTCCCAGGTCAGTTCAACGTCGACTTCCTTTACACCTGCCACTGGCTCGATCGCCTCGACGATCCAACCGGGCATGTCGCCCGCAACCGGGCAACCCGGAGCGGTTAGCGTCATGATGACTTTGACGGCATTATCTTCGGCAATATCAATCGTATAGATCAAACCCAGATCATAGATGTTTACCGGAATTTCCGGGTCAAACACAGTTCTGCAAGCCTCGACCACTGGATCATACAGCGGGTGTTCCACGGATGAAGGCGCAATCAGCGGCGTACCTTCAAGATGTTCACTTGGGTGGGTCATTGAAGCCTCGGGTCTGTTACCTGAGAATTTATATAGGGAAAGCCTTAGGCAGCGTCCAGAGGGGCAATGGCGCCCGAAACCGGGCGCCAAAGCAATTTAGTCGTTTATGTCGTGGTTGAAGGTTCTCACCTGTCCATGCGGTAAGGCGAACATGCGGCGCAATACCAACCACGCGACCAGCGAAAGCACTGCGAAGATCAACAGCAAAATCGGGAGCGATGGTGTAACCCCGGGGATGATCAGCAGTATCCCTGTGATGGCCGCCCCGATTGCAAAGCCCAAAAAGATGAACCCGGGCAGAATGACCTCAAGAATACCGACTGCAAGAGCTCCAGCCAGCCAGAGCCACCAGGTCAGCCAGAAGGGATCAGCCATCATTTGCCTCCTTTCAGCATTTTGAAGGCGTCACCAAACGCTTCAAGTGCGTTCGCAGGAACAACAATGGTTTGTTTGCCGGTGCCGTTACCCAATGCGTTCAGCGATTCAACCTGTTTCAATGCTACCTGATATTGCGCAGCCTCGATGCCATTATCCTGAATGGCCTTGGCCACAACACCGGTTGCGTAGGCTTCGGCTTCGGCCTGAATACGGCGGGCCTTGGCGGTTTGTTCGGCCGCATAAAGCTCGGCATCGGCATGAAGCTCGACTGCGCGTTTCTGACCTTCGGCTTCGGTAACCTGCGCACGACGGGCACGTTCTGCATTCAGCTGCTGTAGCATTGCGTCACGAGTTGCCTGATCCAAGTTCACGTCCAGAATCTCGGCACGGGTGACTTCGATCCCCCAGTCATCGACGGCGGTTTCGACGCTTTCTTGAATGCGGGTAATCAACTGCGCACGGTTCGACTGAACTTCGTCGAGGTCCATCTTACCAATTTCGGCACGTACAATACCTGCCACGGTGGTCGCGATAGCGCCGTCTACGTCGCGAATACGGTAAACTGTCTTTTCCGGCTCAAGAATGCGGTAGAAGACCGATGTATCGATCTGTACCAGAACGTTGTCCTTGGTGATTGCGTCCTGTGTAGCATTCGGCAACTGGCGTTCCAGAATGGATATCTTGTGACGCGCAACATCCAGAAATGGAACAATAAAGTTAATGCCCGGGCCAAGCACCGAATGCAGCCGCCCGAACCGTTCGACCACATATTTTTCGGATTGCGGAACGATTTTGATGCCCTTCAGGACGACAATGATGATCAGCACTGCCGCCAGAAGGTAAATTATGTTTGATGTGAGCAGTCCGATAATCTGGTCTTCTGTCATATCTGTCCTCGTTTATTGTGTACGACGGTATACATCTGGGGATTGAGTCGTGAATTTTCAACTCTGGTATGGATGGAATGCGACCGGAATCATATGCGTGAAATCGGTAAAGTAGTGGGGAATTTGTTGTCTGTGACCGCTTTGCATCCCGATCTGGCTGCGCTATCGGGGCGGGATGAAACTGATTATCGACACTGATCCCGGCATCGACGATGCGATGGCCATTGCTTATGCTGCTGCAGCGCCAGAAATCGACCTGATTGGTCTGACCACTGTGTTCGGCAACACTCATGTCCATCAATCCAGCAGAAACGCCCGTTTTCTGGCGGATAAACTGGGGCTGAGTATTCCCGTGGCCGAAGGGGCGTCCGCCGGTCGTCATGCCGAAAGCCATAGCCCGTCCGAGCATGTTCACGGACCCGAGGGCTTTGGCGATCTGACCGATATTCCGCAAGTAGGTGAGAACCACCACCTGAATGCCGCCGAATTCCTTGTTGAGATGGCGCGGCGGCACAAAGACGAGTTGGTTGTTTGCGCCGTTGGCCCCCTGACCAATATCGCTGATGCGATGCAGCTGGATCCCGGGTTTGCCGGAAACATCCGCCGACTGGTCATCATGGGGGGTGCTGTTTATTGTCCTGGCAATATCACGGCGCATGCCGAAGCGAACATCTATCATGATGCGAAAGCGGCTGATGAGATCTTTTCCAACCCACCCGAAACGGTTCTGGTAGGCTTGGATGTAACGCTCAAAACCCTCTACGAGACCGCAGATTTTGAAGCGCTTGCTCAATCTTCGCCCGATATGGGTAGTTTTCTGCGAGATATATCGCGTTTTTATCTTCAGTTTTATAGGGATATCGGTGGCCTCGAAGGTTGTGGCCTGCATGATTCAACGGCCGTCATCGCCTGCTCACACGAGCCCATGTTCGATACAGTGGAAACAGGCCTGCAGGTCGTTCTTGATGGGGAAGAGTTTGGAGCAACGCAACCTCATCCATCACGCCCGCCGGTACGAGTCTGTAAAGACGTGGATGGGGCAGGCGTCGTTCGTCTTTTCACCGAGAGAGTGGCCTCGCTGCCCTGACGGGTTGCAATGGCTGTATAGATCGGGCAAAGCCTGCCCGGTTCAGCGACCCGAGGCGTGCATATGACACAGCAGTTTTCATTCGAACTGAAGGCCACAGACGGAAAGGCCCGTACAGGCGTGATTCAAACGCCAAGAGGCGAAGTGCGCACTCCGGCCTTTATGCCAGTGGGTACTGCCGCCACTGTTAAGGCGATGATGCCTGAAAGCGTGCGGGCCACAGGGGCAGACATCCTGCTGGGCAACACCTATCACCTGATGTTGCGCCCAACGGCCGAACGGATCGACCGTCTTGGCGGGCTGCACAAGTTCATGAATTGGGAACGTCCCATTCTGACGGACTCGGGCGGGTTTCAGGTCATGTCGCTGGCCGGCTTGCGAAAACTCACCGAAAAGGGCGTGACCTTCAAATCTCATATCGATGGGTCAAAGCATGAATTGACGCCCGAACGCTCAATGGAAATTCAGCGGCTTTTGGGTTCGGACATTGTAATGTGTTTTGACGAATGTCCGGCGCTGCCCGCAGATCGCGAACGCATCGCTGAATCCATGCGTCTGTCGATGCGGTGGGCTGAGCGGTCGCGCGAAGCATTTGGTGATCGACCGGGTCATGCACTGTTTGGAATCATGCAGGGCGGTCTTGAAAGCGATTTACGCGAAGAAAGCGCTGAAGCCCTGAAAAGCATCGGTTTTGAAGGATACGCGGTTGGCGGCTTGGCTGTGGGCGAAGGGCAGGAAGCCATGTTCTCGTGTCTCGATTATGCACCCAGTTTCCTGCCGGAAGATAAGCCACGATATCTGATGGGGGTCGGTAAACCCGACGACATCGTGGGCGCTGTCGCGCGCGGTATCGATATGATGGATTGTGTGCTGCCGTCCCGATCTGGCCGTACCGGACAGGTCTTTACCCGCCGCGGAGTGGTCAATATCAAGAACGCCCGTCACGCCGATGACCCACGCCCCTTGGATGAGGCTTGTTCTTGCCCAGCCTGCTCAAACTACTCACGTGCCTATCTGCATCACGTCTTTCGGGCGAATGAGATGATTTCGGGCATGCTGCTGACGTGGCACAACCTGCACTATTTCCAGGAGATAATGCAGGGAATGCGCGATGCGATTGCGGCGGGCACATTTGACAGCTGGCAGGCAGATTTCCACGCGCAGCGAGAGCAGGGCGATATCGAGCCGATTTAAGGCGCATATGGCGGGTGCTTCATTAATTTCGGTGGATATATCCATTGCATGCCTTGCAGTCCCTGAGACCTCGGGTCATTCTGAATCACGACACACGGCGGTGAGGTTGAAATGGGCCACAAAGTGCCCCACCTTTATCGTCCAAGACAGGAGATGGCCAAAGGTTGCCTGAATCAGGGACCGGTGCCGTCTTGCCAATGATAAGGATTGAGCATGCAAGAGCCTCTGAATTCCTCTTACCCAGTACTGCCGCTGCGCGATATCGTGGTTTTCCCGCATATGATCGTGCCGCTTTTCGTCGGTCGCGATAAATCGGTCCGTGCGCTGGAAGAGGTCATGCAGGATGACAAGCAGATTCTGTTGTCCAGTCAGATTGACCCCGGTGTTGATGACCCTGAAATCGACGGCATCTATCGTTCGGGCGTACTGGCCAATGTACTGCAACTGCTGAAATTGCCCGATGGCACCGTAAAGGTGCTGGTCGAAGGGCAAGCTCGTGTGCAGATCACCGAGTTTCTCGAAAATGACGACTTCTTTGAAGCGCGCGCTGAGTACCTGACAGAAATCCCCGGCGACGTAACCACGACGCAGGCGCTGTTGCGCACTGTCGCGGATGAGTTCGAGCGCTATGCCAAAGTGCGTAAGAACATCCCCGAAGAAGCGCTGACCGCTGTTGGCGAAACCACCGAGCCTGCCAAGCTGGCTGATTTGGTGTCGGGTCACTTGGGCATTGAGGTCGAGCAAAAGCAGGAACTGTTGGAGACCCTCAGCGTCAGTGAGCGGCTTGAGAAAGTCTATGGCCTGATGCAGGGCGAAATGTCGGTTCTGCAAGTTGAGAAAAAGATCAAGACCCGCGTCAAATCCCAGATGGAGAAGACGCAGCGAGAGTACTATCTGAATGAGCAAATGAAGGCCATTCAGAAGGAACTTGGCGATGGCGAGGATGGCAGCAATGAAGTTGCCGAGCTCGAAGCCAAGATCGCCGAGACCAAGCTGTCGAAAGAAGCGCGCGAAAAAGCGGAAGGCGAGCTGAAGAAGCTCAAGAACATGTCACCCATGTCGGCCGAAGCGACCGTTGTGCGCAACTATCTGGACTGGATACTGTCACTGCCGTGGGGCACCAAATCCCGCGTCAAAAAGGATCTGGGTCGCGCGCAGGACATTCTGGACGCCGATCACTATGGCCTTGAAAAGGTCAAAGAGCGGATCGTTGAGTACCTCGCGGTACAGCAGCGTTCGAAAAAGCTGAAAGGCCCGATCCTGTGCCTTGTCGGCCCTCCGGGCGTAGGTAAGACCTCGCTGGGTAAATCCGTTGCCAAGGCCACGGGACGCGAATTCATTCGCATCTCGCTGGGTGGTGTACGCGATGAATCCGAGATCCGCGGTCACCGTCGGACCTATATCGGTTCGATGCCAGGTAAGATCATTCAGGCGCTGAAAAAGGCGAAAACCACGAACCCGCTCATCCTGCTCGACGAGATCGACAAGATGGGGCAGGACTTCCGTGGTGATCCGGCCTCGGCAATGCTTGAGGTGTTGGACCCGGAACAGAACAGCACGTTCATGGATCACTATCTTGAGGTCGAATATGACTTGTCCAACGTGATGTTCCTGACCACGTCGAACAGCTACAACATGCCTGGGCCTCTGCTGGACCGGATGGAGATCATCCCGCTGGCTGGTTACACCGAAGAGGAAAAGAGCGAGATCGCCAAGCAGCACCTGATCGACAAGCAGGTCAAAAACCATGGTCTGAAGGCCAAGGAATTTGAACTGACCGATGAGGCACTGCAGAAGATCATCCGCACCTATACCCGCGAGGCGGGCGTGCGGAACCTCGAACGTGAAATCGCCAAGGTGGCGCGGAAATCGCTGACCAAGATTATCAAGAAAGAGGCGGAAGAGGTCACTGTGACGCCCGACAATCTGGATGATTTCCTTGGTGTGCCGAAGTTCCGTTATGGTCTTGCCGAGCAGGACGATCAGGTCGGTGTTGTCACGGGTCTGGCGTGGACCTCGGTGGGTGGTGACCTGCTGCATATCGAGGCGCTGAAACTGCCGGGTAAAGGGCGGATGAAGACCACCGGTAAGCTGGGCGATGTGATGAAAGAATCCATCGACGCGGCCTCGTCCTATGTGCGGTCGATCTCGCCTCAGATCGGGGTGAAGCCGCCGAAGTTCGACTCGCTGGACATCCACGTTCACGTGCCGGATGGGGCGACGCCCAAGGATGGGCCTTCGGCCGGTCTTGCGATGGTGACATCGATCGTTTCGGTTCTGACCGGTATTCCGGTGCGCAAGGATATCGCCATGACGGGCGAGGTTTCGCTGCGTGGTAATGCAATGCCGATCGGTGGCTTGAAAGAAAAGCTGCTTGCGGCTCTGCGCGGTGGCATCAAGACTGTTCTGATCCCGGAAGAGAACGAGAAAGACCTCGCGGATATTCCGGACAACGTGAAAGAAGGGCTTGAGATTATTCCGGTCAAACACGTTTCAGAAGTTCTGGAGCGTGCGTTGATCCGCAAGCCTGAGCCGGTTGAATGGGACGAAGCGGCTGAGGAAGCGGCTGCGGCTGCAGCCAAAGCCACTGAATCCGCCGGGCCATCTGCGACTGCGCACTAATAGCGAAAGCCAAATCAGAAAAGGCGGGGATAGACCCCGCCTTTTTTTGTTGTGATCAGAACCCTATGACAGGTTTGGTCGGATCCAGTACTTCTTCTTCTGCGATATATCTCTGGAACTTACGGGCAGACAACGCGGATCGAACTGCCAGCGTAAAGATAACGATCGAGAACATCACGCACAGCACGATGTCCCATCCAAATGGGATTTGTTGCAGCGAGCCTTCACCGAACTGACCTAAGTAGGAAATCAGGCCGATGCCTGCGAAGTAGGGCACCAGCCAGAGCGCTTCGGTTACATCCATTTCATCAAGGCGACCGTGAAACCTGATCAGCAGAAGCACCATTCCGATGATCAGCGCAATTCCCAGTCTCCAGACCGTGTCCCAACCGCTCCAGTAGACAATTAGTGTGGCGATTGCGAAAGCTGCCATACCGACCAGTTTCACCGCCGGCACCCGTACCGAGCGTGGGTGATCGGGAAGCAGGTCGCGCAGGCAAACGACAGCGATTGGCCCGACCGCAAAGGACAGAACGATTGCTGCACCGTTTAGGGCAATGACGGTGGTAAAGGGTACGGTTAGCAGAAAGAGGATTCCGATCAAAAAATTCAGCGCCAACGCCCAGAGTGGTACGCCGAAGGATGACAGCATCTGCAGCCTTTTTGGCAGGAAGCCATTCTGGGACAAAGCCAACGCAATGCGTGCGTTAGAACCCGTCGCAACCAATCCGTTGCCAAACGGCCCTATCACAGATCCAATGTTGAGAAGGCTGAGAAACCAGAGAATTCCGACGGACATTATTATTCCATCCAGGGGTCCCTGAGCACCAAAATCCAGCTTTGCCCAGCCATTGCTGAGCATCGAGGGGTCGAGAGCCCCGATAAATGCGATCTGAAGACCCAGATAGATTGCGGCACATAGGATAATTGACAGAATGAGGGCGGCAGGGATCGCGAATTTGGGGTTCTTCACTTCACCAGCCATGTCTACTACGTGACGAAACCCGATGAATGAAAAGATCACGCCCCCGGTTGATACCGCGGCCATGATCCCTTTTACACCGTATGGGGCGAACCCTCCGGGTGTTGTAAAATTCTCAACGTTGAAACGGTTGGCGATTAGCAATGCTGAAAGAAGAATTGGAATGGCCACCTTCGCCCAGGTAAGCACTGCATTAACATGAGCAAAAAATTTAACTCCCAGAGCGTTGATTGCGACGAAGAAGAGCATGAAGAATAATGCAACGGCGATCCCTGCACCTGTCAGATCGCCTGTATCTGCGGCGTGCAGCCAAGGAGCATAGGGGGCGAGATACTTGAGCATCGCCTCTACTTCGATTGGCGCGGTTGTGTTGTAGCCGATCCAGGCGGTCCAGCCCATTGCCATCGAAACGATGTTTCCGTGCGAAAACTGAGGCACTCGGGCTATGCCGCCGGGTATCGGTAACATGGCAGAGATTTCGGCAAAGGTGATGGCCAGTATAAACATGGCTACCGCGCCGATGATCCATGACAGGATTGCAGCAGGACCAGCGTGTTGAACCGCCAGCAGTGGCCCGAACAGCCAACCGGAACCGATGATACCGCCGACGGAAATAAAGGTCAGACCAACAAGGCCAATATCCCTTTTCAGTTTGGCCATGCGCTACCTTCTGTTGCTATCCGGGTTCGCTAACGTCTGTTAGAATCAGGATAATCAGCCGATTTGCTTTCTGACAAGCTTTTCCGGCATTGAGCGACAGATATCGTAGAACTCAAAAGTTGTATGGTGGGTGATAAGAGATTTGAACTCCTGACATCTTCGATGTGAACGAAGCGCTCTACCACTGAGCTAATCACCCGCGCGTGTGGGTCTTAGTGCGGGTCATAATAAGTCGCAAGCGCGAACGTTACCATTCAGCCCTTCACCACAGGGGTTCCACCAAAGAATCGGAACAGCGAGGTCAGCTCCTGATCCAATGCCTCACTTTCCACCGGAACCTTTACTGTCGATCCGTTTTGCTGAGGGATCAGGAAGTACAAATCCGCGTCGACACGATATCCCTGAGAGTTCTTTTCTGAGGACATGCGACGAACGCTCTGGGGCAATTTTTGTGGGAAGCCATCGTAATTGAGAATCAGAAAAGCTGTGGCGTCAGGTGGCAAAGTTTCCCGACATTCGAATACACCAGCACTGACTTGTGCGAAGTTTTCTCCCGGTCCATCGCAGCTGACTTTGAAGGTATCGAACAATCGTTTTGGATATTCTCCGAACTGGGCGCTGCGCGACGAAAAGGGTTGTTCCTGTGGTGAGCAGGCCACGAAAATGGCTAGAATGGGAAGTAGACGCAACGACAACATGCTCAACACGAACTCCACTAAAATCTGCCTCTCATAACACCTTATGCCAGACTCAGTCATTTCGCGACGATGATTCTCTGACAAGGTCGTTAACAGGGTGATGGATGATGATTTCCCGGTAACTGTGCCGAGAAAAACAGCAAATCAATCTGAGCCCTCCGGTGAGTGGCAGGTTTTTGCCAGATGCCAGCCTGTGGAGGAATCGGTGGAAGACCCTTGGGTGTGCGGCTGCCAGATTTGGTCAACTAAAAAGATTTCAAAAATGACCAAAAAATGGCGTTGACCTACTATGGGTGTATACGTCAAATTGTGGAGGCCGAATAGATTGCCACTAAATCTGGTATAAAATCAGAGATGGCAGCGGGCGAGGGTCGGAAAGCACACCACACTAACGTGCAACCGTTTGGTCGGTTCCGCGCTGTGAGCAGCAGCGACCGGTCACCTATGCCCAGAATTTTGGCGGCAGGCGGCACCCTGCCTGAAGTGATTTGGTGCCAGTAACCGAAATTGGGTTGATTGAAGCTAGGGCGGCGGACATGAAGATTGAAAGAAAATTTACCAAACCGGGGCGGGATGCATATGCAGAGCTCGATTTTGTGTCAGCCACCTCGGAAATCCGCAATCCCGACGGGACAATCGTATTTCGGCTGGACAACATTGAGGTACCTTCCAGCTGGAGTCAGGTAGCCAGCGACGTCATCGCCCAGAAATACTTCCGCAAAGCGGGCGTTCCATCCAAGCTGAAAAAAGTAAAAGAGAAAGACGTCCCCGAATTCCTGTGGCGTTCGGTTCCGGCTGATGGCGCGGAGTTCGATGGTGAGACCTCTTCCAAGCAAGTGTTCGACCGTTTGGCGGGCGCTTGGGCTTACTGGGGCTGGAAGGGTGGTTATTTCTCGACCGAAGATGACGCGCGCGCCTATTTTGACGAGATGCGCTATATGCTGGCGACCCAGCGCGCCGCGCCGAACTCGCCGCAATGGTTCAATACCGGTCTGCATTGGGCATATGGAATCGATGGCCCGGCGCAGGGGCACCACTATGTCGACTATAAGACCGGCAAACTGACCAAATCGAAATCCGCTTACGAACATCCGCAACCGCACGCGTGCTTCATTCAGTCCGTTGATGATGATCTGGTGAACGAGGGCGGCATCATGGATCTGTGGGTGCGCGAGGCGCGCCTGTTCAAATACGGCTCTGGCACCGGGACCAACTTCAGCCATCTGCGTGCAGAAGGCGAGGCGCTGTCAGGCGGCGGCAAGTCCTCGGGCCTCATGGGCTTTCTCAAGATCGGCGACCGCGCCGCTGGCGCGATCAAATCAGGCGGAACAACCCGTCGAGCAGCAAAGATGGTGATCGTCGATGCAGATCACCCGGACATCGAGCAATTCATCGAATGGAAGGTGATCGAAGAGCAGAAGGTGGCCTCGATCGTTGCCGGATCAAAGATGCACGAGAAGATGCTGAACGGCATTTTCGAGGCCATCCGCAGCTGGGACGGTGCGCAGGATAATGCGTATGATCCCAACAAGAATGACAGCCTGAAGAAGGCAGTTCGCGAAGCCAAAAAGGTCGCGATCCCAGAGACTTATATTAAGCGCGTTCTGGATTACGCCAGGCAGGGTCACGACAGCATAGAATTCCCGACCTATGACACGGACTGGGACTCGGAAGCCTATAGCTCGGTTTCGGGGCAGAACTCGAACAACTCGATCCGAGTAACCAACGCGTTCCTAACCGCAGTTGAAAAAGACGCGGATTGGGAACTGATCAACCGGACAGATGGCAAGGTCGCTCGCACAGTTAAGGCGCGTGATCTATGGGAAAAAGTCGGCCACGCCGCATGGGCTTGCGCCGATCCGGGTATCCAGTTCCATGACACTGTCAACGAATGGCACACTTGCCCTGAAGATGGTGAGATTCGCGGCTCGAACCCGTGCTCGGAGTACATGTTCCTCGATGATACGGCCTGTAACCTGGCGTCGATGAACCTGCTGACCTTCCTGAAGGATGGTGAGTTCCAGGCGGCGGACTATATGCACGCTTCGCGTCTGTGGACTCTGACATTGGAAATCTCGGTGACCATGGCGCAATTCCCGTCGAAGGAAATCGCGCAGCTGTCCTATGATTTCCGCACATTGGGTCTGGGCTACGCCAATATTGGCGGCCTGTTGATGAACATGGGCTACAGCTATGACTCGGATGAAGGGCGTTCGATCTGCGGCGCACTGACTGCGATTATGACCGGTGTCGCCTATGCGACCTCGGCGGAGATTGCAGGCGAACTTGGCCCGTTCAAAGGGTATGAGCGCAACGCAGACCACATGCTGCGCGTCATCCGCAACCACCGTCGTGCGTCACAAGGAGTGACCGAGGGTTATGAGAAACTGGCTGTTAAGCCGGTGCCGCTGGACCACGACAATTGCCCGGACAAGCGTCTGATCGATCTGGCCATGTCCGCTTGGGATGAGGCGCTGAGCCTTGGTGAGAAAAACGGCTACCGCAATGCGCAAGCCACCGTGATCGCACCAACCGGTACGATCGGTCTGGTCATGGATTGCGACACGACCGGGATCGAGCCGGACTTTGCTCTGGTCAAGTTCAAGAAACTGGCCGGTGGCGGTTACTTCAAGATCATCAATCGCTCGGTGCCTTCGGCGCTGGAAAAGCTGGGCTATTCCTCGTCTCAGATCGAAGAGATCGTAGGTTACGCGGTCGGTCACGGCACCATCGGCAACGCGCCGGGGATCAACCATACCTCGCTGACCGGTCACGGCTTTGGCCCCAATGAACTGGCCAAGGTGGATGCCGCACTGGAAAGCGCGTTCGACATCCGCTTCGTCTTCAATCAGTGGACGCTGGGCGAGGATTTCTGCACCGGTGTTCTGGGCATCCCCGCCACCAAGTTGAACGATCCGACCTTCGACCTGCTGCGCCATCTGGGCTTTACCAAGGCGGATATCGACGCGGCCAACGACCATGTCTGCGGGACGATGACGCTGGAAGGCGCGCCGCACCTGAAGGAGGAACACTACGCGATCTTCGACTGCGCTAACCCGTGTGGCAAAAAAGGTAAGCGTTTCCTTGGGGTTGATAGCCACATCACCATGATGGCGGCGGCGCAAAGCTTCATCTCGGGTGCGATCTCGAAAACGATCAACATGCCGAATGACGCGACCATCGAGGATTGCCAGAAAGCATACGAACTCAGCTGGTCGCTGGGTGTGAAGGCGAACGCGCTGTACCGCGACGGCTCGAAACTATCGCAGCCGCTAGCGGCGGCACTGGTCGAGGATGATGACGAAGCGGCAGAAGTGCTGGAAAGCGGATCGACGCAGGAAAAAGCTGTCGTTCTGGCCGAGAAGGTGATCGAAAAGGTTGTGGTCAAGGAAATGATCCGCAGCCATCGCGAAAAACTGCCCCATCGACGCAAAGGTTATACCCAAAAGGCAATAGTAGGCGGCCACAAGGTTTACTTGCGGACTGGTGAGTTCGAAGACGGCAAGCTGGGTGAGATCTTCATCGACATGCACAAGGAAGGCGCTGGCTTCCGGGCGATGATGAACAACTTTGCCATCGCCGTGTCGGTTGGCCTGCAATATGGCGTGCCGCTGGAAGAGTTTGTCGACGCCTTCACTTTCACCAAGTTCGAACCGGCGGGGATGGTGCAGGGCAACGACTCGATCAAGAATGCGACGTCGATTCTGGACTACATCTTCCGCGAGCTGGCCGTGTCTTATCTGGACCGCACCGATCTGGCGCATGTGAAGCCTGAAGGCGCAACCTTCGATGATCTGGGCCGAGGCGAGGAAGAGGGCGTTTCGAACGTCTCGGAGATCAGCGATAGTGCTGCGACCAAGTCTTTGGAAGTACTGAAACAAATCAGCTCAACTGGGTATCTGCGCAAGCGCTTGCCTCAGGATTTGGTGGTCTTCAACGGCGGTCAGGCCGAAGTGAATGGCATGGCTGAAACTGCAGCGCAGTTTGAAGTTCAAAGCGAAACTGCGGTCGTGTCCGAGGTCGCAACAGGAATGGATGCCCGCACCAAAGCCAAGATGCAGGGTTACGAGGGCGATCCATGTGGTGAATGCGGAAACTACACACTGGTGCGCAACGGAACCTGCATGAAGTGCAACACTTGCGGCGCAACCAGCGGGTGTAGCTAAAAAATTGAGGTTGGGGACCAGTGCGGCAACACTGATCCCCGGCTTTCCCCCGCTTGAATAGCGTGGGCAGGGGAATAACCTTTTCGGCCCCTCTGGGTCGATAACATAGGAGGAAAACACGGTCGAAACCGGTGATCAACTACGCGCTTACTTACCCACAGAGTCACCAACAGATTTCTGCTTGCTCTGTGAATAACTTGAAGAGGAGAGAGCTGTGAGAAAGAAAAACATCACAGTAACTCGCGAAACCGAAAGTGGACTGAACACTCATTTTAATGTGCCTGGTCAGGGGGAGATCACGCGCGGCCGCTTGGCTGACCAGATCGAATCCGGACAACATGATGGGTATCACGTTCGCCGCGTTGATGGTCGTCGGATTATTGCTTCAAACCCCGATGGGTCAGAAAACAATAATCTCGGCTAAAGTAAGCACCCCGGCAAACCGGGGTGTAGGGGCCGGAAGCTGCCACAGTAACCGGTCCCGACGAATACGGAGCAAGGCAAAGCCTAAGACTTACCAAAGGCGCCTTGTTCCACTCGGCCGACATGCCTGTGTTGGCCGGGAACAGGGTGGGGCGGAATATCAGTCCTTCCCACTCTCTCACGGGACGGGTGCGCTCGTCCCAGGCGACGTCCAGGCCGCAGGCAAAAAAACACCGGGCGGTCAACGAAATGAGCCTGGATGGCGAAACTGACAGGGGGCTTCGGCCCCCTTTCTTTTTGCCACGGTGAGTCGCCTGATTGAGCGGTGGCCTGCCAGATCGCGCTTTGGTCGTAGGGGGAGATTTGCCGAATCGTGATTCTGCGATTTGGGCCAGCAAGAGGCCGCACTGCAGTCAGCAGTAAACGGGCGGGCTTTGGCGCGAATCACAGGATTTACCGACCTAGCGATGACAGCCGTCTCTTAAAGGGTGTTTCTGGTGCCTGTCCGGATGGACTACCACTCAAAACCCCTACGAGGAGATATCACGATGAAACCGCAGAAATTGGCCGTACTCGCCGCAGTTGCAGTTGGATTTCCGGCCCTTGCCCTGGCGCAGTCGAGTGCAGACGCCAACGGAGACGGCGTTCTGACCATCGAAGAAGTGCAAGCTGTTCTGCCAGATATGGATGCTGATGGCTTCTCGACATTGGATACCAATGGCGACGGTGCGCTTGATCAGGCTGAGATAGCGGCCGCTCAGGAGGCAGGTCTGCTGCCAGCAACAAACGGCTAAATACAGGCTTAGGCAAGGCGGCCCGATTCTTTCGGGCCGCCTGTTTTCAATGGGTTACTGCGGCAAGTGAATGTTGAACTTGCTCCGAAGTTCTGCATCCAGCAGCGGGTCAAATCGCGCCTGTGACGGCGTTGCAAGGATCTCTTCCTTGCGGGCAATTGCTTTTTCAATGAGATCCGGTTTGCCCAGTTCAGACCACTCTTTCGGCGATGTCCGGTCGCCGAGTGTCGGATACACATAATCCACCTGCATACGGCCAAGAGTGGCATCAGTGCCCAGATAGTGACCGGGTCCGCCAAGGCACACTTCGGCGATTTGATCCAGCGCCAGAGTGTCGTCGTTTACTTCGATCCCCCGAACACAACGAAGTGCCTGACCAATCAGATCGTCGCTGAGAATGAGGCTTTCGAAACAGAATCCCAGCAGGGATGAATGCATACCTGCCGCTTCATACACCATGTTCAGCCCCGACAGACCGGCCATGACGTTCGAACACATCTGTTCCCAGCCAGCCTGCATATCGGGGAGTTTTGCATCGGATGCGCCTGCAGCTGCACCGCCCGGAAGACCGTAGAACTTATGCATCTGAGCACACCCTGCACTCAAAAGCGCTTGTTCACCGGAACCTACCGACATCGCCCCGGTACGCAGGTCTAGACCAAATGGCCAAGTGCCAAAAATCGCGGGGGCACCGGGTTTTACGGCATTTACATAAACCAAACCGGCCAGGCATTCCGCGGTTGCCTGAGTGATTGCTCCGGCGATTGTAGACGGCGCGGTAGCACCTGCCATACCTGCAGAAAGCAGCAGAACAGGCATGCCGGCCTTGATGCATTCCTCCATAACTTCGCAGCTTTCAGTTGCGAATTTCATTGGTGGAACAACAAAGCAGTTGGAGTTCGACACAAATGGACGTTCGCGCCACTTGTCTTCACCGCCAGCGATCATGTGCAGCATTTCCACCGCCGGAGCGACATAGCTGGGATCGGTGAACGATGTACCGATATGTTTGAATGTACCCGAACAGCAAGCATAGATGGTGTTCAGATCCATCTCGCGGTTGTCCAGAATGTCACGGCAAACCATCGGACGCTGAACGAAATGGATATTGTCCAGACTATCGCAGATACGGGATGCGTCGTGCAGGTCCTGAACCGTTGAATCACGATACTCGCGACCATGCACATCGACCATGTGTACTGCAGCGCCAGCGGTTCCATAGTGGACGCGGTTGCCCGAAAGCTCGAGGTCAGTTTTGCCGTCACGGCTATAAAGCGTGACCGAACGGTTCGCTTTGGCCAGCATATCCTCGACCAATGCGCGCGGGAAGCGGATACGTCCGTCATCCCCGAGAATACAGCCTGCGCCGACCAGATAGTCGATGCCGCTTTGCGGTGCATCGGCAAGGCCGATCGTCTCAAGTGCTGTCAGGGCGGCGTTGTGTATACGCTCCATATCCTGCTGGCTGAGAGGTTTGTATGTGCCACCTTCCATGCCTGGGCGCACAGGGCGCAGGTGGTCGGGCAGGGCGGCGGCACGCGCTGCACGACGGGCAGAGCGTCCGCCGCTACGAGAAGAGCTACGGGATTGATCGTTCATGTGAGTGTTCCGAATGTTATTGAGCTAGTTTGGGATTGGCTATCTCAATAGGATTACGGCCGACCACGCGCCGCACGCCCGCGATCTGCGCCGATTGTACGGCTTACCAGACGGATTTTCCAATACTCGCCGCGCATTCCGGCCCTCGGTTATTCACAGGTTGTGTATGGCACCGCATACCGACGCGATCTATCCTGTTTACGACCTGTTTTTGAGAAACCTGAATTAAGATCGGATCAGCGAAAGCGACCAAACTTGCGTAACTAAAATGAATACCTGAAGTTTTTTTCCCGTTTTGAGAGAAATCTGTTAAACTATCTTCACTTAGTGAAAGTGAATTGTGAATTGAATTGAGGGTTTAAGCCCCCATATCCGTGCCAAAGCGGTAGTCGCACTTAGGGCCTCAGACGGTTCTGATGCGAAGTACTTGGAGAGGCGTATGAAACGATTGACGGCCATGATTGCTGCGTTGCTGCTTGCCGGCACCGCACCCGCTTTTGCCGAAGATTGGACGGGCGCCTATGCGGGATTCAGCTTTGGTTACACAGATGCCGATGGCCCGAATGGATCCAGCGGAAACGACACCACCTTTGGCCCTCACATCGGTTACGATTACGATTTTGGCGATTTCGTTCTGGGTGGCGAACTTGAATATGATCCATTGAACCTGAGCTTGGGTTCTGAGGGCAGCTTGGACGGCGTCACGCGCCTGAAGCTGCGTGGCGGGTATGATTTCGGTCCTGCGCTCGGTTATGTCGTGGTTGGTGCCGCTCGTGCCGATACATCGAATGACAGTGATACCGCAGCTGTCTATGGTATCGGCGTCGCATATCCCATTGGCGAGAACTTTGTGATCAGCGGTGAAGCTCTGAGACAGAACTTCAGCGATGTGACCCGCTCAAATGGTGATCTCGACGCAAACACCTTTAACTTGCGCACGACATTTCGGTTCTGACCACGTCTATTCGGCGGCGTGCTGACCTGCGAGCTCGGATGCAAAATCACACACAGTCTGTAGCGCAGCAGCAAACCTGTCATCGTCAATTGTCATCGCAACGCGAATATGTCCCGCTGCGGCGGTGCCAAAACTCTCGCCTGGCATGACAGCAATGGCGTGGGTATCGAGTAGGGCATTTGCAAACGCCTCGCCGCTCATTCCGGTCGCTCTTATATCCAGCATCAGGTACATCGCACCCTGTGCAGGAACGAGGCCTACTATGTTTTGTCCACTCAGAACCTGCATGGCCAAAGAGCGTCTGCGGCGGAACGGCGCTGCGACCTCTTCCTCCAGACCATCACCCGCTGTCAAAGCATAGCTCGCGGCATCCTGGATAAAGCCCGGAACCCCATAAGTGGTGTGTGTGGCCAAGTTGATCAGATGCTGAACAACTTCTTCCGGACCCACAATCCAGCCGCAACGAGAGCCGGTCATCGCATGGGATTTGGACATGGATCCGACAACCAGCGTACGCTCGGCCATGCCGGGCAAGGCGCGTGGGGACAGATGTTCACCTTCCCAGACCTGCGTATCGTAGACCTCGTCCGAGATAAGCCAGAGATCGCGTCGCTGGCAGAGATCAGCGATTTCGTTCAGCGTTTCGCGGGAATACACAACACCTGTTGGATTGTTCGGTGTGTTGATCAGCAGCGAAACAGCGCCCTCAACGTGTGGCTCAATCAAATCGGCACGTGGCTGAAATGCATCTTCAGCGCGGGTTTGCACCGCTTTTGCAATCGCGCCTGCTCCACGAATGGTGCCGGGGTAGGTCGCATAATAGGGGTCAAGATAAAGGCCCACATCACCCGGATCACAAACTGCTGTATGAGCTGCGAACAGTGCAGACTGGCCACCCGGCGTGATCAGCACGTTGTGTCGCGTCGTGGTTACCCCGGTACGGTTTTGTATCCGAGCGGCGACTGTGTCGCGCAGCAGATCGGTGCCAGGAACCATGGCATATCCGGTGTGTCCGTCGCGGGCAGAGCGGTCCATTTCAGCCAGAATCGTCGCATCGGTGCGAATGTCATGTTCGCCAATCGTCAATTCAGTCACGGCATGACCTTCAGCGATCATCCGGCGCGCGCGATAAAACACATCCCAGCCGTCAGATCCGCCGCCGGTCAAATGCGTGATACGATGCGACAGTTTCATTGCGCGTCTCCCTTGCAGCAATTCAGGCCGAATGGGACAGAGCGCCGGTGATTTGTCAATCAACTTCGCGCCGGTAGTGTCGCCTGCAATTTTTTCGTGAGCGAGGCGCGTACGATATCATAAGACGCGGTCAGCCGGTGGCGCATCTCCTCGGCTTCGGTATCCCATGGCAGCCGAATCCAGCTGCGATGAAAATAGGGGGCTTTGGTGCCGACGCCCGCGTCGATCAGCATCTGAGCCGTTTCGATATCCGGCGTCTTTACAGAAACCCCATCCCCCACTGATCCGACGCAGGCAAACATCTTGCCGCCCACTTTCCACGCATCATGCCCGCCACCCCAGGGGTCGGACAGTTCGGCCCCAGGCAGGTCTTCGCAAATGGAATTCACGTACTCTCGGCTCATGAAAGACAGGTTGCCGGTGCAATCAACGAAACTCAAGGCTTGGCTCAGGCAAAATCACGTGATATCCGAACACCATGAACCCGATGACCTGCATCATTAACTGCTGCATTACCTGCTGATTAATCAAGCGGGCCGGTTTCTTTCGTTTTCATCCCTGAGACAAGTTGCTAAGCCCGCGCCAACGCGAGAAGCTATGCTGTTCTTAGGAGCCGACCGATGACGACGATCAAACTGCACAACACACGGACGCGGACGAAAGAGGATTTCGTGCCGATCGATCCAGCAAATGTGCGGATGTATGTCTGTGGGCCTACCGTCTATGACCGAGCACATCTGGGAAATGCCCGACCAGTCGTTGTATTCGATGTGCTCTATCGGCTGCTGCGTCACGTATATGGCACAGATCACGTGACCTATGTGCGCAATTTCACGGACGTGGACGACAAAATCAACGCCACGGCGCTGTCGCGTAAACAGGCCGGTGCGGAAGGGTCGCTGGAGCAGCTGGTACAGGAGCGTTCGGATGAAACCATCGGCTGGTATCTGCATGATATGGGTGCACTGGGCGCGATGGAGCCCAATGAGATGCCACGCGCGACCGAATACATCGCGCAGATGATTGCAATGATCGAAGATCTGATCGCGAAAGGTCATGCTTACGCTGCGGATGGCCATGTCCTGTTTGCCGTAGACACATGGAAAAAAGACTATGGCAAGCTGTCAGGCCGTTCTGTTGATGACATGATCGCAGGCGCTCGGGTCGAGGTAGCGCCTTACAAGAAGAACCCGATGGACTTCGTGTTGTGGAAGCCCTCGACTGACGATCTGCCGGGTTGGGACAGCCCGTGGGGTCGTGGACGTCCGGGTTGGCATATCGAATGCTCGGCCATGAGTTATGAGCTGCTGGGGGCGAGCTTTGACATCCATGGCGGTGGCAACGACCTGATGTTCCCACATCATGAGAACGAGATCGCTCAGAGCTGCTGCGCACACCCCGAAGGGGAGTTCGCTCGGTACTGGCTACATAACGAGATGCTGCAGGTAGAAGGCAAGAAGATGTCCAAATCACTGGGCAACTTCTTCACCGTACATGACTTGTTGGAACAGGGCGTGCCGGGTGAGGTGATCCGCTTTGTTTTCCTGCAGACCCATTACCGCAAGCCGATGGACTGGACCGAGAAAAAGGCCCGCGAGGCCGAAGCGACGCTGCGCAAGTGGCGGGCGCTGACAGCGGGCATCGAGCCCGCCGCCAACGCGGCACCCGCGGTCGTCGCCGCATTAAGTGATGACCTGAATACTGCGGGCGCCTTGACCGAACTGCACCGTTTGGCAGCGGATGGAGATGCGGAGAGCTTGTTGGCCAGCGCTCAGGTGTTGGGGTTACTGACTGATGAAATCGGAAGCTGGGCGGATACCGCGTCATTGGACTTGTCTGCTCACGCAACCAAACTTGCCGACGCACGCGCTGTTGCTATGCAAAACAAAGACTTCTCGGAAGTAGACCGGCTAAAGGCCGCGTATCTGGCTGCAGGTCTGGAAGTGCGCATGAGCAAAGACGGTGTGGAATTGGTGCCCGGAGCGGGCTTTGATGCGGCAAAGTTGGAGAATGTCTGATGGCTGATCCAAATCATTCCTGTTGCGACAAGCAGGCGTAATCGATGACTGAGGGCCAGCGGGAGCAAGCGATGACAAAAGAACGCCTCTACCTCTACGACACCACCTTGCGTGACGGACAACAGACGCAGGGTGTGCAGTTCTCGACTGCGGAAAAGGTCCAGATTACGCAGGCTTTGGATGAGTTGGGTGTTGATTACATCGAAGGCGGCTGGCCCGGCGCAAACCCCACGGATAGTGCGTTTTTCGATGCGGCCCCTAAAACCTCGGCCACGCTGACCGCATTTGGTATGACCAAACGATCAGGCCGGTCTGCAGATAATGATGATGTTCTGGCAGCGGTGATGAATGCCGGAACGCAGGCGGTGTGTTTGGTGGGCAAATCGCACGACTACCACGTGACCCAAGCGCTTGGCATTACGCTTGAGGAAAACACGGAGAACGTTAGGGCATCGGTCGCACATATCGTGGCGCAAGGGCGCGAGGCGCTGTTCGATGCCGAGCATTTCTTTGATGGCTACAAGGACAATCCGACCTATGCGACCGAAGTGTGCCGGGCGGCATTGGAGGCTGGCGCAAGGTGGGTGGTGCTGTGCGATACCAATGGCGGTGCGCTACCTGCAGAAGTGGGCAAGATTGTCTCTGAACTGATCGCTGCAGGTTTGCCAGGAGATCGGTTGGGCATTCACACCCACAACGATACCGAAAATGCGGTCGCCTGCTCTTTGGCTGCCGTTGATGCAGGGGCGCGTCAGATTCAGGGAACATTGAACGGGTTAGGCGAGCGTTGCGGTAATGCCAATCTGACCGCTTTGATCCCGACATTGTTGCTCAAGGAACCGTACGCATCACAGTTTGACATCGGGGTCAGCCGTGAAGCGCTGGTTGGTCTGACTCGGACCAGCCGGATGCTGGATGATATTCTGAACCGGGTGCCCAGTAAGCAATCTGCTTATGTCGGAGCATCGGCATTTGCCCACAAAGCGGGCCTGCATGCCAGTGCGATCCTCAAGGATCCGACGACGTATGAGCATGTTGATCCGGCCACTATCGGCAATTCGCGCATCATCCCGATGTCCAATCAAGCGGGACAGTCCAACCTGCGCCGTCGTCTGAGCGAAGCGGGCCTGACTGTCGAGGCGGGTGATCCGGCGTTGGGTCGTATTCTGGAACGGATCAAGCAGCGCGAAGCTGAGGGCTATTCCTACGATACCGCTCAGGCCAGTTTCGAGCTGCTGGCGCGCGATGAATTGGGGCAGTTGCCGCAGTTCTTCGAGGTCAAACGCTACAAAGTCACCGTCGAACGGCGCAAGAACAAGTACAACAAGATGGTCAGCCTGTCCGAGGCTGTTGTTGTGGTCAAAGTTGACGGAGAAAAGAAACTGTCCGTCAGCGAGTCACTTGACGATTCCGGCGGTGACCGTGGTCCGGTAAACGCGCTGTCTAAGGCGCTGGCCAAGGACCTAGGGCAGTACTCTCCGATATTGGATGATATGCATCTGGTCGACTTCAAAGTGCGCATAACTCAGGGCGGGACCGAGGCGGTCACGCGGGTCATAATCGACAGCGAAGACGGGCAGGGCCGGCGTTGGTCGACTGTCGGCGTCAGTGCGAACATAGTGGATGCCTCGTTTGAAGCACTGCTTGAGGCGATTCAGTGGAAGTTGGTGCGCGACTGCAAAACACAGTCGGCGGCTGCGGAGTGACTGTGAAGTTCGATGATGATGTAAAGGCCTGCGCGGGGCTTGTTCATCGCGCTGATCCCGACCGTTTTCTGGCTGCGATGGCTGCCCCGGTTGCTACGCGATCGGTTTTGTTTCCTTTGTATGCGATGAATGTCGAGGTTGCGCGCGCGCCCTGGGTCACTCAGGAGCCCATGATTGCAGAAATGCGACTGCAATGGTGGCGCGATGCACTGCAGGAAGTTGCCGAGGGGCCGACCGTGCGCAGGCACGAAGTAGTCACACCACTGTCACGTGTGCTATCCCCCCACTTGGCGGCGCAGTTGGATGAATATGTGGCCGTAAGACGTTGGGATATTTATCGAGATCCGTTCGAAGACGAAGAGCATTTCGAAAGCTATATTGATCACAGTGCCGGAACGTTGATGGTTGTCTCGGCACAAGCCCTTGGTGCTGCCGATGAAACGGTTCTGCGTGACTTTGGATACGGTGTTGGTGTCGCCAACTGGTTTCGAGCGATCCCCGATCTAGAGGCGCGAGGTCGTATACCTTTGCTCGATGGCACCCCGGATGGGGTTCGCATGTTGGCGCAAAAAGCATTGCAACGATTGATGAACGCTCAATCCAACCGAGCGGCAGTTTCAAGGGATGCATGCCCGGCACTTTACGCGGGCTGGCAGGCAGAATGGGTTTTAAAAAAAGTGATCGCACAGCCGGAGCGGGTTGCCCAAGGCGCGCTTGGGCAGGGAGAAATTCGTCGCCGCTTGTCTCTGATGACAAAGGCGGCGACGGGACGCTGGTAGTTATTCCCAGCCACCTTCACGAAGTTCGGCCGAGATCTTGAGCTTTACCGAGTCTGAAGTGCCGGGGGCAAACATACCAACACCATAGTCGCTGCGCAGCAACAGCCCTGTTGCTTCAACACCGACCCAATCACCTTGATAATAATCGAAAAAGCCGCCCAGCGGATGGGTGCCCATGAACTTGAGCTCGATATCCAAAGCTGCAGGTTTGGTCTGATCCTTGATCGTCAGGTCACCGATCATGCGCAATGTGTCTGCACCCGTCTGCACGGCTGAGGTCGAGACAAATCGAATCTCCGGAAAATCCTCGATCGCGAAGAAGTCGTTGCTTTTGAGGTGATCGTTAAGCGGCCCCCAGCCAGTTTCGAGGCTTGAGGCATCAATGGTGATGTCGGCGCTGGTTGCAGCAACGTTTTCTGGATCGAATTCTACAGTACCAGAAAGGGCGGTCCATTCGCCGGATTGTTCGGTCAGCCCGGCGTGATTGTAGTAGAAGCGGACTTCGGTATGGCTTTGATCGAAGTGGTAGGTTTCTGCAACGGCGGGTGAAGCCATTGCGAGTGTTAGAGTGGTTGCGCGCAAAAGGTTCATGGTGTTTCTCAGATTTGCTGTGGTTGATAAATAAAGATGTAAATGCATCTATAATGGTGCGCAAAGCAAAAATACAAAGCTCGCGGAGGCGTGATGAGCGGATTTGAGAAGAGAGAAGCAGCCTGGATCGCACTGAACCGGACACGCACGCGGATATTTGCAAGGGCAGAACAGGCACTGGTGGCGGCGGGATATCCTCGCCTGCATTGGTATGACGTCTTGTGGGAGCTCGAGCGAGAGCCGGAAGGTTTGAGACCTAAACAGCTGGAAGAGCAGTTGCTATTTGATCAATCGAGTTTTTCCAGACAGGTCGCGCGTATGGCGGAAGAGGGCTTGCTGACACGCCACGCTGTCTCAGGTGACGGTCGTGGCCGCATTCTTCGGATAACCGGGAAAGGCCGGGAGCTGCGTCAACAGATGTGGGAAATCTACCGGATACACATCGACGAAGGCATTGCCGAAGCTGAACAAAGCAATGCGTTTACAGCAATAACCGAGCTTGGTGATTAAACTGTTCGCGGGCGCATAGTCAGCCAGAGAAGAGCGCCGCCTGCCAAGGTGAGCAATGGAATCATTGCCAGATTTACAGCCGTCCAACCTTCGATCGGTGAACCGCCAGAGCAGTTCATCAATCCGCCCGAGGCGAGTGAGGCAAGTGTCACGCCGCCAAACACCAGAAGGTCATTCAGGCCTTGCATCCGACCACGTTCATGAACTTCGTGCGATGCCGCCAACATGCTGGTTGCGCCAATAAAACCGAAGTTCCATCCAACGCCCAATAAGATCAGCGCGACGAAGAAGTTTCCGAGATCCACACCCTGCAAGGCCACAACACCTGCGCCTGCCAGGATGGCGAGGCCAAGCGCTACAATCTTTTCAACACCAAAACGCGCGATTAAGTGCCCGGTGAAGAAGCTGGGCACATACATCGCCAGAACATGACTTGTGACAACATCGGCGGCGTCATTCGCTGTATAGCCACAACCGACAACAGCCAGCGGCGTCGAAGTCATGACAAGGTTCATCAAAGCGTAAGAGACCATTGCGCAGGTGATGGCAACAGCGATGCGTGGTGTTTTCAACAGTTCCAACCGTGTTCGCCCTTTGGGCGTATCCGCTGTTGGGCGGGGTGGCGTTGGAATATCCAGGAAAAAGAACAGCGCCGATCCTATGACGTTAACGGCGATTACGGCGATATAGGTGCCGAGAAACGGGATGACGTAGGACTCAGCGGTCAGTTTGACGATCTGCGGGCCGATGATTGCCGCTGCCAATCCACCCGCCATGACATACGAAATCGCTTTGGGCCGGAACTCGTCCGAAGCGGTGTCGGCTGCTGCAAAACGATAGAATCCATGGGCGCTCATGTAGATGCCGGTCAGCAGGCTTCCCAACAGGAATATCGGAAATGATCCGAGGTACAGGCCATAAGCACCTACGACACCACCACATGCGCCAGCGGTTGCACCAACTAGGAATCCGACGCGCCGCCCCCATCGTTGCATGATCGCCGAAATCGGTGTCGCTGCCAGCATCGACCCCAGGACGATGAGCGAGATTGGCAGGGTTGCAAGGCAGGGATTTGACGCCAGAGACTGCCCTGCCAGTCCACCCACGATAAAGATCATCGGCATCTGAGCGCCGAGGATAGATTGCGCAGCTACCAAAACGGCGACGTTGCGTTTGGCCTGTCGGTTGTTGGGCGGAGTGGTGGCGGTCATTGTCATGGGCATATGCGTATCGGCGAAAGCCGTTACTTACAAGCGGGTTGCATATGCGGCAAAGCCGCCTAACGTGCAGCGTGTATCTAAGGTGGAGAACTCATGGCCGTCGGTCGCATTATCGAAACGCCAGAATGCGTGGAAGAGGGGGCTGAGTGGCTGGCAACGGCCTGTCCGCGTATGGCTTATGCGATGCAAAAAACAGGGCCGTTGCCTCTACGGCGCCGACCAGACGGATTCTCTCAGTTACTGAGTGCGATAGTCAGTCAGCAAGTCAGTGTTGCCTCGGCCAATGCCATCTGGAAACGCCTCAAGGACGCGAAACTGACGGGTCCGCGCAAGATCATGTGGTCAACCGATGATGATTTGCGGGCCGTGGGTCTGAGCAGGCAGAAAATCCGGTATGCCCGTGCGTTGGCCGAAGCCCGTATTGACTATACAGCGCTGAGAGATGCGTCCGATGAAGAAGTCGTTGCAGTCCTGACCGAAGTGCCCGGCATCGGTATATGGACCGCCGAAATCTACGCCATGTTCTCTCTGGGTCGTGCGGACGTGATCGCGCCGGGTGATTTGGCCCTGCAGGAGGCTGCACGCATCCTCTATGACCTATCGAAACGTCCGACGGACAAGGAATTACGATTGATGGCCGAAGCCTGGTCACCCTGGCGTTCGGTTGCGGCGCGGGTTTTGTGGGCCTATTACCGGGTGGCTAAAGAACGAGAAGGGATCAGATGACACGGGTTTTGAATGCGCTCCGAAAAGAGCCGGTTTCGGGCGACACACGCTCGGTCGTGGTGTTCGTACACGGCTATGGTGCCAACGGGGCCGACTTGCTGGGTCTGGCCGATCCGCTGGGCGAGCATCTGCCGGACACATTATTCGTGGCACCAGATGCTCCGGAACAAATCCCCGGTATGCCCAATGGGTACCAGTGGTTTCCGATCCCCTGGATCGATGGTTCGTCCGAGGAAGAAGCGCGCCGCGGTATGGAAATGGCGGTTGAGGATTTCAACGCTTTCCTCGATGCCCTGATGGTGGACGAGGATGTCTTGCCAGAGCAGGTGGTTCTGTTCGGATTCTCGCAAGGCACAATGATGAGCCTGTATGTTGCCCCGCGCCGGGAAGACCCGGTGGCAGGTATCGTCGCTTTCTCGGGCCGACTGCTGGAGCCCGACTTGCTGCCTGACGAGACTGTCAGCAGGATGCCGGTTCTGCTGGTGCATGGTGACGCTGATGATGTTGTGCCGCCCCAGTCTTTGCCTGAGGCCGCTGAGGCATTGCAAAGCGCAGGGTTCCAGGAAGTTTACGCTCACGTCATGAAAGGCACAGGCCATGGGATTGCACCGGACGGTCTGAGCGTGGCGTTGGCCTTCATGCGCGACAAATTGAGCCTGTAACGATGATCGCCGTTCGCCCGATGATGCGAGAGGATGTGGCGGACACCTGCCGCATTCTCAATCAGATCATCGCGATCGGCGGTACGACCGCGATTGAAATCCCATTTTCTGAGCCATTGTTCGCGCAGAGCTATCTTGATGGAACAGATAAGATCTGTTGTCATGTTGCCCTTGATGATCAGGGTGAAGTTGCTGGTTTTCAATGGCTTGGGGCGCATGATGCGCTGCCTGATGACTGCGCGGATATAGCAACCTTCACGCGACGCGATCCGGTTCTGAAAGGCGCGGGTCGTGCATTGTTTTCCGAGACCTCAAAAGTGGCTTCAGCGCTAGGATTTTCCGCGATCAATGCCACTATCCGGGCCGATAATGTATCGGGCTTAAGCTACTACGATAAGATGGGATTTCAGGATTACTCGGTCGCGTATGGTGTGCAGCTGCGCGACGGAACGCCGGTAAACCGGATTTCCAAGCGTTTCACCTTGCGTTAATCCCAGAGATGGCCTTCGGCAAACTCGACTGAATTCCCTGCAGGGTCACGAATATACAGTGATTTCGCCCCGCCGGGCCAGTCGAACTCTGCATCGACCGGGATGTTCCAGTTGAGCAGGTGCTTACGCATTGCATCAATTTCATCCCTAGTCAGAACCAGACAAACATGTCCGGCTCCACGAGCACCATGCGGAGGAACAGGCAGATCTGGGTTGTTTGGCGGTTGCTCGGTTTGTTCCGGGTTGAACAATAACAGGACAGCGCCGCCGACACGGTAAAATACGTGACGATCCTCAACACGCTGAATGCGTGTCAGCCCCAGTATCTCACCATAAAACCGTTCAGCTGCATCCAGATCATCGACATACAACGCAGCCTCCAGAATGGCGGAGGGGGTAGGTATCTCTGGCGTCACTTTCATAAAATTAGTTTAGCGGAAATAAGGGCTTCTGTCACCGGCGGGGACGGCGATCTCTTTTTCGCTGCGGTGCCGAGTTCAATGTGGGCATGGGCAGGCTGTCCCATTGGCCGGGTTCCAACCCCTCCAAAGTCCAGTCGCCGATGCGGGCACGGATCAAACGCAAGGTAGGGTGTCCAACCGCTGCCGTCATTCGACGAACCTGACGGTTTCGACCTTCGCGCAACGTCAGTTCAATCCAGCTGTCCGCAACAGTCTTTCGCTCACGAATTGGCGGGGTGCGTGGCCACAGATCTTCAGGTTCATCTATCGCACGGGCCCGGGCAGGGCGTGTTGGACCTTCTTTGAGTTCAACACCGTCTCGCAACGCCTTGAGGGCGGCAGCATCTGGCACACCTTCGACCTGAACCCAATAGGTCTTGGCCATCTTGTGTTTTGGGTCTGATATCTGGGCCTGCAGGCGGCCATGGTCTGTCAGCAGCATCAGTCCTTCGCTGTCCCGATCCAACCGACCAGCCGGGTAGACGCCAGGCAGGTCGATAAAATCCGATAACGTGCTACGCGGCGATTCCGCGTTCGCACGGTCGGTAAACTGCGGCAGCACATCAAAGGGTTTGTTGAATCGGATGAACCAGGACATGCCCCGCCATAGCCCGAGCGACACACAGTGCGCAACCTGTGGATAACTGTCATGTCACTGTTACGGATTCGGCTTACCCAATCTTCGACATATTGTGGAAACTCAGGGCTTGTCAGAGTTTTAACACGATATATAGTCATAGTAAGACCGGGGCGGGTGCTCCCCGCTCTGGTGTCACAAACGGGCAGCTGAGAGCGAGGAGCGATTCTGTGATGGACGGAGACTTCAGGACCGAATTTGTCAGGGAACCCGGTGCACTAAAGCATCATCCGGCATTGGTTTTGAACGCCGATTACCGCCCCTTGTCATACTATCCGCTTTCGTTGTGGCCGTGGCAGGAGGCGATCAAAGCGGCCTGGTTGGACAGGGTCGATATCGTCGCCGAATATGACGAAGTTGTCCGCAGTCCCAGTACCGAAATACGAATACCTTCGGTGGTTGTCCTCAAAGATTATGTAAAACCCAGAAAGCGCGTGGCCTTCACGCGCTTTAATTTATTTTTGAGGGATGAGTTCCGTTGCCAGTACTGTGGCAGCCGTGGGGATCTGACCTTTGACCACGTCGTACCGCGTGCCGCGGGCGGGGTAACAAGCTGGCAGAATGTTGTGGCTGCGTGCAGCCCCTGCAATTTGCGCAAAGGCTCAAAATCGCTCCGGCAGGCGGGTATGACATTGCGCAAGCCGCCTCGGCAGCCGGATGCCGAGGCTTTACGCAATATCGGCCGTAAGTTTCCGCCAAACCACCTGCACGACAGTTGGATCGACTTTCTGTATTGGGATGCGGAACTGGACGAAATCTAAGAGTTACCGGCTACGCCACGCGGCAATCCAGACCAGTACCAGGCACGCTGATAGTACTGCGTTCCACCCGGCCATCGACAGGCCAAACAACTCCCATGGGATGTCGTCACAGCGAACCAGCGGTGCCGACATGATCTGTTCCATCAGCTCTTCCGCGGACAACCCTCCAATATCGCCCGAAGTGCAGCTTGTCGGACCTTCCCACAATCCTCGCTCGACACCTGCATGATATACTCCGATCCCGGCAGTGATCGATGCAGCGAGCGCACCCAGCAGGGGCAGGAAGCGCTGTCCGGGAAGGGCCAGCGCCACAACACCAATCAGAACGGCTGCGCCATGCGGATAGCGTTGCCAGATGCACATTTTGCATGGCGCCATGCCACCAAGATGTTGAAATCCCCACGCTGCAAGCAGCAGAGCGGCTGATCCGCCGGCTGCGAGGAATATGAGTGCGCGTTGTTTCGTCATATGTATTTCACCAACAGGAATCCTCCGATCAGGAGGAAGATGAACAGTGTGAAGACCAGACCCAGACGTTTCTCAATGAAATCCCGGATAGGTTCGCCGAACCCCCACAGCAGACCGGCGACGATATAGAATCGCAACGCACGTGCCAGAATCGATGTTGCGATGAAAGTCCCAAGCGGCATTCCGGTCCAGCCGGACATGATAGTGATGACCTTGTAGGGGAACGGAGTGATCCCCGCGGTCAGCACTGCCCAGAACCCGAAATCATTGAATCGCTGGTTGAATTCTTCCATGGCATGACCTTTGCCCATCGCTTCAAGGATCGGCTGGCCCAGACTTTCATAGAAGAATGCCCCGATCGCATATCCAAGCATGCCACCAAGTACTGAAGCCACCAATGCAACGGTGGCGATCAACCAGGCACGCGATGGGCGCGCAAGAATCATGGGAATCATCAGAACGTCAGGTGGAATCGGAAAGAACGAACTTTCGACAAATGCTACGATTGCCAGCGCCCAGAGGGCATGAGGGTGATCCGCCAGACGAATTGTCCAGTCATAAAGCGATCGCAACATTATATACTATGGTCCCAAGATCAGTTGGGGTTAGGCAAACCACGCACCTGCCAACGCGTCAACCGCTCTTGGTTGAACGAACAGGAAATTGGATGGTTTTTGCCTCTGGACCTTCCCGTTTGAGGACGCTAATCCATTGCACGTGGCCCAAGTGGCGGAATGGTAGACGCAGGGGATTCAAAATCCCCCGCCTTCACGGGCGTGAGAGTTCGAGTCTCTCCTTGGGCACCACAACCCTTACATCGATGTAGAACCAATTGTGTAAGCGTAGCAGCAGGTCTCTCCTTTGCGCTGCTTGCGACCACATACATGCGCTTAGATATGAACAACCTATAGGTGTCACGAGATTTGCGGATGTGTTCGTCAGGCGGGGAAACTCTCGCAAATATCGTCATATCTGAGGCTTTGCGCCCTTGATCCGGGCGCTGGCCTTGACAATCGATGTGTCTGAATGAAACGTCGAATATGTTGGGAGAGTTTGGAAAATTCAGTGAGTTGTACCCGTTGCAAGACGGGCAAGATTGACTTATCGGCACGGTCCCCGGACGGGGGCAATGCGCCTTTTCCGTCTGCCAAACATAAAAATTGGGAGTTCATAAATGAAAAACAGCAGCAAGCTCAGCCTCGGCGCGGTCATCACCGCTGCCTTCATGGCTCCGGCCGCTTATGCCGAAGAATTCATCACCATTGGTACTGGTGGTGTAACAGGCGTTTACTACCCGACCGGTGGCGCGATCTGCCGTCTGGTGAACAAAGGACGTAAAGAGCATGGCGTGCGCTGCTCGGTCGAATCGACCGGTGGTTCCGTCTACAACATCAACACCATCCGCGAAGGCGAGCTGGAGTTTGGTGTTGCTCAGTCCGACTGGCAGTACCATGCGTATAACGGCAGCTCGAAATTCGAAGAGGCTGGCCCCTTCGAAAACCTGCGCGCCGTATTCTCGGTACACCCTGAGCCGTTCACAGTTGTTGCTCGTGCCGATTCCGGCATCACCAACTTCGAAGACCTGAAGGGCAAGCGCGTCAACATCGGTAACCCCGGCTCCGGTCAGCGCGGCACCATGGAAGTCCTGTTGGGCGAAATGGGCTGGACCACTGACGACTTCGAACTGGCGACGGAACTGAAGGCGGCTGAACAGTCGGCGGCTCTGTGCGACAACCAGATCGACGCAATGGTTTACACCGTTGGTCACCCATCGGGTTCGATCCAGGAAGCCACCACCGCGTGTGACTCGGTTCTGGTGAACGTAAGCGGTGACGCTGTCGACAAGCTGGTCAACGACAACTCGTTCTACCGTACCGCAACCATCCCCGGTGGCATGTATCGTGGTTCGGACGGCGACACCTCGACCTTTGGTGTTGGCGCGACTTTCGTAACTTCGGCAGACGTGTCGGATGACGCGGTTTACGCAGTTGTAAGCTCGGTCTTCGAAAACTTTGATGACTTCAAAAAGCTGCACCCCGCGTTTGCGAACCTGAAGCCCGAAGAAATGATCGCAGACGGCCTGTCGGCTCCGCTGCATCCGGGTGCTGAGAAGTACTACAAAGAAAAAGGCTGGATTCAGTAATCCACCAGTGACTTTGGAACGAGGCGCAGTTTTGCGCCTCGTTTTTACCGGCAGAACACCGGAACAAAAAAACCGCGCCGGAAACCGGCCGCAGGACGGGGAGAGATTTGATGAGCGCTGATCAACAGGGCAATCGTCCGTTATCCGAAGAAGAACTGCAGGAACTGGTCGCATCCTCGGATGCGGGTGCACGTGATCCTGCTGGAAACGTAGGGCTGTTTCTGGCGATTGTCGCCGCAATCTGGTCTATTTTTCAGGTGGTTCTGGCGTCGCCTTTATCCAACTACCTGTTGCCCGGAAGTGTCGTCAACAACGCCCGTCAGTTTCACCTTGCTTTTG
The DNA here is from genome assembly GCF_056537525.1 of Ruegeria sp. CE12. NCBI lineage: Bacteria > Pseudomonadati > Pseudomonadota > Alphaproteobacteria > Rhodobacterales > Roseobacteraceae > Ruegeria > Ruegeria sp. CE12. The sequence goes on along the minus strand of NZ_JBQFRS010000001.1, from coordinate 52,750 downwards.
CATTGTTCCTGGCTTTCGCGGCCTATCCTGCGCTGAAGTCCAGCCCGCGTAACTATATCCCGATTCAGGATTGGATCATGGGAATCATGGGCGCGGCAATCGCGCTATATGGATATTTCTTCTACGATAAAATCGTGAATGCGGGCGGTCTTGCGGATGATACCGACAAATGGGTCGCTCTAGCTGGATTGCTATTGCTGTTCGAGGCCGCGCGTCGCGCGCTTGGTCCGGCAATGGCGATCATCGCGACGATCTTCCTGGCTTACGTATTCTTTGGGTCTTCTGAATGGGTCCCCGAGGTTATCCGATGGAAAGGTGCAAGCCTTAAAAAGGCTATGAGCCACATGTGGATCACATCCGAGGGCGTGTTTGGTATCGCCTTGGGTGTTTCCACCAAGTTCGTCTTCCTGTTCGTCCTGTTCGGAGCTTTGCTGGATAAAGCCGGGGCAGGGAATTACTTCATCAAGATGGCGTTTGGTGCGCTAGGCCACCTGCGCGGTGGACCGGCCAAAGCGGCCGTTGTTGGTTCGGCTGCGACTGGCCTGATCTCGGGTTCGTCGATCGCTAACGTTGTGACCACTGGTACGTTTACCATTCCGCTGATGAAGCGCGTTGGCTTTTCCAGCGAACAGGCGGGATCGGTCGAGGTTGCCTCGTCGGTCAACGGTCAGATCATGCCGCCGGTTATGGGGGCTGCAGCCTTCCTGATGGTTGAATATGTCGGCATCTCTTATGTCGAGGTAATTACGCATGCCTTCTTGCCTGCGGCGATTTCGTACATCGCTCTGGTCTATATCGTTCACCTCGAGGCGGTTAAGCGGAACATGCCGACACTTGGTGATCGCGATGTGCATCTGGCGCGGACGGTTGTTGGCATGTTGTCGTTCTTCCTGATCTTTGCAGGCCTTTGCTATGGCTCGCAATTCCCGGTCGATGCGGTAACGGCATGGGTGCCAACCATGGCCGGCTTGGTGCTTAGCCTTATTGTCTGCGCCGTCTATGTGGTCCTTCTGTACTTCGCGGCTCAGGTTCCGGATCTGGAGCCTGATGATCCGAACGCCAAAGAAGTCACGCTTCCGGTGATCAGTGAAATCTACAAAGCGGGTCTGCACTATCTGCTGCCGATCATCGTGCTGGTGTACTTCCTGATGATCGAGCAGAAGTCACCTGGCTTGTCAGCTTTCTGGGCGACGGCATTGCTGTTCGTGATCCTGCTGACGCAAAAGCCGCTCAAGGCGATCTTCCGTGGTGAAAGCAACCTGCCGGCGTTCTTTGTCGATGGTGTTGCCGACCTGTGGCAGGGCCTGATCGACGGTGCGCGCAACATGATCGGTATCGCGCTGGCAACGGCCACAGCGGGTGTTATCGTGGGTACCGTGACGCTGACAGGTGTCGGACAGGTGATGGCTGATCTGGTGGAGTTCCTGTCGGGCGGTAACCTGATCCTGATGCTCGTGATGGTCGGCCTTCTCAGCCTGATCCTTGGCATGGGTCTGCCCACCACTGCGAACTACATTGTTGTTAGCTCACTGATGGCTGGCGTGGTTGTGGAACTGGGGGCGCAGAGCGGACTGATTGTACCGTTGATCGCGGTACACCTGTTTGTCTTCTACTTTGGCATCATGGCGGACGTTACACCCCCGGTAGGTCTTGCAAGCTTTGCTGCAGCAGCCGTTTCGGGCGGGGACGCGATCAAGACAGGCTTCACGGCTTTCTTCTATTCGCTTCGTACCGTTGCACTGCCATTTGTGTTCATCTTTAACACGGATCTGCTGCTGATCGATGTGACATGGGTTGAAGGGATTATCGTGGCGATATTCGCGACGATAGCGATCCTTGTCTTCACAGCGGGCACCATGGGTTACTTCCTGACCCATAGCCGCATCTATGAAAGCATCGCACTGATCTTCGTGGCGTTTGCCCTGTTCAGACCAGACTTCTTCATGGATCGCATCGCGCCTCCATTCACTTCGGTCGAGCCTGCTGCATTTGTTGAGACGATGGGTCAGACACCACCCGGAACAGATGTTCGGATGGTTATCAGTGGGCCTGATTTTGACACCGGCAAGATGGTGGACACCACGGTTGTCGTGCCAGTTGGTTCTGAAGAGGGCGGTGAAGCGCGCGTAGACGCGATGGGGCTGCTGCTGTTCGAAGAAGATGGCCTTGTCAAACTTGAGGAACCGATGTTTGGATCACCAGTTGCCGATGATTTGGCGAACTTTGACTATTACGGTGACGAGGCCGTACGCCTGAGCTCCGTCAGTCTGCCGTCCAGCCAGCCTCCGAAGCAGCTGATCTATATCCCTGCGATGATCCTTCTGGGTCTGATCGCTTTCCTTCAACGCGGTCGCGCCGCAAGACAAGAGGTGCCAGCATGACAAACTCTGTTTTGTGTGCCGTCGATATCAGTAACGGCGATCTTGACGCTCAGGTTCTGAAACAAGCAGCCGAGTTGGCGGGGCATGAAGGGGCGCAGCTTGATGTCGTGACTGTGCTGCCGGACTATGGCGAGTCCTTCGTGAGCAGCTTTTTCGAGCCGCATCATCACGAGCAGGCGCTTGCGGATGCCCATGAAAAACTGACCCATCTCTGTGTTTCGGCCTTGGGCGAAGAGCGTAATGCTTCTATCCGCCATGTGGTCGCCACGGGGACAGCCTATCAGGAGATCCTGAAGACGGCAGAGAGTGCGGGCTCGGATCTGATTGTGATCGGGGCACACAAGCCTGATTTCAAAGACTATCTGCTTGGGCCGAATGCAGCGCGCGTGGTGCGGCACTCGACCGTTTCTGTCTACGTGGTCAGATAAATCAGTTCTGGGCCTTGCTATTCAGCCAGGCCCAGAGCAACCAAATGTTCAAACCCCGACATAACGTCGTTGCTGTGTCGCAGTTCCAGCACCAGCCGGGCCTGTGATGCGGCTTCGGCGATTGCCTCAAAGACAGCCTGCCAGTCTATGCTTCCTTGACCCGGCGCCCAATGTCGGTCTGCATAACCGTCGGCATCTTGCAGGTGGATATGCGCCAGTCGGTCTCCTGCAGCACGGACATAGTAGTCAATCGGCGGTGCGCCCGTAGCGCCATGCGCGTAATGCGCATGGCCAGTATCGAGTGACACGCGTACGAAGTCGGAATTGAAACTATTGGCCAGGATCACCCGATCAAGAGGGTTCTTATCCTCGATGTTCTCGATCACCAGTACGACACCGTATTCCTCAGCCCTTGCAACAACAGGTGAAAGGGTTTCGTGAACGCGCGAAATCTGCGTTTCTCGGGAAGTCAGGTCGCTGTCCAGGTTGTGGTAGTCCCACGTTGAATAAGGCGAGTGCAGGACCATTTGCGTTGCACCAAGTTTAGCTGCGATATCCAGCGCCTGGTGCATACGTTTCTGAACAATGATGCGCACTTCGGGATCATGGCAATCCAGCGGCAGATCATAGAACGGGCCATGAATACCCAATCGCCCCGAATACCCTTGCAAAGTGTTCTTAGCGGTGGCGATCAAGTCTTCAGCTGCATCGCCCAAATTGTTTGGATAAAAGAAATCCTGAATTTCCAGATCACGCTGCCCATCTACAAGCCAATCACGATGGGTCTTGAGATCGGCGACCATCAGCGCAGCGCCCACTTTGAGTTTTGTCATTTCCAGTCCCTCTATATTTGGGACCGTCATAAAAGGCAGCTGTGACAGTCTGGCGACATTTGGGTCAGTACCCGGTCATTTCCAGATAGCCCTGACCGCTGTGACTTCCTGAAACGAAAACCGGGCCTTCCCAATAGGCAAAGCGCGTTCCCATCCATGATTTGGGTGTAAGGGCGGACACCTCCACATCCAGTTCGCGATCCGGCAGGACCACGCGCCAGTGTACCGGGACATTTCTGTCAGCAACGGTTTGGGTTTCCAGAGGTGTGAATGAGACAGCGCCATCCGGCAAAGCAGTTCCAACACCGTTTGCATCAATCCATGTGGCCGAGGTGTAGTCTCCGCGATCGCCACGCAGGCGGAAGGCCATCAGCTTTTGTCCGTCATCAAAGCTCAGCGAAAACCAGTCCCAACCGCTTTGATCTGCCGCCAATGGTTGAGATGACCATTCCCGATCCAGCCAGCCCTGGCCTGTGACTGCGACATCTCCCTGAGGCAGGTGTAGGACACCTTCGACCCGGTAGCCGGGTTGCGAGTAGTAGTAGCTTGCCTGACCGTCGGCAGACTTGACCGAATACCCATCTTCGCCGTGAAATACCAATGGTCCTGCGGCATCCAGAGACAGGTCATAGCTGAACTCAGCCCCATTGGCCGTCAGGCGCAGCGCATTGATGTCGGGATCAGCTTTCATCTGCCATTCGTCGATCCATGCTTCGAAAGGTTGCGCAGTCACGCCTGCCTGACCAATGCCTCCGCGCGACAGCCTCTCGGCAAAGTAGTGAGCATCAGGCGTAGTGACGGCTGCATGACCCAGCCATAATTGCGGGCTTTGCCAACCATCCTCTTCTGATGGTTTCAAGGCCGAGCGAAACAGTGTCCATTGGATGCCGTAGTCTCGTCCATCCTCACCTTTGAGATTTGCGGTTAGGTACCACCATTCAATCCGATAGTCGGGATGCGGGCCGTGGTCCTGCGGAAACTGGAACTGATTTCCGGGCGTTGGGGCGGTGAAACCATCGGCGTTGCCCCCCAAACCGGCGTAACCTTGTGCCATTGCGGCCAGAGGGAACAGCAGGAACATCAAAAACGCTCTAACGTTCATTGGCAAATACCCTGAGAAGATCGGCGGGTGGGATGCGCCGAAGGCGCCATGCGGGCAGGGCGGCTGCTACTGCCGCAGCCAGCAGGGTCAGCAAAAACAGCCGAATCCAATCTGCTGGAAACAGATGCATCGGCAATTGCCATCCAAAGGCCTGAACATTGATCACTGACAAGAGTATCCACGCCAGGATTAACCCCAATGGCAAGGCCAAACAGGCAGTGAGTGCCGCCAGCAGTATACTCCGCAGCAGCTCCAACTGAGCCAATCGCGATCTGGTCATGCCGAGAGACCATACTGGCGCAATCTGTGGCAGTCGCTGGGTCCAGAGGGTCAGCAGACTGGTGAGGATTGCGAAGCCCGCGACCCCAAGCGTCAGCACATTCAGGGCAGAAGTGACGACGAATGTCTTCTCAAAGATCGCCAGAGACTGCTTTTTCATGGCGGCCTGATGCACCACGCTGGAATTTGGAAGATCAAAACGATCCCGTAAGGTCTGGGCCATTTCAGTTGCACGATCAGGGGATAGGCGAATGCCAAAGCGACGCGAAGCAGCGCCGGGCGCTACGAGATCCAGCATTGCCATAGAAACAATCGCCTGACCGGTCGGATTCCCATAATCAGAATAGACGCCAGCGATTTCGAGGGTGTGACGCGGGGCAAGCATCAGACTGTCACCCGGCCACAGGTTTTCCCGGCGCGCCAACTGTTCATTAATGAGGACAGCACCGCCCTTCAGAACACTATCCCAAACATTCGGAATTGAAGCGATCAGGGGCCAGTTCTGACGATAGGTATCGTCATCGATTATACCATACAGGAACAGCGGGCCTGTCTCATGAGCAAGTTCAATACTTCGAATTGGCAACACGGCGTCAACTTGGGGTGCAAGCCAGTCGATGATCTGTTCCGCCTGTTCGTTATCTGAGGCGGTGACATACAATTCGGATGTCAGGCGTTGATCAAGCCAGCCGATGAACGTCAGCCTGAAGCTGGAAACCATCGTTCCAACACCGACATTGGCCGCAAGAGCCAACAGCAGGGCCATCAGTGCAAGTGACAGTCCGGGAAGCTGCGCGCGCATATCGGCCCAAACCCACTGCGTAACTGGCCCTTTTGCACGCCGCGCAAACTTCGCCAATAGCACGGATAGAATGGCAGGCAGCAACAAGGCGGTTCCGGTTAGAATGCCCGCCAGCATCACAAAACCAGCGATCAGCCCTTTGGCACTGAAGAATACAATCATGCCGCCTATGATAAGTGCCAGACCCGACAGCGCGCTAAGTCTTCGAGCGTTTGTTTGGCCGCCCCATGCCTGCAGACCGGGGCTCGCGAGCAAGGGCATCCGGGACAGCCGCCAAAGCGCATGGCCGCTGGCGAGCAACGTGCCGCCGATTGCCATTGCCAGCCCCGATACGATCCAAAGTGGTCTGAGAGAGAGTTGCCCGTCGACTGGAGCGCCGTACAACCCTCTCAAGGTTACGGCGACATCAGGAAGCAAAGCCGCCGCAATCAGATGGCCAATCACCAAGCCCAGAATGCCTCCGATCAGGGCGAACATGATCAGTTCGGCCAACGTGATCCATACGAGCCGCCGCATCGAAACACCCAGCGCTCGCAAGGTGCGGATCATTCCACGTCGCTGGGCAAATGCCAGTCCGACCGTCCCATGCACGATGAAAAGACCAACTGCAAATGACAAAAGGCCGAATGCTGACAGGTTCAGATGAAAGCTGTCGGTCAGTTGTGCCGTATCGATTTGTGAGGTCGGGCTTTGTCTTTCCAGTTCAGGGGCGATTTCCGACAGCGGTGGCAATGACCCGGGTTGGTCAGGCAACACGACCAGTCTTGAAATTTGTCCGGACCGGTTCAGGAGCCTTTCGGCGACACCGATATCAGTCAGAATGAAATCCGGGGGCAGGGCGCTGCTGACAAGGATAGGTGGCAGATCATCGCGCCCATCGAACAGATCAATGAGATCGGGTGAAATCAACAACCGTCCCGGAGCAGTCAGTATTTCAGAGGGGTTTGGCGGCGTATCGCTCTGTTCCAACTCTGTCATGGCGGGCAGAGCGGGGTAGGCAACCATATCCACCCCCATCAAGCGAAGCGTGCGATCACCGATGCGGACCGGCCCCTCGAGCACCGCCGCTACCTGCCAGCCCGAGCGCCGCAGATCAACGTAGCGCGATAGTGGTATGTAGCCTGTTGGATCGCGTATTTCATCCAACTGTCCAACTGAAAGCTGGGCATTGGCCCGGGCATAGCTGGAACGCGCCTCGGAATTGATGGCCTGAACAGCTGACCAAAGGCCGGTCGCCAGTGCAATGCCGATCAGCAATGTGGCCAATTGCAGCCAGTGCCTGCGCCAGTGGGACAGCAATGCCTGAACCACAGGACCTGTCATGTGATACGACCGTTTGCCAGATGCGCGCGGCGGTCCAGTCTGGCAGCGATATCCTGAGAATGTGTGACCAAAAGCAACGCGGCGCCCGTATCGGCGACCAGAGACAACATCAGGTCCAGTACCACTGAACTGGCGGTTTCATCCAAGTTCCCGGTGGGTTCGTCCGCCAATAACAGCTTAGGCTTTGCTGCCATCGCTCGGCCAATCGCAACCCTTTGCTGCTGACCGCCAGACAGGCTCTCTGGATAGCGCTCCAGCAGGTCCCCAAGACCCAACCTTTGCGCCAGATGTGAAATCCACTCAGAGTCGCAATTGCCTGCCAACCGCGCATGAAATGAGAGGTTCTGGTCCACGGTTAGGGATGGGATCAGGTTAAATTGCTGAAAAACCAAGGACACTTTCTGGCGCCGCAGTTCGGCGCGTCCGGGATCATTCAGTGACGATAAGGCTTTACCATCAAGCGTAATCTCACCACCATCGAACCCATCCAGCGCAGCTGCCAAATTCAGGAGTGTGCTTTTGCCGCTGCCGCTTTCTCCGGTTAGTGCAAGCGTTTCACCCATGTCGAGCGACAGAGAAACGTCTTGAAGCACAGGGCGTCCACCGGGATAGGTTTTTTGAACGCGATCTATAGTCAGCAGCATGTCATCTCACTTTCTGTAAGCCACAATGTGCAACCGTATCCCCGACTGTCCATAGCGCAGACTGTTCGGGTTCCATTCGCCGCACCCACGCACAAAGGATGGCGGGGTTGCTCATACCCGAATGAGAGGTCATTCTGAGGTCGCATTCGCGATCACAAAAAAAGCAGGACCATTTCATGACGTTGTCGCAACAGATCCTTTGGGGCAGCATGTATCTTGGTCTTTGCTTCCTGGTCGAAATCGTGCTGCTGACATGGTGCACCCTGGTTATTCGCCGGATTGTCGAAAAATGGGAAAGCCAGGGCAAGATATTGGCAACCGCTGGTCCAATCACCATCGCGTTGGCGTTTATTATTGCCACCCATACAATTCAGGTTTGGATATGGGCCATCATCTGGGTTTTGGGTGATGTTCTGCCTGATTGGAACTCTGCGCTCTATTTCTCGTTGGTTACATTTACCACGCTGGGCTACGGCGACATTGTGCTTGGAGAAGGCCTGAGAATTTTTGGTGCTTTCGCATCTGTCACCGGCCTGTTGGCCTTTGGATTGTCGACTGCATATATGGTAGCTCTTATGAACCAGGTTTTTCAGGAACGTTTCCCCGACTGACTAAAGAATAGGGGCAAATAACCTCGCGATCGGTGCGCCAAAGCGGATATGAGTGGGCTGTTGCGACAAAGTGCGGGTCAGTTCATAGCTGGTTTCAAAGTCCTTGCGCAGCATGTTGTCTACGGCCTCGGCTGCGCGACTGTCGAAAAACAGTGCCATTGCTTCAAAATTCAAACGGAATGATCGGTTGTCAAGATTGGTGGTGCCCACGGCAGCCAGAGTATCATCCACTACGAACACCTTTTGATGCATGAAGCCATCAGTGTAGCGGAATACACGCACCCCGCATTTTCGGATCTCATCAAAGAACGCGAATGCGGCAAGCCACGGAAGGCGGTGATCAATGACATCCGGAAGAAGGATACGAACATCAACGCCGCGCAAAGCGGCATGTTGCAACGCAGTCATAATGTCGATGTCAGGCACAAAATAGGGTGATGCAATCCAAAGCCGTTCCTTGGCCTCTGCGATCGCGGAAAAGAACATCATCGCGCCTGTTTCGGTTTCATCTCCGGGACCGGTCGCGACGAGCAAGGCGTTCATATCCTGATCGGATTCATTGCCGGCCCAGTCGAGTTCATCGATCAGATCCTCATTCCGGGCCCAATGCCAGTCTTCGGTAAAGATCAGCTGCAACTGCCTGACGATATGGCCCTGCATTTTGATATGGGTGTCACGCCAGTGACCAAATTTCGGATCCTGGCCCAGATACTCGACACCAACATTGTGACCGCCAATAAACCCGACCTCACCATCAATAATCACTGTTTTCCGATGATTGCGGTAGTTGAGTTGGAAGCGAAAGTTAGGTCCGCGTTGCTCGCGCGGGTCCGCCACGTCGACCCCGGCTTTGCGCAACGTCTCAAGGTAATCCGACGCTAACCCGTAACTGCCAACGGCGTCGGTCATGAAACGGACATGTACTCCCCTTTGAACCGCTGAGATGAGTTTGTCCTGAAGCTCCATACCCAGTTCATCGTGGCGCACGATGTAGAATTGCACGAGGACGTAATTCTTCGCAGAATCAATTGCTTCAAAGATGGATTTGAAAGTGCTGTCGCCATCAATCAATAGCTGAGCGCCATTGCCACGCGAGACGGGCAGATGTGCCAGAGCCTCGAATGGTCTTGGGTTGATCTTCATTTTTTCCGGATCGGGTTTGGAATAGTCCGCAAAGGTCTTGATGCCCTCAACGACTCTTTCGCTTTCCCGGCGTGCCACGCGATATCCCCGAAAACGGTGGTGACCAAGAAACAGATAAAGAGGAACCGCCAGCATCGGGGCTGAAAGCAGGAATACCACCCAACCCACTGCGCCCTGAGGGGTACGCGCGGTTTGGGCCGCGCGCACCGAGAAAACCACGGCTACGCAAAAGAGGGCAAATAGAAACAGGGAAACGAGCACTGTCCACATGAATTTTTGGCGTCCTGACTATTCAGTTTTTGCCAGTGTAGATGCGTGACCAATCATTCGCCATATCAACAATCACCCATCCCAAATCCGGGCCTTTGTCCAACCCATCAACCAAACGGCCGATATGACTGTCTCTGTCATACGCCCATTCCCGTTCACCATCTGTATGATGGATTAACAGACCCATCCGCGGACCAGTTCCGGCAGTCGTCCATTCCAGCATCGCAAAGTCGCCATCTGAGTTGCCAGCTGCGAAGATCGGGCGCTTTCCGATCGTGCGATCAATATTGATGGGTTTGCCTTCCTTGTCGTCGATAAAGGCTAAGCCGGGTGCTTTTACGATGGTCGGTGTGCCATCGACGATTTCGTAGGTGCTGTCGTTGTAGGTTCCAAGGATTTGCTCGGGCGGAATCCCATAAGCTTTTTCAGCGAAAACGCGCATGAAATGAATGCCGCCGCCTGAGACGATATATGTCGTGAACCCCTCGTCGCGAAGATATCTGAGAAGCTCGACCATCGGCTGGTAAGTCATTTGATCATATGGCAAATTCGTCTTTGGATGCCGCGCCGTATCCAGCCATTCAGCGACCGATGTCTGAAAGTCAGCGACACTGAGGCCGGAATGTGAGGCGTTCACGACCTCGATCAGAGCTTCTTTGCCGCCTGCGGCAATTCCTTCGACATCTCCTTTGGCTGCGGCTTCCAGTGTGGGGCTGGACAGAATGGATGGATCGCTTTCAGCCAGTTCAGCCAGTTTGTCCATGGCGAAGATCAGTTGAAAATAGACCGGTTGCTCGGCCCAGAGCGTGCCGTCATTGTCGAACACTGCAATACGATCTGCGGGCGTGACGTAATCATCGCTGTCAGGATCCGTGACTCCATCAACGAAAGCGACGATCCGGTTTCTGGCCTCGGTATCGGTCCAACTTGGTAGCGGGTCGGCAGACAGTGTGAATGGAATGAGTGTGGCAACAACGATAGCAATGAGACGCCGCATGAGAATACCCTTTTGATTCAATCGGGAAGGGCCGCCTGTTTATCGGCAGCCCTTCGACCATTCTTAATGAACTTCGACTTAGTTGTTCGTCGGAGTGGTCAGCTTGTCCATCACCTGATCCAGATTGAAGCTGGCAGCTTTCTGACGCGGTGGGAATTCCTGGAAGGTCGCGAGGAAATTACCAACGTACTGCTGTGCGGGCACAAGGAAGTACGCCCGATCCAGCAGCCAGTCGTAGTAGGTGTTGGATGTGCGATAAGCCCGCTCATACGGGTCGCGGCGCAGGTTGATGATCAATGGAATCCGCAACTCGGTCCAAGGTTCGATCCACGCGCGCAGCGTTGCCCATGCCTTCTGCTCGAGGAAGATCAGCTTCCAGTCGTCAAAGCGAAGGGCGGTCAGATCGCCATCATCCGAGAAATAGAAGATCTCCCTGCGTGGGCTTTCCGCAGTTTCACCTGTCAGCAGTGGCAGAATGTTGTAGCCATCCAGATGCACTTTGTAATCGCGGCCCATGCCTGATGACGAGTATCCTTCCTTCAGCTTTTCTTTGATTTCAGGATCCCCCGCAACCGCCAGATATGTCGGCAGCCAGTCCATATGGTGCACGATCTCGTTCGTGACAGAACCCGCTTCGATTTGACCCGGCCAGCGAACCATCGAAGGCACACGCCATCCGCCTTCCCAATTGGTGTTTTTCTCACCCCAGAAAGGAGTAGCGGCAGCATCAGGCCAGGTGTTGTAGTGCGGACCGTTGTCGGTCGAATAATGCACGATGGTGTTGTCGGCGATGCCAAGTTCATCCAGCAGATCAAGCAGTTGGCCAACGTGCATGTCGTGTTCGATCATGCCAGCAGTGTACTCATCAGCCACGCCACCGACGATTTCGTTGGCTTGTGCACGCATGTCGTCTTTGACGTGCGTCCGGAAGTGCATGCGCGTACCGTTCCACCAGACGTAGAAGGGCTGACCTTGCTCGTGCGCGCGCTTGATGAAGTCGATTGCCGCAGCAACGGTTTCCTCATCAACAGTTTCCATACGCTTCTTGGTCAGCGGGCCGGTATCTTCGATTGTGCCATCCGCTTTCGACTTGATCACACCGCGTGGACCATAGGCCTCGCGGAATGTGCGACCATCTGCTAGCACCGCGTCACCGGGATAATCTTCGTTTTCCGGTTCTTCCTCAGCGTTCAGGTGATAGAGGTTTCCGAAAAACTCATCAAATCCGTGGTTTGTAGGCAGATGCTCATCTTTGTCACCCAGGTGGTTTTTGCCAAACTGACCCGTGACATAACCGTGGTCTTTCAGCAGGCCCGCAATGGTGGGGTCTTCGACCTGCATGCCGAGATCAGCACCGGGCAGTCCCACTTTCGACAAACCGGTACGGAAAACTGATTGGCCCATGATGTAGGATGATCGGCCAGCAGTGCACGATTGCTCACCATAATAATCGGTAAAAATCATGCCTTCATTCGCAACACGGTCGATGTTTGGCGTTCGGTATCCCATCAAACCCATCGTATAAGCCGATATGTTTGACTGTCCGATGTCATCGCCCCAGATAACCAAGATGTTGGGCTTTTGATCCTGTGCCCAGGCTGGAACGGCCAGTGCGACAGCGATAGATGCCACAGCGAACCGGCGCAGCCTGCTGCGCCAAATATCTGCAAAAGAACGGGGTGGTGACATGATTTACTCCTGCAATGGGGGGCCAAATCGACCCGGAAGTTATAGAGTATTGGCGACGACACGTTGTGGTCTAAGGGTCATCTGCTACATCGAATTCCCTGCCTAACTAATTGAATGGGCTTTGGAATCGGACACGCTTATTCTAATCGAGCAAACGCTCTTGAAATCTATCATATGATGAGATTGAAACATACTAATGTTTGATAAATTCAGTTACATGCATCTGTTTCAGAAAGACGGCTGGTTCGCAGATCGCAGCACGTCTTTTCAGAGCGATCTGCTTGGGTGTGCAATATCGAAGATCTTCGGCGTCGGAGAAACACTTTACCATCATGGTGATCCCGCCAACGGCATCTACGCCGTTTTGAAAGGAGGCATTCAGATCACTGCGCCATCTGATGATGGGCGGGATTTTGTGGTGCATCGTGAAGGCGCAGGTTACTGGATCGGTGATCTGGCCTTGTTTTCCGGTTCGCTCAGATTGGTGAGCGTGGTGACGACACAGGAAACGCAAACCTTGTTCTTTCCCAGTTCACGTGTCGAAAGATTGGTTTACCGCAACCCTGAGTACATCCGTGATTTCTATGCCCTGACGCATGAAAACATGCAGACTGCCCTGCGTATCATGGCGAATTTAGCCGTGACCGGAACAGAAAAGAGGCTGGTGCTCAGGTTGCTGCATCTCGACGAAGGTGCATCTGAGCCCGACGGCTGGATCATCGTTTCTCAGGAAGATCTGGCTGAGATGGTCGCCGTGTCGCAACCAACGCTGCATCGTAACCTGCACCGACTGGCTGATTTGGATCTGATCGAGCTTGGTTACGGTCGTGTGCGGCTTAAGGACAGACGCGCCCTGATCGAGAGCTGCGTGAGTTAACGTCAGGGGTTAAGCGGAGGTAACATTGCCATAGTTCCTGGCCTTCGCGTCGTGATCGCCTTGAATGCGAGCAGAGCTTTTGTCCAATCCGCATGAGTTTTGTGATATTCAGGCGCATATCGGCTCGCCCCGATCTGCGTCAGTGTAGCCTCCAGACCAACCAAGTCTTTTGGTTTCTGGCCTCGCGTTTTACACATCTCAAGAGCTGTGTAAGATCCTGACAAATCGTGATTATTTAGCGATGCATGTAGCTGCTTCAATGCAAATTCATATGATGCAAGGTATCTTGTCCGGCGATCGTTTCTCCAAGCCTGATAGCGAGGCCGCGTCAGATGAACCGCCCCCCAAGACAGGACTGAAAATGCACCAAGCAAAAAGACCGCATATATAAGTGTTTCGGGTGTCGGTGGTTTCCACTTCGGCGCTGCAAGTGTCAGCTGCACAGCATCCAGCTCGGCGGTCTCTATCTCACCCGATTTCAGGTTATACCAGTTGATCGAGATCGCGGGCAGCTGAGTTTGTCCACCTTCACGCGCTACATAAACAGTTTCGTCCACACGCTGGCCTGACAGAATGCCCCGGTCCTCGGTTTCCGTGAAACGAGGTTCTTTCGGATATGGTTGGAGGAGTGGGTCCGACGCCTCAGGCAACAATGCGGGGATCATGATGGGTGACGTTCCGGTTATCTTTGCAGTCAAACGGCGCGTGATCGCACCACCTGCATTCATATCGGTCTCACCCTCGATTTCTTGCGCCAGTTCAAACCCATTCGCAATGATCAGAGGATCAAGACCTCGCGCTGCGTCCGGAACTGTCGCAGTCAGCGTCGTAGCAGGAAGAGGGACTGATACCTGCTTGGGTTCATTCGTTACAGGGTCTGCATATGTGACCAGCACTTCCTGAGGACCAAAGTCGAATACACCCGACGCCAAAGGGTACAGTCGATAACTGCGCTGGACGCCTGACCACGTTTCGCCATTCACAGATTCACTGATCGGACCAGAGGCACGTTCAGGCAGACGAACCAGCAGGTTTTCCTGCTCAAGTGAAGGAAAAATAGGTGGTGAAGGCATAAAGGTTGGGACCAGTACCTTGATCCTGACAATCGCGGCTTGCCCCACAGTGGTATCATCTTCGGGGGCTTCGATTGTGACCTGCGGTGCCATCGAGTTTTCAACTTGTGCTTCTTGAGCCCAAGACCAGTCAGGCAGCATGATGAAGATAAGAAGCAAGAGGTACCTCATTGGTTTCGCTCCTGATTTTCCAGAACAAACCGGCTGCGGAGGAAATCCTGCATATCGGTATCTATCGCGCTAATCCATTGATCTGCGGATAGTGGTGTCGCCTCACCGGTTTGGTCCTGAACGGTTGTATTCTCACCTCGGCCAGACTCGTTATCGAAAACCACGTCATCAGCCCCGATACCCGCTTCTTCACCCGTGTCAGATTGTTCTCGTGTCGATTCAACTTCTTCTAAGATGGCACGCGATACTTCCAGATTGTGCTGAGCTTCGGGCCAGTCAGGCCTACGTTCCAACGCCGTTTCAAAGGCGGTAATTGCCGGGCGGTATTCCCGATTGCGAATTCGGGCCATACCTTCGGCAAAAGCAGCCTCGGGTGTGTCCAGAGCGGTGAAGATTTCTGCCGCTTCCGGGTATTGGCCTGCCTTCAGCATTGCATATCCCTTGTGATACGGATCTTCGAACAACACGCCAGCCTCGGCGAAGTTCTTTTGGTTCATGGCAATCTGACCTTGCTGATCCGGCGTAAGGAACCAGTCCTTCCAACCTTCGGCCTGTGCTGGCCCTGCAGCGGGAAAGAGGAGGAACGCCAGAACTGCCCAGCGGATAACCCAACCCTGCCTGAACCACAGGAGACACAGCAACGCGGCAGGCCAAGCCAGCAACCAGCCTCGATCCTGCCAGTCCAGTCGATCATTATCGTCAAGCGCTTCGCTGTATGCAGATTGGATCTGGCGCTCCAAACGTGACACATCCTGATCGCTGCCCGTGAAAGGAACGATGGTGGCGCTTCTTAATCCATCCAGCTGTGGAATACTCTGACCCGCAGGCAACATAGTCAGGAAGAAGATGGGCGATGTTGTATCTTCAAATGCGGGCAGCTGCGATGGATTGATATCATCCAGTACAAAGAGGATTGCTCCGTTTGTTTCCGACCCATCCAGAATGCTCTCGGCCAGCTGCAATGCATCACCTGCCGCATCACCTTGTTCCGGCATGACTGCCGGCGTCAGACCTTCAAGCAAGGGGCGGAGAATATTAGCATCTTTGGTGAGCGGAGCCACGCGATGTGACGTGCCCGCATAAGCAACCAAGGCTGTTGGAGCACCTGCGCGCGCATTGATCAGGTCTGTAATCTTGAACTTCGCCCGATCAAGGCGTGAGGGGGCAAGGTCCGTCTCCTCCATACTGTCAGTGACCTTCAACGCGATCACAAGTGGCGCTGTATCCGAAATCAGTGGATTGGGTGCCCTTGACCACGTTGGCCCGGCAACCGCGAAAGTCACAAGCATCGCTGCGATCATCAGGATGTCTATGGGGTAGAACCGGCGTTTATCCTCGTCACCCAATTGCAAGGCTTTGGCGAGATGCGGCGCTATGCCCGAGGGGAGGTTTCCATCAACCTTCGGCTTTGGTCGGATTATCCACCAGAGTGCGGCGATTGGAATGAGAAGAGCCAGCCAAGCTACTCGGATAAAATGAAATTCCGACAGAGCATCAAGCATCAGGCCAGCCTCCGCCGTTGGTGAATGTGAAAACCTGCAGAGCTCAAGAGGATCAGTATGAGTGCGGCAGCAAGCGGGTAATGAGCTAGGCTTTCGCGGGGTCGGTAGCTTTGTGTCTCAACTACGCGGGGGTTTTGTTCATCGATGCTTTGATAGACATCGGTCAATGCCGTTTCGTCATCTGCAAAGAAGTATTCTCCACCAGTTCGGTCTGCAATGTCCCGGAGTGCGTCCAGGTCAACCCGATCTTCGCCAGACGCATTGGGATCGCCAACACCGATGGTGTAGATGACAACGCCTTTGTCGGCCGCAATGGCTGATGCATTGACGGGTGTCATTCGGCTGGAGGTATCGGCACCGTCGCTGAGAACGATCATCAAACGCTGTTCGACCTGGCTGGATTCAAAGGTGCGAATACCCAGTCCGATGGCGTCCCCCAAAGCCGTGTTTGGTCCAGCCATGCCCACCGCAGTCTGATCGAGGAAACCATTGAGACTCTGCAGGTCTTCAGTAAAAGGGGCCTGCACGAAAGCGCGCGTTCCGAAAATGATCAACGCCATTCGGTCTCCATCGCGCTCGGCAATGAAACTGCGCAAGACGTCCTTCACGGCTTCAAGCCTCTGCTTTGGTGCGCCGTCGGCAGTCTTGAAATCGCGCTGATCCATGGAACCTGATATATCCAACGCCAACACCACATCTCGCGCTGATTTCTCGGTTACAATGGGTTCACCCAGTCGCTCGGGCCGGGCCATGGCGAATACCAACAGTATCCAGACGATGATGACGATGAATGTTTGTAGACGTGCACGCGCTGGAATTACCGATCCCGAACTTGGTTCTGCACCAACCGCTTTTGCAACGTGCCGAAAAAAGGGAATGCGGATCGAACTGGCCTTTTCGCGATGGGGCGGCGCGAAAAAGTAGACCGGCAAGGGCAGCGGCAAAATCAGAAAGACCCAAGGCGCGGCAAAGGAGAACATCAGCGATCCTTTCCGACTTTGTGTGTCAGAATCCAGTTTCTGGCCAGTTCCGTGACACTTGGGTCCGAGATATTTGTGCGATAGGGAGCTTGAATAAGCGCGTGGCTAGTTTCGACTGGAATTGGTTTATTATCAGATGTTTGTTGTAAGAAATTCAGCCAATCCTTGCCACACAGCCCGGCAACTTCTGAACGCGGGAATGCCACCAGAGCGGTGCGTTTAAGGATCTCCGCCACTTTGGCACAATCATTGTCGCATTGCCGAAGCTCGGCCAGGGCCAGACGACGGTATGCGTTCGCCTTCCGATGTCGCCAGAACAGGTAAAGGCTGATCGCGATTAAAACTGTGACCAACATGGCAATGGCGAGCCAACCCCATGTTTGGGGCATCATTGAAATCGGAACTGGTTCCGGGGCGGGCTCTAGCATGTCCAGCAGTTCGACCAGAGATTTGCCTTCGGTATCCACGCTCATCGATGGCCACCGCGATGGCCGAATAACCGAAGTAACTGGTCAAGCGCAGGTTTTTCAGTGGTCATCGGGACGACCGGAAAACCATATCGACGAGACCAGATCTGTAGCTGCTCAAGTCGCCGGTCTAGGGCATCTTTGATGCGATCAGATAGATTAGGGCTCGTACTGTCGATCTCGATTTGCTTCTCGCCATCCGAAACTGCAAACTTGATTTTGGGCAGCATGCCATGAGAACTTGGGTCGGATATATTGAATAAAATCAGATCATTGGAACGTGAAAGTCGTCGCAGAATGGTCTCTGAATCTTCATCTAACCCATCAAAGTCTGAAAAGACGCAGACCAGTGCGTTGGTATGAGCTATCTGCGCTGCCTGTTTCAGGATCTGGTTTATGGCAACGGTGGGTTCTGGTCTCAATTCCGCGTGAAGGCTGCAGTTCAAGGCGCCGACGGATGACAAAAACCGGGTAAGAGCTGCAGCGCGACGCTGAGGGCGATGTTCGGCGACATCAGTATCACCGAACACAATCCCACCAACCCTGTCGCCTTGTGCAAGAACGCGATGGGCAGCAATAGCTGCTGCTTCGGCGGCAATGACCGATTTCATGTAGACCTTAGTGCCAAAAAACATCGAAATGCGCTGATCAACCAGCAATAGTGCAGGACGGTCACGCTCTTCGGTATAGACCCGGACATGTGGTTCACCAGTACGCGCCGTAACTTTCCAGTCGATGCTCCGGATGTCATCGCCCGGCAGGTAATCGCGCAGTTCTTCGAAATTCAGTCCTCGTCCACGCAGACGCGATGCGTGGCGGCCGTTCAGGATTGATCGGGCGGGCTGCCGCGGCAACAGGCTGAGCGCACGGGACTGCCTACCGAGGCCAAGCAGGTGTTTCGCGTCGGTGTGTATGCGTGGGTCGCTGGGATATGCGGCGGTCTTTGACACGCGGCTTTCCTTTGTTGCGATCAGGGCAGGGCGACGAGTTTTAGGATTTCAGTTACCACGTCGTCTGCTGTTTTTGCATTTCCTTCTGCCTCAAAGCTCAGCGTGATGCGGTGACGAAACACATCATGAGCGATGGCCCGAACGTCAGCCGGATCAACATAGTCACGACCATTCATCCAGGCATGTGCGCGTCCGCATTTGTCTAGTGCGAGCGAGGCACGTGGGCTTGCGCCGATTTCTACCCAACTGGACAGTTCTTCACTTAGCGCCCGGGGTGTGCGGGTCGCTTGCACCAAGTCCGCCATATATCTGTCCATGGCGTCTGAAACGTGTATCTGCCCGATTTCAGATCGTGCTGTGAATATCGCATCCTGTGGGATGGGTTCTGGTCTTTCCTTGGCTGTGTTTTCACCTGATGCAATCTCTTCCGCTCTCACCAAACGGATCACTTCAACTTCGTCTTCGACAGGCGGGTAGGTGATCTGGACATGCATCAGAAACCTGTCCATCTGAGCTTCGGGCAAAGGATAGGTGCCTTCCTGCTCGATCGGGTTCTGCGTCGCCATCACTATGAACAACGGCTCCATCTTATGAGTTGTACCCGAGATCGTTACCTGCCGTTCTTCCATTGCCTCCAATAGTGCAGCTTGGACCTTCGCTGGTGCTCGGTTTATTTCGTCGGCCAGAACGATGTTGGCAAAGATTGGTCCAGGTTCAAAGCGGAACTCACCCCCCTTTGCGGTTTGCTGATACACCTCAGTTCCTGTCACGTCAGAAGGTAACAGATCAGGCGTGAACTGGATGCGGCTAAAGTCCGCATCAAGGTTGCGCGCCATTGCCTTGACGGCCCTTGTTTTTGCAAGTCCGGGCAGGCCTTCGATTAGCAGATTGCCATTGGCCAACAGGCCTATAAGCAAGCGATCAATGACCTGGGTCTGCCCGATAATGGCTTGTCCCATACGTTTTTTCAGGTCGCTTATCTGGTCTATTGCCGCCATCTATTCGGTCCAATCGAGGTCAATGGTTCAAATTTTCCGGTTTGGCCTCGGTATGAGTGCAACCGGGTTTTTCCAGTAATGATGGAAGGTTAGCAGCGTTGTTGTATTTGATCCACCATCAAAACACGATCTTGGAATGCTTGAACGTTGCTGGTTGCTAAGCCATTTATCGATTTAGGTTGTTTTTGTGCTGCGACTGTCGTCTTCGCCCAGTCGGCCATCAAGAGACATTAGGATGGCAACTGGCCGCAGCGCCGGAATGTGGCTGAAAATGATCAGGATACAGACTGTGAGCGGGACGCTAAGAAATGCTCCGATTAGCCCCCAGACCGTAGTCCAGAATGTCAGCGCCAGAATGACAAGAAAAGTCGACATGTTCAGTGAACGACCCAGCATTGCAGGATCCAGAAAGTTCCCGATCAGGAACTGGATCGTACCGCATCCGAATACGATGATCAGAAAGGGGCCAACGCTGTCGAACTGAACCAAAGCGATCATGGCAGGAAAGACAACCGCGATAATGGAGCCGATCGAGGGGATAAAGTTCAGGGCAAAAGTTAAGACGGCCCAGGTCTCGGCATATTCCAGACCGAGAGCCCGAAACACAGAATAGCTGATCCCGGCAGTGATCAGGCTGATGAATGTTTTGACGCCGACATAACGCTGCAGACTGTATGAGATCGCATCCAACACCGTAGCCAGCTCAGCACCTGTAAGTGGGTTTCCAGCTGCCAGTTGGATTTTTTTTCGAAATGCTAGGCGTTCGGCCATTAGAAAGGCGACGTAAAGGCTGATCAGAAAGAACTGGTTCAAAAGCGAGGTTGCGCTGCCCAGCAAGATCCGCGCGACGTAGGACATGTCGATACTGACCAGATTGTCCCGAATGAAACTGGTCACGTCGTTTCCGACCAAACCTGTTATGCGGTTAACGGCACCATCGAACTGATTTTCATAGGTTCCGATTGAACGGGCGAACTGTGTTGCCTGGCTTCCCAGCACGTACATAATCATGAACAAGCCGGCCAAAACCACTGTGACAGCGGCAATATTTGCCAACCATACAGGCGCATGGGTCAGGGAAATTACCCTGTCGCTTAGGGCGATAATCAGGACGTTGACCAGCAAAGCCATTGTTAACGGGATCAGAAAGCTGGCCCCGGCGTACAGACCCAGAACCACCAACGTGGCAACAATCGAGACATCCCTGACGACTGTCAGTTTCAGACGAGGCCGGGATTTGTTTTCTTGTGCATCAGAGGTCATGAAGTGGCCCTAGGCATCGGAGCTGCGCACGAAAAACGTGGTAAGCTCGGTTCTTGTTGCGCCTCAATCCTGCACTGGCAGGTTGGTTTATGCAATCTGCTCAGGTGGTTATGAGCGAAAATTAGACCGTTGCCGCGCTTTGCCGGGTTATACCATCAGGCGAGTCAGGCTAGGGTCCGTTTATGACCCGCGCTACGATTCCCAAATTAAGCCGCTTTGTTAAAGCGCTATGGCTGGCAATTCGCCGCTTTAATGACAAGAACGGATTTGTCATGAGCAGTCATGTCGCAATGTCGCTGATGATGGCATTGTTTCCCTTTGTGTTGTTTACGGTGGCATTGGCAGGCGCTTTGTCACAAGGGTACGTCACCGAAGAACTGATTGAACTAATCTTCGGCGCCTGGCCGGAAGATGTTGCGGAGCCGATCGTTTCCGAGCTGCGTGCCGTTCTCGATGGAGCAGGGTCAGGGGTTATAACTCTAGGTGGTCTGCTTGCGATCTACTTCTCGTCAAACGGAGTGGCAGCTGTGCGCTTCGCCATGAACCAAGCCTATCACGACAAGGATAGTTGGCCGTTCTGGAAAACCCGTTTGCTGTGTTTTGTCTTAGTCATCTTGGGCGGGGCAGCGATTTTGGCGATCGCCGCGATCGAAGTTGTCTTACCGGTTTACACACGTTTGGTGTCGGAAAAGACAACCGTCGATGTGTCAGAGTGGTTTTCCGTTGATCGGTTGCGTTGGACCTTTACCGTGGCTGTTCCGGCAGGAACCGTGTTGCTGGCGCATTTGATCCTTCCTACACGACGGCACAGCCTTTTGCAGATTTTACCCGGTGTAGTCTTAACGCTCGCCCTATGGACTGCTGGGGGATGGGGTTTTTCAATCTATATCGCTCAATTCGCAACCTACAGTGCAACCTACGCCGGACTTGCAGGCGCCATGGCAGCTTTGATTTTTCTCTATCTTTGCTCAGCCATGCTCATTTTGGGGGCCGAATACAATGGCGCCCTGATGGACCTGCAAAAAGGTGGCAATGATGGTGCCATTGAATGAGGTCTTTTTTGAACAAGGTCGCATGTCCCCGTTTGGGTGATATCTTCGGCCCGGCAGTATTCTTAATCGCCGCGTACACATTTCCGGTCGCAGCGCAGGAATATGTCGGCTCGGACACCTGCATCGAATGTCATGATGAACAGGTCCAATCCTGGTCAGGGTCACACCATGCGAAGGCGTGGACCGAAACATCAGAGGATTCTGTTCGTGCCAACTTTAACGGAACTTCATTCACCCATGATGGGATGACGGTCACATTCACAAGGCCTGAGGGTGCGTATGTGGCCAACGTCACCGAAAAAGACGGCAATACAACAAATTACACTGTGCATTCAGTGGTCGGGATTGAGCCGCTACAGCAATACTTGTTTGAAACCGAGCCGGGACGCCTTCAGAGCTTTGACGTGGTTTGGGATACTGAAGACCAGAGGTGGTTGCATCTCTATCCCGATCAGGATCTTCCTCCTGACGATGGGCTGCACTGGACTGGTCCCTATAAGAACTGGAACGCCCGCTGTGCGGAATGCCATGCGACTGGTTTTGAAAAGAACTATGATCCTGTTGAACGCCAATATGCATCACGCCAGTCCGAGATTGGGGTGGGGTGCGAGGCCTGTCATGGCCCGGCGTCTCAGCATCTGAACTGGGTTACAGGAAAAGCACCGGCAGATGGGTTGGATGAGTTCGGCTTCACGATGAGTTGGGGCAAGGGCAATGTCGAAGCTGAGATACAGCAATGTGCCGGCTGTCACTCACGGCGAGAAGCGTTGCAGGATGGTAATCCACTGCCAGGAACGCCTTACCATGATGCCTACAATTTAGCTCTGATGAGACCGGGTTTGTATCATCCTGACGGACAGATACTGGACGAAGTCTATGTCTACGGCTCATTCCTGCAGTCCAAGATGTATGATCGCGGCGTCAGTTGCATGAATTGTCACAATCCCCACAGTGGTGAGCTGATTGCCGAAGGGAACGGGATTTGCACCCAATGTCATTCTTTGGCCGGAAACTCGGAGTTTCCAACCTTGAAAAAGGCCGAATATGACAGCGTTGAGCATCACCATCACCCGGTTGGTAGCGATGGGGCTCAGTGTAAGAGCTGTCATATGATTGAGCGGGTCTACATGGGCGTCGATGGTCGGCGGGATCATAGCTTCCGTGTGCCGCGACCAGATTTGGGGCTTGGCGTTGATGCCTGCACGGATTGTCATGAGGACCGGGATCAGGATTGGGCTGCATTGCAAATCGAAGAGTGGTTTCCTGACTCGACGCATCGCAGTGCGCACTACGGAACAAGCTTTAGTGCTGCATTGAACGGTCAGCCTGACAGCACGTCAGACTTGCTTGAGATCGCCCTGAATAAGTCGCAGGCAGGTATCGTTCGTGCCACAGCCCTTTATTTGTTGCAGCCTTTTGCCAATCCTACGATTGCTGATGAAACCGCGCTACTTTTGTCTGATGCCGATCCTCTGGTCCGGGCCAACGCAGCCGCGTTGCAGCGAACCGCGACACTTCCCAACAGGATCATCCGGCTTGAGCCGCTACTCTCTGATCCGCTGCGGAATGTCCGCATCTCAGCCGCCAAGGAGTTCCTGACCATTCCGGGACAAGCTTTGACGGAAGATCAGCGTGCGCTTGCGGGGCAGGGAATGGCGGAGTGGCAGCAGACCATGTCAAACCGCCTAGATTTCCCCGAAACGCATCTGGTTCTGGGTGGAATGGCGCTGAACTTGCGCAATGCCCCTGCTGCAGAGCGTGCTTTTCGCGAGGTGGTGACGCTTGATCCGCAACGGGCAGAAGCTTGGCCTATGCTGGTTCAGTTGGCGCAGATCAATCGTGGCCCGCAAGAGGCGCGGCGTGTGCTGCAGGAAGGATTGAGTATCCTGCCGGACGATCCGGCGTTACTGCAGCTGGAGCTACAGCTTAGCCCCTGAAACGGCACCGAACTGGCCGGATTGCGCCACTTTACCGACCAACTTCAGGATTATGGATCAGATCACGGGGAGAACCCCGTGATGCCAGAGGTGATCCATGTCAGATATATCGGATACGAAGGTAAAGCAGCCCTTACACGCGAAACCGGTTGGAAAACCACCGCTTGACCGGCGGATTGCAGAGCTTCGAGACCGTGCTCCGGTCTACATCAGCCATGGTGATGCTTTGTTGCTGATCGGAAATGCATCTGCGTCGCTGCGCGAGCAACGCCTGACGGATCAGCAGATAGAGCTGGACTGATTTAGCCTCGAAAACCTGTTGCCACCACGAATTTCTCGGAACTGTCCGAGCGGGAGGCTGGGGGTTTTACGTTGGCTACCTTGTCAAATTTCTGTTTGAGCAGCTTTTGCAGATCGCCTTCGGCACCACCAGCCAGAACCTTGGCAACAAAGGTTCCGCCTTCTTCAAGAACATCAAATGCAAAATAGGCAGCTGTTTCGCACAGTGCGATAATGCGCAAATGGTCGGTTTGTTTGTGACCTGATGAGGCTGCGGCCATATCCGACATCACAACATCAGCTTTACCGCCAAGCCAGTCTTTAACCTTTACGTCGGCATCATCTTCCATGAAATCCAACTGATGCACTTCGGCACCGGCGACGGGTTCAACCTCTTGCAGATCGACGCCCAGAACCGTTCCGATCCGCTTGCCGCTCTTTTCACCCAGCGCATTGACTCGCTTAACGGCCACTTGCAGCCAACCACCAGGGGCGCAGCCCAGATCAACGACCCGCGCGCCGGGAACAAGGAAACGAAACTTTTCGTCCAATTCCAGTATCTTGAATGCTGCGCGTCCGCGATAGCCTTCGACCTGTGCCCGCTTTACATATGGGTCATTCAGCTGCCTCTCGAGCCAGCGAGTCGAGCTGAGCTTACGCCCGCGCGCCGTCTTGACCTTTACTTTCAGGTCGCGCTGCCCACGGCCTGAGGTGTTTTTTCCGCTCGGCGTCTTTGCCATGCGATTGATCTCCTGAAAGTTGACCGGTCCATACCTCCTTATTGGAGGCGTAACAAGGAGGGTTTAATCCCTTATTATCAGGTCTGGCCACGGAGAAGAAACGCCGAACGCCAACCAGCCTGCACCATTCAGGATCTGCGATACACAAGTGGACCGGTCCTGAGACGTGGATTCGAAGCTGAGCAACAACTCAAGTGCGTCCGAAGCCTGTGAAGTCGGAACAGCGATATGAATACCACCAATAGCCAATGCCCAGTGCGGGACCATATTGACCAGGTTAAATCCCGGGCAAAAAACATCATAGCCTGCGGCTTCGAGGAAGCAGATCGTGGTGGCAGCTGTGCTGGTTCGATAGGCGATTGCTACTATTGTGTAGTCAGCTCTCGGCAATCAGAACGGTCCATCTTCCAGCACACCATCTGCGCTCATCTGTGCATAGAGCAGACCTTCGCGCAGGCCCCGGTCCGCTACAGAGAGACGGTCGGTGGGCCAACAGCGCAACAAGGCCTGTAGAATGGCAGAGCCAGACATGATCAGGGCCTGCCTGTCGTCGCCGATACGCGGATCACGACGCCGACCCTGCGGGCCGAGTTCCAGATACCCTCGTATGACTTTGTCGATCTGATCACTGGTCATGCGCAGACCGTCCACTTTGGTGCGGTCGTAGCGTTTGAGGCCGAGATGTGAGGCTGCAACCGTGGTTACGGTGCCGCTGGTTCCGACAATCTGAAACCCTTCGCGGGCCTGTTCGTCCTTGTAAGGCGCAAAATCCGCGAGGTTTTCCTCAAAGAACCAGCTCATCAGGGCAAAACGCGCTGAGTCGTCTTCGACGTCATTGAACTGATCGCGCAGTGTTGCCACGCCCAAGGGGACGCTGATCCAATCGACAACCTTTGCCGCAGGGAAAGGGCTGTCTGCAGTATGAAACCCGTTATGCAGGCGCATGATCGCCGCTGGACGATCCCGGCGGGGTACCGAAGAGATATCGATCCAGACCAATTCGGTTGAACCACCACCGATATCGACTACCAGAAGCTGCTCGGTTTTGGTGGAAACCAGCGGCGCGCAGGAAATCACCGCCAGACGGGCTTCTTCTTCGGGTTGGATAATCTCTAAGGTCAGACCAGTTTCGCGTTTGACCTGCCGAATGAAATCACGCGAGTTCTTGGCACGGCGGCAGGCTTCGGTTGCGACCAGTCGCATGCGTCTGACTTTATTCCGCTTGAGCTTTTGCTGGCAGATTCGAAGCGCCTGAATGGTGCGCGACATCGATGACCGTGACAATCGTCCGGTCCTTTCCAAGCCAGCGCCCAATTGCACGGACTTGGAAAAACTGTCTACCACATGAAACCCGCTGCCCTTGGGCTGGGCTATCAACATGCGGCAGCTATTTGTCCCCAGATCCAGTGCCGCATATAATGCATCCGGATCGGGTCTTGCCGGCGCGGGGCTTTCGACCGCCTTCGGGAACGCGCCCGCACCTTTGGGACGCTTGGGCGCCATCTTCAACGCCCTCCGATTTTCGAGTTACCCTGACCATAGGTCGCGCATTTCGATCACGCAAGACGCTCATTAAAGTCATGAGGATTTTGATGTGCGCTTTTGTAAAGCAGTCAGGTAAAAGCTCGGTATCCCGTCGTGGGCTAAAAACGTCGCTGTGAATATGTCGGGTGTCGAAATTCGACCGACTGAAGCCCACATAGAAGTTTAGAACCGGCTCATCTGGCTAGGAGGAATCAAACAGGATGCCTGACGTCACAATCGTATATTGGCGCGACATTCCCGCTCAGGTCATCGTCGGCAAAGGCCGGCGCGGGGCCAAGCGGCAATTGGAGGAACGGTTCGAGCAAGCGATCGACCGGGCTGCCATGAAGGTGAATGCCAAGGACAGTGATGCCTACCTGGCCGAATGGCGCAAGGCCGAGCCCTTTGTGGTCGATGGCGACCCGGCAGAGATTGCCGAGGCAGAAGCGGTGCGTTTGGAAACGGAGTATGATCAGGAACGTGTCAAAACCCTGATCGCCAACGACGGTTGGGCATGAGCCCAAGATCTATATGGGAGGCCGCAATGGCTTTGCTGAACTTCAAGAAACGTGATGCCGTTGAAAACGGCCCTGTGAATCCGACCGTCGAAGCCTTTTTGCAGGGCTACTCGATTGAGGTGATGCCACGCACCGCCGAAAAGGTCGAAGACTTCCGCGCGCTGCTGCCTGAAGGAACTCGCGTCTACATCGCCCATATCGAAGGCACGCCCATCGAGGACATGGTTAAGACTGCCAAGCGGATCGCGGACGAAGGTTATCCGGTCATGCCGCACTTCCCGGCGCGGATCATCAAGGACGCTGCGACCCTGGAAAACTGGATTTCCATGTATCAGGGCGAAGCGGGCGTAGATCAGGCGCTGCTGCTGGCTGGTGGTGTTGCCAAGCCGCATGGTGACTTCGACAGCTCGATGCAGTTGCTGGAAAGTGGCCTGTTCGACAAAGCAGGATTCAAGCGCCTGCACGTTGCGGGTCACCCCGAGGGCAACAAAGACATTGACCCAGATGGCTCGACCAAGAACGTGGACGAAGCGCTGCGCTGGAAGCAGAAATTCAACGAGACCACCGATGCGGAGATGGCTCTGGCGACTCAGTTCGCCTTTGACGCCAAACCGATCATCGAATGGGCTGATAGTCTGAAAGAGGCTGGTATCGATATTCCGGTGCATATCGGCATCGCGGGTCCGGCCAAGCTGCAGACCCTGATCAAGTTCGCCATTGCTTGCGGTGTTGGTCCGTCGCTGAAGGTTCTGCAGAAGCGCGCGATGGATGTCTCCAAGCTGTTGCTGCCGTATGAGCCGACCGACGTGATTACCGAACTGGCCAACCACAAAGCGGCCAACCCGGACTTTAACATCACCAATGTACACTTCTTCCCGCTTGGCGGCATCAAGACCAACGCCAACTGGGCAATCAACAACGGCGGCGCCTCGGCAAAGCCTGTAAACTCCTAAGGAACGGACATGACCCGTACAGTCGTAGAATCAAAAACAAAAACCGCCGTTCTGGGCTTTGATGAGCCGTTTTGCGTAATCGGTGAGCGGATCAACCCCACCGGCCGTAAAAAGCTGGCTGCAGAGCTGGAAGCGGGCGATTTCTCGACCGTTGAGAAAGACGCGTTGGCCCAAGTAGCCGCAGGCGCGACCGTTCTGGATATCAACGCAGGGGTTGTTTACAACTCGAACCCCAACCCGAACGAGACCGAGCCACCGCTGATGACCAAGATCGTCGAGCTGGTTCAGGGTCTTGTCGATGTGCCGCTGTGCATCGACTCGTCGGTTCCGGGTGCGCTGGAGGCCGGTCTGGCCGCTGCAGAGGGCCGTCCGCTGCTGAACTCGGTCACCGGTGAAGAAGAACGCCTTGAGATGGTTCTGCCACTGGTCAAGAAATACAACGTACCGGTTGTGGCGATCTCGAACGACGACACCGGCATCTCGGAAGACCCGGATGTGCGCTTTGCAGTTGCGAAAACTATCGTTGAGCGTGCCGCTGATTACGGTATTCCGGCCCATGACATCGTGGTTGACCCGCTGGTCATGCCAATCGGCGCAATGGCAACTGCTGGCCAGCAGGTGTTCGCGCTGGTCCGTCGTCTGCGGGAAGAGCTGGGTGTAAACACCACTTGTGGTGCCTCCAACATCTCGTTCGGTCTGCCGAACCGTCATGGCATCAACAACGCCTTCCTGCCGATGGCAATGGGCGCTGGCATGACGTCTGCGATCATGAACCCGGTCGCATTGCCGACCACTCAGAAGAAGATCGCTGAGAAGAAAGAGGCCGTTGCTGCAGCGGGTATCATCCTGCCCGAAGGCATGGACGACGAAACATTCGTTCAGATGTTTGGCCTGGGTTCGACCAAGCCGCGTGCGGGTAAGGAAATGGAGGCCATTCGCGCCGCCAACCTGCTGACCAACAACGACCCGCATGGCGGTGAGTGGATCCGGTTCAACAAAGCGCCTGAAGCGGCTGGTGCCGAAGGTGAGGGTGCACGTGGACGCCGTGGTGGCGGACGTCGTCGTCGCGCCTGATAATTTTGAACTAAATCACACAAAAGGCCGGATCAATGATCCGGCCTTTTTCTTGTTTCCATGGGTGGGTCACAAAGTTTGAAAGCTCTTGCTCACGTTCTGAGAGTGATGATATTCAGTCCGGCGCAGCGGGTATGATGTAATGGTAGCCTGTCAGCTTCCCAAGCTGAACGCGCGGGTTCGATTCCCGCTACCCGCTCCAACTTGATCAGGTTGATCTGCGCGCCTGAAACAAGTTGATCACAGCAGGTATTTTCAGATCTTGCCCATTTTCAAAGGAACTGAACGCGTCTGCAACGCCTTCCTGAATGGCATGCACATCTGCTGACGTTCCATCAAAGTGCGAGATAACCCGCGCTGCGGGACCAACGCGTGTACAAAGAATGGCCGAATCCCGAACTGAGCCAATGCCCCGCAATCCAAGTGGCACGGCTTGTGCCTGAACGTCAGTAAGTCCAGCTTCGGTCATCATTCCCGTCACGTGATCGATATCGTGAAACGCCAAAGGGCCGGGGGCAAAACGGTCAACTTTAGGCGGGTGTCCGAGGCGAGAGGTTGCCGCGATATGTGGAATCTTAAACCACGGATTGTCTGCCAAGGGTCCCCAAGCCGCGAATGTCATCTGGCCACCGGGCTTCAGCGCGCGGGCCATATTTGAAAAGGCGGCTACGGAGTCTTCAAAGAACATCACACCAAAGCGTGAAATTGCGGCATCCCGATCGTCTTCAGCAAAATCGTGCGTTTGCGCATCAGCATACTGGAAAGTGATATTGTTCAATTCCTGATCTGACGCACGAGTTCGGGCGCGATCAAGAAATGGCTCGGATATATCTGCGGCCAGCACATGTCCGCTTTCGCCGACCTGCTTTGCTGCAGCAATAGAGCTTACACCGGTACCGCAGCCGATATCGAGTATACGCATGCCCGTTTGCAGACCGGCACGATCAAGCACCAGCTCAAGTACGGGGGACATCAGGTGATCAAGCTGATCTTCGTAGGTCAGCCATTTTGCGCCTGATGCCGACTTGCCCCAGTACTCGGCTTGTTCTTCGTTCACTGTCTGCATACGGGCCTCCTATGGTTGGCCCGACTATGACCTTCTGCGACGGCGACGGCCAGAATTTTCCTGATCTCCGCCCGTGTTAAAGCTCGGATTTGGCAGGGTAACCACCTGTGCCAGTTCCGGGAACGGATCGGTTTTGTGCGGGATGGCGTTGGCGGCCACGAAATGATCCTGGAACTTAGGCTCGATTGCGGTTTCAACTTTGGTGATTTCCCGAACGACACGCTCGATTTCAGCGCGAGCTGAGATGTTGCAGAGCGCGATCCGCGCACCCGTTCCCGCCGCATTCCCTGCGCTGGAAACCTTGTCCAATGGGGCGTCTGGGATCATTCCCAACACCATCGCATGTTTGGTCGAGATATGCGCGCCAAAGGCTCCCGCCAGTACCACGCGGTCCACCTTGTCCACTTCCATCTCATCCATCAGAAGCCGTGCACCGGCATAAAGCGCTGATTTCGCGAGCTGAATTGCACGAATGTCACCTTGTGTGACGGTAATGCGCGGACCACCTTCGGCGCTTGCGTCGTGGATCAGGTAAGAATGGGTGCGCCCTTCGGGAACTGAGCGGGACGTACCGGTTTGCTCGGCCGATCCGATCAGTCCGCTTTCGTCCAACAGGCCCGCGATACGCATTTCGGCGACGGCCTCGATGATGCCCGAGCCACAAATGCCAGTGATTCCAGTTGTCGCGACATCCTGATCGAATCCTTCTTCGTCCGACCATCTTTCCGAGCCAATAATCCGGAACCGCGGCTCTTTAGTTACCGGATCGATTTCGATCCGCTCAATCGACCCGGGGGCGGCGCGTTGACCCGAACTGATCTGGGCACCTTCGAACGCAGGGCCTGTGGGTGAAGAGCAGGCCAGAACACGGCTGGTGTTGCCAAGCAGAATTTCAGCGTTTGTGCCCACATCTACGATCAAGACAAGATCTTCGGATTTGCCGGGTTCCTCGGACAACGCAACCGCGGCACAGTCAGCTCCTACATGACCCGCGATACAGGGCAGGATGTAGACCTGCGCGCGCGGGTTCATGTTGGTCAGGTCCATCTCGCGCGCGGGCAGGGACATGCTTTCCGAAGTTGCCAGAGCAAACGGCGCCTGACCCAATTCTACCGGGTCCAGACCCAGCAGGAGGTGGTGCATGACCGGGTTACAGACGAAAACCGTTTCGACGATCAGTTCCGCATCAATCCCCGCCTCGTCAGCGATCGAAGACGTCAGGTCGTTGATGGCCTCGCGGACGGCCTTCGTCATCTCCTGGTCGCCGCCGGGGTTCATCATCGAGTACGAAACGCGGCTCATGAGGTCCTCGCCAAAGCGGATCTGCGGGTTCATCAGACCGGAGGATGCCTTAACTTCTCCGGTTTCCAGATCAGTCAGGTGAGCAGCGATGGTGGTCGAGCCGAGGTCGATGGCCAGACCGTAGAGCCCATGTTCATGCAGGCCGGGCCAGATTTCGACGACCTTGGCCACTTCGTCTTTGTGGCCCTTATGGACTGCGACGGTGACTTCCCATTTGCCTTTACGCAGAACGGGCTGCAGCTTTGACATCAGCGAAAGGTCAGCGGTTACGGCCTCGATCTTCCACTGCTCGCGTAGGGCACGCTCCAGACGCTCCAGATCGCCAGTGGGAGAGTGCATGTCGGGCTCTTCCACCACGACAAAATACAGACGGGTTGCCGGGTCCATGGTGATCGCGCGCGCTGCGGCTGCCTTGCGGACGACCTGACGATGCACCTGGCTTTCAGGCGGAACGTCGATGACGACATCACCCTGAACTGTCGCCTGACAGCCAAGCCGACGCCCGGGTTTCAGGCCACGCTTGTCATCATATCGCTGCTCGACAGCGTTCCACTCACTCAGGGCATCTTCGGCGACGGTGACGCCGTGTTTGGGGAATTCACCAAAGCTGGGCGTGATCTGGCATTTCGAGCAAATGCCGCGCCCGCCACAAACCGAATCCAGATCAACGCCCAATTGACGGGCCGCAGTCAGAATCGGTGTGCCGACGGGAAAGTGCCCGCGTTTGCCCGAGGGAGTAAAGACGACAAGGGGGTCGGTGGTCATGATCGGCCTGCCTTTTGTATTCGCGCGTATGCCGCGCAAGATATGGGTTTGTGCGCAAAGGGAAAGGGCATTCAGCGGCACGTTTTAGGCAGCTTGCGTCGTTTTCCGGCATGGCATCGGCGCGCAGCCCGAAACAACTTGGGTTCAGGGGCTTTTCCTTCGGCTGAATCCATGTAATAGGGTCACCGCCAAACGGGCTTTTGCATGGGGTAATCAGATGCAGATTCGTGAGGCACTCACCTTTGACGACGTTCTATTGGTTCCGGCGGCTTCGTCGGTGCTGCCGGCGACGGCGGATACCGCCACGCGCGTGACGCGTGAAATCACCATGAATATCCCTTTGCTCAGCTCGGCAATGGATACGGTGACCGAGGCGAGAATGGCGATTGCCATGGCGCAGGCTGGCGGTATCGGGGTCATCCACAAGAACCTGTCCGCTGAAGAGCAATCGCGCGAAGTACGGCGTGTCAAACGCTTTGAATCCGGCATCGTTTACAACCCCGTCACACTGCGGGCGGATCAGACGTTGGCTGACGCCAAGGCGTTGGTTCAGCGCTACAATTTCACGGGTTTCCCAGTCGTTGAAGACGATGGTCGGGTTCTGGGCATCGTCACGAACCGGGACATGCGGTTCGCGACATCTGATGACACTCCGATCAAAGCCATGATGACGACTGATAATCTGGCGATGCTGCGTGAACCTGCGGATCTTGAAGAAGCCAAGAGCCTGATGAAGGCCCGCCGTATTGAAAAGCTGCTGGTGGTCGACGCCGAAGGCAAGTTGACCGGTCTTCTGACCTTGAAAGACACCGAACAGGCTGTTCTGAACCCAACCGCTTGCAAAGACCGTTTGGGTCGTCTGCGGGTCGCAGCTGCAACTTCGGTAGGTGATGCCGGATTTGAACGTTCGGAACTGCTGGTAGACTCGGGCGCTGACATCATTGTCGTCGATACGGCTCATGGACATTCGCAGGGTGTCCTGGATGCGGTGAAACGAGTGAAAACGCTTTCGAACGAAGTGCAGATCATTGCTGGCAACGTTGCAACCGGAGATGCTGCGAAAGCGCTTATTGATGCAGGTGCGGATGCGATCAAAGTGGGTATTGGTCCTGGCTCGATCTGCACAACCCGAATGGTTGCCGGTGTCGGTGTGCCTCAGTTAACCGCGATTATGGATTGTGCGGCAGCCGCGGGTGATGTGCCGGTCATCGCTGATGGCGGCATAAAGTTCTCGGGCGATTTCGCCAAGGCCATCGCTGCGGGCGCGTCCTGTGCCATGGTGGGTTCGATGATTGCTGGAACGGATGAAAGCCCGGGCGAGGTGATCCTTTATCAAGGCCGTTCGTTCAAATCCTATCGCGGTATGGGCAGCCTTGGGGCAATGGCCCGAGGATCTGCGGACCGTTATTTCCAAAAGGATGCGGCCAACGACAAACTGGTTCCTGAAGGTATCGAGGGGCAGGTGCCTTACAAAGGTTCAGCCAGTGCAGTTATTCATCAGCTCGTCGGTGGATTGCGTGCTGCAATGGGATACACTGGATGCGCGACAGTGGATGAAATGCGCCGCAACTGTAACTTTGTCAAAATCACTGGTGCTGGCTTGAAAGAAAGCCACGTGCATGACGTTCAGATCACGCGTGAAAGCCCGAACTACCGGGTAATGTGAACCATATGAAAGTAAATGCGGCGCTCCTACCGGGGCGCCGTTTTGCGTTATGAATGTCGGATCCATCCGGTTCCGGTTTATATCAAACTAGGGAATTGCAATGACCCCTGCCGCGCGTGTTCAGGCCTCGATCGAAATTCTTGACGATATTCTTGCCGGCGCGCCGGTAGAGAAGGCGTTGACAGGTTGGGCGCGTCGCAGCCGGTTTGCCGGGTCCAAGGATCGGGCGGCCATCCGAGATCATGTTTTCGATGCACTACGGCACAAGCGATCCTTCGCCGCGCAGGGTGGATCCGGGACTGGCCGAGGGCTCATGCTTGGCTCGGTACGTGCTGCAGGGACCGACCCGAGTGTCTTGTTCTCGGGGGAACGGTACGCGCCGGAGCCAGTTGATGGTACCGAGAATGCGCGTGAGTTCATCAGCGATGCAGAGCGCTATGACATCCCTGACTGGCTCTGGCCGGAATTCAAGCAGTCGCTAGGGGAAAAGGTAGAGGCAGCCGCAATGGCACTGCAGAACAGAGCGCCTGTTCACTTGCGTGTAAATGTTGCCAAAACGGATGTGGCGGAAGCAATAGGTTTGCTTGAGGCCGATGGCATCACCGCCGTTGAACACCCAGCGTGCGATACCGCGCTTGAGGTGACAGTGGGCGCACGAAAAATCTCACAATGCCGTGCCTATACACAAGGGCTGGTTGAACTACAGGACGCGGCTAGTCAGGCGGTCGTAGCCGCATTGCCCTTGCAACCCGGCATGCGTGTCTTGGACTACTGCGCGGGTGGTGGTGGTAAAGCGCTGGCACTGGCCGCACATAAGGGCGTTCAGGTTTATGCGCATGATGCCAATCCAGGGCGTATGCGCGATCTGCCTGCGCGCGCCCAGCGCGCAGGGGCAAATATCTCGGTGTTGACCGCTGATGACGTTGAAAAGAAAGCCCCCTTTGATCTTGTGCTTACAGACGTGCCGTGTTCTGGAAGCGGGTCGTGGCGTCGCGCACCTGCGGGCAAGTGGTCTTTGACTGCGGAGCAACTGAAGGAGTTGTTCTCAATCCAAACAAGGATCCTTGAGACAGCTTCTGGCTTGCTAAAGCGGGATGGAACATTGGCGTATGCAACGTGTTCAATGCTGAATGCTGAAAACCAGGCTGTCATAGCGACGTTTTTGAAGGAAAACTCTGATTGGAGCGTCGGGTTTCAAAATACGTGGCTGGTTACACAAGGGGCCGATGGTTTCTTCTCAGCACACTTGACGAGAGCGTAGATTTTACAACACAACCTATAGAAGATTTCGTCGCCGGTATCCCGTTAAGCGGCGGTTAACCAATTGCAGGTCGTTATCGGCGTGCAAATTCTGATTTAGGTTGTTGATGTCCGATACCGCTGCACCGTTTCCCGATCTGTCCGACCGTCATCTTCCCGATGTTACTCGCCTGGTCCCGATAACTGTGCTCGCCGTACTGATGTGCGCTCTTCCAGTCTTTGAAGTGCTTCCTGCCAATTGGAATCCGATAATTCTGATCATCGGTGTGTCCGTGTTGGTAGCAACGGCGGCCGTCACCCTAAAAGAGTGGATTGCAGTTCGCTCATCGCAGCAGGTCAAAGCACTCCTCTCAACCTTCGTTGAAAAGGAGGATGAGCCTTGTTTCATCGCTGATGCTCAGGGTGAAATTCTTGTGGCAAACAGGTCTGCAAAAAACAGGTTCAACGCCGTTGCTGGAACACGGCTGGATGTCTGTTTGAGATCCCTCTTCGCCAATCCATCCGCGATCCTGACACGACTGCAATCTCTAGCGGAGGTTCAGGGACAAACACGTGAAGACATTGTAACCAAGGGTCGCACAGTTCCGATGTCCGCGTACTCTCTTGGTGGTGGACTGATTTACTGGCGCCTTAGGATCGCTGAACAGGGTCAATGGGCAAGGATCTCATTGCCCGTGCTTACTTTGGGGCGCAGTGATGTTATTCTGGACATGAATATTGCAGCACGGGAATTGATCGGGTTTGCACCTGCAGCATTGGATGTGATCTTGTCTGAACCGCTTTCCGACAAGGCAAAAGTCACTCGAATTCAGACCCCAAGCGGAGAAACACGCGTGATAGCTTCGGAGGTGCGCCGCTATGGATCGGGTAGGGATGTAATCCTAATCCCGTTTCAGGAGACGCTGGAAGGTCAGTATTCCACTCCGTTCGCTGATCTACCTGTACCGGTGATGCGGCTGTCACCAACCGGAGAGATACTGGAGACCAATCGGCTTGCCGCAAAGCTGGTTGGAGAGACAGGCTGCGGCGAGACCAATATCGAAAGCATCATGCACGGTTTGGGCCATCCGGTTCGTGAATGGTTGGCACAGACCGCAATGCAAGACGTTGTACCAAGATCGGAATTTCTGAGGTTGAGCAGGAAGGACAAAGAGGTCTTCGTACAAGTCACGCTTGCTCGTACGATTGTGGACGGACAAGTAGGGCTCATAGCTGTCCTAAATGATGCCACTGAATTGAAAACGCTCGAGGCGCAATTCGTGCAAGGACAGAAAATGCAGGCGGTAGGGCAGCTTGCTGGCGGCGTTGCCCATGATTTCAACAACTTACTGACCGCGATATCAGGGCATTGTGATCTGTTGTTGTTGCGACACGATCAGAGTGACCCGAATTATGGTGATCTGGTTCAGATCAACCAAAACGCCAACCGAGCAGCTGCGTTGGTCAGCCAACTGCTCGCGTTTTCCCGTAAGCAAACGCTGCGGCCAGAAGTGCTTGATCTACGGGATACGATTTCGGATCTAATCCATTTGTTGAACCGTCTGGTGGGGGAAAAGATCAGACTGACCCTCAGCCACGATCCAGTTCTCAAGCCAGTCCGAGCTGATAAACGACAGCTGGAACAGGTTTTGATGAATCTCGTCGTCAATGCCCGTGACGCAATGCCGGAAGGTGGGGAAATCCGAATTGAAACCGAAGTTTTGATCGTCAATCAGGCCATTGCTAGGGATCGTGCCACAGTACCGGTTGGTGAATATGTGACCGTTAAGGTCATCGATAGTGGCGTCGGTATTCCCGCCGACAAGCTGCAAAAAGTATTCGAACCGTTCTACACCACAAAAAGGACCGGAGAGGGCACGGGTCTGGGCTTGTCGACCGCCTACGGTATCGTGAAACAGACCGGCGGTTTCATTTTTGTTGACAGTATCGCAGGCAAAGGAACGGAATTTACCGTGTTCCTGCCGGTTTGTGCAGCGAGAGAAAGCACCGAAACGAGCGAGCAAAACACTCCGGATGTTCATTCATCGCGTCAGGGCGAAGGGGTGGTTCTTTTGGTCGAGGACGAAGCACCGGTGCGTGCCTTTGCCACGCGGGCGTTACGCCTCAAGGGTTTCACTGTGCTTGAGGCGGAATCCGCAGAAGATGCGTTGAAGTTGCTGGAAGATTCCGAGCTGAACGTGGATGTGTTTGTTACTGATGTTGTAATGCCGGGCATGGACGGGCCGACCTGGGTCAAAAAGGCGATGGAAACACGACCCGATGTCCGAGTGGTGTTCATGTCTGGATACACTGAAGGTGCATTTGGTGACTCAGGGCCCGAGCTTCCCAATTCGACATTTCTGCCCAAACCGTTTTCCCTTAACCAATTGACCGAAGCGGTGCTTCAGCAACTCAGCTAGTTGGACCTGAATGAGGGGCGGGTCAGGTGGACCACTACAGACAGTATTGTACTCAGAAGTGCAGAAACATCAGTGAGGGGTTAGGTCATTGTCGGCTATGCGCCATTCTATGGACCGAAAGCAGACCTATCGACACAATCCAAGGGACCAGAATCCCTCTCTGATATACATGGGTGAAGTTCATTGCCAATGCCGCAAATGTCAGGGTAATCGTGATTACGGTGGCACGGCCCAGTGCTTTGTGTGGCGTATCTGACTTTACCAGCAAAGCGGAGACTATCGCGGCCAGAAAGATCAGCGCCAGGCCGAACAAGGCCATCAAACTACCTTCGTTTGCGAGCAGAAGGTACAGGTTATGGACGGAAATATTGTCAGCGCTGACCTCGCGATATCGACCTCCGCCCATGCCGATTAGCATGTAGTCCGGGAGAAGTCGCCATGCTTCGACCATTAGGTCTGCACGGTCGTCGAATGTACCTGCTTCCTGCAGATCACCTTCTAAGATCGGTGTCAGCACTCTTCTCCTGAAAGTAGGGGGAAGAATGAGTTCAGCCCATCGTAAACCGATTGCAACAATGCAAGTGATAGCTGTCGTCCATATCAGGAAGACTTTGAATTTACCTAGTAATAGCAAATAGATAAGGGCGCAGATGAAGGCGCCCGCAAGGCTGGAGTTCGAGCTTGTGAAGATCAATGTTATGAACGTCAGTGCGAAGAAGCCCAGAAAAACAGCCGGTCGGAACGCTCGTGCGAGGCCCAGATACCACAGAATTGGGAACCACAGCACAATAAGGCCAGCCAAGCCGTTGGGGTTGTCCACAAGCCCCGTAACCCGTCTGTTTCCACTTACCAATATGAACTGCCGACCTTCCTTGGTTGAATATCCGACGGCATAGGCGATCATTCCGATCAGGCAATTGAGGCCAATTGAGACGACTCCGACCTTTGCCAGCAATACAGCCTCTTTATAGGGGCGGCCTAAAATCGCCAGCGGAAGCAAAACCAGTGAAAAGAAATACTGCACGATTACAACAAAGGCATTCTCAGGATTGCCGTGGGCAATGCCTCCGATCAGCAACCCCGCAACGACCATACCAACACC
Source organism: Ruegeria sp. CE12 (assembly GCF_056537525.1). Taxonomy (NCBI): domain Bacteria; kingdom Pseudomonadati; phylum Pseudomonadota; class Alphaproteobacteria; order Rhodobacterales; family Roseobacteraceae; genus Ruegeria; species Ruegeria sp. CE12. The sequence goes on along the minus strand of NZ_JBQFRS010000001.1, from coordinate 14,330 downwards.
CAGCATCCACATTGAGGTGGCCGAATGAATGGGGAATTTGGGAATGCTGCGCGTACACCGCAGCATCAGGGACACGGTCAAAAAGAAATCACTGGCGGTAAAGAGTATGAATGGAGCGCGGAATGAGATGAAAGTGCTAAACAAAACCCCCAGAACGGCGCAAAAAAGCTCAGCTTGTTCAAGCGACGTTTTGGGCCGGTTTAGACTAAGTGCTCCTTTCATCATCTCTTCTACTCTCAATCATATACAGGCGGCGTCTCGGTCACGGGAGCATAACAAATTTACCGTGATTGACCCGTTACTTACATTCCTACACCGTCGCCGGCCAATTCATGAAGAAACTCTTCCAGATTTGTCCAACCGTCACCATCGCGATCGAGTGCTCCATCACTTTGATCTTCGGGGTTCAGTCCCTTGTCCCGCTCCCAGTCATCAGCGATGCCGTCCTGATCTAGATCGTCATATGGCACGGTGCTGATCAGCTCGGGCCATCCGTCTACTTTTTCAGGATTTCTTTTGAGTATGCGACCGGAACGCGCCCGAACTTCATCGAGAACGCGTTCGTCAACACTGTCTCTCTCAGGGCGTGTCGCTCCCGCGTTTTGCAAGACTGTTTCGTACACAGATGACGCCGGATCAGCTTCGACTAACGGTGTTACGACTGGTGTATCGACCACGTATTCTCGATGTTCTGGAGCCAGAACAAGCTCTTCGGGCAGGCTACTGTCCGCGCGATTGTCTTCGTCGATGTTGTCTTTCAGAAACAGCCGATAGCCGTGTTCGCCACCGTCGAATAGATGCACCAGCTGGTCTGAAGCTATGTTCTTGCCCGTGAGCTTCAGGTTTCCGATAATATTTGCCGCCACTTCAACCCAGTGATTGTCTAGTGCGACCACGTATTGCCATCGCGGCGAGTACATCAGGTTGTTCACGATCTCGATGGTCGTTCCCGGTTCCTGCGGTGAAATCTGTGGGTTTCTGAAAATGCTATGAGAAAACAGGTTGTGATGAACGCTGAAGTTGCCACCTTTGGTCAGGAGCATGTTGCGAGCGCGATTGCTTTTGCCGGGACCACCACTCAATAACGGTTCGCTGAAGATGCTCCATTGTACAGTCAACCGTTCGGCAAACTCGGAGTCCATCGTTTCGTCGCTGCCCCAGCTGGCCGAGATATGGTCGAAGATGATATCGCGGCTTGCTCGGGTATATACTCCGATTGCACCCGAGCAGCATGACTTTACTTCATGGGGGCCGGGGCGGATACGCACGTGCCGGACGATTACGTCATGGGTATGGATTTCCAACGACGGGCGCAATTGAAGGGGGCCGTTGCGAATTGCGATGCCACCGCCCGGAGCAGTTTCACCTGCTATCGTCAGGTATGGATTTACAGCAACCAGTGACTGTCTTTCCAAAACAATGGTTCCGCTGACCCTGAAGATACAGGTTCTTGGTCCGCGATCTTGAATACAGTCCCGCAAAGATCCTGGGCCAAACTCATCTGTATTCGTTACATAGATAGCTCGGCCACCACGACCCCCTTTGGCGGCTGCGCCGTGTCCTTCGGCAGTAGGAAATGCCCGTTGTTGACCATCCGGAAGCTGGGGAGGGAAGGTTTTTTGTCCGACATTATCCTCGGCGAGAGCTAGGTTGGCCGGGGTGTAAAGCAGAATGAGAAGCAAACCACGAAAGAGAAGCCCAGACCGTTCCTGCGAACGTGGGCGCGGGTTTCTAAGGAACCGCAATGAACTATACATGAGCGCGACATCCCATCAGACTGAAAATGTTAGTGACTGAACACCTGTGCGAGCAAGCTCAGTCTTTTGAAATTTTCTGCGCTCCGACGATCATTGAATCTCGAAGATTTAGCGGGACAACGAGCTGACCGATAAAGTCAGGGAACTTGAAACGCATCCATTTCGGAAAATAGCTAAGCGTTCTTTCCACCAAGTAGTTGATCGGAAAGTACCAGGTCGGTCGACGGAATTCTGTCTGTCTTAAGTTCGCTCTCTCGAGTGCGAAGTTAAGAGTTTTAGGATCAAAATAGCCGATATGCGCGACACGGTAATGCCACCACTGGCGTCCCATCAGCCTTGCGACCAATGAAAGGCGGTCGGGCGTAACGACGATCAAAGTACCATTCTCGGACAACAACTCTGCGGCCGTCGCTATGAGGCCTACCGGATCGGGGACGTGTTCGATCACGTCCACGATGGTAATAAGATCAAATTTCCCCGAGATTTCAGGATGTGGAAGTACGCCCTTCAGAACAGGAATACCAAGGTCATTTGCTGTTTCCTGCAGGCTCTGCGATGGCTCAACACCAATCGCATCAAATCCCATTTCAAGAGCCTCTTCGACAAGAATACCTGAACCGGCACCCACATCGAGCAAGCGCAGTGGTTTGCTTGCAGTCGGTTGCGGCAAGCATTTCAGAAGCGCACGTTCCTGCAACGCGCGTTGCTCGCGCGTTTCTTCATATCCGGGATCGTCCATGTCTTCATAAAACTGAAGAACATCCATCATGTCGGTGCACTGATGGAACCCGCAATTGGAGCAGCGATCTATAGATGCTGTAACTCCATAGTCTGAATTGGAGATCTTAAAATTATCCTTTGATATATCCTGGGGAAGACTACTTTCGCGCACCGTTACCAACGTGTGCTGTCCGCATAACCAACAGGTAGCAGACGATCCGAGTTCTAAACTTTGAGCAACATCAACCATTTCTTAACCAATCACATTCCAATCAACTACTTCTAAATCGGCTTCGGACGCCAGCTTCATCAGGCGATCATTCGGATTAACAGCAACACCGTGCCTGGCGGATTCAAGTAATGAAAAATCCGAATGGTGGTCGCTGTAAGCCACATCAATGTCGGAACGACCTGCAGACTCTGCCCAATTCTGTACCGCTCGCGTCTTGTTCGAACCATAAAGGTTTTGTGAGGCCAGATCACCGGTCAGTTTACTTCCGCTCCACTGTGCCTGTGTGCAAAGCACGTCTACCTTATCAATGCCCAGTTTCTCTGCAATTGCGAGGGCGTAGATATCAATGCTCGCCGTTGCGATGGCTATCCGATCACCGCGATTTTTGTGTCTCTCCAACACCGGAATAGCGCCGGGTCTGAGCTTTTTCGAGATCACACGTCCGGCGACCTCGTTACCAAGCTGTTCAACGAACTCACGTTCACATCCGCCACAGATAGCACGCAGAAAAACTCTCTTGAGCCACGTGTTGTTCCGGAAACCCATCTTATGCATCGCGACGGCAAAGGGCAGGGGAATGCAATAGATCAGGCGCAAGGGTCTTTTGCGCAGAACGCTCAGTAGAAAGTAGACGTATGTGTCATTTGTTGTAATCGTCTGGTCGAGGTCAAAAACAACCAGATCAGGCGCTGTAGCTGGAACAGAGGATAGATGCGCAGAAGTCATGTTAGCGTCTCCGCGCGAATGTGATGTTCTTGTTGACAAAAAAATTCAGCAAGAAAATGACCGCGGTTACGATTATCTGGGTTAAGATATAGTTCGGCTGCAGAATTTTCCACAACCCGGCAAATAAAATGGCATTCAACACAGCCGATATCATCGTAACGCTGGTGTAGGTCAAAAACTGAAGGCCGACTCTGGCCGACGATCGAAACACTATCTTTCGCTGAAATATATAATTCACAGGTATCGCGCAAAAGAAGCCAATCACGCTGGCCACCACCGCATTTATCTCGGTGAACATGATCAGCAGGGACATAACGACCAGATGTACACCCAGAGCTATGAGCCCGCCGATAAAGTTCAGTGGAAGCAAAATGAACGTTGGCCTCTGACGCGTCATTCAAGTGCCTACAGCTTTGATTTCCAGCATCTCTTCAAGGAAGGGCAGTTTTATCTGCAAAAGGACGAACATGACGACAACCAGTATCAGAACCTGAGCAACCAATCCCTTTTGTTTATACAGGTTCTCGGGCGCTTGCGCGATGGAGTCTTTCGCGAGCCCAACAAAAAGGTAACGCCCGAACAGCATAGCCACGAAAGGTAGCGATAGAAGCAATTCTACCTTGTACTTCGTCAGGAACACTCCGAGAAATGCAGTCGAGAGGATCGCATAGACTACTGCGGAAACTAGCAGCTTTGATTCATCATAGTTCTTGAAGGACGCACGATAGAGCGCTGCGCGGCTGGGGTCATCGATCGTTCGATACTCGGCAAAACGCTTGATCGCCATAAGATATGCGCCGCCAAACCAATATGAAATCAAGACGCTGGACGGCGCCACGATTGGCGGGACAAGTATGTACCATCCGGCAAAGAACCGGATTGGGTTGTTGATCGCCTCACTCAGCACATCAAGATATGCCCGGTCTTTGGATCGAATAGGTTTGACGTTGTAAATGACCCCCATGATCAAAAGGGCGAGGGCCGTCAGAAAGAAGGGGAAATTGATCGAGAAAGCCAGAACAAGCCCTACGATGCTCAGACCGGCCCATTGCAAAAACACAATGCGCCCGTCCACATCTGTTACAACAGAGGCTCTTTCTTTCTTAAGTGGATGATGGCGATCAAACTCACGGTCCAGCCATTCATTGATCGTGTAGTTGGCAGACGCGATCAAGCATATCGAAAATATGCCGATCAGCAGATTTACAAGAATACCCGCGTCGACCTGCGCTCCCATGATCCATGCAAGTATCGCGCCCGGGAGGATAAATATGTTTTTGAACCAATGGTCTATTCGCGCAAGCGAGACATAGTCCCGAAAACCAGCTTTTTTCATACCTCAACTCTTTCACTTTTTACCACAGGTGCCATCTGAAACAGACTTCTCGACAGAGACAGACACATGCAATTTACAATTAGTTCTAACTGCTCAATTCAGGATCAGGTTCCGCAGCCTGCCGCCCCGACACCTTCAGCTCTAAAATCAAAACAATACCAGCGCACATGACGACAGCGACGATAGGCCAAAGAACCGCGAGATAGCGAACCGCAGCGATCGATACTATAGAAGACAATAACAGCAATCCGTGCAGCAAAAGAACAGCTAAGCCTGCACACGTTAGCATTCGCCGTCCATTCCAGTTTTTTCCGAAACAAAGCACCGACAGCACAAGTATTGTTACGGAAATCACCCAGCCGATCGCCAGTACGATGTGAATTGCTGTTGCGTAGGGTGGCGTATAGACATCTCTGTTAAAGCGGCCAGAGGCATTGTCCATGGGTAGCGGCGAGTTGACTGCAATGTAGTCGTCGATCTCTTCTTGCGAAATCGCGTAGTAGAATGGTTGCCAGTGCGCGATGTAGTGCTTGAGCGGTAGAGACAAGAAGCCAGAAATGTTCCGCTTAAGCCTTTCCGCCCCAACTTCGCCCATCAACTGTCGCTGAGGTCGACCGGCTTGTTCGGCCAAGGCAGCCAGTTCGTCTTTCTTGTATCTGAACAGCATGTCAGCCTCGTATCCATGTAGGATGAAAAACGAGATGTGGCCAGGCGGAGCTTTGGCGATTGCCTCTCGCGCTGCCCGTGCTTCGCCGTATTCAAGAAAGTTCCAGATCTCGGTCCGCGGATCTTCGGCAGGATAGGGGCTTTCGCCCGCTGAAATGACACCACTTTTGGAAAACAGCACGTTTCCAAGAACACTTTCACGCTCGGCATCCTGATAGAGAGCATAAGCGAACTTTTCGGCTGCCAGTACGAGAACCACGCTGGCAATTGAAACTACAGCGGCTTTCCAGATTTTTTTGTGGTTCAGAAATCCGCTTGCAATCAGTGTCACAACCAGTGCTGGCAAAGCAGCATATCCAACGGGGCGGCTGATAACCATCAGGCCAGCAGACAGGCCCAGCAACGCGCAAGACTTCCAGTCCAATTTATAGCACAAGCGTATGATGGCCGCTAAAAACAGACAGAGTGAGCTTTGGAATAGGGACTCCGTTAAGATGCTGTTGTTAAAATAGTAAGTCATCGGGTTGACGATGAGCAACAGGATCAGAAGCAAGCCCAGGTTGGGCTTTCCTGAGAACTTTGCAAATGTGACCGCAAGCACAGCTGCAGCAATCGAAAACAACCAAGTCTGGGCAATCACCGCGGCACGAAGCGGATGCGCCAGAGACTCAAATAAGTCGAGGAATGCTGGATAGACGACACCTCGATAAGCTTCTGCATTTATGTAGCCTATTGAGTCTTTTGACAAAAACACATCGTACAGCTGAAAAACGGACTGAATGACCGCAGCGCCGAGAGCGATAACAACAATGAGTAGTCCTTGTCGAAGCTGTGGTTCAGCTTTGCGTTCCATCAATTGACACTCCGAATACTGATACTGATCACCAATGTTTTTACAAATCGCGCGAGAAATTGTGGTTTGCGGTCTCGCGAGCCGCTGGGGTTCTAGTGATCCTGGGCCGGACAGCCACAAGATCACTCGTTGAAGGTGGATTAGTAGTCGTCGTAGCTCCCGTAGTATCCATCGTAACCGATCCAACGGAATTTCTTGGGGTCCACATCATTTAGAATTGTCCCCAAAACGTTGAACCCGGCAAGAGAAAGGCGTCGAGCGACGGTCCCAAAGGCGTCTTGTCTGGTTTTTCCCCAACGCGCGACCAGCAATACCGCATCTACCAAAGCATCGTTGCGATAAACCTCATCCAAAATCAGCGCCGGAGGAGTATCGATCACAATCAGGTCGTACCTCGCAGTGAGCGCATCCCGAAGCTTTCTCAGTTTGTTGTCGGCGGCATCTGTGAGTTCGCGGGTTGGAGACTCGACAGTAATCAGGTCCAGAGTACCCGCTGCTTGAGCCGCGATCGGCACCGGTTGCACAATCAGGTTATCACCGTAGATGTCTGATCGTTGCACGTCATCAGGGTTTGAAAAAAGCAGCTTGGTAGACCCTCGTCGATGTGTGTCGAGATCGATCAGCAGCGTATCCATACCATCTGCGGCAGCGGACGCAGCAAGCACCGAACTGACGAGGGATTTCCCCTCGTTCGGGAGGCCGGAAGTAATCAGGATGATCTTCGCATCCTGAAATTTGATACAGTTAGTCAACACGCCGCGGGCGGCCTCGGCCAAAGGGGATCGCGGGTTGTTCAGCAGATCCTCGATTACATGCTCAGAATTGGCATCTGAGCTAATTTGCTTAGTGAAGTAGCCGAGATTTCGCAGCCCGGTAGCTTTGAGTATCTGCTGTTCATTTCTGATAGTTCGATCCAAACCTTCCCGAACCAAGGCGACAATAAAGCCCAGAATAATCGACATCATGCCAGCCAGCAGCGATGCGAGTACCCGGTTAGGCGCATAAGGTGAAATGGGAACACGGGCGACTGAGACCTGCACAGTACCTTCCTCAACCTGTCCGATGCGTGTCTCAAGCAGATTCAGGTTGTCTATTGCCGTCTGAAACCTCGAGCGCAGAAGTTCGATCTCACGCTCTTTGCGGAGGAGGGAAAGTTCCGAGCGCGTGCGCACTTGGAGTTTTTCTTCAGCTTCCGCGACACGTGCCCGCAGAACTTGCTCTTCTTCTACCGAAATTCCCTGTTCGATACCGGCAGATAGAATCGCTTTCTCCCGCTCCACGTTGCTTCTGAGACGCACCATGACCTGGTCGTCGTCCAAACTGTCATTGCGTATGAACTCGGCGAGTTCTGCTTCAGCTTGAGTGAGTTCTTCGCCAAGTAGTCCGACGCGCCGCTTCAGGTCAGAAATGAACTTTTCCAAACGAGCGACGCGTCCGCTCAACTCGTTCTCAATATAGACGGAAATGACAGTGTTCGCCAAGCTTGCGGCGAGTACCGGATCGGTCGAACGGCCTTCAACGGTAACTGCGTGGCTCTCTCCGGCACGGGACACGCTGTAGGAGCTAAGGACTTTGTCGATTACGGCTTCGCGGTGGATTTCTTCCGGGATCGGAAGGCCCGTACTTTTACTGATGTTGTTAACGAAGCTGCTGTTGTCAAATAGGCTTAGTTGCTCGGCGACCTGCTCCGCGAAGTCTCTGGAACGAAGCTTGGCCAGTTCTGTTTCGACGCTTGCGCGGCCAAATTCAAAGGTCTCCATACGACCGGTCGCTTCACTGAAACGTGTCTCTGATACGGCCAGCACCATCTGTGCTTTGGTTTGATATCGATCCGGGATCGACGACATGTAAATGGCTGTAAGCGCAACGGTGACAACGACCAATATTGCGATGGCCTTCAGGTTACGACGCAGAAGTAGCCAGATATTTATGAAGTCGCCGGTCTCATCCTGACTGCCGACAACGCCATTCGAAGAATGCACGATAGTACTCCAACCTTAATAACCCGATCATTACGACGCTAAATGGGTATCAGAATCCAGTAAAATATAGTGACGATGTTTTATCCTCACTTTCTTTAACGCGGTAGATTATTTCCCAATGAAGCCGCAGTTTTATACCTCCATCATAAGTGTCGAGGACTGAAAGTATGCGAATTTGATCACTATTGTTCGGTTTGAATGGCCAAGGGCCAAATTTTTCGGATGCGTATCTGCATGGTGACTGCATCGAAAATAGGGGGTGTTTTGAGGTAATGTTTCTCATGAGTGAACAATGAGTGGCGTTCAAACGTTGTCCGATATCCAGTGCATGGGGTCGCTTATGGGGTGCCTGTGACTTTGTGTTGGCAGAACCCGCTGTAAATCCAAGTGGCCACTCTACCTGTTTGCTGGCGGGGGGCATTGTTCTGAAAATTAGCCCTTAATTCTTATGCCTTACTCTTTGCGCTGGCCGTGAAATCAAGAGAAGCGTGGCTGTAAACGACTCCTTAACTCCTTTGAAGAACAGTGGGTCCATAAAGTTTTTATTGAAATGTTCTCTTTTTGGTCCCATAAGGAACAAGAGGCGAACAAAGCAGCGATTGCCGCCCGATCAAGGGTGTGACAAAAGAGAAGGCGACAGGACAATGGCGGATCTTCTGACGATGAGCGATAAGAAAAACGCAGACAAGCAAAAGGCGCTCGACAGCGCGCTGGCACAGATTGAACGACAGTTTGGCAAAGGCTCGATCATGAAGCTTGGCGAAGATGCCAAGCAAGATATCGACGCGAGCTCGACAGGTTCACTGGGGCTGGACATTGCCCTGGGTATCGGTGGTCTGCCGATGGGTCGGATCGTTGAAATTTACGGACCGGAAAGCTCGGGCAAGACGACGCTGACGCTGCATTGTATTGCTGAGCAGCAAAAGCGCGGCGGGGTCTGTGCCTTCGTGGATGCGGAACATGCACTAGACCCTCAATATGCCCGTAAGCTGGGTGTCGATCTGGATGAACTTCTGATTTCTCAGCCTGATACCGGCGAACAGGCGCTTGAAATTACCGATACGCTGGTACGTTCGGGTGCGGTCAACATGGTCGTTGTCGACTCGGTCGCGGCGCTGACACCCAAGTCCGAACTCGAAGGCGACATGGGTGACAGTAATGTCGGCGTTCAGGCCCGCCTGATGAGCCAGGCGATGCGTAAGCTGACCGGCTCGATCAGTCGCTCAAACTGTATGGTGATCTTCATCAACCAAATTCGGATGAAGATCGGCGTGATGTTCGGCAGCCCGGAGACGACGACCGGTGGTAATGCTCTGAAATTCTACAGCTCGGTTCGTCTGGACATTCGCCGGATTGGCGCGATCAAGGATCGCGATGAGGTTGTTGGCAACCAGACCCGAGTGAAGGTCGTTAAAAACAAGGTTGCACCGCCGTTCAAACAAGTTGAATTCGACATCATGTATGGAGAAGGCATCTCGAAAATGGGCGAACTGCTGGATCTTGGTGTAAAAGCAGGCGTGGTTGAAAAGTCGGGTTCGTGGTTCAGCTATGGCGATGAACGGATCGGGCAGGGGCGTGAGAACGCCAAGCAATACCTGCGCGACAACAGCCGCGCTGCACTTGAGATCGAGGATAAGATTCGCGCTGCGCACGGGCTTGATTTCGACATGCCCCCGAGCGCTGAGGAAGATGATATCCTGGAGGCCTAACTGTCCTTTTGGGGACATTAGAACCACTGCAATTTACTCAAGGCGGTCCAATCGGGCCGCCTTGTTTCGTTAGTGGTCCCAATGCTGTGGACTATCCGGGGGGACGGGGATAAACCTTCGCAGAACAATTTGAATGCGCGCTGAGAGAGCCTTATGCCAACGCTGAACGATATCCGCTCAACCTTTCTGAACTACTTTGCCAAGCAAGGGCACGAAGTGGTCGCGTCCAGCCCGCTTGTGCCGCGCAACGACCCGACCCTGATGTTCGTCAACTCAGGCATGGTGCAGTTCAAGAACCTGTTCACTGGTGTCGAAACACGCGACTATCAGCGTGCCACGACGGCGCAGAAATGTGTGCGTGCAGGCGGCAAGCACAATGACCTGGACAATGTAGGTTATACGGCTCGTCACCACACCTTCTTTGAAATGCTCGGCAATTTCTCATTCGGTGATTACTTCAAGCCCGAGGCGATCCCATTTGCCTGGGAGTTGATCACCAAGGAATTTGGCATCGACAAGAACCGACTGCTGACCACTGTGTATCATACTGACGACGAAGCGTTCGAAATCTGGAAAAAGGTCGGCGTCCCCGAGGACCGGATCATTCGTATCGCTACCAGCGACAACTTCTGGCAGATGGGGCCAACCGGGCCTTGCGGACCATGCACCGAGATTTTCTATGACCACGGCGACCACATCTGGGGTGGCCCTCCGGGTTCGGCCGAAGAAGACGGTGACCGCTTCATCGAGATATGGAACATCGTTTTCATGCAGAACGAGCAGTTCGAAGACGGCTCGATGGTGGAACTCGACATGCAGTCGATCGATACCGGTATGGGGCTCGAGCGGATCGGTGCCTTGCTGCAGGGTAGCCACGACAACTACGACACCGATCTGTTCAAGACACTGATCGAGGCTTCGGCAGATGTCACTAATGTCGATCCCTATGGGGATCAGAACGTGCACCATCGTGTGATTGCAGACCACCTGCGGTCGACATCTTTCCTGATTGCTGATGGGGTCATGCCTTCGAATGACGGGCGTGGCTATGTTCTGCGTCGGATCATGCGCCGTGCCATGCGCCACGCACATCTTCTGGGTGCTAAGGATCCGGTGATGTATCAGTTGGTGCCAACCTTGGTGCAGTTGATGGGTGCGCAATACTCGGAACTCGGCCAGGCGCAGGCTTTGATCGAAGAGACACTGCTGCTGGAAGAAACCCGCTTTAAGCAGACCCTTGATCGCGGTCTGAAACTGCTGGACGATGAAGTTTCCGGTTTGTCGGAAGGCGAGGCGCTGCCCGGGGATGCTGCATTCAAACTATATGACACATACGGATTTCCGCTGGACCTGACACAGGATGCCTTGCGCGAAAAGGGTCGCACCGTCGATACAGATGGTTTTGATGCTGCGATGGCCGAACAAAAGGCCAAGGCTCGTGCGGCATGGGCCGGTTCGGGTGAATCCGCAGATCAGGCCGTCTGGTTCGATGTTCTGGATACGGCAGGCGCAACAGACTTCCTTGGCTACGACACCGAAAAAGCCGAAGGGCAGGTGGCTGCGCTGGTCGTTGATGGTGCGCTGGTCGACAAAATCGAAAAGGGTGGCAGCGGTTGGCTGATTGTCAATCAGACGCCATTCTATGGGGAAGCGGGTGGTCAGATCGGCGACACCGGTGAAATTCGTCGCCTGGAGGGTCGCAATGATATCGCCCGCGTCGATGACACCAGAAAATTTGCAGATGGCAAGGTCTACGCGCATAAAATCACTGTTGATCACGGCACCATCGGTAAGGGTGATGCAGTGGAACTTGAGGTCGATCATGCACGCCGGACCGCCATTCGGGCAAACCACTCGGCCACACACTTGCTGCATGAGGCGTTGAGGGAGACATTGGGAGATCATGTAGCACAGCGTGGTTCGCTGAATGCCGCGGATCGTCTACGATTTGACTTCAGCCATTCCAAGGCATTGACGCTTGAAGAAGTCAAAAAGGTTGAGCGGGAGGTGAATGACTTCATTCGCCAAAACTCAACTGTTGAAACACGTATTATGACACCGGACGATGCACGCGAACTCGGTGCTCAGGCCCTGTTTGGCGAAAAGTACGGCGATGAAGTTCGCGTCGTGTCGATGGGCAAGGCGCCTACGGGCAAAGGGCACGATGGCGAGACCTGGTCGATCGAATTGTGTGGCGGAACGCATGTTCGCCAGACGGGCGATATCGGCACTTTCGTTGTGCTGGGTGACAGTGCCAGCAGTGCAGGCGTACGCCGGATCGAAGCTCTGACCGGTGACGAAGCGTTCAAATATCTGTCCGCTCAGGATCAACGGGTTGCTCAGGTTGCGCTGGAGCTTAAAGCACAGCCCGATGATGTTGTCGGACGCGTGAAGTCCCTTCTGGATGAGCGCAAAGCGTTGCAAAACGAAGTTGCGCAGCTGCGCCGCGACCTTGCCATGGCCGGTGGGCCTGGTTCCGGTGGCAATAGTGAAGCGCGGGATGTGAATGGTGTAAAGTTCCTTGCGCAGGCATTGAGCGGTGTTTCCGGCAAGGATCTGCCCGCACTAATCGACGAACACAAAGCGCGTTTGGGTTCGGGGGCAGTCCTGCTGATCGCCGACGCGGGTGGCAAGGCAGCGGTAGCTGCGGGTGTGACCCCAGATCTGACCGACACTGTTTCCGCGGTTGATCTGGTCAAGGCTGCCGTAGCTGAATTGGGTGGCAAGGGCGGCGGTGGTCGACCCGACATGGCACAGGGCGGTGGCAAAGATGCATCCAATTCCGATGCAGCGATCAAAGCCGCAGAACAGGTATTGGGAGGATAAATTGGCAGCACTCTGGATCGCACATGTCACGGTGACTGACACCGAGGCTTATGGAAAATACGCAGAGCTGGCTGGTCCGGCGATCGCGAAACACGGTGGTGAATTCATCGCGCGCGCAGCCCGCTATGTTCAGTTGGAAGGAAAAGAGCGACCTCGAAATGTTGTCGCTCGTTTCCCGTCGGTTGACGCTGCTGTGGATTGCTACCACTCACCTGAATACCAGAAAGCGCTGGATCACGCTCGCGGGGCAAGTGAACGTGAACTGGTTGTTGTAGAGATCACTGAGTGAGAATCACCTCGGCCCGAACAGGCGAATCCGAGTAAAAACACTAAGCCGTCAAGATTGTGGAGGCGTCTGCCACTTAATTGACGTATAGAGCCACCCTTGCCATGCACGGGGTCGTTCTTAAGTTGAAAAATGTACTTTTAATCAAATGCTTGTAGGGCGCATTACCTCTGATTGAGCGGTCGCTCTATCACAGATTGTGTCCTTTGATGCCACTTTCTTGAGCAGAAATGGCCATATTGAGTGACGAATTTCCGCCGCTTTTGCCTCCCAACCTGAGCTAAGATTGCACTGGCTTAGCTGTTTACGGATAAGCTCCCGAAACTGATAATGGTCTTGGCCTTCTGCAATCAATCGTTGGTCATGGATTGAGGAACAGGCATGAAATCGTTCGGCATCAAGTTTGACGCTTTAGTTGCGCGCGCTGCTGCGGGTTCAGCCCGGACCATTGGGCTTGTTGCGCTGGTTTGTGGATCGATCGTCGCAGGAACAAACGCGAATGCGACAGAAACTGCCTTTATTCCAAGCGTAGCAGCGTCACCGCCGCCGGCCGGAGCTCAGCAACTTTGCCGACAATACACTTGGGCTTGTGCGAAAAAGGCGGCGATTTCGCTTCCCAGTCATCAGGAATTGCGTCTGGTCAAACAAATCAACCGGCAGGTCAACGCTTCGACACGTTCGGTGAGTGATCAATCGCAGTACAAAACGCGTGAACGCTGGGCGCTGCCAACATCTCTGGGCGGAGATTGCGAGGACTTCGCACTGCTTAAAAAGAGAGATTTGATCAGGGCAGGTATAGATCCCAGTAAACTGCTTATCGCTACCGTACTGGATACGCGCCGGAACGCTCATGCAGTTTTGGTTTATCGTTCTGGCCAGGGTGATCTTGTCTTAGATAACCTGACCAATAAGATTAAACCCTGGTCTGCGACACAATATCTGTTCCTGCGTATGCAGGATCCCAAGCAGCCGCGTAGATGGGTTGGCGTATACGGAAGAAGCTGAGTTCAACCAGCTTATCGAATTCTGGTTTCGAGAAACCGACATAGGAAAGGGCGCGTATAATCGCGCCCTTTGATCGTTCTGCAACCTGATCAGTCGAGGCCAGCGCCGCCTTGACCACCAGTTGTGCCGCCGTCGCCGGACCCACCACCGTCACCGGAGCCGCCGCCATCGCCGCCACCACCGTCACCGGAGCCGCCGCCATCGCCGCCACCACCGTCACCGGAGCCGCCGC